>NZ_QSLN01000100.1 GCF_003368535.1 Ammonifex thiophilus
CCGCTTCCAGGGTGGGATAGGTCTTTAGGAAGTTGAGCGTAACCGGCAGAGTTAGGCGCGAGAAGAGTTCAAGGGCCACGGGATAGTACTCCTTGAGGCAGGCGGTCAGGCGGTTGGTGAGCCGAGTGACCTCTTCCAGGAGTATATCCTGGTCGCGGCACAGGGTCTTCAGCTCCTGAATGAGTTCGGAATCGGGGTTCAGGCGACGCAGTCGGCGCAGGTCGCTGCGACCGATATCGGCCAGCAGGCGAGCAT
>NZ_QSLN01000101.1 GCF_003368535.1 Ammonifex thiophilus
AAGATCAAGCTCCTCAAGCGGATAAGTTACGGTTTTCGGAACCGCGGGGTCTATGTGCGAAAGATGCTCTTAGCTTTTCTCCCCTTGGCTTGGCTGGTCTCCTCTCCACACTTCTTGACCTAGAGCCCCGTTAGTGTAAAGTTACCGTAGGAGTTCTTGCAGGAGCCGAGGGAGGAGAAAAAGAAGAAGAGACCTCACCGTCCTTTTGCCAGGGACGAGTAGTTGACAATCCAACCACTCAGGAGGGTGAGGTC
>NZ_QSLN01000102.1 GCF_003368535.1 Ammonifex thiophilus
TGTCTGAAATAGGTTGATTGTGCATGAGACCTCGCTCCTCCTTTCAGTCCATGAAAATTGTCCGCGAGGGGCGAGGTCTCCTCCTTCATGAGTCTCCTCCGTCACCTACTGAAATTGTACGCCCTCGGGGCTCTAGATCGTGTCAACCTACTGTAGGAGTCTCGAGCCCCACCATCCCCGGACCAGGACGAACTACCAGAGAAGATCGATGTTCCGGCTCAAAGCTTTGAGGGCTCTGGTTAATGATGTTACCG
>NZ_QSLN01000103.1 GCF_003368535.1 Ammonifex thiophilus
GTTTGCCTTCGCTACCCGCAACCGGGCCATCCGGTCTACCCCACGAGCACTCCATGCCATCGGCCGTGACGATAACCGCGCTGCCAAAATGTGACTTACGTGTGCCTCCGCACTCACCCCAAGCCGGGCCTCCGGGTAAAGCCAGTATGCCATTATCCCCTCCCAGTTCTGATCTATGTAGCGCCGACAATCCCGCACCGCCTTCCTCCGGCCAGGAGTCTCCGCCTTCCTCGCCGCTCCCTTCAGTACCTTCT
>NZ_QSLN01000104.1 GCF_003368535.1 Ammonifex thiophilus
GCTGCTTGATGACCAGAATTGACTTTGTACCCAACTTGTCCTCAGTAGATCTCAATTTTTTGGTTTTGTGGGTGACATGTCTGTCCCGTTGTATGGTGGCGTAAGCCGCCGAAGGCTATAGGGGGGGGTGGGTGGGAGAAAATAAATGGCTCCGGGGCTTTTTTGAGAAAGAGTGGCATGATGAGGAAGATGGTGCTGAAGTGTCTCCCCGAGCTCTGCTCGGGCTTTTTGGTTCTTTTGCAGGCAGG
>NZ_QSLN01000105.1 GCF_003368535.1 Ammonifex thiophilus
CCGATCCGGGTTACAAGCGGCTTTTCCCGGTGGCCGTTGCGGTACGCTTGTCTTTCCTCTGTGCGTTCGTAGGGTTTAGCTTTGAGCTCTTGCTCCACCAACCGGGCCAGACCATCGTCCCGGGAAAACAACTGTTGCAGAACTTCGCCATCTACGGTAACCTGGTAATGGGCCATCCTCAATCCCTCCTGGTAATGGTGGTTGTGTCACTTCTTCATCTACCAGAGGGAGGGTGGCCCTTCCTG
>NZ_QSLN01000106.1 GCF_003368535.1 Ammonifex thiophilus
AGCATTACGAGCTACATGATGTTGAGCGGATCTACCTTTGTGGAGACGGGGACAGGTGGATAAAGAGGGGTCTGGAGTTTTTACCGAAGAGCGTATTTGTGCTGGATCTTTTCCACCTGGATAAATAGCTTTAGGGAAGGACAAAGAGGCATATGGAGAGATTTGGGCAGCCTTGAGGCGTGGTGATCGGGTGGGGGTAGAGAAGGTACTGAAGGGAACGGCGAGGAAGGCGGAGACTCC
>NZ_QSLN01000107.1 GCF_003368535.1 Ammonifex thiophilus
AGGAAGGCGGAGACTCCTGGCCGGAGGAAGGCGGTGCGGGATTGTCGGCGCTACATAGATCAGAACTGGGAGGGGATAATGGCATACCGGCTTTACCCGGAGGTCCGGCTTGGGGTGAGTGCGGAGGGACACGTAAGTCACATTTTGGCAGCGCGGTTATCGTCACGGCCGATGGCATGGAGTGCTCGTGGGGTAGACCGGATGGCCCGGTTGCGGGTAGCGAAGGCAAACGGTGTTT
>NZ_QSLN01000108.1 GCF_003368535.1 Ammonifex thiophilus
GGGTAGCGAAGGCAAACGGTGTTTCCTTGCAGGAGCAGTATATAGCTCGATGGAGGGAGGGCTTAAGGGCTTTAGAGATCGATAAGGCTGCTATTGAGGAAGAGAGGCAGAGGCTGAGGAAAGTATCAGGTGAGGTATTCGATAATCTTCCTGCTTTACGGGGTTCGGTGACTCCACTAACCAAGGCTCTCAAAGCTTTGAGCCGAAATGTCAGTCTTCTCTGGTAGTTCGCTCTG
>NZ_QSLN01000109.1 GCF_003368535.1 Ammonifex thiophilus
CCGTGAAGAAGGTAGTGCACGACTTTATTCCCGAAGAACTGCCCGAACCACCCAAAGAGAAGCGCCGGGTGAAAGTTCTTTACGTGGAAGCGGACGAAGACCACGTAGCCGGTCAGGACGGGAAGAAGTACTTACCCCGTCTGGTTTACATACACGAGGGGAAAGAAGAGGTGGGGAAAGGACGGTTCAAGCTCAAGTGTCCCTATTATCTAGGGGGGCTTTATCCGGATACGG
>NZ_QSLN01000010.1 GCF_003368535.1 Ammonifex thiophilus
ATGTCTGAAATAGGTTGATTGTGCATGAGACCTCGCTCCTCCTTTCAGTCCATGAAAATTGTCCGCGAGGGGCGAGGTCTCCTCCTTCATGAGTCTCCTCCGTCACCTACTGAAATTGTACGCCCTCGAACTTCACACGAAGGCCGCAAAAACCTGGTTAGCCACCGGCAAGGCCGTAGGGGTGAGGCGAACCCATCCCCCGTCATATTCCAGCAACCCCTGCTTCACGAGCCTCTCCAGGACCGGCCCATAGGCCTCCTCCAGAGTGGAGCCGAAACGAGCGGCAAACCAGGAGCGATGCACCCCCCGGCGCAGACGTAGACCCAGAAACATGGCCTCGGCCATGGCTTCCCTCCGGCCGACCTCCAGCACCTCCACCACCGGCCTCCTCCCCTCCTCCAACAGGCGGAGGTAGGTGGCGAGGTCGGAGGCATTGGCCCAGCGCTTCCCTTCTAAGAAACTGTGCGCCGCCGGTCCCAGGCCCAGGTAAGGGGAAAGACGCCAGTAGCCCAGGTTGTGCCGGCACTCCTTCCCCGGCAGGGCAAAGTTAGAAATTTCGTAGTGCCGGTACCCCCGCTCCTCCAGGAAATCTATGGTCTCCAGGTACATCTCCCGCACCGTCTCCTCTTCACAGGGAGAAAGCTCACCTCTAGCCACTCTTTCCCCGAGAGGGGTATGCTCCTCCAGTTCCAAGGCGTAAGCCGAGAGGTGCGTGGGTTCAAGAGCCACAGCCGCCCGCAAAGTCGCCCGCCACTCCGCCAGCGTCTGGCCCGGCAGGCCGTAAATGAGATCCAGATTAAGGTTTTCCAGGCCGGCGCGGCGGCAGGCCTTCACGCTTTCCACCACTTCGGCAAAAGTATGCCCGCGCCCCAGAAGCCTTAAGTGTTCAGGCTTGAACGCCTGCATCCCTATGCTTAAACGGTTCACTCCCCATGCCACCAAGCTACTGACCAGCTCCGGGGTGAGGGTCTCCGGGTTGGCCTCCACCGTTACTTCCGCCCGGGGAAGAATAGAAAAACTCCGGTGTATAATGTTAAAAATTTCCTCCAGGAGCTTAGGCGGCAGGCAGGTGGGGGTTCCTCCCCCCAGATAGAGGGTAGAAACCTTCAGCCGGTAGCCGTAAACCTCCCGCCATAAAAGCACCTCTCTCTTAAGACCGCTTAAATACTCGAGCGCCGCCTCTTCCCGGTAGGGGTAGGAAACGAAGTCGCAGTAAGAGCACTTGCGGCGGCAGAAAGGCACATGCAGATAAATTCCGGCCACACTCATCACTCGTCTACCCGCAACACGGCCAAGAAGGCTTCTTGCGGTATTTCCACCGTCCCCACTTGCTTGAGCCGCTTCTTCCCCTCCTTTTGCTTCTCTAGAAGCTTCTTTTTCCGGGTGACGTCTCCCCCGTAGCACTTGGCCAGCACGTCCTTGCGTAAAGGCTTTATGGTCTCGCGGGCGATCACCCGCCCCCCTATGGCCGCCTGGATAGCGATCTCAAACAGGTGCCGAGGGATGAGCTCCTTCAGTTTCTGCACCAGCTGGCGCCCCCGGTAGTAAGCCCGGTCCCGGTGCACGATGGTAGAAAGCGCGTCTACCATCTCCCCCGCCACCAGGATGTCCAGGCGCACCAGATCCCCTTCACGGTAGCCGATAAACTCGTAGTCCAGGGAGGCGTACCCCCGCGTCACCGACTTCAGCCGGTCGAAGAAGTCATACATCATCTCCGCCAGGGGAAGTTCATAGGTGAGGATGACCCTTTCCTGACTGGGGTACTCCATGTTCTTGAAGATGCCGCGCCGCTCGCTACAGAGTTCCATGACCGCTCCCACGTACTCTTTGGGCAGCATAATGGTGGCCCGCACATAAGGCTCCTCTATGGCTTCGATCTCCCCCGCCGGCGGAATACGAGCTGGGTTATCCACCTCCAGCACTCGGCCGTTGCGGCAGCGCACGCGGTAGACCACGTTGGGCGCCGTGGTCACCAACTCCAGGCCGAACTCCCTCTCCAGACGCTCCTGCACCACTTCCATGTGCAGAAGCCCTAAGAAGCCGCAGCGAAAGCCGAAGCCGAGAGCTGCAGAAGTTTCCGGTTCGCAATGAAGAGCTGCGTCATTGAGCTTGAGCTTCTCCAAGGCCTCGCGCAGCCGCTCGAAATCCCCCGACTGCACCGGGTAAAGCCCGCAGAAGACCATGGGCTTGACAGGGCGGTAGCCGGGGAGGGGGGTGGCTGCCGGCCTCCCCGCCTCGGTTATGGTGTCCCCAACGCGGCAGTCCCTCACATTTTTTATCTGAGCGGCTACAAAGCCCACTTCACCCGTCTCCAGGGAGGCCACCGGTTCGGGCTCGGGGCGGAAGACCCCCACCTCGGTAACTTCGAACTCCTTCCCGGTCGACATCATGCGGATGCGCATCCCTGGCGTCAGGCGGCCGTCCACTACGCGGACATAGGCCACTACTCCTTTGTAAGGGTCGTAGTGGGAGTCGAAGACCAGAGCCCTGAGTGGGCCTCCATCCTCCCCTTTGGGAGGAGGAATGTCCCGCACCACACGCTCCAGCACTTCTTCAATCCCTATCCCCAATTTGGCCGAAACCAAAAGGGCCTCCTCACCCGGCAGCCCTAGTACCCGTTCCAGCTCCTCCTTTACCCGGTCCGGGTCGGCGGCGGGAAGATCAATCTTGTTGATGACTGGAATCAACACCAGATCGTATTCCAGCGCCTGGTAGGCGTTGGCCAAAGTCTGAGCCTCTATTCCTTGACTGGCGTCTATAACTAACAAAGCCCCCTCGCAGGCCGCCAGGCTGCGGGAGACCTCGTAGGAAAAGTCCACATGACCAGGAGTATCGATGAGGTTGAGCTGATACTCCCGCCCGTCACGGGCCCGGTAGGTGAGCCGCACCGCCTTGGCCTTGATGGTAATGCCCCGTTCGCGCTCGATATCCATCCGGTCGAGCAGCTGCTCCCGCATCTCCCGGGGCGAGATGGCACCGGTGAACTCCAAAAGCCGGTCGGCCAAAGTGGACTTACCGTGGTCGATATGGGCGATTATACAGAAGTTACGGATGAGTTCCCTCGGCACAGCGCTCCTTCCCCCTCGCCCTTAGATTATATCCCAGCGGGCTTCAGGGAGAAAGCTCTTCCGCTAAGGCTGCCGCCAGTACCTCCGCCCAAAGGACTGCTGCCCGCTCCGCCTCCTCCAAAGTGTTGTCCACTCCGCCTATCTCAAAAAGCAGCGCCCGGGGATGCAGATGCTGGTTATATCTCCCCCCTTTCACCCTTACCCCGCGGCACAACCCGGGATACATGGCGTCGGCCTTGGCGGCTACGCGCCGGGCAAAAGCCAGGTTCTGCTCCCAAGTGGGAAAGGGTTGCCGCTCGCCTGAGCCCACCACGATGAGCACGTGGGCCACTGCCTGTCCCTTTATTTCCAGCACCCGGGCATTTTGGGGCTGACGCGAATCCCGGTGGATATCGAAAACGGCCACCGCCTCAGGGTGAGCGACCAGGAGTTCCTTCACCGTCTTCTCCGACTCTAGGTAAGAAGTGGCATAGCAGGTGTCGTGAATCTTATCGCTACGCAGCACCCTGAACCCCCGCTGCTCGAGCTCCTGGGCCAGTACTGCCGCCACCTTGACCACGCCTCCTCTTCCTCCCTCCACCCGTGCCACCCCTTCGGTGGGGGCGTAGGCCTCCCCCGTGTGCGTGTTGTAGATTATGATCAGGGGCCGCGGCCGACCGTCTTCTTTTTTTGGGGGCGGGGAGGGCGCAGGAGCAGCTACCGCTAAAACCGTTTCCTCCCCCAGCGGCAGAACCAAGCGCAGCCAGTTTTTTCTCTCCCAAACCAAGTGAAGAGACGGGCTAAGCCCCGGCTCCCTGACATAGGGCAGGCAAGAGACCAGGCACTGCCGGTAAGTAAGCCAGCCCTTCTGTACTGCCAGGAAGAAACCGGCCAAGGGGAGACCGAACAAGCAGGTGAGAACCAGAAGGTAAAGCCCTTTTCTAAACAAAGTAAATCCCCCTCCCGGGTAAATCTTTATGCCACCCGAAGGGGGACAAGACCGTGACTTCCTCCCTACACCTTAAGGTGTAGGGCTTCCTTTACGGCACGTTCCCCTTTGCAGGTACTGATGCCGGGTTACACCGGTTACCTGACGGCCCTTTTGAACCCGTTATCGGAGGGGACCGGCACTACCGTCCCGACTCCGTCAGGTACCGCTTAAGCGGCCCTTGACGATACCTGCGTTTTTGCTTTCATTCTACCCACAAAACCCGGCCGCCGTGATCGATCCACCCGCCTTTATGGAGGCAGGTTGTCTTTGCTTACGGTTTTATAAGCCTCCTTTTTAAAAGCTAGCGCAGCAGAGTGGGCACGAAGGCGTCGATGAGACCGATGATGAAGGCAGCAATCAGCGCCCCGATTATGCTGACGCTCAGAAGCCCAGGAATGATGAACTGGGCCAGGTAGATGACCACCGCCGCCGTGATGAAGCCCACCAGGCCGCGGCTGTGAGGCGATATCCGGTCGCCCAGCAGGGTTTCTGCCAGGTAACCGAGCAGGGCAATAACTCCCGCGGCGATGAGCGCCCCCAGAAAGCCCCCTCGAACCACGAAGCCGGGCGAGAGCCAGCTAACGATGAGGAGCACGATGGCCGAAACTATAAAGCGGACGATGGCACCCAGCCAGTTTTGGCGCTCCACCCTTGCTCACCTCCTCCTTCCGGACTCCTCTTTAGCTTTCCTCTGAAAGAGCCTGCTTTATTCCTCCTGCAGCAGTTTTTTGCCAAATTTTAAACGAAGAATAGCCAAGACGCCTTGGAGACATATTAGTATCAGGCCACCATTTAAAACTTTCGAGAGGGGTGAGTTGGTGGGGCGCCGGAGGAAAAAGGCCCTGGTCCCGGAAGCCCAACCCGCTCTCGAACGGTTCAAGTACGAGGTGGCTGAAGACCTAGGACTCGCCGACAAGATCGCCCGAGAGGGCTGGGGAGAAATGACCAGCCGGGAATGCGGTCTGGTCGGCGGCAACATGGTAAAGCGCATGATTGAGTACGCCGAGGAAAAGCTCTCGCGCCCGACCGAGCGCTAAGTCCCTTTCCAAAGGGTGGGCGGCTGACGCCCACCCTTTAATTCTCTCTGGGGAGACGGGCATACACATAAGGTAAAAAAGAAGCTTGGCGGAGGAACCGGATGGCCCGTCAATCCCTACTGGCCGGCACCGCCGTTTTGACTTTTGCCAGCCTACTCAACCGGCTTTTGGGCTTCATCTACCAGATATTCCTCATAAGGATCTTGCAGGCCGAAGGAATCGGCCTTTTTTCCATGGTTTTCCCCCTTTATGTCATGGCCCTAGTTCTCGGCTCTGCCGGCATACCGGCCGCCGTGGCCAAGCTGGTGGCCGAGGCCCAAGCCCAGGGAAACCCGGGACGGATAGCCCGCATCTTTCGCCTGGCCCTGCTCCTCACCGCCGTTTCCAGTCTGCTCGTCACCGCTGCCGCCTTTGCCCTGGCTCCCCTCATGGCCCAGCGGATACTAACCAACCCCCAGGCCTATCTCCCCTTCGTTTGCTTACTGCCCAGCATCCCCATAGTCTCTTTATGCTCGGTTTTCAGGGGCCTTTATCAAGGCTGGCAGGACATGTCTCCTACCGCTTCAAGCCAGATCATCGAGCAGGTGGTACGCGTCTTTTCCGGCCTGGCCCTGGCCTTCTGCCTGGCCCCTTCGGGGGTAGCAGCCGCTTCCTGCGGCGCCTCGCTGGGGGTGGTGGCCGGGGAAACGGCGGGTTTCCTTTTCCTGCTTTTTCTTTTCCGCCGCCAGCTCCCGCTGGTCAGTTCCGGGAAGGACGGCCTATGGAAGGAATTTTTTCCCTTAATAAGCTTTGCCCTCCCCGTCACCTTCACCCGGCTCTCCTCCACGCTTTTCCTCTCTTTGGAGGCTCTGCTTATTCCCCACCGCCTGGTGGCCGGCGGCCACTCGATAAGCGAAGCCACCGCCCTTTACGGTCAGTTTGCTGGGGTAGCGGAAACGCTTCTTTACACTCCCAGCATCGTAACGGTATCGCTGGCCACCGCCCTCGTGCCTGCGGTGGCCGAAGCCGCCGCCAGCCGGGATCCCTACCTCTTACGTTCGCGCATCTATAACGCCTTGAGGCTCACCCTCATCGTAGGCCTCCCCAGCGCCGCCACCCTTTACCTGCTGGCTACCCCGCTTTGCCAGCAGATCTTCGGCTATCCGGAGGCCGGCGTTCCCCTGCGCCTCCTGGCGCTGGGAGCTCCCTTCCTCTACCTCCAACAGACGACCACCAGCATCCTCCAGGGGCTGGGATACCCATTCTTACCCTTCCGCAATCTAGTCCTGGCCTCTAGCGCGAAAATCGCCCTTCTTTTCTGGCTGACCGCCCTTCCTCCCCTGGGGATCAAGGGGGCGGCTTTAGCCTTTGCCGCCGGCTACTTCTTCATGGCTGTCCTTAACCTCTTCGACCTTTTGCGCTTGAGCAGCTTCCTTCCGCCGTCTAAGGAGGTTCTTCGACCGCTGGCGGCCACTCTGGCCGCTTCCGTCTGCTTTCTCTACCTAAGCCGAGAGGAAGAAAGCCTTATTCTCTCTTTGGGGAAGCTCGCTTGGCTCCTTTTTTTATTCTTCCTCCTCTTCCGGGTCTTCAGCCGGGAAGACTGGTCGCGCCTGCAAGCCATAGCCGGCAGAATTCTCCGCGGTAGCCGGCTTCGCCGCTAGCGCAAAATAAGAATAGTCCGAAGGGGGTGAAAAGTTATGGCCCGTTTCTTCGTGAGAAAGCGGATTTTCCCGCAGGAAGTGCGCGACTTCTTCAAAACAGAAGTCGCCCGCGAGTTGGGTCTGGAAGAGCAAATTCAGGACGGATACTGGGGAGAGGTTAAGGCCAAAGATTGTGGCCGGGTGGGAGGTAAGATAGGCGGGAGCATGGTGCGCGCCATGATCCGGCGGGCCGAGGAGGCTCTGGCCCGTGGAGAGAAGGTCTGAAAATGGGGGCAGGTCCTCTTAAGAGGACCTGCCCGGTGTTTAAGAAGAAAAGATGTCGTTGAAACGCCATTTTTTAAGCTCTTCTAGGAAGCTATAATTGGTAAGGTCGATCTGGACCGGCGTTACGGAAATGTAGCCTTCCCGCACCGCCCAAACATCGGTTTCGGGATCGTTGCCGTCCAGCTCCAGGGGTTCCCCCGCCATCCAGTAGTAGGCCCTGCCCCGCGGATCGGTGCGGCAGTCCACTACGTTGACGTAGCGCACGCTCCCCAGCTTGGTCACCTTGACCCCGCGCGGTGCCCCATCGGGCACGTTGACGTTGAGCAGAGTTCCTGGGGGCAGCCGGTGCTTTCGCAGCTCCTCCAGCAGAACCAGGACAAAGCGGGCAGCCCAGGTGTAGTCCGGCTCCCGCCGCGTGGCCAAAGATACGGCCACCGAAGGAATGCCGTTAATCACTCCCTCTATGGCCGCCGAGACGGTGCCGGAGTAAAGCACATCGGTACCCAGGTTGGGCCCGTAGTTTATGCCCGAGACCAAGAAATCCGGACGCTCGGGCAAAAGTACCTCCAGGCCCAGCTTGACACAGTCGGCCGGGGTACCGTCCACCACCCAGCCCTTAAGCCTGGGGCTGCGGAAGCCCGCCTCCCTTACCCGCAGGGGGCGGTGGACGGTGATGGCGTGGCTGGCCGCGCTACGCTCGCGGTCTGGAGCCACCACGTAAAGGGTTGCCACGGGCTCCAGCATCTTGCGCAAAACCCCCAGGCCCTCGGCAAAAATACCGTCATCGTTGGTGAGAAGTATCCGCACTCCGCTCCCCCTCGTCTAAGTTTCGTAGATGGAGATTATCATCTCGCCCTTCTGACTGTCTTTGGTAAGGCCGAAGAGTATCCGTTTATGCTTCAGGGTCTTGTTAAGAAAATCGACCACGCGGTAAAGCTCGTCGCAGGCTTTAAAGGAGCGAGTAGCTATAAGTACCAGTTTAGAGCCTTCCTCGGTTTTCATGCCGGCCGCACCCCCTTTCAAGGCCTGAAATCGCGACCCCGGATCAAGGCCAGGGCTTCGGCGCGCGTAGCCGCATTTTGCTGAAAGATCCCCCTTACCGCCGAGGTAACCGTCTTAGCCCCCGGCTTCTTCACCCCCCGCATGGTCATGCACATATGTTCGGCCTCGATGACCACCAGTACCCCGCGGGGGTTTAACTTCTCCATGATGGTATCGGCTATTTGGGTGGTCAACCTCTCCTGCAGCTGCGGCCGCCGGGCAAACCCGTCGACCACTCGGGCCAGCTTGCTAAGACCGGTTACCACCCCAGCCCGCGGTATGTAGGCCACGTGCGCCACCCCAAAAAAGGGAAGCAGGTGGTGCTCGCAGACAGAGTAGACGGGGATATCCCGCACCAAGACCATTTCTTCGTGGTTTTCGGTGAAGTACTTCTCCAAGTGAACCGCCGGGTCCTCGCGTAAACCGGCGAAGATTTCGGCGTACATCCGGGCTACCCTTTCGGGCGTGTCGCGCAAGCCCTCACGCTCCGGATCCTCCCCTATGGCCTCCAAAAGCAGGCGCACCGCCTGTTTGATTTTCTCTTGGTCGAACATCGCGCTCCTCCTGACCTAAAGCCAGCCGCAAATTTTGTGCACCTGCGGGATGAGGCGCACATCCGAGGTTTTCCTCAGGGCCCACTCCTGCATCTCCAGAAGCCTCATCCCTGAGGGGCGAGAATTGGGGTCTCTGGTGGTTACCGGTTGCAATACGAGCACGGCCCTGGCCTTCTCGGCCAATTCCCCCGCTCGCTCCACTTCCTCTTTCGAGGTCTGCCGGCTGACTACCGCCTTGAGTATGACTTCCTTTCCTTCGAGCCTGGCCAGAAACTCTTCGTGCTCACTCCAGTAGGACCTAAGCCCGGTGCTACTTGGAAGTTTGAGATCCATAGCCACTATGTCCACCAGATCCACCACTTCCTCCAAAGCGTGAGGCAAGGTGCCGTTGGTCTCCAGGTAGATCCGGCAGCCGACCTGGCGCAAGGCCGGCAGGAGCTCGCGCAAGAAAGTCGGATAAAGTAGAGGCTCGCCCCCCGTCAAGGCCACGGCTCCGTGCCTCAACTGCCGCAGCAGGTTAACCACCAGCAGGACCACTTCTTCCGGAGTAAGGGGATTAGGGAGATGAAAAAAGCGCTGCCTTCCCGCCACCAGCTCCACCCGGCAGGTGGCAGGCGTATCCCGGGGAGTGTCACAGTAGCGGCAGGCGAGGTTGCAACCGGCGAAGCGCACGAAAAGGTGCCGCGTCCCCACGTAGGGACCTTCTCCCTGGACGGAGGAGAAGATCTCCCGCAAAGGGGCTAGGGCTACGGCACTCCCCTCACCTTGCACCGCGCCAGGAACACCCCCTTCGTCTCCCCGGCGTAGGCCTCCATGATGGCCTCGGCCAACTCTCGGATCTCTTCCTCCCGGAGGCCCAACTCTAAGAGGCCCACCGCCTTCACCGGCACCCCCTCGGCCCGGACGTTAAGCCCTAAGTGGATCATAACCGAGACAGGGGTCACAGTGGCCACCGACACCGAAAGCTTCCGGTCTTCCGCGAAAAGGTCGTCCCCCCGCCGTTCAAGAGGCCTGACCCCTTTCCTCTCCAGCATCTCTTTGGCAATCACCACCAGCAGGCGCTGCCGAAGAACTCCTTTTTCCAGATCCTGCTCGAAGTGCTCGACCAGAAAGTGGAGCATATCCGGGCTATAGATGACAGAAGAAGCCAGGTAGTCGGCTACGTCCACTAGAGCCTCCCTTTCCACCCGACAGGGGCCGCGAAAGGCCACTATACTGTCCCCCTGCAGGCCCAGATAACGAAAGGCCCAGAGGGAAGAAAGCTGGCTACCGTCATAGGTAAGGGTCTCGCGCAGGTAGAGGGTGCGCATCGCTTCTCCTCACTCCCCTTCGACTTCCCGCAAGGCGCGGAAATAGCGCAGGCAACTGGGGCACCGGCCGCACATCTCTTCTCCCGCCCGGTAGCAGCTCCAGATAAAGGAGAAGGGTAACCCTAGGCGCTTACCCAGCCGGACGATGGCCCTTTTGTCCAGGCGCTGGGTGTAGCTTATCACCCGCACCTTTCCCCGCGTAGAGTAGCGCAGGACTTCGTTCACGGCGTTTACAAAGGGAGGGCTGTTGTCGGGAAAGCTCTGAGCCTCCTCCGCATTAAAGCCGGCTACCACAGCCTCTGCTCCCAGGCTTTCTGCAAAAGCCGCTCCTACGCTCAAAAAAAGCGCGTTCCGGTTAGGAACCCATACCGAACGGGCCAGTTGGTCGGCTAAAACCTCGTCGTCCAGCTCCCTCGTTTCGGGTTCCGGCATCCCCTCCCCCGAGGCCATGGCCGGGGGCAAAAGTTCCTGCAAGAAGGAAAGGGGCAGTACCCGGTGGGGTACACCGTAATGACGAGCGAGCTTGGACGCTGCCTCGATCTCTCTTCTGGCCGCCGCCTGGCCGTAGTCGAAGGTAAGGGAAAGAACTACCTCTCCATCCTCCACCGCACAGGCTAAGCAGACGGCCGAGTCCAGACCCCCCGAGAGGAGGACTACGCTTCTCAAGGAGTATACACCACCCAGGCAGAAGGAGATTCCCCTACCCTTACCTCCTGCAAGGTTACGGCGGAATAGGAGGCCAGCCTGGCAGCCACCTCGTGATAAATGTACCGGGCCAGGTTCTCAGCCGTGGGAGGAAACTCTTTTCCAAAGGGAGGTAACTCGTTGAGGTACTGGTGATCCAGCTTGGCTAGTACCTCCCGCAGGATCTGCTTGAGCACAGCAAAATCCAGCAACATCCCGTCCGGCCCCAACTCCTCCCCTATCACCGTCACGGCGACCTCCCAGTTGTGCCCGTGCAGCCGGCTGCAGGGGGAAGGGTGGTCCGGCAACCGGTGGGCGGCGGAGAAAGAACCCTTAACCGTCAGCCGGTACAAAATTCCTTCCCCTCCAGGAAAGCCGTAACCTTCTCCAAGACCTCGCCCTTGCTCACGAGCCAGTTTTCCCCCGTGCGCCGGAGCTTGAGTTCTACCTTGCCCTCCGCCGCGTGCCTGCCCACCGTGATCCGCAGGGGATAGCCCACCAGGTCGGCGTCCTTGAACTTCACTCCTGGCCGCTCCTCGCGGTCGTCCAACAGCACCTCTATCCCCTTTTCTCGCAGGAGGTTGTAGATCTCCTCGGCCAGCTCCCGCTGGGGTGCTTCCTCGTAGTTGACGGGTAACACCAGCACCTGGAAGGGAGCCACCGCCACAGGCCAAATAATTCCCTCTTCGTCGTGGTGCTGCTCCACCACCGCCGCCATGGTGCGGGTTATTCCTATGCCATAACACCCCATGATGATGGGGCGCTTCTCCCCTCTCTCGTCCAAGTAGTAGGCGTTGAGAGCCCGGCTGTACTTGTCGCCCAACTGGAATATCTGCCCTACCTCTATGCCGCGCACGCTCAGCAAGGGCCGACCGCAGCGGGGGCAGGGATCCCCCTCACTCACCTGGCGGATGTCGGCCACGTCTTGCACGGGGAAGTCCCGGCCTGGCAGGACATTGATGTAGTGGGCATCCGGTCGGTTAGCCCCCACCGCTCCCGCCTTCACGTGGAGTACCTCCCGGTCTACCACTAAGGGCAGGGAGAGCCCTATGGGACCGGCAAAGCCGGGTGGCGCTCCCGTAGCTTCTTCCACCAGGTCTTCGCCGGCCAACTCGAGCTCCAGCACCCCTAGGTGGTTCTGCAACTTGACCTCGTTAACTTCCCGGTCACCCCGCACCAGAGCCGCCACCAGGCCTTTTTCTGTGCGGTAGATGAGGGTTTTGATTATCTGCTTGACGGGAAGCCCCAGGAAAGCGGCCACCTCCTCGGCCGAGCGCACTCCCGGTGTGACCACCAGCTCTATCGGCCCTTCTTCCCCGATTTCCTCCAGGGAAGATAGGCTCTCCGCCTTCTCCACGTTGGCCGCGTAGCCGCAGGTTGTGTCGGGGCAGTAGACCACCACCGCCTCCCCCGCTTCAGCCAAGGCCATGAACTCGTGGCTCACGCTCCCCCCTATGGCTCCCGTATCCGCCTCCACGGCCCGGAAGTTGAGCCCCACGCGGGTAAAAATCCGGGTATAAGCCTCGTACATCTTCCGGTAGCTCTCTTCCAGTCCGGCCCAGTCCCGATCGAAAGAGTAAAGGTCCTTCATTATGAACTCCCTCCCCCGCAAGAGCCCGAAGCGGGGACGCCGCTCATCCCGGTACTTGTTCCCTATCTGGTAGAGGAGCAGGGGGAGTTGCTTGTAGGAGCGAACCTCGGCAGCTACCAGAGCAGTTATCATCTCTTCGTGGGTGGGGCCGAGGCAGAAGTCGCGCCCGTGGCGATCCTTCAGGCGGAAAAGCTCAGGTCCGTACACTTCCCAGCGACCCGAGCGGTGCCAGAGCTCCGCTGGCTGAAGGATGGGCATCAAGATTTCCTGCCCGCCGGCTCGGTTCATTTCCTCGCGAACGATGTTCTCAATCTTGCTACATACGCGCTTTCCCAAAGGGAGCAGCGTATAGATACCGGCCGCCACCTTGCGGATGAAGCCCGCCCGCAGCAAAAGCCGGTGGCTGGCCACCTCCGCTTCGGCCGGCACTTCCCTTAAGGTCGGCACAAGCCAAGTGCTCAACCGCAAAGCTTGGTCCATCCCCCTTTCATTCTACTCCTTCTATGCCCATTTCTTTGATGGTTTCTAGGAGTTCCTCTACCAGTCGCTCGGCCGGCACCTTCTTCACCAAGCGGCCGTGTCGGAAAATAACCCCCCAGCCTCGCCCCCCGGCTAGGCCCACATCGGCCTCCCGCGCTTCCCCCGGCCCGTTGACCGCGCACCCCATTACCGCCACCTTTATGGGTGCCGTCACCCGGCGAAGCCGCCGGTCTACCTCGGTGGCTATGGCAAGCACGTCTATCTCGCAACGCCCGCAGGTGGGACAGGAAATGAGCTCTATCCCCCGCTTCCTGAGTCCCAAAACCTTGAGGATCTCCCAAGCAGCCCAGACCTCCAGACAAGGATCGCCGGTTAGGGAAACGCGGATGGTATCCCCTATCCCTTCTGCCAACAGGATTCCTATTCCCACGGCTGACTTTATGAGCCCCCGGTTCCCGGGACCCGCCTCGGTTATCCCCACGTGCAGAGGATAGTCCACCTTCTGACTCAAAAGCCGGTAGGCCTGGACCGTCAAGGGGACATCGGAGGCCTTGACGGAAACCTTTATCAAGCGAAAGTCCATCTCCTCCAGCAGGCGCACGTGGCGCAAGGCGCTTTCCACCAGAGCCTCCGCCGTCACTCCCCCGTACTTGGCGTAAAGGTCCTTTTCCAGCGAGCCGGCGTTTACCCCTATCCTTATGGGGACCCGGCGCTCCCGCGCCTTGTCCACCACCTTCTCAATCTTTGCTTTATCCCCTATGTTTCCTGGGTTTAGTCGTAACCCGTCGGCTCCGGCTCCCAGAGCCGCCAGGGCCAGGCGGTAATCGAAATGAACATCGGCGACCAGGGGGAGCGAAACTCGCGCCTTTATCTTCTCGAGGGCCCGGGCCGCTTCTAAATCCGGCACTGCCACCCGGACCACTTCGCAGCCGGCCTCCTCCAACGAGCGGATCTGGGCCACCGTGCGCTCGACGTCCTGAGTAGGGGTTTTGGTCATGGACTGAACCACCACCGGCGCCCCGCCGCCGATCTGGATCTTGCCCAAAAACACCGGACGAGTGGGCCGCCTCACTTCCCCATCCCTCCGGTCAGGTGCAACAGATCACGGTAGGTGATGACCACGATGAGGAAGAGGAGCAGGGCGAAACCCACCAGGTGAATCAGATTTTCCTTCTTGGGATCGAGGGGACGCCGGGTCACTCCTTCCCAGAAGAGGAAGAGGAAGCGAGCTCCGTCGAGGGCCGGTATGGGAAGGAGATTGAAAAAGCCCACGTTGATGCTCAAAAAGGCGGTGAACTGGAGCAGGGGAGAAAGCCCCATCTGGGCCACCTTGCCCGTCTCCACTGCTATGCGCACCGGACCGCCTATGTCGGCCGGGGCCTGGTGCAGGAGGAGATGCCCCAGGAAGAGGAGGATGAGCTTTATCATGTTGGCCGTCGCCACGATGCCCTGCTTCAAAGACCCCAGCAAACCCGGGCGCTCGTTCACCACCACCGGCACGATACCGATCTTATTCTTGCCTGTTTCGTCCGGCTGCGGGCTTACCACCAGGTCGGTAAGCTTACCGTCCCTTTCCACCGTGATGGTTCGCTCCTGGGAGGGACCGCGTCCAATGATCCTGGCTATCTCCTTCCAGGAGTTGACCGGTTGCCCGTCTATGGCCACAATGCGATCCCCGGGCTTGAACCCCGCCGCTGCCGCTGGGTAGTGGGGTAGGACCTCGGCGATGCGGGTGGTGGCTACCGGTATACCCTGCCAGAGAAAGACTATGGCCAGCAGGAGCACGGCCAGGAAAAAGTTCATGAAGGGTCCTGCCAGGATCACCAGCATACGGCTCCAGACCGGCTTGCGGGCGAAGCTGTAGGGAGCTTCCCGCTCTTTGTCCTCCGGGTCCATCCCCACCAGCCGGACATACCCGCCTAGGGGCACCAGGCGCAAGCTGTACTCGGTCTTGTGGCGCTTAAACCCTCCCAGCCGGGGACCGAAGCCCAAGCTGAACTCGTAAACACCTATCCCCACCAGGCGGGCGGCCAAAAAGTGCCCTGCCTCGTGGATAAAGATGATGAGCCCGAAAACAAAAATCACCGCTAGGGCAGTTAAGACTATTCCCACTGCTTTATCAGCGCCTCCGCTTCCTTACGCGCCCAGGCATCGGCCTCTTCGATGGCCTCCAAGGAGAGTTCCTTGACCACCTGGTGGCGCCTCATCACTTTTTCCACCACCGCTGGGATACCCAGGAAGGGAAGCCTTTCTTCTAGAAAAGCCGCCACCGCCACTTCGTTGGCAGCGTTGAGTACCGCCGGCATGGTTCCGCCGATCTTTCCCGCCTCTATAGCCAGACTGAGGCAGGGAAAACGCTCGCAATCGGGCTCGGCGAAGGTTAAGGTCCCCACCCGGGCCAAATCCAGGGGGAAAAGCTCGGTGGCCATCCTCTCGGGGTAACTAAGGGCATAGAGGATGGGCAAGCGCATATCGGTCACACTCATGGCTCCCAGCCAGGCTCCGTCGATGAACTCTACCAGGCCATGCACGATGCTCTGGGGGTGAATTAGTACCTTAATCTTATCATACTCCAAGCCGAAGAGCCAATGGGCCTCGATGACCTCCAATCCCTTGTTCATGAGGGTGGCCGAGTCCACCGTTATCTTGGGGCCCATGCGCCAGGTGGGGTGGCGTAGCGCCTCCGCCGGCCGAACCTTAGTCAGCTCTTCCAAGGAATATTCCCGGAAAGGCCCCCCAGAAGCCGTGAGGACTATCCTCTTCACCCCTTTCCTTCCTTCCAAGCACTGCCATATGGCAGCGTGCTCGCTGTCCACCGGTAGAATGAGCGTACCCCTCTTCTGGGCCTCCCGCACCACAATCTCCCCGGCTACCACCAAGGTTTCTTTGTTGGCCAGAGCTACTCTTTTACCAGCTCTTATGGCCGCCAGGGTGGGCTTCCAGCCTACCGCTCCTGTAACCGCCACCAGCACCGTATCCGCTCCCGGCCAGGAAGCCAGGTGCTCAAGCCCTTCCTCCCCCCAAAAGATGGACGGGCGGGACTCAGAGGGAAGCGACTCCGCCAGTAACCGCGCCTCCTCCGCGCTGGCCAGGGCCACCGCTTCGGGGCGAAAGGAGAGCACCTGCTCCCGCAAAAGCTTCCAGTTCCTCCCTGCTGCCAAACCCTTCACCCGGAAGCTTCCCGGGAAGAGTTGCACCACTTCCAGAGCCTGCCTGCCTATGGACCCGGTACTTCCTAAAATCACCAACTCGCGCACAAGATTTTACCCCCTCGCCAACTTTCAGTCGCGGGAAGCCTGCCAAGCTCGGTAGAGAGCCTGGATTACGATGACCGCGACGGGACCCAGCACCAGCCCCCCGGGGCCGATGAGCTTCAAGCCCGCGTACATGCCGAAGAGCACTGCCAAGGGATGAGCCCCCAAAGTGAAAGCCACCACCCTGGCCTCCAGCAACTGCCTCAAGACAAAGGTAGAGCCGTAAACTAGAGATAACTTGATGCCCAAGGGAACAGACCCGCTGAAGAAAGAGTAAGCGATCCAAGGTAAGAAAAGGGTGCTCGGCCCTAAAACGGGTAGGAGGTCTAGAAGACCGGTTAGGAGCCCCAAGGTCAGAGCGTACTTGACGCCGCTCAACCAGAGCCCCACGGTGGTCACCAGCGCTGTCAGGGAAACGAGGAAGAACTGGGCCTTGAGGTATCCCCAGAAGGCAGTGGAGGTGCGCCGCAAGAGATTTAAAGAGGTTTCCCCCCAGGGTTGGGGCCAGAGGCGTTGCCACCAGCTCTCCAGCAAGTAGCGGTCGCGCCCGATGAAGTAGGTGGCTAGGAAGCTCACGAAGACTATGAGGAAGAAACCGGGGATGGCGCCGAAGAAGGAAATGAGAGAGGTGGCCAGCGAGGCAGCCCACTTCTGGGCGCTGGCCGCCAAAGTGTTTAAGGCCATTTCTAGGTAGCGGGCCGCCTCCGGAGGAAGGGTCCCGTAGCGCTCCCGCAGCCAGTTAAACCACCGAAAAAGTTTGTCTTGCGCTTCCAGGGCGTAAGCTGGAATGCTGCCGGCCAAATCCCCTAACTCCACCGCCAGATAAACCCCCAGCAAGGTGAATACCAGCCCCAGGAACAAAAGGAAGAAAAGTATGGCGAGAAAGACGGCTACCCCCCGGGGCAGGCGGCGCTCCAGGGGCCGGACCAAAGGCTCGAGGAACAGGGCCAAAACCGCGCCGATGAGGAAGGGTAGAGAAACGGGGAGAAGGTAGCGCAAAAGCCAGAGGGTAGCTGCCACCAGGATGGCTCCCGCTACCACGCTGCTCGCCGCTAGCCACAGGCGCCGCCACCACTCGGGCAAGGCCCTACCCCCCCAAATGCCAGTAGGCGAAGTAATATACCAAGGGGGCGGAAAGGCACAAGCTGTCAAAGCGGTCGAGAACGCCACCGTGCCCCGGTATGAGGCTGCCGGCGTCCTTTTTATTGCTGGCCCGCTTCACGGCCGAAAGGACGAGATCGCCAAGCTGCGCCGCTCCCCCTACCCCCAAGCCTAAGAGAAAGAGGCTCAAAGGGGAAAGACCGAGCCAAGGGGCAAAGAGCAAAGAAAGGCCCCCGCTGGCCAGAAGCCCTCCCACCGACCCTTCCACCGTCTTGCCGGGACTGAGTTGCGCAACCAGGCGGCGCCTGCCCCAGAGGCGGCCGGTGAAGTAGGCCACCGTGTCGAAAGTCCAGGTGATTAACAAAAGAAAAAGGAGCCAGAACCAGCCGTTAGGCAAGGAGCGAAGAAAGAAAGGGAAAAGCAGTAAAGAAAGATAAGTGCAGGAGAAAAGGGTAGCTGCTGCCTCCCAAGGAGAGAAGCGAGGGAAAAGGAATACCAGGGCTAAGGCGGTGCATATGGCCGCGGGCAAGACGGCAAGTTCATAATTCGGTCTCCCCAGTTGGGCCGCCCAGATGAAGAAAATGGAGTTAATCCACGGCCAAAGCGGAGGTATTCTCAAAAGCAGCGCCATCTCCCGCAGGCCCAGCAGGTAAAGCAGGGTCAGGAAAAGAAAAAAAGGCCATCCACCCCACCACCCCAGAAGCAGGATGAGCGGAGCTCCCAGAACCGCGCTCAAGACGCGCAAGCTGAGTTCCCGCGGCAGAGGCATCTAACTCCTCCGTACCTCAACCCATTTTCAGGCCCCCGAAGCGCCGCTCCCGGCGCTGGTAGGCCACCAGGGCCTGCAGGAAATCCTCTCTGCTGAAGTCGGGCCAGAAGACCGGCGTTACATAAAGCTCCGTGTAGGCCAGCTGCCAGAGGAGAAAATTGCTGACTCGCATCTCCCCGGCAGGCCGGATGAGCAGGTCGGGATCGGGCAGCCCCGCCGTGTAAAGGTGGGCCGCCACCGTGTCCTCGTCGATTTCCTCCGGATCTAATTCCCCTGCACGAACCTTGCGAGCGATGGCACGTACCGCGTCCACTATTTCTCTGCGGGCACCGTAGTTGACCGCCAGATTGAGCAGGAGGCGCTCTCCCAGCGCCGTCTCCCTCTCCAGCCGCTCGGCCGCTGCTAGCACCGCCGGCGGTAGCTCCGAGCGGCACCCTATCACCTTCACCTTTACTCCTTTCTTTCGCAGCTCCTCGATCTCGCGGGTAGCATACTCTATGAAGAGGTTCATGAGAAAGTTTACCTCTTCCGGAGGGCGACGCCAGTTCTCGGTGGAAAAGGCGTAGGCCGAAAGGATAGGAATGCCCAACTCACCGCAAAGCTCCACTATTCGTCTCAAGGTCTCAATTCCCGCCCGGTGGCCGGCGGAGCGCGGAAGACCCCTCTGCGCGGCCCAGCGCCCGTTGCCGTCCATGATAACGGCCACATGCCGGGGCAGGGCCTCCGGCCGTATGAGAGCCAAAAGCTCTTTTTCATTCCGGGGCAGTTCTTCCAGATTCCCCCCTGACTGTCGCTTTACCGGATTGGGCATTAAGACTCGCTTTCCTCCTCGCAGAGGGGGCAGGGGCGGTGCGGCACGTAGACCACCGTCAACTCTGCCTGCTGGGGTCCTGTAACCTTTACCCGCACCACTCTAGCTTCCCCTCGGTCTTCCGCCCGGGGAGCCAGGGTAGAACGAACCGTAATCTGCCAGCCCTGCGCCTCCAGCCGCTCCTTTGCTTCCGCCAGCGGCCAGCCAAGCACTTCGGTCAACATTTTAAACTTCCATGATCTCCTTTTCCTTGGCCGCCAGGAGGTTATCCACTTCCTTAATATATTTCTCGGTGAGCTTCTGCACTTCTCCCTGGAGCCTCTTTATCTCGTCTTCTGAAACGTTTTCTTTTTTCTGCTTCTCCTTGAGTTCGTCGTTGGCCTCGCGGCGGATGTTGCGGATGGCTACCCGGGCCTCCTCCGCCCGCTTGCGCGCCACGCGTACCAACTCTTCTCTCCGCTCCTGAGTGAGCTGCGGCAAGACCAGACGGATTACCTGCCCATCGTTACTAGGGGTTAGCCCCAGGTCGGACTTGAGGATGGCCTTTTCGATTTCGTTAATGATCGATCGGTCCCAAGGCTGAATCACCAACAAACGGGGCTCCGGGGCGGTGATGGTGGCCAGCTGGTTTACCGGGGTGGGAACCCCGTAGTAGTCCACCATTACCTTCTCCAGTAGGGCAGGCGAGGCCCGCCCGGTCCTTATGGCTGCCAGGTCCTTTTTAAAATGCTCCACGGCCTTCTTCATGGAGAGTTCGGCACGCTCAAGGGTTTCCTGCACCCCTCTTCACCCCCTATGAAGGTCCCGACCTTCTCTCCCAGAAGGATCCTGCGGATGCCGCCCGCTTCCTGGACGTTGAAGACTATGACGGGCAGCTTGTTTTCCATGCAGAGGGAAGCCGCCGTGGCGTCCATAACCCCCAAGCCCAGGTTGAGCATTTCCATAAAGGTGAGGTACTCAAACTTGCGCGCCCGGGGGTTGCGGCGGGGATCGTCATCGTAAACGCCGTCCACACCCCGCTTGGCCATTAAAATGGCTTCCGCCTCGATCTCCGCCGCCCGCAGAGCTGCCGTGGTGTCGGTGGAAAAGTAGGGGCTGCCCGTTCCGGCGGCAAATATGACCACCCGCCCTTTCTCCAGGTGACGAATAGCGCGGCGTCGGATATAGGGCTCGGCCACTGCCCGCATTTCGATGGCCGTCTGTACCCGGGTTTCCACCCCTAGCTTTTCCAGGGCGTCCTGGAGAGCCAGGGCGTTGATAACTGTGGCCAGCATCCCCATGTAGTCGGCCGTGGCTCGGTCCATGCCCCGAGCGGCACCAGCCAAGCCCCGCCAGATGTTGCCTCCGCCTACCACTATGGCTATCTCCACGTTAAACTCCTGCTTCACCTGCTGGATTTCGCGCGCTACGAAGGAGACCACCGCCGGGTCGATCCCGTAACCCTGCTCTCCCGCCAGTGCCTCCCCGCTTACCTTTATTACTATCCGGCGGTATTTGGGCTTAGTTGCCATTCCTGGCTCAGCTCCTAGCCCTTGAGCCCTTCCCCGAGCTCATACCGGGTAAAGCGCCTGATCACTATGTTTTCCCCTATCTTGGCTATAAGCTCATTCAGGAGGTCGCGCACGGTTATCTCCGGGTTCTTGATGAAGGGCTGCTCCAGAAGACAGACTTCTTTAAAGAATTTCTCCAGGCGCCCCTCCACCATCTTTTCGATGACGTGCTCCGGCTTGCCCTCGTTACGGGCCTGAGCCCGCAAGATCTCCTTTTCCCGCTCCACTACTTCCGGAGGAACGTCTTCCCGCGCCACGTACTCCGGCTTGGCCGCCGCTATCTGGAGGGCTATGTCGTGGGCAAACTGCCTGAACTCCTCGGTGCGGGCCACAAAATCGGTCTCGCAGTTAACTTCCACCAGTACCCCCACCCGGTTGCCGGGGTGGATGTAAGCCGTGATCACCCCTTCGGCGGCTACCCTTCCCGCCCGCTTGGCGGCCGCCGCCAGGCCTTTTTCCCGGAGATAGATTATGGCCTTTTCTATGTCCCCTCCCGTTTCCATGAGGGCCTTTTTGCAGTCCATCATGCCCGCACCCGTGCGCTCGCGCAACTCTTTCACTAGCTTGGCCGGAATCTCCGTCAAAACCTCGAAACCTCCTTTTCCCGTAAAGTTGCGAGTTTAAACAGATAGAGGGGGCCAAGCCCCCCTCCTTTTAGCCTACTATTTCTTCTTCCGCCTCTTCCGGAGCGGGCTCTGCCACTACTCCTTCTCGCCCCTCGATCACGGCGTCCGCTATCTTGCTGGTTATGAGCCGGATGGCCCGGATGGCGTCGTCGTTACCCGGGATGACGTAGTCGATCTCGTCCGGGTCGCAGTTGGTGTCCACGATGGCGACTATGGGGATGCCCTTCTTGCGGGCCTCCGCCACAGCTATCTTCTCTTTGCGCGGGTCCACCACAAACAGGGCCGAGGGGAGCGAGTGCATGTTCTTAACCCCGCGGAAGTACTTTTCCAGCTTCTCCTTTTCCTTGCGCAGGCGCATGGCCTCCTTGCGGGGCCTGAGATCTATCTCGCCGTTGGCCTCCATCTCCTCCAGCTCCCGCAGGCGCTCGATGCGCCTCTTTATGGTCTGGAAGTTGGTAAGCATGCCCCCCAGCCACCGCTGGTTGACGAAGAACATACCGCAACGGGTGGCCTCTTCTTCGATGGTCTGCTGCGCCTGCCGCTTGGTGCCCACGAAGAGGATGGTCCCTCCCTGGGCAGCCAGGTCGCGAACGAAGTAGTAGGCCTCCTCCAGCTTCTTCAGGGTCTTCTGCAGGTCGATGATGTAGATCCCGTTGCGGTCGGTGAAGATGTAGGGGGCCATCTTGGGGTTCCAGCGCCTGGTCTGGTGTCCGAAGTGCACGCCCGCCTCGAGCAACTGCTTCATCGTAACTATGGCCACTTTTCCACCTCCTTCCCCCGTTGGTTTTTCCTCCGCCGCTTTCATCCCTCCGGGAAACCGCTCTTCGAAGAAGCGGCACCCTCCCGCAAGTCAAGCGACGTGCGTTTTAAAACCTGGCAGAACGCCAAACCCCATTTTACCATGCCGCTTTGGGGGGCGCAAGCTCACAAGATGTAGCGGCTCAGGTCCTCCCGCTTGACTATGGGCTCCAGTTTTCGGCGCACGTAATCGGCATCTATAACTATTTCCTGCCCTTTCATCTCCGGGGCTGCGAAGGAAATGTCCTCTATAAGTTTCTCCATTACCGTATGCAGGCGCCGCGCCCCTATGTTTTCCGTCTGCTCGTTCACCGTATAGGCGATGTCCGCTACAGCCTGCAAGGCGTCGGGGGTAAACTCCAGCTTCACCCCCTCGGTGGCCAGCAAGGCCTGGTACTGGCGGATGAGAGCGTTGGCCGGCTCGGTGAGGATCTGAAGGAAGTCCTCCCGCGTGAGGGGCTTGAGCTCCACTCGGATGGGGAAGCGCCCCTGCAGCTCGGGTATGAGGTCGGAGGGCTTGGCCATGTGGAAAGCCCCGGCCGCTATGAACAGGATGTGATCGGTCTTTACCGGACCGTACTTGGTCGGCACGGTGGAGCCCTCTACAATGGGTAGAATGTCGCGCTGGACACCTGCGCGGGAGACATCGGGCCCCGGCCCTATCTCTTTGCCGGCTATCTTGTCTATCTCGTCGATGAAGATGATGCCGTGCTCCTCCGCCCGCTTTATGGCCTCGGCGGTGACTTCCTCCATGTCGATGAGCTTGGCTGCCTCTTGCTGGGCCAAGTAGCGCCGCGCCTCCTTAACCTTCACCCTCCTTCTCTTTTTCCGAGGAGGGAAGAGGTTACCCATGAAGTCCTGGAGGTTGATCCCCATCTCCTCCACCCCGGCTGCCGAGAAGATTTCCAGGAAGGGGGTGCTCCGGTCCTCCACTTCGATCTCCACGTACTCGTCCTCCAGCTCTCCCCGCAGCAGCCGCTCCCGCACCACCTGCCGCCGGTAAGCCAGCTCCTCCGCCGCCCTCCTCTCCTCTGCCCCCATCCCCTCCGCCGGGCGGGAGTAGCCGAAGAGCAACTCCAGAGGGTTGCGGGCAGGCGCTGCCGGGGCAGGAACCAGGATCTCCACCAGCCGCTCTATGGCCAGCTCCTGGGCCTTGTCCTCCACCGCCGCCATCTTTTCCTGCTTAACCATGCGCACCGCCGTCTCCACCAAATCTCGCACCATGGCTTCGACGTCCCGGCCCACGTAACCTATCTCGGTAAATTTGGTGGCTTCCACCTTGACGAAAGGAGCCCTCACCAGCCGGGCCAGGCGGCGGGCTATCTCCGTCTTACCCACCCCGGTGGGACCTATCATGAGGATGTTCTTGGGCATAACCTCGTCTCGTAGCTCCGGCGGCAAGAGGCTCCTCCGGTAGCGGTTGCGCAGGGCTATGGCCACGGCCCGCTTGGCCTCTTCCTGTCCCACGATATATTTATCGAGCTCAGCCACTATTTGCCTGGGCGTCAGATCCTCCATGACTTATATCTCCTCCACCACAATGTTTTCGTTGGTGTAAACGCAGATGGAGGCAGCTATGCGCAAGGCCTCGCGGGCGATGGTGGCAGCGTCGTAGTCGGTGTGCCAAAGAAGAGCCCGCGCCGCCGCCAGGGCAAAGGGTCCGCCCGAACCTACCGCCACGATGCCGTCGTCGGGCTCCAGCACCTCACCTCCGCCGGTAATGAGGAGCAGATGCTCGGTGTTCGCCACCACCAGAAGGGCTTCTAGGCGTTCGAACCGCCGGTCGGTGCGCCATTCCTTGGCCAGGTTCACCGCCGCCCGCAAAAGGTTCCCTTGCGCCTCTTCTATCTTAGATTCGAAGCACTCAAAAAGGGTGAGGGCGTCGGCCACACTCCCGGCAAACCCGGCCAGCACCCGCCCCTGATAGAGGCGGCGCACCTTGCGGGCGTTGTGCTTGATCACCGTGTTCTGCGCCAGGGTCACCTGCCCGTCGCCCGCCATGGCGGTACGCCCGTTGCGGCGCACCGCTACTATGGTAGTCCCTTCCAAACGCACAAAATCCCTCCTTCAAGCCCGGGGATGGGTTTTTTCGTAGATGTGCTTTATCCGCTCAAGACTTAACCGGGTGTAGATCTGAGTGGTGGCCAAGCGCTTGTGCCCCAAAAGCTCCTGCACCGTCCTGAGATCAGCCCCTCCGTCCAGCAGATGGGTGGCGAAAGAGTGGCGGAAGGTGTGCGGGGTCACCTTTCCTTTAATAACCCCCGTCCTGGCCGCGTAGGAGGTCACGATCAGCCTTATCCCCCGGGCGGAGAGGCGCTCCCCCCGATGATTCAGAAAAAGGGCCGGTTCTTCCTCTCCTTGAGAGCGCCGGCTGAGGAGCAGGGGTCGCCCCCGCTCCAGATAGTCTTTTAAGGCCGCCACCGCCAGCGGGTGCAAAAGGGCAATCCGTTCCTTACTCCCCTTGCCCCATACCCTCAGCTCTCCCCGTTCCAGATCCAAGTCCGAAAGGTTTAAATGCTCCACCTCGCTTACCCGCAGCCCGGCGCCGTAAAGCACCTCCAGCAGGGCCCGGTCCCGCCAAACTTTAGGATCCGCTCCCTTGGGGGCCGTCACCAGGGCCTCGGCCTCGTGGGGGGAAAGGACGCGAGGGAGGCGCTTCTCCCGCTTAGGGGCACTCACCAGCTTCAAGGGGTTGGCGTTGAGTATCCCCTCCCGGCAGAGGAAGCGGAAGAAGCTGCGCCAGGCGGCCAGCTTCCGGGCAATGGTATTGCGGGAAAGGGACCTCTCGTGCAGATGCCCCAGGAAGCGGCGGAAAAGGGAAGGGGTTATAGACCGGAGGGAAAGCTCCGCCTCCGCCACCCCCAAAAGCCGGGCGAAAAAAGAAAGCCCCTCCAGCAAATCTTTCTGGTACTCGGTTAAAGTCCGCAAAGAGGCGCCTTTTTCCGTCTGCAGGTAGACTATGAAGCGATCAATGAGGCTATACATTTTCTTCAGACCTCCAGTTGGTGGGCTTTGATGAACTCCTCCAGCACGGCCAGAGCCCTCTCGGCCAGGAGCAGGCGGCGCCGTCTTTTGTCCCGCACTTTGTGCTCGAGCGGAGGGAAAAGCCCGTAGTTTACGTTCATGGGCTGGAAGTGACGGGGATCGGCGGTGGTTATGTAGTTGAGCAGGGCTCCGTGCGCCGTCTCCGGGGGGAAGACCAAAGGTTTCTCTCCTCTCGCCAACCGCGCCGCGTTTATTCCCGCCACCAAGCCTGCCGCCGCCGATTCCACATACCCTTCCACCCCCGTTATCTGCCCGGCAAAGAAAAGCCCCGGCTTCTTCTTGCAGAGAAGGGTGGGTTCCAGCAGAACAGGAGCGTTTAGGAAGGTGTTGCGGTGCATCATGCCGTAGCGCACAAACTCCGCCCTTTCCAGCCCAGGAATTAAGCGAAAGACCCTCTTCTGCTCGCTCCACTTTAGGTTGGTCTGGAAGCCCACCAGGTTAAAGAGGGTGCCCTCTCGGTTGTCCTGGCGTAGCTGCACCACCGCATAAGGCTGCTTGCCGGTGCGAGGATCGATAAGGCCCACCGGCTTCAAGGGGCCGTAGAGCAAGGTCTCCCTGCCCCGGGCCGCCATAACTTCTATGGGCATGCAGCCCTCGAAGTGAATCTCCTTCTCAAACTCCTTAAGAGGTACCCGCTCCGCCGTAACCAGCGCCTCGTAAAAGCGGTCGTACTCCTCCTTGGTCATAGGGCAATTAATGTAGGCTGGCTCTCCTTTGCCGTAGCGAGAAGACCAGAAAACTTTCTCCTGGTCGATGGACTCCAAGGTAACTATGGGCGCCACGGCGTCGTAGAAGTAAAGGTACTCCTCCCCGGTGAGCTCCTTTATGGCCGCGCTCAGGGCGGGAGAAGTCAGGGGGCCGGCGGCGATTATGGTAGGGAAATGATCGGGTATGGAGGTGACCTCCTCCCGGCGAATTTCGATCAAGGGGTGCGAACTCAACGCCTCGGTGATATAGGCGGCAAAACCCTCCCGATCCACGGCCAGGCTCCCTCCAGCCGGAACCCGGTTGGCCTCCGCCGCCTGCATGATAAGGGAGCCTAGCCGCCGCATCTCTTCCTTCAAGAGACCCACCGCGTTTTCCAGGCTTTCCGCGCGCAAAGAATTAGAGCACACGAGCTCCCCGAAGTAACCGGTGTGGTGCGCCGGGGTCATCTTGTGAGGACGCATCTCATAAAGAATCACCTTTATTCCCCGCCGGGCGATCTGCCACGCCGCCTCCGATCCGGCTAGTCCCGCTCCCACGACCACTACCTGCATTTTTCCTCACCCCTCAAGGCGCTGGTAGCCGCACGACTCGTTGGTGCAGACGACCTGCTTTTTCTTCCCCCTGCCCCGTCGCACCATCAGGCTCCCGCACTCTGGGCAGGGTTCGGGCACTGGCTCCGACCAGACCACGAAGTCGCACTCGGGGTAACGGCTGCAGCCGTAGAAGTACCTTCCCTTCTTGCTGCGACGCTTCACCAACTCCCCTCCGCAGCGCGGGCACTTCACCCCCGTCCCCACTGGCATCCGCATCTGACACTCCGGATAGCCGGAGCAGGCCAGAAATTCCCCGTAGCGTCCCGTCTTTTTCACCATGGGGCGGCCGCATCGGGGGCAGGAGATATCGGTGAAGGTGTCGGGCAAGGATACCCTTTCGATGGCCGCTTCCGCCCGCACCAGATCCTGACTGAAAGACTGGTAAAACTCGCGCAGGATGTCCACCCAATCGGCCTGTCCCTCTTCTACCAGATCGAGCTTCTCCTCCATGGCCGCGGTGAAGCCCACATCCACTATGCCCGGGAAGTGCTCCTTTAGAAGCTCTACCACCGTTCTACCTAAAGGGGTAGGGTGCAGATATTTGTCCACCCGCACCACATAGCCTCGCTTGAGAATGGTCTCGATGGTAGGGGCGTAGGTGCTGGGGCGCCCCACCCCCTTCTCCTCCAGCGCTTTGACCAGCGTGCCCTCCGTGTAGCGAGGCGGCGGAGTGGTAAAGTGCTGCTGGGGGACGAACTCCTCGAAGGTGAGGACTTCCCCTTCCCGCAAAGGGGGAAGCTTTCCTTCTTCTTCCTCTTCCTCCGAGCGCCAGAGGCGCAGGAAGCCGGGAAAGAGAAGATGAGTGCCGGTGGCGTAAAAGGTATAATCCCCCGCCTCTATCTCCACACGAGTGAGGAAGTACCTGGCCGGCGCCATATGAGCCGCCAGGAAGCGCTCCCAGATGAGCCGGTAAAGCTTGTACTGATCCGGGGTAAGGTAAGGCTTGACCTTTTCCGGCGTCCGGTAGACATCGGTGGGCCTTATGGCCTCGTGGGCGTCCTGCACCCGACCTTTGGCTTTCCTTTCTTTAGGCAGGATATCACCCACAAACTCGGCTCCGTAGTGCTCCTTTATGAAGGCCCAGGCCCTCTCTTTAGCCTCCTCCGAAACGCGGGTGGAATCGGTGCGGATGTAGGTTATCAGCCCCACTGGACCTTCCGGCCCCAGATCCACCCCTTCGTAGAGTTGTTGGGCCACGGCCATGGTGCGCTCCAGACGCATGCCCAGGTGGCGGTTGGCCTCCTGCACCATCTGGCTGGTGGTGAAGGGCAAAGGGGGAGCTTTGCTCCTCTCCTGCCGCACGACCCGCGCCACCTTCCAGTCGACCGAAACCGTGGAGAGCATAACCCTCTCCACTTCCTCTGCTGTGCGGCAGGTGAACTTTTTGCCCTTAAAGCGGGCCAGCTTGGCCAAGACCCGCTCCCCCCCGGGAGCAAGGAGCCAGGCCGCCAGATCCCAGTACTCTTCGGGCTCGAAAGCCTCTATCTCTTCTTCCCGCTCGACCACCAGTCTCAAGGCCACAGATTGCACCCGGCCGGCCGAAAGCCCTCGCTTTACCTTGCGCCACAGAAGTGGGCTCAGGCTGTAGCCCACCAGCCGGTCTAAAACCCGCCGCGCTTGCTGGGCGTTTACCCTGTTGAGATCGATGGGACGGGGGGATTTCAAGGAGTCCAAGACCGCATTCTTAGTGACCTCGTGAAACTCGATGCGGCAAGGAGCTTCCGGGGGTATGCCCAGGAGAAGGCAAAGATGCCAGGCAATGGCCTCCCCCTCGCGGTCGGGGTCGGAGGCCATGAGCACCGTATCGGCCTTGGCCACGTAGTTTCTGAGCTCTTGGACCACCTTCCCTTTACCTCTTATGGTGACGTACTTGGGGGTGAAGCCGTTTTCCAGATCTACCCCCAGCTCGCTCTTAGGAAGGTCGCGCACGTGCCCCATAGAAGCTTTTACCAGAAATTGAGAGCCTAGAAACTTGGAAAGCGTCCGGGCCTTGGCCGGCGACTCCACTATGATAAGATGCTTCACCTGGGATCCCCCTTTCTTCTCCGGGAGCGAAGCAGATTTTCTCCCTGTCGCGTGAGCAGATAGGTCCCCCCTCCTCCGGGCCGCACTACCCCCTTGAGCTCCAGCATGGAGAGCAGGCTAAGGCAAGCGTCCACCGACATCTTGCCCCGCTCCACCAGTTCCTCCAAGGAAAGAAAGCCGGCCGCCAGCAGGGAAACTACCTCCTCCTCTTCTGGATTCAACGCCAAACCTTCCTCTTCCTCCGCCCCAATTATCTCCCAGCCCAACACTTCCAAAACGTCCTCTGCTTTTTCCACCAGGTAGGCTCCCTGCTTCAGCAAAAGATGAGAACCTTTAGCCTGCGGGGTGGTCACCCGGCCGGGAACGGCCAGCACCTCCCGGCCGTATTCCAGCGCCAGATCGGCCGTTATCAGAGCACCGCTTTTCTCGGGCGCCTCCACCACGATCACAGCGTGGACCAGCCCCGCTATTATCCGGTTGCGTACCGGAAAATGCCAGGGACGCGCCTCGGTCCCCAGGGGGAACTCGGAGATGAGAGCCCCCTTCTTTTCTATTTCCTGCCATAGCCTCCAGTTTTCACGGGGATAGCAGCGGTCACAACCTGTGCCCAGAACCGCCAAGGTGCGGCCCCCGCCGGAAAGCGCCCCCCGGTGGGCCGCCGCGTCGATACCCCGAGCCAAGCCGCTCACTACAGTCACGCCGAAGCGAGCCAGATCACTGGCCAGGCTCTCCGCCACTTCCCGGCCGTAGCGGGTCGGGCGCCGGGTTCCCACTATGGCTACGGCCCGCTCCTCCCGCCTTATCTCTCCCAGGTAAAAGAGGGCTACCGGCGGCGAGTCTATCTCCCGTAGTAAAGCCGGGTAATCCGGCTCAGCCAGGGTGACGTAGCGCACTCCCAACTTCCTGAGGCGCTCTTCCTCCTTTTTCAGGTCGAGCTTTGCCCTCCGGCCAGCCAGGGCCTCCGCCAGCCTCTCCCCCACCACGCTGGCCCAGTGCCTAGGAGAAGCCAGGAAGGCCTCGCGTGCTGAGCCGAAAAAAGAGATGAGCTCTTTCACCCGCCGCGACTGGCCGGGAAGCAAAAGCTGCCAGGCCAGGCAGTAAAGGCGCTCTTCCGCCGAGTTCAAGCCACCAGGACCTCCTCTACTTTGCCCTCGAGGTAAGTAAGATGCCCCGCCGTTATGCGCACCGCCACCAGCTTGCCGGCGAGCTCAGGTGTCCCGTCCAGGATAACTGTCTTGTAGGTCCGCGTTCTTCCTTCCAGCCGGTTGGGGTTGGTGCGGCTGGGGCCTTCCACCAGCACTTCGTGCACCCTGCCCACCTCCGCTCGGTTGCGCTCCCGGCTTATGGCCTGCTGCAGGGCCAGCAGACGCTTTATGCGCTCCACCTTAACCCCATGCGGCACCTGGTCGGGGAAAGAAGCCGCAGGCGTGCCAGGCCGGGGGTTATAGATGAAGACGAAGGCTTGGTCGAAGCCGACTTCCCGCACCAGCAGGAGCGTTTGCTCAAAGTCCTCTTCCGTTTCCCCGGGAAAACCCACCATGATATCGGTGGAGAAGCTGGCCTGCGGTAAAGCCTCCCTTATCCTGCGCACCAAGTTAAGGTAATCCTGCCGCGTGTACCCCCGGCCCATGCGCCGCAGTATTTTATCCGAACCCGCCTGCACCGGCAGGTGGAAGTTCTCGCACACCTTGGGGAGCTCGGCCACAGCCCGAATGAGGTCCTCCCCAAAGTCGCGCGGGTGGGAGGTGGTGTACCTTATGCGCCATATTCCCTCTACCGCGTTGAGCTGGCGCAGTAAATCCGCAAAGGTCACCGGCGGCTGAAGCCCCTTGCCGTAGGCGTTTACGTTTTGCCCCAAAAGGAAGATCTCCCGATAACCTTCCTTCGCCAGCTCCTTTACCTCCCGCAAGACGTCCTCCGGCCGGCGGCTGCGTTCCCTGCCTCGCACGTAAGGCACTATGCAGTAGGTGCAAAAGTTGTTGCAGCCGAACATAACCGGCACCCAGGCCCGCAGCCGGCTCTTCCGCCGTATGGGGAGCCCTTCCACTACTCCCCGTCCTTCTGGAGAGACCGCCACCACCTGGCCCCGCTCGGCCTCCAAGATGAGGCGCGGCAACTCGTGGCGATCGTGCGTTCCTACTATTAAATCTACAAAAGGAAAGCGGCGTTTAATTTCCGCCGCCGCTCCCGGACGCTGGGGCAAGCACCCCGTAACGCCTAAAAGCAGCCACGGCCGGCGCCGCTTGAGGCGCCCCAAACTGCCCAGAAGCCCCCAGACCTTATTTTCCGCCGACTCGCGCACACAGCAGGTATTAAGCAAAATGAGGTCGGCCTCCTCCGGACTGCTGGCCCGCGTGTATCCCATCTCCTCGACCAGACCGGCCATCACTTCGCTGTCCCACTCGTTCATCTGGCAGCCGTAGGTAAAGATATAGTATTTTCCTCTGGCTTGGTCCCCTGCCACGGTAAAATCCCTCCCGCTAGCATATTTTCTCATCCACGCCCGCCCTAAGACAACTAATGCCTCCTCGGAAGCCAGCGGGCCAGCAGAAGGACGCCTATCGCTCCCAGTATCTCCCCCGCCACCAGCCAGGGGCGGGAAACATAAATATACTTTTCTAGGAAGGGATCGGTCAAGATCAAGCCCGCCCCCACCTTACCCAGAAGGGCGGCGGCCAAGTAGCAGACCCAGGAGTAGCGGTCCATGAGGGCACAAACGAAGCTCGATCCTCCTACCACTAGGGGGATGCTCAGCCCCAGCCCCAAGGCGAGCAAGATAATGTTCCCTTCAGCCACTGCCGCCACTGCCAGGATGTTATCGGTACTCATCGCCACATCGGCTATCACGATGAGTTTTATGGCTTCCCAAAAACTCCTTGCCGCTCCGGTGTTGTTGCCCACCGGGCAGCTCACGTTCTCCCGCAGAAGCTTCACCGCTATACCGAGCACGAGGATGCCCCCTATGAGCTTGAGCAGGGGCAGGAGCACAAGTTGCGACGCCACCGCCGTGAGGCCCACCCTTAAGGCTACTGCCAACCCCGCTCCCAAGAATATGCCCAGCAGGCGCTTGCGCCGGGGGAGACGCCGCACCGCCATAGCGATGACACAGGCATTATCCCCCGCCAGCACAAGGTCGATGAGAACTATGCTCAGTACCCCCAGAAGGAATTCCTCGGACAATCTAAATGCCCTCCTAACGCTCTTCGAAGGCTTGTTCTTCGCCGCAATCATAATGATATCTATGTGGTTTTTCCAGCCGGCATAACGTTCCTTCCCTCTCCCCGCTCCTCTTGCTATACTAAGGTGGATACCAGAAGGATTAAGGAGGGGAAGTTTTAGTGCTTTACGAGAGTACGCGTGGGCAGGCGCCGCCGGTCAAAGCAGCGCAGACCATCCTGCAGGGGCTAGCTCCCGACGGCGGGCTTTACGTGCCCGAATTCTTTCCCCGGCTACGCCTTAGCTCCATTGAGGAACTGAGCCGCCGTTCCTATCCCGAGCAGGCGGTGCGCCTTATCTCCCTCTTCCTCACCGATTTTTCCCCTGCGGAAGTATCCTCTGCTGTCCTGGCTGCCTATAATCTTTTGAAGTTCGACACCGAAGAAATAGTCCCCCTCAAAGTGCTGGCTCCCGATACCGCTGTTCTAGAGCTCTGGCACGGCCCCACCCACGCCTTCAAGGATCTGGCCCTGACCCTCCTGCCCCATCTCATGACCCGGGCGGCGCAGAAGCTGGGACTGGAAAAAGAGATAGTCATCCTGGTAGCCACTTCGGGGGACACAGGCAAGGCCGCTCTGGAAAGTTTCCGGGACGTTCCCCAAACCAAGATAATTGTCTTTTTCCCCAGCGAAGGGGTAAGCGAGATCCAGAAAAGGCAGATGATAACCCAGGAAGGAGAAAACACCTTTGTGGTAGCCGTGGAGGGAAACTTTGACGACGCCCAGAGCGGGGTCAAGCAACTCTTCGGCGACCCGGAGCTCCGCCGGAAGATGGAAAGCGCCGGGATGACCTTCTCCTCGGCCAACTCTATCAACTGGGGAAGGCTTCTCCCGCAGATAGTCTACTACTTCAGCGCTTATGCCCGCCTCCTGCGGGACAAGCTCATCCGCCACGGTGAGGAGATCAACTTCGTAGTCCCTACCGGCAACTTCGGCAATATCCTGGCTGGTTTCCTGGCGCGGGAAATGGGGCTTCCGGTGAAAAGGCTGATCTTGGCCGCCAACGCCAACAACGTGCTCACCGACTTTATTAATACCGGGGTCTATGACCGCCGCCGCCCCTTTCACCGCACCATTTCCCCCTCCATGGACATCCTGATCTCCAGCAACCTGGAAAGGCTTCTCTACCTAGCCACCGACCGGAACGCGGAGAAGGTGCGGCAGTGGATGACCTCCCTCGCCAGAACGGGCGTTTACCAGGTCGACCAGGCCACCCACGAGCGGATAAAGCAGGTCTTCTGGTCCTCCTGGGCAAGCGATGACGAGACTCTGGCGGCCATAAGGGACGCCTATACCCGATACGGCTACCTTCTCGATCCGCACACCGGCGTAGCCTGGCACGTCTTCAACCGCTACCGGGAAGAGACGGGGGACAGCACCAGGACCGTGATCCTTTCCACCGCCAGCCCCTTCAAGTTCGCCCGGGACGTCATCCGTGCCTTGGCCCCCGAAAGGCTGGCCGGCAAAGAAGAGTTTTCCCTACTTAATCTTCTGGCCGAGCTTACCGGCTGGCCCATACCCCGGGGACTGCAAGGACTGGAAAGCAAGCCTATCCGGCACACACGCAAAGTGACCCGGGAAAAAATGCGGGACGTAGTGGAGGAAATCCTGGGCCTCACACCTTAAAGCGGAAGTAAATAACGTCGCCGTCCCTCACCCGGTAGTCCTTCCCCTCCAGGCGCAAAAGGCCGGCCTCGCGCACCTTAGCCGGCGAGCCCAGCCGCTTCAAGTCCTCGAAGTTAAAGACCTCCGCCCGGATGAAGCCCCGCTCGATGTCCGAGTGCACCTTCCCGGCCGCTTCCCGGGCGGTGGTTCCTTCTCTTATTGGCCAAGCCCGCACCTCGTCTTCGCCCACCGTAAAGAAAGAAATGAGACCTAAGCTCCGGTAAGCCGCCCGCGCCAGCCGGGCTATCCCGGGCTCCGTCAGGCCCAGATCGGTCATGAAAAGCTCCTGCTCCTCCGGCGGAAGAGAGGCTATTTCCTTCTCTATCTGCGCCGCCACCTCCACCAGCGGTATGCCGCGGGCGTTTGCCTCGCGCAGAAGCTCTTCCTTCCCTTCGTACCCCTCCTTGAGACCCCGCTCGTCCACGTTCACCGCCAGGATGATAGGCTTGACGGTAAGAAAGCCGTAATTGGCGAAGATAGGTCCCTCCTCCGGGGAAAGGGTGAGCTTCTGTAAGAGTTCTTCCTGCTCCAAGATTTCCCGGCAGCGCTCCAGCAGTTGAACCTCCACTTCTTTATCCCGCCGGGCCTTCTTCCCCTCGCGAAGCCGCTCCAGGCGCTTCTCCACCAAGCTGTAATCCGCCAGCCAGAGCTCGGCCAGAATCTCCCGAAACTCCTCTGTCGGGCTCATCTTCTCGAAGTAAAAGGGAAGGTCGGGATGGTTGAAAGCGCGGACCACAAAGCAGAGCGCATCGGCGCTGCGCACCTCTTCCAAGAAGCGGATACGCGCCTCCTTTTCCCCTTGCCGGGGGTCGAGGCCGGGTATGTCCTTGAAATCTATCCGGGCGGGAGTGACTTTGCGGGGCTGGTAGAGAGAAGCCAAGAAGTCGAGGCGGCTGTCAGGAACCGGCGCCGAACCCCGCCTTACCCTAGGCTCGCTGCCGGGACCGGTGGGAGCTTTAGCCCCGGTCAGAAGATTGAAAAGGGTGGTCTTACCTACCAGCGGAAGCCCGACGATGCCTATCTCCAAAACTCGTTCCACTCCTTTCGCAAGGCTGCTGGTCAAAAGGCTGGATACTAGTCTAACACGCTAAGTTTTGGGATACAACGCACAAGAATACGCCCCTCTTGGTTTACGAGGGGCTACAGGGTTATAAAAGCGGAGCCTAGGCGCAAAGAGGGATGGTTATAGGGCCAAGGGGTATTTGAGGCTTTCGGCCAAGATTTCGGCAGTGTGCTTGGCTTTGCCTGAAAAGACGCTGCCAATCTGCCAGAGACAACCCGGACAGTCCAGAGCCACGGTTTCCGCTCCACTTCCTTCGATCGCCTGAAGCTTGCGCTTTAGAATGGCCCGCGAGAGTTCGGGAAACTTCAGCGTGAAGGAGCCGCCGAAGCCACAGCAGAGCTCCGGCGGGGCCATTTCCTTGAGCTCCGCCCCACCTGCCAGCAAAAGCTCCCGGGGAGCGCGGTCGGCCCGCAGGGTGTATTTCAGGTGGCAGGAATCGTGGTAGGTGATCCTCTCCCTTATGGGAGCTAAGATGGGCAGAATTTCTTCCCGGCGCTCCCATACGAAGGAGGAAAAGTCGGTCACCTTCTCCGCCAGCACCCGGGCAAGCTCCGCCCACTTGGCGTCCCCCTTCAGCACCTCCGGGTAAAGGTACTTGAGGGCTACGGTACAGGTGGGGCAGGCTGTGATCACGGCCTCCGCCTCAATTTCAGCCAAAGCAGCCAGGTTTTGCTGAGCCAAGCGGGCAAAGGTACCCGGCAAGCCCGCCTGCCAGACAGGAAAACCACAGCAGCCCTGCCCTTTCGGGTGCACCAGCTCCCAGCCCATAGCCGCCAGCACCCGGTCCACCGCCTCCCCGATCCTGGGAAAGACGTAGTCGATAAGGCAGCCGGAGAAAAAGAGCACCTTCCCCCGGGGACTTTGGGGCCGGGGCAGGCGAGCCGTACGGTCCCGGAAGGGAACTAAGCTTAAAGGCGGTAAAGCCCGCCCCTCGGTAAGCTCTGGGAAAAAGGGCAAGCGGCAGAGCTTCCCCTCCTTCACCCAGGGAGCCTGAAGCCGGGCGGCGGTTCTCAAAAAGGTGTGGAAAAGGCGGCGCCGAGGTAAGATTCCTGCCAAAGCCACCCGAGCAGCCGGCCCTACTCCCTTCTTCGCCACCACCCTCCGCCGGAGCTCCTCAATGAGCCCAGGGAGATCAATGTTTGCCGAGCAGTACTCCCGGCAGCGCTGGCATCCAAGACAGAGTTCCTGCAGCTGCGCCGCCTCTTCAAAGCCGGTGAAGAAGGCCGTGAGGATGACCCCAATACCGCCGGTGTAGACCGCGCCGAAAGTCCCGCCCAGCTGCTGATAAACCGGGCAGACGTTAAGGCAGGCCGCACAGCGTATGCACTTGAGCGCCTCCCGGAAGACGGGATCGGCGGCCATGCGGGTCCGCCCGTTATCGAGCAGAATGATGTGTAGTTCTTTTTGCGGAAGGTAGTTGCCTTCTGGATCTACGGCAGGAACGGAGCCGGTAATTAGAGTAACGTAGCTGGTCAGGATCTGGGCCGTAGCACTCCGGGGAAGAACTTCCAGCACGGGCACGATATCCACCAGACGGGGCACCAGCTTCTCCAGCCCCACCACTACCACGTGCACCGGCGGCAAGGTGGTGGTAAGGCGAGCGTTGCCCTCGTTGGTCAGAATCACCAGGGTACCTGTTTCGGCCACCGCCAGATTGGCCCCGGAAATACCCATCCAGGCGCCCAAAAACTTCTTGCGCAGCTCCCGCCGGGCCAGCTTCACCATCCGGCCGATGTCCGGCTCCACTTCCACCCCCAGCTTTTCCCGGAAGATCTCTGCCACCTCCTGCCGGCTCAGGTGAATGGCCGGCATCACCAGATGAGAAGGACGCTGGCCGGAAAGCTGAATGATCCACTCTCCCAGATCAGTTTCCACCACTTCCAGGCCTTGCTGCTGCAGGTAGCGGTTAAGGTGGAGCTCTTCGGTGGCCATGGACTTGGACTTCACCACGGTCTCGATCCCCTTGGCGCGCGCCAGATCGGCTATGTAGGCTCTTGCCTCCTCGGCGCTGGCCGCTCGGTAGACTACCGCCCCCCGCCTGGTGGCCTCCCGAGTAAACTGCTCGGCCAGCTCCTCCAGCCGAGCAATGGTCTCCTCCTTGATCTGCGCTACCTTTTGGCGCAGGGTAGCAAAATCCTTGCCGGCGTAGGCTTTCTCACGCGCTATCACATAGTTGTCGGCAAAATGGGTGAGGGCCCAGCTCACACGCCGGTTGGCCAAAGCCTTCTTCACCTTTTCCCGGAGCTCATTCATGCGAACACACTTCCTCCTCCCCCAACAAGACAATCAACAGACGTCCCGGTCCATGCACTCCAACGGTAAGCACCCGTTCGATATCCGCCGTGCGGCTGGGCCCGGAAACAAAGGCCAGGTAACCGGGAATCTCTCCCCTTGTAAGCCAATAATTTAGTGCTTCCTCCAGGTTAGCCACCAGTCCCCTTACCGGCACCAGGGCCAGGTGCACCAGAGGAAGCATGGAAAAAAGCCTGGTGTCAAGCTCGGTGGCATCGTGAACCAGGGTTCCCGTCTCGGCTACGGCCAGTTCAAAAGCGGTGATACCCATCTCGGCCGTCTCGGCCTGCTCCCGGAGGGAGCCTTTGACCAACTCGGCCCCGGCCGCTTCGATCACAGGGATCAGGTCCAGAGAAGCCAGGAGCGGAGAGGAAGCCAGGGCCACGCGCCGTACCCCAGTGCTCTCAATGATCTCCTTGACCAAAGCTCTGGCCTCCCCCGGGCTGCTGGCCCGGTAAACCTCGGCTCCCAGTAGCCGTGCCTGAGCAGAAAAAGCCGAGATGAGTTCCTCGCGCTCCGCCAAAACTCTTCCCTCCAGAACTTATTTCCTTTGCCGGTAAGCCGCCACTCCCAGAACCAAAAGGAGCAAAAGCGAACCTAGAAGCAAGCTCAGTCCTTGAGACAGAGCCTGCGGAGTGGCCGCTACTTTAGCCGCCGGCACCGGCGGCGGAATTATCCCCGGGAAGAGATAAGCCTGCAAGGTGGCGATTACCCCAATGATAGCCGTGAACAAGATGCTGTGGAGCACACAGAAGCGGAAAAGCTCGCTTTCTTTGCCCACCAGGCCGGTGGCACCCGTACCCACAGCTATACTCTGCAGGGAGATCATCTTCCCCGCCACCCCGCCACTGCTGTTGGTGGCTATGGTAAGCACCGGGTTAAGCCCCAGGCCCTCAGCGGTTATCTGCTGCATTTTGCAGAAGAGGGCATTGGAAGAGGTGTCGCTACCGGTAATGACCACCCCTAACCAGCCAAGGAAGGCGGACATGAAGGGGAAGAGGGCGCCCGTCACGGTGAAGGCCTTACCTAAAGTAGGGGTCATGCCGGACCAGTTGGCCACAAAAGCGAAGCTCAAAACAGCAGCGATGGTCAGGAGGGCGAAGCGCAGATCCCTAAGGGTCTTGAGGAAAACCTCTACAAACTGGCCGACGCTCACCCGCAGAACGATGGCGCTGATGATGGCCGCGATCAGGATAGCTGTGCCTCCGGCGGAAAGCCAGTTGAAGTTGTAGACCACCGATAGAGGCTTACCGCCAGCGATGATAGCCTGATCAAGTCCATTGAAGACTATTTTTATCGTGACCTTATCCAGCAGGGCCTTAACCGGCTTAAGACCCCAGTCGCTGATAAGTATCATCAAGGCAATGAAGGGAAACCAGGCTCTGAAAACTTCCCCAGCCGAATATTTTTCGGCCTTCAGTGTGGCTGGGGGCTCGTCAGAAAAGCGCCAAATAGTGGGGGGCTGCCACACACGCAGAAGAACCACCAGCGCCAAGATGGAGACCAGCGCCGAGGCGACGTCGGGCAACATGGGGGTCATATAATTGGAGGTGAACCATTGGGTCAGAGCGAAAGAAACCCCACTTACTAGAATGGCTGGCCAAACCTCCAGCGCTCCCCGCCAGCCGGCCATGATCAAAACCAGCCAGAAAGGAAGGAAAATGGAAAGAAACGGCAGCTGGCGACCTACCATCTGGCTTATGGCCATGTCGTCGATACCGGTCACCGCTCCAGCAGTAATGATAGGGATACCGATGCCTCCGAACGCTACCGGCGCTGTGTTGGCGATAAGACATATGCCCGCAGCGTAAAGAGGGTTAAAGCCCAGGCCGGCCAGCATAGCCGCAGTTATGGCCACCGGAGTGCCGAAACCCGCCGCTCCTTCTAGGAAAGCACCGAAAGAGAAGGCTATGAGCAACGCCTGGAGGCGGCGATCTTCGGTGATGGTGGCGATGGAGCCTCTGATGATTTCAAACTGCCCCGTCTTGACCGTCAAGTTATAAAGAAAAACTGCTGCTATTACTATCCAGCCTATAGGGAAAAGGCCCATCAAAGCCCCGTAAAGAGCGGTTAAAAAAACCATTTTCGCGGGCATTCCGTGAAGAGAAAGGGCCAAAAGAACAGCCAGAAGAAGGGTGAGAAGACCCGCCACGTGGCCCTTCATGCGCCAAAAAGCCAGGGCGCAAAAGAGAAAGATTATCGGTAAAGCATCGAGCAAAGCCGAAAGCCACAAGTTACCCAGCGGATTTACCGCCTGCGTCCAGGTCACCGCATTTCCTCCCTTCTCTCCTTCCTCCAAATCGCTTCTGGGGAAAAGCACTGAGAAGCCCTTTTGCTCTCACCTCCTGAGCTAAGGACAAATTTTTGATCACCATATGGTTGAATGGTCTGACCATTAATACAATTCGACCTAAGGAGGCTCATTTCCTTTCGCCATTGGGGATGTATTTTTGACCGTTCGGGGAGAAAAAATTAACCACTCAGGCGTGCTTAAGCAGGCGGGCCAGCTCCACTTCCACCTTCCACAGGTGCTGGTACATTATCTCCCGCGCCCGAAACTTATCCCGGGCAGCCACGGCCAGATAAATTTCCCGGTGCTCTTCAAAAAGGCGCTGCGTAGTGCCGGCGGTAGCCGAAAGCCAGAGGGCTCGGGTGATGCGTAAGGTCTGGCCTATGATCTCCTGAATGGTGTTCATCAAACTGCTGATTAGGGGGTTGCAGCTAGCCTGAGCCAGCGTGAGGTGAAAACGCAGGTCTAGCTGCGCCGCTTTCTCCCCCTCTCCCTGAGGGAGAGTGGCTTCCATCTCTTCAATTATCTGCTCCAGCTCCCGCAGGAGCTCCGGCGGACACCTCTCGGCGGCCAGACCCGCTGCCTCCACTTCCAGAGCCTTGCGCACCTCCAGGATGTTCTGTACTTTGTCCTTCTCTAAGAGCAAGATAAAAACCAGAGGCTCGATGACGGCATTGGGCTCAGGCCGCTTGATGAAGATGCCTTCCCCGTGTTTTATCTCCAGGATGCCAGCCAGGTTCAACGCCGAGAGCGCTTCACGCACCGAGGCCCGGCTAACCTGTAGTCTTTCCGAGAGTTCCCTCTCGGTTAAAAGCTTGTCCCCCGGTGCCAGTTGCCCCTCTATGATAAGTGTCTTTATTTGCTCCAGGATACCTTCGGAGGTGCGCCTGGTCTTAACAGGCTTAAGCCCTTTCATGCAATCTCATGCTCCTTGCTAGTTTTTCGGACAGTCGCTTAAATTATACCACACGGGGGGAACCAGCAGGAGAAAGAGGGAAGAAAGAGAATTGCTTAAAGAGTGGTCATACCACCAGATTACTTAACCAATACTCGAAGGGGGATTCCTATGACGCTGGAGAAAGCCATCGAAGCATTGCGCCGAGAACTAGGACCTCAGAACGTGATCACCGCCCCTGAGGAGCTAATCTGTTACTCGTACGACGCCACCGCCGACCTGCCGGAAGGACGCCCGGATGTAGTGGTTACGCCGGAGAACACCGAGCAGGTAGTAAAGGTGGTGAAGATTGCCCGCCAGTTCCGTTTGCCCATCTACCCGCGCGGCGCGGGCACCAACTTGAGCGGAGGAACTGTACCCCTGAAAGGCGGCATCGTGCTGGCCACGGTAAAGATGAACCGCATTCTAGAAATAGATCCCACCAACCTAACAGCCACCGTGCAGCCAGGGGTGATCATTCAGGAACTGAATAACGCGGTGGCCCCTTACGGCCTTATTTATCCTCCCGATCCAGGAACGGTAGCTACCGCCACCATGGGGGGAAGCGTGGCTGAATGTTCGGGCGGCCTGCGTGGCTTAAAGTACGGGGTGACCAGGAACTATGTCATGGGGCTGGAAGTGGTGCTGGCCAACGGAGAAGTGCTGCGCTGCGGGGGGAAGACCGTTAAAAATGTGACTGGGTATGATCTGGTGCGCCTCTTCACCGGTTCTGAAGGAACGCTGGGGATTATCACCGAGATCATTGTGCGGCTCATACCGGCTCCCCCGGCGCGGGAAACCATGCTGGCCGGGTTTTCTCGTTTGGCCGATGCCGGAAACGCGGTGACTCAGATAATCGAGCACAAAGTGATCCCCGCCACCTTGGAGATAATGGATCGGGTAACGGTTGAGGTGGTGGAAAGCTACGCCCGCATAGGGCTTCCTACCGATGTCGCAGCCCTTTTGCTCATCGAAGTAGATGGACTCCCGGAAGTGGTCAAAGCCGAAGCCAACACCGTAAAGAGAATCGTTGCGCAGAATAACGGCTGGATAAAGACGGCCGAAGACGAAATCCAGAGAGAAAACCTGTTAACCGCCAGAAGAGCGGCCCTGCCCGCCCTAGCCCGGGTCAAGCCCACCACCATTCTGGAAGACGCCACCGTACCCAGAAGCAAGGTAACGGACATGCTTCTGGCCCTGGAGGAAATAGCCAAGAAATATAACCTGCTGATCGGCACCTTTGGGCACGCGGGAGACGGTAACCTGCACCCTACCATCTTGGCCGACGCTCGCGACGAAGAGGAGATGAAGCGGGTAAGGGCCGCGGTTGAGGAAATCTTCCGGGTAGCCATTTCCCTAGGCGGCACGCTGACCGGCGAGCACGGCATCGGAGTGGCCAAAAAGAGGTTCTTGCCCTGGGAGATGGGAGAGACGGGAGTGTGGGTGCTGAAGCAGATAAAGAAAGCTCTGGACCCGGACAACCTCCTCAACCCAGGAAAGATCGTCGACCTTGCCCAAGAGGAAAGGAGCTAAAAGATGAACCCGCTAAACGGCTTAGGAGCCGTCGAGGAAGAAATTATTAGGTGCATGAAGTGCGGCAACTGCCAGGCGGTATGCCCCATCTACCAGGAGCTCAAGCTGGAGTCCTCCGTGGCGCGAGGGAAGATCCGTTTGGCCGAAGCCCTGTTCAAGGGGGAAATCCTTGCCACTCCGGCTTTGAGCGAACGCTTCGACCTTTGCCTCACCTGTCTGGCCTGCGAGTCTATATGCCCCAGCGGGGTGAAGGTAAGCGACATCATTTTGGCTACCCGAAGGGAGCTTGCCCGCAGAAAAGGCTTGCCGTGGATCAAACGAGCACTCTTCTCCACTTTACAGCACCCTAGGATCTTGCGCCGGGGTGCCAAAATCGCCGCCCGCTTACAAGACTTGGTCTTCAGGCGCCTGGATTCGGACAAGATGCAGCCCCGTTTTCCCCTGGGGCTGGAAAGACGCCGCATATTCCCGGCTTTAGCCCCTCAAAGCCTCCTCGAGCAGGTGGAGGAAAAATATTCTGTGCCCAAGCCTCTGGCTCGGGTGGCCCTCTTCGCCGGCTGCCTTACCAATTACGTTTTTCCCGGTGTGGGCCTGGCCACCCTCTACCTCCTCCGGCAGCACCGCGTCGAGGTGGTCGTTCCCCGAAGCCAGCATTGCTGCGGCTCTCCCCTGATCTACGGCGGAGCTGCCGACGTGGTCAAAGAAATGGCCCGGTCCCACGTAGCCCTCTTCTCCGGCTTTAAGGTGGACGCCATTTTAACCCTCTGCGGCACCTGTGGAGAGGCCTTCCATCACTTTTACCCCCGACTCTTGCAGGATGCGCCCGGCTATGGGGAAAAGGCGGAAGAGTTAGCTCAAAAGACGATGGACATAGCCCGCTTTCTCTACCAGCTGCCTCTAGACAGAAACCTGCTAAAACCCCTTGAGCTTACCGCAACCTACCACCAGCCCTGCCACCTGGGGAGGGGCTTAGGGGTGGTGCAGGAGCCGATAGAACTCATAAAGAGCGTCCCCGGGGTTCGCTATGTGCCTTTGCAGAACCCGGCCCGCTGCTGCGGCAACGCCGGCTCCTTTTCCCTTACCCACTATCCCCTCTCCTACAGCATCCTCACCCATAAGTTAAAGGACATAGCGGCCACCGGAGCCGAGGTGGTTCTTACTGGCTGCCCCGCCTGCCGCATGCAGCTGCTGGACGGGCTAAGCCAGGAAAGGATGCCGCAGAAAGTGTGGCATACGGTGGAGCTCCTGGCCCGCGCCTGCGGCTTCAGCAAATAAAAAAGCCACCAGCAACTGGTGGCCTTTACTTTTTCCCCTGGAGGCGGCACCCGGATTCGAACCGGGGAGTCACGGCTTTGCAGGCCGTTGCCTTACCACTTGGCTATGCCGCCTTGCACATCTTCATTATAAGCCACCTTGACGGGAAGAAGCAAGCTTTTTATAATCAAGACCAGGTCCAAAATACTTAACTAATTTAAGAATCTCGGCAGAGAGGCGAAAGTGATGGCTTCGGTCATTGAAGTAGAGAACCTGGTGAAAGACTACGGCAAGGTGCGGGCGGTGGACGGGGTTTCTTTCCAGGTGGAAGAGGGAGAGATTTTCGGCTTCCTGGGCCCCAACGGAGCGGGCAAGTCCACCACCATAAAGATACTCTGCACTCTTTTAAAGCCTACCGGGGGCAAGGCCCGCATAGCCGGCCACGATGTGGAAAAAGAGCCCGACCGGGTGAGGAGGCAGATAGGAATAGTCTTTCAGGACAATTCTCTCGACGACCGCCTGACGGCAGCCGAAAACCTCTACCTGCACGGCCTGCTCTACGGCCTTCCCCGGAAAGTGATAAACCGGCGGATCGAGGAGATGCTGGAGATGGTCGATCTGGCCGCCTGGAAGAAAGAAGTGGTGCGGAACTTCTCCGGCGGCATGCGCCGCCGCCTGGAGATAGCCCGCGGGCTCATGCATTCCCCGCAAGTTCTTTTCTTGGACGAGCCCACGGTGGGACTCGACCCTCAGACCCGCGCTGCCATCTGGGACTATATCCACCGGCTGCGCCGGGAAGAGAAAATCACTGTCTTCATGACCACTCACTACATGGAGGAGGCGGAAAACTGCGACCGCATAGCCATCATCGACTTCGGCCGCATAAAAGCCTTGGACACCCCGGAAAGGCTAAAACAGCAGCTGGGAGGGGACGTGATTACTTTAGTTCCTGCCGACGGGGCAGACCTGGGGCCCGTACTCACCGAGCTTTACGGGCTAGAGGTGAAGCCGACCGGTGAGGGGCTGTGCTTTCGGGTAAAGGACGGGGCCAGCTTCATTCCCCGGCTGGCCGCCGAGCTGGGCGAGCGGATAAAGAGCATCCACCTGCGCCGCCCCACCTTGGACGACGTTTTCTTAAGTCTTACCGGCCGGGCCATAAGGGAAGAGAAGGCCTCCGCCGCCGAGCGCCTGCGCTACAGTCCCCACCGGCACCGCCACTAAGAGGCTTTTTACAAGAGGTGTTTTCTATGGGAACGGCGATACGGACGGTATACACCATCTGGCTTAGGGAGTGGTTGCGCTTCCTGCGGGAAAGGAGCCGCATAATAGGCATGATCGGCCAGCCCCTGCTCTACTTCCTCATCGTGGGGCAGGGCATTTCGGCGGCCATGGCCTTCCGGGCCGCTCCTCCGGGGGTAAACTTGAGCTACCTGCAGTTCATGTACCCGGGAATCCTAGCCATGTCGGTGCTCTTCACCTCTATCTTCTCCGGGATTTCTATAATATGGGATAGGGAGTTCGGCTTCCTCAAGGAGGTGCTGGTGGCGCCCGTACCCCGCTGGGCCATAGCCCTGGGCAAGGCTTTAGGAGCAAGCACCGTGGCCCTCTGCCAGGCGACCATCCTCCTGGCGCTGGCCCCTCTGGCCCAGGTTCACTTGACCCTGCCGCTTGTAGGGAAGCTTTTGGCGGTGCTCTTCCTTATCTCTTTGGCTATAACCTTTATGGGCGTGGCCATAGCCAGCCGTATGGAAACCATGGAGGGCTTCCAGATGATCATGAACTTTTTAGTCATGCCCCTTTACTTCCTAAGCGGCGCCATGTTCCCCCTGGCCAACGTGCCCGCCTGGATGTCCGCCTTAATGCACTTTGACCCGCTCACCTACGGGGTGGACGCCCTACGCCACCTGATCTTCGCCGACGCCCACCCTCAGGTCCTGGCCTTTCTGGTGCATTTCCCCTTCATCACCGACCTTTTGGTGCTGACCGGTATGGTGCTGGTCTTGGGAGGAATGGGTTCCTGGTTCTTCAGCCGGCAGGTTTAATCCCGGCAGTGCCTGACCGTGTAGCAGGCCAGAAAGAAGAACAAGACAGAGTAAAAGATGAGCACCCCCAGCGACAACCAGGGAAAGGAACCGTGAGCGCCGAGTTCCCGCAGGGCCAGGTTGGTATGGGTGAGGGGAAGGATCTCGATCAGCTGCCGCACTCCTGGGGGGAGCTTGGCGGTGCTGAAGAAAGTACCGCAGAGGAAAGACATGGGCATGATGATAAAAGTGGTGAAGTTGGCCATATCTTCGTGGGAGTTGATGGTCATGGCAGCCACTACCCCCAGGGCACTGAAGAGAAAGCAGGTGAGGAAGAGAACCAGGAGAAAAGCCCCGCCCACCGCCAGCTTGGTCTTGAAGAGAAGGGCTAAGCCCAGGATGATGAGGGCAGCAATCAGGCCCCGCAGGGTGGCTGCTAGCACCCGTCCCAGCACGAAGGAAAAGGTGCTCACCGGTGCGATCAGGTACTCTTCCAGGGTTTTGTGGTAAAGGCGGGCCATGTTAAGCGGAGTACCCGCAGCGCCGAAACTGGTAGTCATGGCGCTTAAAGCCACGATCCCGGGAATCACGAACTCCAGATAGCTTCCCTGGGGCATCTGCACGCTCCGGCCTATCCCCCAGCCGAAGGCGATGAGATAAAGGAGGGGGTTCACCAGGCGCGAGGCAAAGAACTTCCAGAACCCCCGCTTGAGCACCACCAGTTCTCGCCACAAGACGGCATAAAAATCCATCGCTCTCCCCCTTAGTCCCTCACCCGACGTCCGGTCAGCTCCACGAAGACGTCCTCTAGGTTGACTTCTCTTATCAGCACCGTGCCCGGCAGGTGAGCGGCAAAGTTTACCGCCTCCTCCCGGCTGCCGAAGAAGTGGTAGTCCACCACCCCGTTGTAAAAGCTCTCTACCACCGCCTTGCCCAGGCGCGCCTTGAGCTCGCCCGGTGTGCCCAAGGCAATGAGACGGCCATGGTCCACTATTCCCACCCGGTGGCAGAGCAGTTCCGCTTCCTCGATGTAGTGGGTGGTGAGAAGGATGGTCACCCCCTGGTGGTTGAGCTGCCGGATGAGCTCCCAGATCTTGCGGCGCGTCTGGGGATCCAGGCCCACGGTGGGCTCGTCTAAGAAAAGAACCCGGGGATGATGCATGAGTGCCCGAGCAATCATAAGCCGGCGCTTCATCCCGCCGGAAAGCTGGGGAGTGAGATCGTGGCGCCGGTCGGAAAGCCCGATGAACTCCAGAAGCTCCTCCATGCGCCGCCGTCTCTCCTCCCGGGGAATGCGGTGCAGCCGCCCGTGCAGTTCCAGGTTCTCCCAAACGGTGAGCTCCTGATCGAGGTTGATGTGCTGGGGCACCACACCGATTATCCTCTTCACCTGCTCTGCTTCGGTGCTGAGGCGGTGCCCGGCGATGTACACCTCCCCCGCCGTGGGTCGGGTGAGCATGGTGAGAATCCGGATGGTAGTGGTCTTGCCCGCCCCGTTGGGCCCCAAAAGCCCAAAGATTTCCCCCTCTTTTACCTGGAAGGAAAGGCCGTCCACCGCCCGGATACGGCCGAAGACTTTCACCAGGTTCTCTACCCGGATCATTTTTCTAACTCCAGGCCCGGCGCAGGGCTACCGCCAGCCTGTCGGCCTCCTCCACCTCCTCGAAGGGGCGGCGCCGCAGACGGTGCCGGAAGACCAGGGGCGCCGTGGCCAGGATGTCCTCCTCCCTCACCTCGGTGCGCCCTTCATAGGCCGCGTGGGTTTTGGCCGCCTTCATGAGCACGATGTCGGCCCGGTGCCCGTCTACCCCCATCTCCACCGCCAGGGTGGCGATGCGCAGGAGCATCTCGTCGCTTATCTTAACCGCGGGCAGGATCTCCCGCGCCGCCAGGATGCGCCGGCGGATCTCCTCCTGCGCCGGCTCCCACTGCCTACAGAACCCCTCGGGATCTTCTTCAAAGGCGGCCCGGCGCTTCACTATCTCCACCCGCGCCGCCGGGTCCCTAACCCCCACCACGTTTACGCAAAGGCCGAAGCGGTCCAGCAGCTGGGGTCTCAACTCCCCTTCTTCTGGATTCATAGTACCCACCAGGATGAAATTGGCCGGGTGGGAGAAAGAGACCCCTTCCCGCTCCACCGTGTTGACCCCCATGGCGGCTGCATCCAGCAGGACGTCCACCACGTGGTCGTCCAGGAGGTTCACCTCATCCACGTAGAGTATCCCCCGGTTGGCCTCGGCCAGAACGCCGGGCTCGAAGCGCTTCTCCCCCTTCTTGATGGCGTGCTCCAGGTCGAGCGTACCCACTACCCGGTCCTCGGTGGCCGAAACCGGAAGGTCCACCACCCGCATGCGCCGAGTGGCCACCGGCAACTCCTCCCCCCGCTGGTGTCTCTCCCGGCAGCTCTGGCACATAGTGGTCACGTCGTCCGGATCGCAACCGAAGGGGCAGTCAGCCACCACCTTGAGCTCCGGCAGAAGGGCCGCCAGTCCCCGCACGGCTGTGGACTTGGCCGTCCCTTTCTCGCCTCTTATGAGCACGCCCCCGAGTTTGGGGTTGATGGCGTTGAGGATGAGGGCCAGCTTCATCTCCTCCTGGCCCACCAGCGCGGCGAAAGGATAGACCCTTCTTTTTCTTTCTTCCGCCAAACCCTAAACCTCCTTCCAAACTAAAACAAAGGGCACTGCTTCCTCCGAGAAACAGCGCCCCTTTTTCTCGTATCCTAAGAAGCAACCCACTCGGTCCACTGCCAGTTGGGTATCTCGTCCACACTTATCTCCTTGCGGTATCTGGGCACCGCCGGCTCCTCCGCTAGTTCTATCGCCCCGTAAGGGCAAGCCTCCACGCAGTTACCGCAGAAGATACATTTAAAGGGGTTATAGCGGCGCAGCCAAACGATCGAGTAATCTTGCCGTCGCGTATCCCAGGCCGTGTCGAGCTCTATAGCCCCGGTAGGACAGGCCCTCTCGCACTCCCCGCAGAACTCGCAGTACTCCGGATGAAAAACAAGCCTCCCTCGCGATCCGTCGAAATACTCCCGCCTTTCAGAAGGGTAACGCCGCGTGACCGGACCGGTAAACAGATTCCGCAGGACAACCCCCAGCATCCCCATAAAACATCACCCCCATTACCTTTCCGTACAAGCGATGCACGGGTCAATGGAAAGGGTGATCACGGGTACATCTGCCAACTCGCATCCCGGCAACATCACGAGCAACGTGGGCAGATTGGCGAAGGAAGGCGTGCGCACTTTGAGTCTCTTGAGGTTGGGCGAGCCGTCCCCCCGGCAGTAGTAAATTACTTCCCCGCGCGGTTGCTCTGCCCGGTGTATCGCTTCTCCCTTGGGATTATCTTCTACGGGCACGTTAATTTCCCCTGCCGGCAGCCGGTCGAGCACCAGGTTAATAAGCTCCCAGGACTGCCACACCTCCCGGGCCCGCACCATCATCCGGGCGTAAGAGTCGCAGCCCTCTTCCACCACCGGCTCAAAGCCTAGTTCCCCGTAGGCGGCGTAGCCGTCCATGCGGGCATCAAAAGCCCACCCGCTTCCCCTGATGGTGGGGCCCACCGCCCCCAACTGCCAGGCCACGTCTTTGGGCAGAATGCCCTTACCCCAAGTGCGGCTTTTGATAGTACGGTCATGCTGGAACACCTGGAAAATGGGGGTGTAAAGTTCCTTGAACTGCTTCAACATCTTGCGCACGGTGCGGATCTGCTCCGCATCGAGGTCCTTCCGCACCCCTCCCACCACGCAGGTGGACTGGATTATGCGGTGCCCAGAGGTGAGCTCCGACACGTCCAGCACCAGCTCCCGCGCCCGCCAGCACTGCATGAAGAGGCTCTCTAGACCAAAGCCGTCGGCAAAAAGCCCCAGCCACAAAAGATGGCTGTGCATGCGGGAAAGCTCGGCCCAGAAAACCCGCAGGTACCGGGCCCGGGGAGGAACCTCTATCCCCATGGCCTTCTCTATTACCTCGCAGTAAGCTTCCGCGTGGATGAAGCTGCAAATGCCGCAAATGCGCTCGCATAAGAAAACGTTGTGCTTGTAAGGGTTGAGCTCGCACCCCTTCTCTATGCCCCGGTGCATGTAGCCGATGCGCGGCTTTACCTCCACCACCTTTTCGTCCTCGCAGGTAAGGATCAGCTGCACCGGTTCGGGAAGCACCGGGTGCTGAGGTCCAAAGGGAAAAGTTACCCTGGCCATCACTTAATCACCTCGCGTTGCCGGGCCACCCGGAGCAGGGGAAACCGCGGGCTCTCGTCGGCCAGCAGCATGCGCTCCCCGAAGTCGAGCACCATGCCGGTTACTTTAAGGCCGGTCATCTCCCGCATCTCGTTCTCCGCCAGCACCGCTCCCAGCAGTATAGAAGAAATGCTGGGCACCTCTTCTTCCTTTTTCACCCGCAGCCGCAGGTTAACCGAATCCAGGCCTTTCTGGAAGTTGTAAATGACCTCGAACTCCTCCCCCTCATCGATGCAGATGGCGGTGCCCAGCCTGGCCCCCTCTTTCACCAGCCGCTCCACCTCAAGAAGAAGTTGCTCCTTGCTGATCTGGTAATCCTTTATGACTCTCATTCTTCTAGCTCACCCCGCAACTTCTTGAGCGCCAAGACCACACCGTCGATGATGGCCTCCGGCCGGGCGGCACACCCCGGCACATAGACATCTACCGGGATTACCTTGTCTATTCCCCCCATGATGTTATAACAGTTGTGGAAGACGCCGCCGGTGCAGGCGCAGGTGCCCACCGCCACCACCACCTTGGGATCGGGCATCTGGGCGTAAAGATTCTGCAGTACTTTGTAGTTGCGGCGGTTAGCCGGGCCGGTCACCAGCAGGATGTCGGCGTGTTTGGGATTCCCCATGTGCAGAATACCGAAGCGCTCCACGTCGTAGTAAGGAGTGAGGCAGGCCAGTATCTCTATATCACAGCCGTTGCAGCTGCTGCTGCAGAAGTGCAAAAGCCAAGGAGACTTCACCCGCGCCTTGGTCAAGAGCCCCATAGTCAACTCCCCCTTAAACCCTAAAGCAGGCCCCGGATCAGGTTGAGGTAGACAATGTTGGCCAGGGCCAGCCCCATCCCCTCAACCCAGGTGAAGTAAAGCATAGTCCGCCAGCGCAGCCGGGCCAAGATATTGTCGATCAGTATCTCCAGGAAGAAGGAGAACACCGCCAGTAAAAGCCCTGCCCACCAGGGACGGGCCCAGAAGAGGAAGACCAGCCCCAGCAAAAGCACCAGCTCGTACCAGTGAGCCAGCTCGATCAGGGCCAGCGATTTTCCGGAATACTCCGTGTAGACCCCTCGCACCAGCTCCTGGTGGGCATGCTCCGACGCCGCGATGTCGAAGGGCGACTTGCGCATTTTTATGGTTAAAGCCGCCAGAACGGCCAAGAAGGTGGGCCAGAGAGAATGGATGAGCGCCCCTTCCTGCCGGAAGACGCTGGCCACCTGGAAAGAGCCGGTTTTCAAGAAAATGGCCACCGCGGTGAGCAGGAGCACCGGCTCGTAGGCGAACATCTGCAAGAGTTCCCGGTTGGCACCCAAGTGGGCGTAGGGGGAGCGGACAGAGTAGGCCCCCAGCGCCAGACAGGCGCCGCCGAAACCCAGGATGAGCACCACTGCCAGGAGGTCCTGCCCCAGAAAGAAGAGGACGGTGGCCAGCAGCGTAAGGGCCAGATAGCCGCAGGCCCAGGCCAAAGTGGCCCGGGAAGAAATCAGAGTCTTTTTCCCCATGAGCTTGAGGAAGTCGTAGAAGGGCTGCCAGATGGGGGGGCCTATACGCCCCTGCAACCTAGCCGTAAGTTTACGATCGACACCGCGCAAGAACCCTCCCAGCAAAGGAACCCCTATCAGCACCGCCAGCACCAAAAGCCCGTTCGTCCCGTTCATGCTCCCACCCCCGCCACCAGTAAGATCACCAGCAAGAGCATGAGCCCCAGCAGGTTGATCCAGGGGTTGAGCCGTGCCTCCCCCCAGGAGGCAGAGAGGTAAAGCCCCCCCGTCTCGAGGGGCACGGGCTGGTCTCCTATCCCCCGGAAAGCCGCTTCTTCTACCGCCAGGTTCTCCCCGCAGAGATAAACCGGCCGGTAGTCCTCGCGCCGGGCCCGGAAGGTCAAGAGGGGTAGCAAAAGCGCCGCTCCTGCCACCAGGAAGACCGGCCAAACGGTGAAGAAGCCGTAGGGACTACCCCAGCCGCTCCAGTTGGCCGCAACCTGCGGCTGGTAGCCCAGGGCCGTCACAGCGGGTAGTACCAGTTCCCGTACTAAGCCGCCCACCAGCACACTCGCCACCAGCAGAAGCCCGGTGAGTCCCAAGACGGTGCCGTAGGCGTAGACACCCTTTCGCTTCTCCAGCTTCTCTTCCTCACGCAGCGGCACGGTGCTCAAGAGCCTTCCCAGCCACTTCACCCAGAAGACCAAGCTGGCCGCGCTGCCCACGGCGATAAAGGCAGCCACCAGCGGGAACCAGGCGGAAGTAGAGGTAGCGGCCGCTTCCAGGCTGGCCCATTTCCCCAGCACCGCGCCGAAGGGAACGAAAGCCATGGAAAGCATGCCCACGATGCCGACCACCGCGGCCACCGGCGAACGGTTGACGAGCCCCTCCATCACCTCTATATCCCGCGACCCCAGTTGCTGCTCGTAAATGCCCACGGTCATAAAGAGTAGCCCTTTAGAAAGGGCATGGAAGATCAGGATGACCAGGGCAGCGGCCAAAGCCAGGTCGGTGTTAATCCCCGCGCAGGCGATGATGAGGCCCAGGTTGGCCACTGTGGAAAGGGCCAGAACCCGCTTGGAGACCGTCTGGCTTATGGCCAAAAGGGAAGCTGCCAGGTAGACAAAAGCGCCGAACACCGCCAGGGCGGAAGAAAGGACGGTACCGAAAAGGGCGGGGGCCAGACGCAGCACCAGGTAAACGCCCGCCTTCACCATGGTGCTGGAGTGAAGCAGAGCCGAAACCGGAGTGGGAGCCACCATGGCGCCCAAGAGCCAGCTCTGGAAAGGCACCTGGGCAGCTTTGGTGAAGGCCGTAAGGGAAAGGAAGGCCAGCGGCAAAAGCAAAGCTCCCCCCAGGCTGGCTTCTTGAACCACCGCGACCAGGGAAAGGGTTCCCAGTGTGCGGTAGATCAGGAACATGGCCAGCACACAGGCCACGCCGCCGATGAGGTTCATCCACAAAGCCCGCAGCGCCGAAGCCTGCGCCTCCTCCGTGCGGTCATGCCGGATGAGCTCGTAACAGCAGAGGGTGGTCATTTCCCAGAAGAAGAAGAGCCAGAGGAGGTTGTTGGCCATGACCAGGCCGTTCATCACGCCCAGGAAACCTACCAGGAAACAGAAGAAAAGTGGCTGCCGGGTGCGCTCCAGGTGAAGGTGGGCTTCGTGCTCAGGCATGTAATCCAGGGCGTAAACGCAGATGAGCGAGCCGATCACGGAGATAACCAAGACCATGATGGAAGCGAGCGGGTCCAGGAGGAAGGTTGGGTGCACCGTGAGGCCGTGAGGCAACTGCCAGAATTCTAGGAGCGAAAGGAGTACCCCTTGCAAAGCGGCCAAACCGGCCACCAGATAATGGCGCCAGCGAAAGCCCACGTAAAGGAAATAGGCTACTAGGGCGAAATCCAACCAGTTAATCAGGGTCGAAAGCCAGGGTGCGGTATCCAGTCCTTGTGGGCTTCCTTTCCCCAGGGTTACCGCTGCCAGGAGTACCGCCATAAAAGCCAAAATCGCCGCCGTGCCTAATACCAGAGCCTTTCGCAGCGTGGAGCGGTAAACGGAGAGGGAAAGAAGCCCCGCAACTATGGGAAGTAAAACCAGCCAGGCCACCAACCAATCCAATCTCATAAACCCCTACCCCCTAAGGCCGAAGCAAAACCTTTCCGCCTTCAAGGCTACACCGCCGGTTTCGTACCGGTTCTTCCTTTCCCCCTACCACCCCCATCTTAAAGTCAAGTTAAAGCCTTGATTAAGGATATTTTAAGTTTGGCTCAGAAAAGGTGTCAAGGCTTTAAGGGCCAAAAAAGAGCTTGTTCCCAAATTAACATTGCTTGTCGGCCATCAGACACCGGCAGCGGAAACCTTAATTATCCTGTCTATTTCTTCCTGCAAGGCCGGCGGCAGACCCTCGATGCGTACGTTGAGGAAGCCGCGCACGATGACGGCCAGCGCCTCCTCCTCGTCCAGCCCCCGCGCCATCAGGTACTCCACCGCCTCCTCGGCCACCTTCCCTACCGCCGCCTCATGGGAAAGCTCCACGTTGGCCGTGCGGGCCTCCAGCTCCGGAACGGCCAGGATCCGACCCTGGGGGGTGAGCATCAGCCCGTGGCACTCCAGATGCCCCCGCACCCCGGCCACCTCGCCCACCAGAAGGCCCCGGGAAACGATCTCCCCGCCAGTGGTGATGGCCCGGGAGATGAGTTCCGCCTTGGTGTCCGATGCCCGCAGGTAAACACGGGAGCCCACGTCCATGCTCGTTCCCGGTGGAGCGAGCAAGATGGACTGGGAGCGAACCACCGCCCCCGCCCCGGCCAGGTAGGTGCTGGGGTTGGTTACCAGCTTCTTGGCCCCGCTCAGACAGATGTAGTTATAAATGTAAGTTCCCCCTTCTTCCACCCACACTGCTCCCTGGGGCGTGCTTTCCACTTCTTCTCCCCACCGGTGGATCATGGTGAAGGTGAGCTTGCCTCCCCGCTTAATAAAGGTCTCGGTTATACCTATGTGCTGCCCGCGGCGCACGCAGGCCCCGGAAGCGCAGCCGGTTATGAGCTTTAGCGAAGCCCCTTCCTCCACGATTACCAGGTTGTGTACTTCCTGCCGCGTGCCCTCCCGCGCGATGAAAAGGCTGCTTTGAACCGGGTGATGCACTTCCACCCCGGGAAGCACCCGGACGAAGTAACCTCGAGCCTCCGGATCTTCAGGTCTCGCTTCCGGCAAAAGACGCCCCAGGTAATCCTCCACCCAGGGATAAAGCCGGCGCGCTTGCGCCAGGCTCAATACCTCCAGCCCTTCCTGCCAGCTCTGATACTGGAACACTTCCTGATCGAACTGCAGGTAGGTCCCACCCCTTCCTTCACCGCTGAGCTCGATGCCCACGCGCAAAAGGCATTCCTTTTCCTCCGGCGGCAGGGAAGCGAGGTCTAAAGAAGAAGTCAGTTCTTTAGACACAGAAACACCCCCCGTTGAGGTTCATGCAGCGTATGCACTCGGTGTACCCCACCTTCTGGATGCAACTGAAGAGCTCGCGGGGGTTGCCACTGCAGCAGAGCTTGCCCTGGAAGAGGACGTGCCCCACGTCTGCCTCCACGTAGTTGAGAATGTAGCCCGTGTGGGTGATGATCAAGCCCCCCTTGGTCCGGCTGCGCCGCACCTCCCGCAGCGAGCGGGGATCCCAGGGAGCTGGTTCCTTCTCTAAAAGGTAGTTGACCACCTTCCCGATGAGTGCCATGTTCTCTACATCGACCCCCGACTCGGGCTCGTCCAGCATTACCAGGCTGGGGTTCTGGGCCAGGAGCTGCAAAAGCTCGGAGCGCTTGAGTTCCCCACCGGAAAAGCCATAGTTCACTTCCCGGTCCAGGAACTCGGAGAGCTTGAGCTCCTCCGCCATGCGCTCCAGCGCCACCCCGTCCTGTTTCAGCCGACGCACCAAATCCCGGAGCAAAACCCCGCGCAGCGACGGAGGCCGCTGAAAGGCCAGCCCTATACCCTTGACGGCCCTTTGGTCCACGGGTAGGGAGGTGATGTCCTCGCCCCGGAAAAGGATGCGCCCCTTCACCACCCGGTAGCGGGAAAAGCCCATGATGGTCCCCAAAAGAGTGGTCTTGCCCGAGCCGTTAGGGCCGAAAAGCACGTGCGTCTCCCCTGGATTGATCACCAGGTTTATGTCCCGGAGCACTAGACGCTCCCCCACGGCCACGCTCAAGTCTTCCAGCACCAGTAGCGGCTGCACAACTCCCTCCTCCTTTAAGTCGCTTAAACGCGGCCGAAGGCCGCGATGAAACTCCCCACTTCTACCCCCCAGCTCCTGGCCACTGGGCCACACTTGGCCTTGAGGAGGTGAAAGACTCGGGAATCGGACTTTTCCGAAAGGGTCTCGTAATTCCCCATCCCCTTGGCCAGGATGAGGTCCGCCCGGCGGAAAAGCTCAAGAAAGGCGGGCGAAGCCGCTTCCAAGTCCAGCCCGGGCGAGTCGGTGCCGGTGGTCACCACCCGCCCAAAAGCTTCCACCAGACTCTCCCTTTCCAGATCGGCCAGAGTAAGGTCGTTCTGGATCGGCTTCTCTTTCACCACGTAGTAGGCTTCTTCGACCCGCGCCGCCAGGTAGCGGAAGAGGGGCAGGTCAAAGTAAGCCTCCCCCGCGTTGTCGGCCAGGTAGAGCACGAGGCGTGCCTTTTTAAGCCTTTCGAGGAAGAGCCCCGTCTCGTCTATGACGAAATGCACCGGCCGCTCGAGTTCCGCCCGCACCACCTCTAAGTCCCTGAAGAAGTCCAAGGAATTACCCAGGACCGCCAGGCGGAAGAGGGAAGCCGGATGGTTCTCCTCTAAATGCAGGCAGGAGAAGAGTTCCTGCGCCATGGCCATCTCCCGCTCTTTTACCGGGCGGAAGGGATCGGGGTTGCCGGTAACCTCCTTTATCACCCGCTGGGTCAAGGTAGCGATGGTGGTAGGGACCTTGTCCAGAGAGAATTCGGCTTGCAAGACGGCCTTTCCTTCCGCGCGGGCTTTTTCCCTCAGTTCCCCCTCCGGCGCAGCCAGCTGGGCCGCCATCTCCACCAGCCGTCTAAGGCAATCGTAGCATTCTTCTTGCGCCCGCAAAACGCTCCCTCCCGGAAAAGATTTGCTTTTAAGCCAGCTCCACCACGGTCACCCCCGCCCCACCTTCCTCCGGGGTGCCGAGGCGGAAAGACTTCACCTGGGGGTGGCGGGAAAGGTAGTCGCGTACCGCAGCCCGCAAGGCCCCGGTTCCGTGCCCGTGGATGACGGTCACCCGCTCCAGCCCGGCCAGGAGCGCCGCGTCCAGGTGGCGGGAGAGGTTCTCCAGCGCCTCCTCCACCCGCTGACCCCGCAGGTCGAGCACCGGCCGGGCCCGGGCGGAAGGGGCAGAAACCACAACACCTCTCAGGCTTTCTCTCTTGGCCACCGGTCGCACGGCTGCCGCCGGGAGCTCCAGTTTAAAAGCTCCCACCTGCACCGTCAAAGAATCTCCTTCCACGGCCACTACCATCCCCTCCCGCCCCAAAGAGGGAACGAAGACCGGATCCCCGGGAGCAAAGGAGGCGGGGGCGGAAGAAAGGGGTACGGAAATAAGGGGAGAAGCGTAGCGCTCCCCCAGCGCCCCCAACCGCTCGCGCAGCTTCTGCACCGCCCTTTCCCGCTCCTGCGCCTGCTCTTTACGTATTTGCTCCTTGAGCTCTTGGAGCAAGGTCTCCGCTTCTCGCCGGGCCTGTCTCACCAGCGCCGCCGCCTCCTCCCGCGCCCGCTGAAGGATCTTCTTCCTCTCTTCTTTGAGCCGAGCCTCGATCAGACGGTAGCGCTCGGCCAGGGCTTCGGCCTCCCTTTTCAGGCGGCGCGCCTCCTCCCGCTCTTTTTCCGCCTCGGCCAACCTGCGGGTGAGCAGGGTGGCGAGTTCCCGCGCCTCCCTCTCCTCCGGGCGCAAAAACTCTTTAGCCCGCGCCACCAACTCGGGGCTGAGTCCTAAGCGCCGGGCCATTTCAAAGGCTAAGGACTGCCCCGGTCGTCCCAGCACCAGACGGTAGGTAGGGGTGAAGGTCTCGGGGTCGAAATCGACCGCGGCGTTCTCCACCCGCGGGTGGAGCAGGGCGAAATCTTTAATTTCGCCAAGGTGGGTAGTGACCACCACTTTCACCCGGCGCCGGGCCAGTTCCTCCAGGATGGCGCAGCCCAAAGCGGCTCCCTCCCGGGGGTCGGTCCCCGCCCCGAGTTCGTCCAGCAACACCAAGCTCTCCTCGTCGGCCTCGGCCAGGAAGCGGGCGAGGTTGCGGAGGTGGGCCGAAAAGGTGCTAAGGTTTTCCACCACGCTCTGCTCGTCCCCGATGTCGGCCAAGACCCGCCGGAAAAGGCCTATCTCCGCGGCTTCGGCCGGCACCCCCAGACCAGCCTGGGTCAAGAGAACGCTTAAGCCCGCGGTCTTAAGGGCCACCGTTTTGCCCCCGGTGTTGGGCCCGGTGATCACCAAGATGTCGAACTTATCGCCCAGCTCCAGGTCCAGAGGCACCGCCCGCCGGCCCAGGAGGGGATGGCGTACCTGCTTCAGCCGCAGCACGGGCCGGTCCTCCAGTCGGGGGGTTACCGCCTCCCACTCCTCTGCCAGCCGCCCCTTGGCCAGGATGAAATCGAGCAGGCTAAGGAAAACAAAGCTCCGGTAAATGGGAGCCACTTCCTGCCGCACTAAAGAGGAAAGCTCGCCTAGGATGCGCTCCTTCTCTTCCCGTTCCTCGACTTCGAGGCGCCTGAGCTCGTTCCCCTTCTCCACCACTTCCCAGGGCTCGATGAAGAGGGTAGCCCCGCTGGCCGATTGATCGTGCACCAGACCCTTTATCTTGTCCCGGTGTTCCACCTTCACGGGAAGGACGTAGCGCCCCTCCCGCACGGTAACCAGCGGCTCCTGGAGGTAACGCTGCCAGTTGGGGGAGCGGAGGTATTCTTCCAGAGCTCCCTTTATGGCCGCCTCCACCTCCCGCCGGCGCCGGCGTATCTGGGCCAAGAGAGGAGAAGCGGTCGTTTTAAGATCATCGGGAGGCAGAAGCACCTCGCGCAGCTTTTCTTCTAAGGAAGGAAGAGAAGCCAGCTTCCGGGAAAGTTCCCTCAGGAGAGGAAAGGAGGTCTTTTCCCGGAAGAAGTCCTTTACCCGGCGGCTCAGACTCAAAAGCTCCGCCACCTGCCAGAGTTCGGCCGCCGAAAGCCGACCACCCCTGGCCACCCGCCTGAGAAGCGGGCGGAGGTCCCCCAGCTCCCCCAGGGTGAAGCCGGGGTGGTGGCGTAAGAACTCCTGCGCCGCCTTCGTCTCCTCCAGCCGCCGCTTAACCCGGGCCAAGGAACAAGTGGGCCTCAATTTTTCCGCCCACTCCCCGGCTAAGGAGGTGGTGGTGTGCCGGCGGAGCATCTGGCGTATGGCGGGAAAGTCCAATAGCTCAAGTGTTTTAGCGTCCAAAGTCAGACCACCCCGCGGAAATAATGCCCCCGGGTAAACTCCTTCTTGCCCAAGAGGGCTTCCTCTTGCTCTTCCGCCGCCACCGGCTTCCCGGAAAGGCAGGCGTCCAGCACCCTCCGGTAGGCGGCAGTGACCCTATACACCTCCTCGGCCTCGGCCGTGCGCATCTCCAGGCGCAGGCCCGCCACTCCGGCCGCCAAAAGCTGAGGCAGGTGGGCCAGCATGACCAGCTCCTGGCTGTTGAACAAGTGGGTGCGGCAGTTATAGTCGGGGTATAGGGGAAAGAGAAGCCCTAGGCGGTCGCGCAGGGCGAAGCGCCTCCCCAGACAGGGGATGGAACAGGGCCTTTTCAAACCCATCCCGCCCAGCACGCTCCCCACCACGCAGTGCTCCGAGACCATGACCGGCAGCCGGCCATGTACCAGGACCTCCAGCGGCAAAGGGGCGCTTTCCGCCAGTTTCTTCACCTGCTGCAGGTTGAGTTCGGGCGAGAGGGTGACCCCCTCCGCTCCCTCCTCGGCCCACAGGATCAGGGCCTGACGGTTAAAAGGGTGGAGGTACCAGTCCACCCACACCTTGAAGCCCCAGCTTTTGAGCTGGTAAAACCAGCCCAAGTTGCCGGCTACCACCCCGTCCGCCTCTTTCCCCCTCTCCAGGTAGGCCCAGACCTCTTTCTCCTCCCCGTCCTTGGTTATGCGGGGAGTGAGGAGGAAAAGGGAGGCACCTGCCTCCCGCACCAGGCGCAGCACCTTGGCCACCGCCTCCGGAGTAACGGAGGGACGGCCGCGGAAGCGAAAGCCTTCCCCACCGAAGTAGATGCGGTCCGCCCCCGCCGCCAACGCCGCCCGCACCGCCTCCTCGTCCCCACAACTCACGGCCAGGTAAGGAAGAGGGGGACGGGCTTCTTTGGCAGGAAACTCCTGGCTTTTGCGCCAGCGCTCCTGAAAAGTTTTCTCCTCCAGAGGGCGGGGAAGAGAGCAGCGCCGGGAGAGGATTTCTTCCACCGCCCGCCGCCTTAGCTCGTTAAGTTCGCTTACGGGCAAGAACACCCCTTCCTCCAACTCCCCCTCCAGGCGAGAGAGGAAGAAGGGGGTGTTGCCCAGCCTCCCCAGCTTTTCTCGCACCGTCTCCCAGGAAAGGGGCTGGGTGGTAGCTTTCTCACCCTTAGCCTGGGAGAAGACTACGATTTCATGTCCCCGGTCGTCGCGCGCCTCCAGGCGGGCCGGCTCCCCCACGCGGGCGGTGAAATTAAATTCCAGCGGCACCCGGGGGCGGGGCGGCCGCTGGTAGCTGGCCCGGGCCTCGGAAAGAAGAAGGACGTCGGCGGTCTTGAAAACCCGGTCCCCCTCTGATACCCGCTCTTCTACCGGCAGCTCCACCACCTCTCCCGCCGCGGCCGCCTCCACCCGCTCCCCGTGGCGGAAAAGAGAGGTGACCGTCTGCCCTACCCTGCCGCCGCGCGACACCCAGAACTCTATCCCGTCACCCAGGCGCAAAGGAGCCGCTAGCTTCACCTGCGCCCGGCGCGAGCGCCGGTCGTAGGCCAGCACCCGCCCGAGATAGACTCCCCGGTTGTTGGGGCGGTGATAGCTCATTAGGTCCCGGCCGGGACGCCCCCAAAGGTAGCCGGGGGTAAAGTCCCGGTTGAAGATCTGAGCCAGCGCCAGCGCCTCCTCCGGCTTCACCTCGAAGCGTCCTTCGCCCAGCCGGTCGAGCAGCTGGCGGTAGATGCGCACCACCACAGCCACGTACTCCGGGCGCTTGAGCCTTCCCTCTATCTTGAGGCCGTCCACCCCCGCCGCCACCAGGGAGGGGAGGTAAGAGCTCAGGTTGAGATCCCGGGGGGAAAGAAGGTAGGGGCCCACCTCTTCCGGAACCGGTAGAGGACGCCCTTTTTCATCGGTCAGAACGTAAGGGAGGCGGCAGGGCTGGGCGCATAGCCCCCGGTTGCCGCTGCGCCCACCCACCAGGCTGGAGAAGAGGCACTGCCCGGAGTAGCAGAAGCACAGAGCTCCATGCACAAAGACCTCCACTTCCAGGTCGCTCGCGGCCTTGATGCGGGCAATCTCCTCCAAGGTGCACTCCCGGGCCAGGATCACCCTCTTCACCCCGTGCTCCTTAAGCCACCGGGCCGAGGCCGAATTGTGTATGGTCATCTGGGTGCTGGCGTGCAGCTCCAGTTCCGGGATTGTCTGGCGGGCCAGACGAAGAAGCCCGGGATCCTGGATGATGACGGCGTCTGCCCCCGCTTCGTAAAGGAAGCGCAGAAAAGACGCCGCCTCCTCCAGCTCTTCTTCTGTTACCAGGGTGTTGACCGTTACGTAGACCTTGACTCCCCAGGCATGAGCGTAGGCGATGGCCTTCTTCAGTTCCTCCTCGCCGAAGTTGGGGGCCTGGCGGCGGGCGTTGAAGACCTTACCGCCCAGGTAGACGGCATCGGCCCCGTTCTGCACTGCTGCCACCAGGGCCTCCCAGCACCCGGCGGGGGCCAGTAACTCGGGAAGCCGCACCTTCAGACTCGGGCCACGCGGATGAGTCCGGAAAAGGGGATGATCTCTACCCCCCGCCGGGCCAGTTCGTCGAGGAAGAGGTTCATGCCCAGGGAGTCGCTGGCCATGTGCCCAGCGATGACCACGTTGATGTGGTGTTTCTCCGCTTCCTTGCGGTGCTCTTCCTTGATGTGCATGGCGACCACCGTGCCTACTCCCGCCTGGGCCATCTTCTCGTAGGCATCGGGCGAGCCGCTGGTGCCGCCGGTCATATCTACCATCACCTTGCCGGCCCGTTTCTCCTTATCCCCTACCACCACCGTAGGACCGGCCCCCTGCGTAAGGGCAATCCGGTACTCCGGAATTTCCCTAAGAATACGCAGGACGTCGGAGACGCGTTCAGGCTTTTTTTCGTCGAAAAGGCGCTGGAGGTAGGAGGTCACTAGGTTGTCCGCCGCCGTGTGCACGCACATGAAGGGGATATCCAGAAGCCGCGCCGCGTCCACGGGGCGGAAGTGGTTGAGGGGCATGAGCCCCCGCTTAACCTCGCTTATGCGGGAAGCCAAGATTCCTTCCGCCACGTTGATGGGCACCCCGAAGCGGGCCAGTACGTTCTCCTGCAGGTGCATCACCTCGAAAAGATCGGCCAAAGCCCTTCCTTCGGGATGATGAGCGATGACCAGATCCACAGGCTTGCCCCTCTCCCGCAGCCGGTCGGCCAGCAAGATCTCAGCCGTCTCTACATCGATCCCTACCAGCGCCACTTTGACCTCGCGCTCGGGATCGCCGTAGAGGATGCGGGTGTCGTTGTAGGGGTTGCGCAGCCGCTCCTGGTCGTAACCCTCCCGCTCTTCTTCCTTCATTTCCTCGTATTTCTTTTTCTCCCACTCAAGCAAAGCTTTAACCGCTTCCTTCCCTCGGGGATCGTGCTCCATCCCCATCTCCACGGCCAAGGCGTAGATCTCTCCTAGCTTCACCCTGGTTACTGCCCCCCTTCTTTCTCAATCATCCGCACGAGACTATCGTAACTCTCTTTCAGCTTCAAATATTCGTTGGCTATGTTAAGGGCGGCCAGGATCACCGCCCGGTTAAGGGGCAAACGGGGGTTGCGGCGCCGCATTTCCCTTATCTTCTCGTGCACCAACTGCGCCACCTTCTGGACGTGCTCCACCGGCTCTTCGCTCACCAGGACATAGGGCTCGCCGGCAATCTCCACCTCTACGCGGTTTTTCTCGCTCATTCCTTACCCCCGTAACTCGGCCCCTAGATCCTCCCGCAAGCGCCTAACTATCTTTTCCACTCGCTCGTTAACCTCTTCCTCGGTAAGGGTACGGTCCTCCGCCTGGAAGAAGAGACCAAAGGCCAGGCTGCGGGTACCAGGAGGAAGGTGCGGTCCCACGTAAACGTCGAAAAGCTCGAGTTCCTTGAGCAGCCTCCCCGCCGCCTCCTTTATTTTGGCCTCCACCACCGCCACCGGGACCTCCTGCCGCACCACGAAAGACAGGTCGCGCGCCACCCCAGGGTAGCGGGGCAGGGGCCGGAAAGCAGGAGGTTGGGCCTGGGCGAAAAGCGCCGTCACCGCCAGCTCGGCCACCACCGCCTGGGTGGGAAGATCATACTCCTCCTGTAGGCGCGGGTGCAACTCCCCCAGAAGACCCAGCTCCTGCCCTCCCACCTCCAGCCGGGCTGCCCGTCCCGGATGCAGAGCCGGATGGGAGTCAAGGGGGACGAAGGAAACTCCCTTTATTCCCAGAGCCCGGCAGAGGGCTTCCACCACCCCTTTGAGGTAAAAGAAGTCGTAAGGGACGGGCGAGGGGGTAAGCCAGTGGCGGGGAGAGGTACCCATGGCCGCCAGGCCCAGCATCATCTTCTCTTCCGGCAGAGCGTTACCGCCCGGCAGGAACACCCGGCCCACCTCGAAAATGCTCAGGCCTCTCACGCGGTGGGACGCGTTGCGGGCCAGCACCCCCACAAGGCCGGGCAGAAGGGTGGTGCGGAGAACCGCTTGCTCCTCGCTCAAAGGGTTACGGAGCTTTAGAGCTTCCACTCCCACCCCCAGCCGCTGAAGGTCCCGGGGATTGATGAAGCTGTAGGTAATGACCTCACTCAGGCCGAAACCCGTGAGTAAGGACTTCAGCCGGCGTACGAACATCCGCTCCGCCGGCTGCTTCCCCGGCGTGGTCTCCCCTTCCGGCAGAGTGGTGGGGATCCGGTCGTAGCCGTACACCCGGGCTATTTCCTCCACCATGTCTTCTTCCAGCGCCACATCGTGCCGGAAGGAGGGAACATAAACTCTCCAGCCCTCCTCCAGCTCCTCCAGCCGAAAGCCTAGGCGCCTGAGCTTGTCGGCCACCTCCCGGTAGGGGAAGGAAGTCCCCAGGATGGCCTCTACTTTCTCTGGCCGGATCAGGATCGTCCGGCGGGGGGGTCCAGCCACATACCGGTCCACTACCAGGGAGAGTACCCGCCCCGCTCCTATCTTCTCCAACAGGTAGGCGGCGCGGTCGGCCGCCCGCCGCACCCCCTCTATGTCCACCCCTCGTTCGAAGCGCAGGGAAGCCTCGGTGCGTAGTCCAAAGCTCTTGGCCGTGCGCCTTACGTTCAGGGGATCGAAACGGGCTGCTTCCAGGAGCACGGTGGTGGTGTCTTCTCTGATCTCCGTATCCCGGCCACCCATGACGCCGGCCAAGGCCACCGCCCGCTCGGCGTCGGCGATGACCAGGTTTTCCGGCCCCAGCCGCAGAAGCGAGCCGTCAAGCAGCACCAACTCCTCTCCCGGCCGGGCCCGGCGCACCACGATGCGCTTGCCCCTGATGGTGGTGTAGTCGAAGGCGTGCAGAGGCTGTCCCAGTTCCAGCATCACGTAGTTGGTCACGTCCACCACGTTGTTTATGGGGCGCATGCCAGCCGCCCGCAGGCGCGTCTGCATCCACAAAGGAGAAGGCCCTATCTTCACTTCCTTGAAGAGGCGGGCCAGGTAGCGGCCGCAGAGCTCCGGGGCCTCGATCTCTACCTCTATTTCCTCTTCCCCCGCTTCTCCCTTCTCAAGCACCAGCGGCTCCTTCAGCTCCACGCCGTAGAGGGAGGCCACTTCCCGGGCCACCCCGTAAATGGAGAGGCAGTCACCCCGGTTGGGGGTAAGGTCGAGGTTCAGTACCCAGTCCGGCAAGCCCAAAAGTTTGCGGACGTCCTCCCCTATAGGGGTGTCCGGGGGGAGGATCATTATCCCCGCCGAGCGCTCTTCCAGGCCCAGCTCCTCTTCCGAACAGAGCATACCGTTGGAGGTTACCCCGCGGAAACGGGCCTTCTTTATCACCTGGCCGTTGGCCAGTCGCGCTCCCACCAGGGCCAGGGGCACCACCGCTCCTGGAAAGACGTTCTCCGCTCCGGTCACGACCTCGTAAACTCCGCTACCGGTGTCGGCCAGACAGATCCGCAGACGGTCGGCGTTGGGATGGGGGGAGACCTCCAGCAGCCGGGCGGTAACCACCCCTTCAATGCCTACCCCGAAGGGCTCCACCGTGTCCACCGCCACCCCCACCGCCGTCAGCCGCTCGGCCAGGGCCTGGGGCTCGTCCAAGTCCGCGGGAATGAACTCCCTAAGCCAGCTCAAAGGTACCCGCACTTTTCCTGCCCAACCCCCTTAAAACTGAGATAGGAAGCGCCAGTCGTTGGTGAAGAAGAGGCGCAGATCGTTAATGCCGTACTTCAGCATGGCGATGCGCTCGATTCCCAGGCCAAAAGCAAAACCCCGGCACTCGGAAGGATCGTACCCGGAAACGGAAAGCACGTGGGGGTGCACCATACCCGCTCCCAAAATTTCTATCCAGCCGGTGTCCTTGCACACCCGGCAACCCCTGCCGCCGCAGATCACGCAGGATATGTCCACCTCCGCGCTCGGCTCGGTGAAGGGGAAGTAGCTGGGACGGAAGCGCAGGCGGGTGTCGGGACCGAACATCTCTTGGGCAAAGGTCAGCAAGACTCCTTTGAGGTCGCTGAAGCGTATCTTTTTGTCCACCGCCAGACCCTCTACTTGGTGGAACATGGGGGAGTGGGTAGCGTCGTCGTCGCGGCGGTAGACTTTCCCCGGCGCGATTACTCTAACGGGCAGGCGGGGGGCCAGCTTTTCCAGAACCCGCACCTGGACGGGAGAGGTATGGGTGCGCAGCAACACCTCGTCGGTAATGAAAAAGGTGTCCTGCATGTCGCGGGCCGGGTGGTCTTTGGGGATGTTCAAGGCCTCGAAATTGTACCAGTCGAGTTCCACCTCCGGGCCCTCCACCACGCTGAAACCTAAGCCGAGAAAGATTCTTTCGATCTCCTCCAGCACCAGGGTCAGCGGGTGGTAGTGTCCCAGGGGAACGGCGCGGCCGGGAAGGGTGACGTCCACCGCTTCCGCTTTGAGGCGCTCGGCCAGGGCTTGCGCTTTGAGCTCCTCCTCCCGCCGCTCCAGTAACCTTTCGAGCTCCTCCTTAACGGCGTTGGCCCTCCGGCCTATCACCGGGCGCTCTTCGGGAGGGAGCTGGCTTACCCGGCGCAGGATGCTGGTAAGTTCTCCTTTTCTACCCAGAAAACGGACCCTGACCGCCTCCAGCTTGGCCAGGTCCTCCGCACCGGCCACGGCTCCCTTGGCCTCTTCAAGCAGTGCCTCTAGCTCTTCCAGCACCTTTTCACCCCATCTTCCCTCCCAAGGGTGTTTAGAAAAACAAAAGCCCTTGTGCCCAGGATAATACAAGCCAAGGGCTTTGGCAAGGCTGGGTAAGGTCCTCTCTTCCGCGAAGGCTGCCGACCGCCTCAGTGCAGCTTCAGTCTCCGGTAAAGGATGTAAGCCCGAATGGAACCGGTGACCTCAAAGAGCTTCCAAAAAAGCTCGGCGGTCCAGACCATAGGCTCACAACCTTTCGCGGGGGAAGCTTTCACCTGCTTGGATTATAGCACACCCCGGCAGCGGAAATCAACGCCACCGGTATCGCTGCCGCGCCGCCTCGTAAAGAAGCAGGGCGGCAGCTATGGCGGCGTTGAGCGATTCCGTTCCTCCGGGCATGGGGATGTGAACGCGGTGGGCATGGGCAGACCACACCGGCCCCGGCCCCCTCCCCTCGCTACCGATAATCAGTGCCGTGGGAGCAAGAAAGGAGTGGGCGTAAAAGGGAACCCCTCCGTGGGGATCGGCCATTACGAGCTCTATTCCCGCTTCCCGCAGGAGGGGAAGAAGCTCCTCCGCCGAAGGACCCTTCACCACCGGTAACCGGAAGATAGCCCCAGCCGTAGCTCGAACCGCGCGGGGATGGAAAGGGTCGACCGAGTCTTTAAGCGCTACCACCCCTGTGGCTGCCACCGCCTGAGCTGTGCGCACTATGGCCCCCAGGTTGCCCGGGTCTTGCAGACCGTCAACCACCACCAGCAGAGGGAGCTCTGCCTGCAGAAGGGAAGAGAGGGGGGTAGAAGGTATCTCCACCACGGCCAGCACTCCCTGCGGGGTGGCGGTGGCGGCCGCCCGGGCCAGAAGCTGGGGGGGTAGACCGAAGATCTCGACTTTTCTTGCTTCTGCTGCCCGGATGAGTTCCTCCCCCTCCGGGGAGGAAGCAAACTCGGGGGTCAAGTAGAGGGCTTTTACCTTCCCGTAGCGCAGCGCCTCTGCCACCAGATGCGGTCCTTCGACCAAGAACTCCCCCGTTTTCTCCCGGCCCTTCTTCTGCGCCAGCCGCAAGAGGGCCTTCACCCGCGGATTGTGCTTCCCCAGAACGGTAAGCATAAAGATCCCTCAAGAAATTTTAAAGCATGGTGCCAAGCTTTACACCATGCTCCCTCTTTGAAAGCAAAGACGCCCGGTAAAGCTTTAGCCGAGCTGGGCTTTGGCCAGCTCCACCAGACGCCCAAAGGCCTCGCGGTCGCGCACCGCCAGATCGGCCAGGACCTTCCGGTCGAGCTCCACCCCCGCCTTCTTGAGGCCGTTTATGAAGCGGTTGTAAGTGAGCCCGGCCTCGCGGGCGGCGGCATTTATGCGGATGATCCAAAGGCGCCGGAAGTCGCGCTTGCGCGCCCGCCGATCCCGGTAGGCGTACATCAGAGACTTCATTACCTGCTGCTTGGCTATGCGGTAAAGCTTAGACCGCGCGCCCCAGTAGCCCTTGGCCATCTTGAGAATTTTCTTGCGGCGACGGCGACTGGCCACACTCGTTTTTACCCGCGGCATTTACGTCAAACCTCCTCGAGTTGCCTTATAAGTAAGGAATCAGACGCCTGATCTGCGCGGCATCACCGGGCTTAAGAACCTTCTTGTGGCGAAGACGCCGCTTCCGCCGGCTGGTCTTCTTCTCCAACAGGTGGCTCTTGCCCGAGCGACAGTAGGCCACTATCTTGCCCCTGCCCGTTTTCTTAAAACGCTTGGCCGCCCCTCGGTGCGTTTTTACCTTCGGCAAAGCTAAATCGGAACCTCCTTCCCTACTCCTCCGCCGCTTCTTCCTTCTCCTCTTTCTTCCCGTGTCCCGGCTTGGGAGCCAGTATCATAACCATATTGCGCCCTTCCAGCTTGGGAGCCCTCTCCACTACGCCCACTGCCGCCACTTCTTCCTTCAAGCGCTCCAGCAGGCGCTCACCCAACTGGGGGTGGATTATCTCTCGCCCGCGGAACATGATGGTTACCTTGACCTTATCCCCGTCCTCGAGAAAGCGGATAACGTTGCGCGCTTTGACCTGGAAGTCGTGCTCCTCAATGTTGGGGCGGAGCTTGACTTCCTTCACCGTCACCAGGCGCTGCTTTTTGCGGGCCTCCCGGTCCCTCTTACTCATCTCGTACTTGTACTTACCGTAGTCCATTATCTTACAGACCGGCGGCCGCGCCTGCGGCGCCACTTCTACCAGATCCAAGCCCCGTTCCTCAGCTATGCGCAAGGCCTCGCTTAAAGGAACAATCCCTATCTGCGTGCCGTCGGTGTCGATGAGCCGTACCTCGCGGGCCCGAATCTCTTCGTTTATGCGGTGCTCTTTAACGATAACCTCTCCACCCCCGGTCTATACCCTTAAATCACTAATTAAAGGCGGGCTTACCGCCCGCCCCTAAAGCCGCTCTCGATCTCCCGGCAGCGAATCCGCTAGCGGCGAGCGAGGAGGCGCACTGTCAGCCTGCAGGTAGGCCCCAAGCCTATCTTTTGGCGCCATTATAGCATGTCTGTAAAACCGCCGTCAACTAGTGCTATCTCGTCTGATCGTGTCAACCTACTGTAGGAGTCTCGAGCCCCACCATCCCCGGACCAGGACGAACTACCAGAGAAGATCGATGTTCCGGCTCAAAGCTTTGAGGGCTCTGGTTAATGATGTTACCGGACCTCGC
>NZ_QSLN01000110.1 GCF_003368535.1 Ammonifex thiophilus
CCGAAGAACTGCCCGAACCACCCAAAGAGAAGCGCCGGGTGAAAGTTCTTTACGTGGAAGCGGACGAAGACCACGTAGCCGGTCAGGACGGGAAGAAATACTTACCCCGTCTCGTTTACATACACGAAGGGAAAGAAGAAGTGGGGAAAGGGCGGTTTAAGCTCAAGCGTCCTTATTACCTGGGAGGGATTTATCCAGATACGGATGAACTGTGGCTGGACGTTC
>NZ_QSLN01000111.1 GCF_003368535.1 Ammonifex thiophilus
CAAGGCACAGGTCTTAGAAGAAGCAGTAGAGCTTTCCTACCGGAAGAGTGGGGAAAGAGTAGGGAAAGGTAACCAGGAAGTTGTACTGAGTGGCGAGGCCGTGAAGAAGGTAGTGCACGACTTTATTTCCGAAGAACTGCCCGAACCACCCAAAGAGAAGCGCCGGGTGAAAGTTCTTTACGTGGAAGCGGACGAAGACCACGTAGCCGGTCAGGACGGGAAGAA
>NZ_QSLN01000011.1 GCF_003368535.1 Ammonifex thiophilus
TACTCGTCAACGGCGTCCAGAAGCTTCCAGATGGGGCCGCAGTTGGGGCACTCCCGCTGGCCGCAGCCGCACTCCAGAGCCTTCAGAGCCGAACCCACGATTACCGGAGCCTCGTCCCCGGGGAAGTCGTAGGTGTTCAAAAGCTCCCGCACTTCCATTTCCACGAGCTCCAGAAGCTCGGGATCGTCCACCATGTCCGCCTTGTTGAGGAAGACCACAATGTAAGGCACCCCTACCTGCCGCGCCAGCAGAATGTGCTCCCGCGTCTGCGGCATGGGACCGTCGGCCGCCGACACCACCAGGATGGCTCCGTCCATCTGCGCCGCCCCGGTGATCATGTTCTTCACGTAGTCGGCGTGACCCGGGCAGTCCACGTGAGCGTAGTGCCGCTTCTCGGTCTCGTACTCCACGTGCGCCGTGTTGATGGTGATGCCCCGCGTCCGCTCTTCCGGCGCCTTGTCGATCTCGTCGTACTTGGTGAACTTGGCCAAACCGTGGCGGGAAAGCACCAGGGTGATGGCTGCCGTTAAGGTGGTCTTGCCGTGGTCTACGTGCCCAATGGTCCCTACGTTGACGTGCGGTTTGGTTCGAACGAATTTCTCCTTGGCCATAGGATTCCTCCCTTGCCTACCCGAGTATCACTTGCCATTATGGTTAAAGCCAAAATTGATTATTCGCCCTTGAAAGGCGAATTCCTGCTCCTGGCCTAGAAAGAAAGTTTAAAATCCCGGGCAGCGATGGCCCGGGATTTTCTTCCAGGGAAATTGGTGGCGGCGCAGGGACTCGAACCCCGAACACTGCGGGTATGAGCCGCATGCTCTAACCACTTGAGCTACGCCGCCACTGGAGCCCATAGCCGGGCTCGAACCGGCGACCTCATCCTTACCAAGGATGCGCTCTACCCCTGAGCTATATGGGCTTTTCTGGTTGCGGGGGTAGGATTTGAACCTACGACCTTCGGGTTATGAGCCCGACGAGCTACCTGGCTGCTCCACCCCGCGATTTCAATTATTATAATAGCAGATCCTTGGCACGCGCGCAACCCTTCATGAACCCGAGTAGTACACGGTAAGGGCCGGGAGTCCCGGGAGGAACCAGCCCCACGCGATCCCCTTCCTGGAGTTTATAATCAAGCTCTCTCACTTTTCCGTTTACCAGCACCGCTTCCACTTTCTCCGCCGGGATTCCCAGAGCTTCGAGAAGCTTAGCCAGCGTGCAGCCCTCCGGAACCTTAAAGAGGTAAGGCTGGCTCCACCCGCGCTCCTTGAAGAGCTGATAAAGAAAGGAAAAGGCCCTCACCTCAATTTGCGGCAGGCCTATCACTCCCACTATAAATGGAGCTGGGGATGGGACTCGAACCCACAACCTGCTGATTACAAGTCAGCTGCTCTGCCGATTGAGCTACCCCAGCGAAAAGGCTCCTGTGAAAATTTTAGGACGAGAGCCGGGGAAGGTCAACCTAGTGGCCTTTACGTTCCAGGTAGCGCTCCAGCTTGCGCTTGACCCGCTGCAGGGCATTGTCGATGGATTTGACGTGCCGGTTCAGATCCTCGGCGATCTCCTGGTAGGACTTGCCTTCCAAATACGAGACCAGTACCTGCCATTCCAGCTTGCTCAGAATTTCTCCCATCTTGGCTTCGATGTGGTCGAACTCCTCTCGGCTGATCACCACTTCTTCCGGGTCGGTGATCTTAGCTTCGGAGACCACATCGAGCAGGGTCCGATCGGAGTCCTCATCGTAAATGGGCTTATTCAGGGAAACATAGGAGTTCAAGGGGATGTGCTTCTGGCGGGTAGCAGTTTTGATAGCCGTTATAATCTGCCGCGTGATACAAAGTTCGGCAAAAGCCCTAAAGGAGGAAAGCTTGTCCATCTTAAAATCCCTTATCGCCTTGTAAAGACCGATCATGCCTTCCTGGATGATGTCTTCCCGGTCGGCACCTATCAGGAAATAGGCTCGCGCCTTCGCCCGCACGAAGTTTTTGTACTTGTTTATAAGGTACTCCTGCGCCCTGACGTCTCCCTTGCGGGCGTAAGCCACTACTTCTTCATCTTGCATCGTCTCGTAGCAAGGGCACGCTTGCTGGTTTGGGCCACGCAGGCTCAAAACCTATCGCCCCCACCCTTTATCTTTACCTGGTTGTCCCCGCTGCTTTCCCATTATAATTAACTGATCGATGCGCGTCAACGAAAATAGAACCACTTAGCCACCGGATTCCCTTTCCAGACCTATTTGAACTTCCATTCGCTAAATCTCTGGCGCAGAGACTCGGGCAAGCAGTCATCCAGCCGCCCGAAGGAGGGTGACTGAGCACGAACCCGGGAAGAGAAAACTTGGTTTAGCTGTTTCCAAAATTCCCTGGGAGTGACTCTTAGAGCACCTGCTCCCAACACCAGCCTTTGCTCCATCCAGTCACCGGTCACTACGGTCACCAAAAACTCGCCGGTCAGCTCCCCCACCAGCCGCTCTATCACCGTATCGGCAGTTTCTCTTTCCCTGGTGAATATCACCCTTACCCCCCGCCTCGCCTCGCAAGAGCCTTGCCCACCCTTCACCCGGTAAGCGTCGAAAACCACTATCAACTCTTTTCCCGTAAGAGCAGCATACTCTTCCAGCAGTTCAACCAGGCAGTCACGAGCATGCGCCAGGTCAGCCTTATTCTTTTCCATCTCCAAAGCGTATATGAGATTGTAGCCGTCAATTAGGGTTATCTCCTGCATTTTTTTCTTCCATCTGGCGGCGGCGCAGAATCTCGTAGAGAATCACCGCTGCCGCCACCGAAGCGTTAAGACAAGGCATTTTCGCCGTGGTAGGTATGCGCACCAGAAGATCGCACTCACGCCGCACTACCTTCCCCAGACCAGCGTCCTCTCCTCCTATGACCACCACCAGTGGCTCGTTCCACTCCGCCTCCCAGAGGGTCACCGGAGCGTCGGCTTCCGCCCCCAGGACCCAGAAACCCTGCTCCTTCAAGTACCGCAAGGTTTGAGCCAGGTTAGTCACCCTTGCCACCTTGACGTGCTCCGCTCCTCCCGCCGCCGCTTTGAGCGCTTCCGCAGTGAGACCTGCCGCCCGGCGCGAAGGGATTATCGCGCCCTCTACACCCACGGCGGCCGCCGTGCGCAGTATGGCTCCCAGGTTGCGCGGATCGGTGATGTAGGCCAAAGCCAGGAGACAAGTGGGACGGGTAGCCAGTATCTCGTCTAGACTCGCGTAGTTATAAGGGCTTACCAGGGCCACACACCCCTGGTGGACGCCACGGGCCGTTAAGCGGTCCAGAGCTTCGGCAGGAACTACTTGTACCGGCACGCTTCGCGAAGCAGCCAGGTTTCTGAGTTCGTGAAAAAAGGCTCCACCCAGCCCCCGTGCCACCAGTATCTTGTGTAAGGAACGACCTGACAGTAAGGCCTCCTTCACCGCGTGGCGCCCGTAGACGAGCTCCGTGCCGCTTTCCTTTTTATCCAAGATACTTGCTGCGCACCTCCTCCAGCTTCCCGCACCCCTCTTCCCCCTCCGGGCAAGGCCCCCGCAGGCAGGGCGGCCCCGCCTTCTCGAACACCACCGGAGCCAGGGGCTTCACCAGCTCCAGCATCTTTTCCGCCACCCGCCTTATCTCCCACTGCGCCCGCAAGCACAGCCGCAGGGAGAAGAAGTGCAAAAGCTCCCTGGCGTTCATGGTGACCACGAACTTGGTCTCCGCCGCCTGGGGCAGAACGAAGCGGGCGTCCTCCGCCGGAAGAAACTCCAGAAGCTTCTCGTAAGAGCGCCTGCACTCCTCCATGGCGGCCAGAAATTCCCCTTCCTTGCCCCGCTCCGCGACCGCCGGCGGGACCACGAAGTTAAAACCCTTGACGTAGCGCTGGGACTGCACCGAGAAGGAGGCTATGCGGTGGCGGGTTATCTGGGCCAGGCACGCTCTAGATACCCCTTCCACGGCGAAGGTGAAGCTGGCGTGCTCGACCGGGGTCAGGTGCCCGCGCCTTATGAGCTTGCGCAGGAAGTCGCGGTAATCGCCCGCCTTCACCTTCTCCCAGAGCTCGTCGTTCGGCAGGGCCGAGTAGCAGCGCCTGGCGGCGAAAGCTATGACCTTTTCCGGCTCCGGCGTGTGGGCGATTAGAGTCACCTTCATAGCTTTCTCCCCTTCCTTTAAGCCCAGCGCCAGCGGGTCCCCGCCGGGGTGTCTTCCAAAATAATGCCCAGGTTTTTCAACTCTTCGCGGATGCGGTCGGCTGTTGCCCAGTCCTTGCGCTGCCGCGCCTCCTGACGAATTTCCACCAGAAGTTTCACCAGATCCTCTATAACCTCCGTCCGCTCCTGTTCGACCACCGGCAATCCCCGCCGCTCGGGGAAAAGCCCTAACACGCGGTTGAAGGCGACCCAGAGGGAAAGAGCCCGACGTAGTACCGGCGCCGGCGGTAGCGGGCGAAGTTCGGCCCAGGAGTTGATCTCGTGGGCCAGATCGAAGAAGAGGGCTAGGGCTCGGGCTGTGTTGAAGTCGTCGTCCATGGCCGCGGCAAAGTCTTGCTCCCACTCGTCCAGCCGCGCCAGTTGCTCCGCACCGCCGGAAAACTCCTCCGCCTGGTTCTGCGCTTCCAGAAGGAAGAGCCAGGAAGAGCGCAGGCGGCTTAGAGCCTTGGCCGCTCCTTCCAGGTACTCCGGTGTGTAGGCCAGGGGGCTACGGTAATGGGTGCTCAGGAGAAAGAGGCGCACGGCCGAGGGTGGGTAAGCTTCCATTACCTCGCGCAAAAGAAAAATATTGCCCAGAGATTTGGACATCTTCTCCTCTTTTACGGTGATGAAGCCGTTGTGTAGCCAGTAACGGGCAAAAGGGCGGCCGGTGGCCGCTTCGGACTGGGCGATCTCGTTCTCGTGGTGGGGGAAAATGAGGTCGCTACCCCCGCCGTGGATATCGAGCTCCGGCCCCAGATACTTCAAAGCCATGGCCGAACACTCGATGTGCCAGCCGGGACGGCCTTCACCCCAGGGGCTGGACCACGAAGGCTCGCCGGGTTTGGCCTTTTTCCACAGGGCAAAATCCAGAGGGTCTTTCTTGTTTTCCCCCGGTTCCACGCGGGCACCTGCTCTTAACTCCGAAAGCTGCCGTCCGGAAAGCTTGCCGTACTCGGGAAATTTCCTTACGGCGAAATAGACGTCGCCCTCAGCCACATAGGCAAACCCCTTGTCAATCAGGAGAGAGATAAGTTCGATAATCTCCGGCAGGTGGTCGGACACGCGGGGATGCACATCGGCTCTCTTGATGTTTATCTGGTCAGCATCTTCGAAGTAGGCCTCGATGTACTTGAGGGCCAGCTCTCGCGGGTCCATTTTCTCCTCCGCGGCCCTTTTTATAATCTTATCGTCGATATCGGTGAAGTTTTGCACAAAAAAAACTCTAAAACCTCGGTACTCCAAGTACCGCCTGACGGTGTCGAAAACCACCAGGGCCCGCGCATTGCCCAGGTGGATGTAGTTGTAAGTGGTGGGGCCACAGACGTACATCCGCACCCGGCCCGGCTCGCGGGGGACAAAGGGTTCTTTGCGCTTGGTCAGGGTGTTATAGACCTGTATCACGCCTTTTGCGCCTCCTCCTCAGCGAGTTTCGCCTCCAGTTCTCTGATGCGCTCCTCAAGCCGAGCGATCTTTGCCTCCAGCCGGCCCAAGGCCTCAGAGATCGGGTCGGGTAGGAGGTCGTGCCGCAGGTCGGGCTTCTCCTCTACGCGCTTGCCGTTTCTGACCACTATCCTCCCTGGTACCCCCACCACCGTGCAGTTGGGCGGCACGGGCTTCAAGACCACAGACCCGGCTCCGATCTTGGAATTGTCTCCCACGGTGAAAGAGCCCAGTACCTTGGCCCCGGCGCTTATGACCACGTTGTTCCCTATAGTGGGGTGGCGCTTACCCTTCTCCTTGCCCGTTCCTCCCAGGGTTACTCCCTGATAAATGGTGACGTCGTCCCCTATTTCCGTCGTTTCTCCTATAACCACGCCGGCACCGTGGTCGATGAAGAAGCGCCTCCCTATTTTAGCGCCTGGATGAATCTCTATCCCCGTGAGGAAACGGGCGAAGTGGGAAATGAACCGAGCTATAAAGTAAAAACGCCGGCGGTAAAACCAGTGGGCTATGCGATGGAACCAAACGGCGTGAAGCCCGGGATAGCAGAAAATGACCTCCCACACGCTTTTAGCCGCCGGATCTCGCTCGAAGACCATCTGGATGTCTTCCTTGATGTACTGGTATAGACTGCGTAGCCCCACTGCTCCAACTCCCCCAAGAGGTATTATACCAAGGCCAGCAGGACCACCGCGTGGGCCGCCATCCCTTCCCCCCGGCCCACAAAGCCCAGTCCCTCCGTAGTAGTGGCCTTTACCCCCACCCTGCTTTCCGAAACTTCCAGAACCCGGGCCAGATTGGCCTTAATAGCAGGAACGTAAGGAGCAAGACGGGGGCGCTCGGCCAGCACCACCGTGTCCACGTTCACCACCCGGAAGCCGGCCTCCTTCACCCACATGCACACGCGGGCCAGTAGATCAAGGCTTCTGGCCCCCCAATAGGCCGGATCGCTCGGGGGGAAAAAGTGGCCTATGTCCTCTTTGCCCACGGCGCCCAGCAAGGCGTCCATCAAGGCGTGGCAGAGTACATCGGCATCGGAGTGCCCTGCAAGCCCCAGCGGCGCTTCTATTTGCACTCCGCCCAAAATGAGGGGTCTTCCCTCCACCAGCGGATGGACATCGTAGCCTATGCCTATTCGTAGGCCGGGGTCGTTTCCGCCCACCAAGGCCCGGGCCAGCTCCAGATCTTCCGGAGTGGTGATCTTGAGATTGGTATAGCTCCCCGGAACCACCTTGACCTTAACCCCCTCCCTCTCCACCAGCGCGGCGTCGTCGGTAGCGTAGTAGTTCTCCTCCTTGGCCCGCCGGTGCGCCTGCAGAAGAAGTTCGTAGCGGAAAGCCTGGGGAGTTTGCGCCAAGTATATTTCCTCGCGCGGCAGGGTTTCTACTACTCTTCCTTCCGCATCGACCCGCTTTACGGTATCCCGCGCAGGTACGGCAGCAACGGATCCACCCCACTCTGCTGCCGTTCTGATAACCTCCTCCATCAAGGCTGGGGTCACCAGAGGGCGCGCCCCGTCGTGCACCACCACCACAGGCAAGGGGGAAAGATGAAGAAGACCGGCAAAGACCGAGTCCTGCCGGTGCTCGCCGCCGGGTACCACTGCTTTGAGCTTGGAATATCTACCTTTTACTAGTTCCAGGCAAAAATCCTCCTCCCCTGGAGGAACCACCAGCACCACTTCTCTGATTAAGTCCACCTTCTCACACACTTCTAAAGACCAGGCGAACACGGGGAGGTTCAGAAGGCGGCGGAACTGCTTTTTAGGCCCTTCCCCCATGCGGCGGCTCTGCCCCGCCGCCACCACCACTACCCCTGCCTCAACCAATGGCATTCACCCCGCCAAACCCCGTCTCTCCCTCAGCCTTTGGCTTGGCAAAAATCATCCGTCCGGCCGACGTTTGCAGCACGCTGGTGACGGTAACACGGATCGTCTGCCCTATATGCTTCTTCCCCCCCTCCACCACTACCATCGTCCCGTCCTCCAGGTAGCCCACCCCTTGGCCCGGCTCTTTGCCATCTTTTACTAGGTGAATCGACATTTCTTCGCCGGGCAAGACTACGGGACGCAGAGCCTGGGCCAGCTCGTTGATGTTCAGTACCTTGATTCCTTGCAGTTCTGCCACCTTGTGCAGGTTGTAGTCGGTGGTCACCAGCTTGGCCCCCAGTTTTTTGGCCAGGCGCACAAGCTTGGCGTCAACCGGCAGCCCCTCTCCCCCGTCCACCGCCTGTTCGCAAATCTGCACCTTAACCCCTGTTTCCTTCTTGATCCGGTTCAGGATGTCCAATCCCCGCCGGCCCCGGTTGCGCCTGAGCGTGTCCCCCGAATCGGCAATGTGCTGTAGCTCCTCCAACACGAACAAGGGAACCACCAGGGTCCCCTCCAAGAAGCCGCTGGCGCAAAGATCCGCTATGCGCCCGTCGATTATAGCGCTGGTGTCCAAGAGCTTAAGGGAACCGGACCCTGCTGAAGCCCTGCCCCCTCTCTCTTTGCCCGGGCGTGGGAGAGAAGAAATGAGGCCCCAGAACTCTTCCCTCTTCTTGACCCCCAAGGAAAAACCCAGATAACCGGTAAGCCCAGCAGCGCCAAGCCAGATAATCTTGCCCGCCCAACCCAGAGCACTCAGCACCGGAGCAAAAAGGTTGATAATGAGAAGTCCGAGAATAAGTCCTACTATACCGGCTAATAAGTCCGAAAGGGGCATCCTTTGTAGGTACTGTTCCCAGCGGCAGGTAAGCCATACCACCACTTCTATCAGCCGGGGAGACAGGAACGCGCCCACCAGGAAGCCGATGCCTCCGCCCGCCGCTACCACGCCGATGCGCCAAATGAGCGGGAAAGACCAGAAATTCAAGAGAAAAAAGGCCAAAAGAGCTCCGCCAGCAGCGAAAGCCAGGGTCAAAATAAAAAAGGCTACCCTCCGCGCCACATCTTCACCTCCTATCCGGGCAAAAGCAGCTTTGCCTTCATTATATTGGCTTCCGGGTTGCCGTTCAAGCTAGCCTCCTTAAAATTCCAGCCTTAAAAATAAGGAATTCCCCTCCTCCAGCAGAAGGGGAATTCCTTAAAAACAACGGCGGCCTGTTCTCCGCCCTCTTTAAGCAAAAGCACGGTCCAACAGCTGACGCGCCTCTTCCTCTTTCATCTCCATTGCCAGCACCAGTTCGCTAATCAGAATCTGCTTGGCGTTTTCTAACATACGCTTCTCGCCCGAGGAAAGGCCGCGCTCGCGCTCCCGACGCGCTAGGTTCCGCACCACTTCGGCCACAGCGTAGATGTTGCCGCTTTTGATCTTCTCCAGATTGGCCCGGTAACGGTGGTTCCAGTTGGCAGGCATGGCAGTACAGGAAGAGCGGAGGAGTTTGAGTACGTTCTGTACCTCGCTCTTGTCAATCACCCGCCTCAGCCCTATCTCCTGGCAGTTATCAATGGGAACCATTACCTTCATGTTGTTCCCTATAGGGAAGCGAAGGACATAGTACTCGCGCCTCTGCCCCAGAATTTCTTTCTCCTCGATAGCCTCTATAATCCCGGCCCCGTGCATCGGGTATACCACCTTGTCGCCGACCTTGAACAACGCCCCACCCCCAAGCTCCCGATTTTAAAGCATAATAAATTTTATCACAATTTCTCCTCCTTGTCAAGAAAAGGTTTATTGTACCACGCCACGATTTAACTGTCAACCAAATATTTTTAGCGATAGCGCTCCTGGACGATCTGGTTCCAGTAGCGCCTCAGCCCTTCTTTGATCATGCGGGCCCGCGCCTCGCCGATACCCTCCACATCGTCCAACTCCTCGATGGAGGCTTGGAGTATGCGGCTGAGGTTGCCAAACGTCCGAACGATGTTCTCTATCACCGGGGAAGGAAGGCGGGGAATCCGGTGCAGTATCCGGTAGCCACGCGGAGAAACCCCTTGCTCCAAAACCCTGGGGCCGCCGGAATACCCCAGAGCCCTAGCTATGAGGGTTAGATCCAGCAGATCCTCGGCCGGCCAGCTCCCGATCATGCCAAGTATCTCCTTGGGAGTCTTATCCTCGACCACCGCGTAGTCCTGGATCACCAGGAGCCCTTCTTCCTCTATGTTCGAAGCCAGTTCCTCCACCTGCATGACGATAAGGCGCCCTTCACTCCCTAGCTCACAGATGTAACGCTCGATCTCCCGAACCACTCTGAGCGTCATCTCGGTCCGTTGTATGGCCTTGGTCACCTCGTAAAGCGTAACGGCGTCCTCAAACTCCAGCACCGTGAGGTTGACCATGGTCTGGTTAAGGATGGAACGGTATTTTTCCAGGGTTTGCACTGCCTGGTTGGCCTTAGCCAGGACGACCTCCAGCTCCTTGAGCACATATCTCAAGTTCCCCTTGTAGATGGTGATGATACCCCGGCGCTGAGAAATGGAAATCACCAAGGCTCCTGTCTGCTTGGCCACCCTCTCGGCCGTGCGGTGACGAATACCGGTTTCCGAGGAAGGGATGCTCAAATCGGGCACCAGTTGGGTGTTGGCTGCTACTATCCGTTTAGCGTCTTCGCTCAGGATGATGGCTCCGTCCATCTTGGCCAGCTCGTAAAGGCGCGCCGGGGTAAACTCGGCATTGATGACAAATCCCCCTTCGGCGATCGCCCGCACGCGCTCGTTATCCCCCACCACGATCAAAGCCCCACTTTTGGCCCGCAGGATATTCTCCAGGCCTTCCCGCAAAGGAGTCCCAGGCGCAACCTGACGCAAGACTTTGAGTAGCTGGTCGTCCATCGACTTCCCCCTTCGAAAGCGGTTACCCCTGCCAGAGAACCTCTACAGCCTCTCCCAAGGAAGCCACCGGGATCAGGGTAAACTTTTCCGGCAAAGACCGGCAGCAGTTATCCCTTCCCACTACCGCTCGGGAAAAACCCAGCTTGGCCGCCTCCCTAAGCCTCAACTCCAAAAGGCGCACGGGGCGAACCTCTCCCGTTAGCCCCACCTCGCCTACTACCACCACGTCCCGGGGTAAGGGGAGCTCCCGGTAACTAGAAACGACGGCCAGCGCCACCGCCAGATCGGCTCCCGGGTCTATTAGCTTCATCCCCCCTACCACGTTCAGGTATACATCGCAAGAACTCAGACGCAGTCCCAGCCGCTTTTCCAGAACTGCCAGGAGCAAAAGGGTCCGGTTGAAATCGAGCCCGGTGGTCATGCGCCGGGGCAAAGAGTAGTAGCTGGTGCTTACCAAGGCCTGAATCTCCACCAGCAAAGGGCGTGTCCCCTCCAAGGTAGGCGCCACCGCCGCCCCTACCGAGCTGTCGGCCTGACTCCCAGCCAGAAAAAGAGCCGAAGGGTTGACCACGGGCATCATTCCCCGCTCGGTCATAGTGAAGACCCCTATCTCATGCGTGGCACCGTAGCGGTTCTTCACTCCCCTCAGGAGGCGGTAGGATTGATAACGGTCTCCCTCCAGGTAAAGCACCACGTCCACGACGTGTTCGAGCAGACGCGGCCCCGCCAGAATGCCCTCCTTGGTTACATGTCCTATCACCAGGATGGGGAGGTTCAGGCCTTTGGCCAGCCCTTGCAACACCCCGATGCACTCCCGCACCTGAGCCACGCTCCCTGGGATCGCTTGCACCCGGGGATGCACCAGGGTTTGGATGGAGTCCACCACTACAGCGCAGGGTCGCAGTCGTTCTATCTGCTCCTTGATCACTTCCACATCGGTGATCGAGGCCAGCAACAGAGAGGCGGCTTCCAGTTGCAGACGCCGCGCCCTTGATGCCACTTGGCGCACCGACTCTTCCCCAGAGACGTAGAGGACCTGTCCGTATCTGCCGAGTTGGGAAGCTATCTGCAGGAGTAGGGTAGATTTGCCTATACCCGGGTCTCCCCCTACCAGAATGAGGGAACCCGGGACTATCCCCCCACCCAGTACCCGGTCAAACTCCTCTATCCCCACCCGTAAGCGCTCTTCCTCACCTTCTATCTCCTGCAGAGAGTAAACAGCAGCCGATCCCTTGTCAAAATCTTTGGTAGTACCGGTAGAGAAAGAGTCCCAGTTCCCGCATTCTGGGCAGCGCCCCAGCCAGCGCGTACTCTGGTAGCCGCAAATCAGGCACTGGAACCGTTCTTTAGCCATGACCGCTCGCTCCCTGGATGGTCGTAGGTAACTTTGGTGGCGGCTGCGTCGGCTGCTCGGACTGCCCCGGCTGCTTTGGCTGCCCTGGTTGCTCTGGCTGCTTGGGCTGCTCGGGCTGACCCGGCTGCACAGGCTGAGCCGGCTGTCCGGGTTGACCCGGCACAGCAGGTGCCGGGGAGGTAGGAGTGGTAGGAGCGGTCGGCTTTTCAGGAGTAGGTGACGGCTTTTCCGGAGCAGACGGCGCTGGAGTAGCGGTGGAATTCGGGGGCTCGGTCGGAGCAGTAGAAGGCACCGACGGTGCCGGCGGGGGCGGAGCTACAGTAGAGGTAGGCTGCAAGTCCAGAGCCTGTACCATTATCTGCCGCCACATCCTGGCGCAGTAATCTCCCCCATAGGCGCCGGGCATGGGACGGTTCATATCCCACCCTATCCAGACCACCCCTACCATGCGGGGAACCCAGCCGCAGAACCACAGGTCCTTGCCCTCGTCGGTAGTCCCCGTCTTGCCGGCCGCCAGATCATCTATCCGAGCCTTGGTGCCGGTGCCGTACTGGACAGCCGCTTTGAGCATGGTGGCTATGGCCGCCGCCGTCGTGGGCTTCATTACCGGTCTGAGCTCGGGATGGTACTCGGCCAGTATCGAGCCGTCGGGCTGAACGATTTTGGTCACCGCAAAGGGATGCACGTAATAGCCCCCGTTGGCAAAGGCAGCGTAAGCCGCAGCCATCTGCAGCGGCGACACCCCGTGATACAGCCCTCCCAGTGCCGCTGCCAGTCCGTCCTTGGTTGGATCGACCTTTATGCCCAGCTTATCAGCGAAGGCCGCCGCCCGCTCCAATCCCACCATGTGCAGAAGCTTTACCGCCACCACGTTAACTGAATAAGCCAAGGCGTCCTGCAGAGTTATAGGACCCCGGTAGCGCCCGTCGTAGTTGCGCGGCTCGTAGGAACCAAAGCGTACCGGCTCATCCACCACCACCGAACTGGGGCTCATCCCCAGATACTCTATGGCCGGGGCGTAGTCGAGTATAGGTTTAATGGCCGAGCCGGGCTGGCGGTAAGCCTGGTAAGCACGGTTGAATTGCCGGCTAACCACGTGCTCCCTGCCGCCCACCATGGCTCTTATGGCCCCCGTGTTGGGGTCGAGTAACACCACCGCTGCCTGGGGTTGAAGCAACCCCTGAGAGTCACGCACTGTAGTCGGGTAAAAAGCGTTGTTTCTGACCGCCGCCTCCGCCGCCCTCTGCGCCCTTATGTCCAGGGTGGTGTAGATCTTAAGCCCCCCGCGAAAGAGGGCCGACTCGCCAAAGCGCTCCCCCACCGTGGCGATGACGTAGTCCACAAAGTCGGGATAAGGACACTTCGGTTTGTAGATAAGACCTCGCTTAAGCCCCAGAGGCTCGGCCTTGGCCTTGGCTACCTGCTCCGGCGTGAGAAAGCCGCACTCCTCCATCTGCTGCAGCACTGTATTGCGCCGCGCCAGAGCCCCTTCGGGGTTGCGGAAGGGGTCGTAGTAGCTGGGAGCGCGCACCAGACCCGCCAGCATGGCCGCCTCGGCCGGCGTCAGATCCTCCACTTTTTTATCGAAATAAGTCTTGGCCGCCGCCCCTATTCCCCAGGCCCCCTCACCGAAATAGATGCGGTTGAGGTAAAAGGTCAGGATCTCGTCTTTGGTGTAGTGGCGCTCCAGTTGTATGGCCAGGAAGACCTCCTGGATTTTGCGTTTGAATGTGCGCGAAGGGGTAAGAAAAGCGTTTTTGGCCAGTTGCTGGGTTATGGTGCTCCCCCCCTGGACTATTTTGCGGTTTAAAAGGTCGTACCAAGCCGCCCTCAATATGCCCCAGATGTCAATACCGTGGTGCTGATAAAAGCGATTGTCCTCCGCTGCCACGAAGGCTTGTTTGACGACAAGCGGGATTTCTTTCTCAGTTACCGGGATGAAAGTCCCGCGGCCAAGAGAAGCGAAGGGGGTACCGTCGGCCGCGTAAAGGGTGCTGGGAGCCACCAGAGGCACCGAGTCTATCTGCCAGGGGGGGAGGTCTCTTATGGCTGCGTAAACCTCGTAGCCGCCCCAACCCATGCCTAAAAGTATAAAGAGGGCTACTAACCAGCCCACCAAGCGCACCCAACTAAACCTCCACATCTATCAGAGTTCCTCCAAAGCCTGGCTAAAAGCCTGGAAAGCTTCTTCTCCGTGCAGGACGAAGCGCACCCGCTTGACGCTTTGCAGACTGGGTGCCAGCTCCGCCACCGTTTTCACGGCCACCCGCGCTGCCTCCCGCAGGGGGTAACCGAAGGCGCCGGTAGATATGGCTGGAAAAGCTACGGAGGCAAGCCCCTTTTCCTCCGCCAGCCGGAGAGCGTTGCGGTAACAGGCGGCTAGGAGCTCCGCCGCAGGTTCGTCCACCCCGTAGCGCGGCCCCAAGCAGTGGATGACATAGCGGTTGGGCAGGCGATATGCCCCGGTTATAACCGCCTCTCCCGGTGAAATGGGGGCTAAAGAACGACACTCTTCTTCCAGCTCCGGCCCTGCCGCCCGGTGAATGGCCCCTGCCACTCCGCCACCAGGCTTAAGCCAAGCGTTGGCGGCATTGACCACCGCGTCAAACCCTTCCTGCCGGGTGATGTCACCCTGGACGCACTCGATGGTCAAGTCTCCTACCTTTTTCTTCATGCCGCCTTCACCCCTAACACCCATTATACCAAAAGCTGTTTCTAAGTCCGCCCCTCCTCTTTCGCAAAAGAACAACATATCCTTAAAAAACAGGTAAAACAGCGGGGGGTTCTGGCCCGGCAGACCTCCCGACCCCACTGGATGAGGCGCAGATGAACCTCCTGGTAATCCTTAGGAGAAAAAAGCTCCATCCAGACCTTCTGTATCTCCTCGTAGCGTGAGCCTTTGGCCCAGGAAAGTCGGTTGGTTATGCGGGCAATGTGGGTGTCCACCGGGAAAAGGGGGTGACCCAGGTGCAGAAGCAAAACGTCCGCCGTTTTGGGTCCCACGCCGGGGAGCTTTAAGAGTCGCCGGCGGGCCTCGAAGGTGGGAAGATTGCCAAGGGCTTTAAGGTCGAAATCGACTACCTCCCGGGCCAAAGCGCGCAAGAGCTCCGCCTTGCGCCGGTGCAGCCCCGCCGGGCGCAAGATTTCGGCCAATTCCTGCTCCTCGCAATTAAGGAAGGAGGCAGGGGAAAGGTTTTTAACGACCTGAACGAGCCGGCGGTAAACCTCAAGGGCCTTGCGGTCAGTAGAGTGCTGGCTCAGAAGGGTGGCCACCAGGACCGCAAAAGGGTCGCGGGTAGAAAGATAGACCCAGTAAGCTACGAAATCGCGGGGGTCAACCGCTATCCCCCGCAATCCGGCAAGAATCTCCTCACCTTTAAGCTCGCAGTAGGGCGAGATCAAACTACTCATTTCAGCCTCTTAAGAACTGGTATATGTAACTTAGTGCCAAGAAAAGCACCAGGATGCCCAAGATTCCTCTTATAACCTGTTCCGGAAGGAATTTCTGTAGCCTTGCTCCCAGGTTGGTCCCTGTAAGTCCCCCTATACCAAAAAGGAAGCCCAGAAGCCAGTCGGGTTTAACCGCCATCTGCGGGTAGAGGGGGGCCAAGATGGTGTAGTAAACCACCCCTACTATGGAAGTAAGGAAGGTTCCGGCCAGGGCAGCCCCGGCCACCGTGTAGGCCGGCAGGGCGAAAACGGCGCAGCAAAAGGGAGCTATGATGGCCCCTCCGCCTATACCATAAATACCGCCAACTATTCCCACCACCAGCGCTACCAGGAAAAGGGTGGGAACGTTAAAACTGAACCTTTCTCCCCAGAACTCGTACTCCACCTGCCTCCAGTTAAAAGTACAGGTGCGCACCACTGCCTCCCCCGACAAGCCCGCCGCCACCCGCTTCCCTTCCCTCCGGGCCGCCAGCGCCCTCTCCCTGAACTTGGCCTCCAGAGAGCGCAGGCGCTCCCTGCCGCGGCTATAGCGCCCCGTGAGCTCGTAAAGGAGGCGGCCGCCCAGGTAGAGCAGCACCAGACCCACGAAAAACTTGAAGGCGCGGGGATTGGGGAGGTAGTTCAAGCGTATAATAGCTCCCGCAAAGACGCCCGGCAAGGTTCCCGCGACGACCACCCAGGTCAGGGGCCAGACCATGCGTCCCTCCCGGATGTAGCGCCACAGCCCTCCCGGAATGGCCACGAGGTTGTAAACTAGATTGGTAGGACTTACAGCAGGACTGGTGAATCCTAAAACACTCACTTGGAAGGGAAGTAACAAAAAAGCTCCCGAAACGCCTGCCGGTGTGGTTAAGGTAGCTACCGCCAGGGAGACCAGGGGAGGAAGCCAAGGGGAGACGTCTATGCCGGCCACCGGGAAGCGCACGGGAACCACCTTGCTTGTTAAAGTTATCTCTTTCCTGAGCTTCATTTTAGGCTCTCCCTTCTACTCCCGTCAATTAGCCAGCCGCAGGTATTATAATTTCGCCATAAGGTCACACAAGAGGTGTCAGGAAAGATGCCCAACCCTCTCATCATGCCCTTGCCTGTGAAGGCAAGAGGGGCGGAGATCTTTGCCCCTTTAGCCCACCTGCCCATGAGCATTTTATTAGAAAGCGCCCTGGTCGTTCCCGGCTTCAGCCGCTATTCCTTCATAATGACTAAGCCTTTTCTGCAGGTTCAGGCCAAGGGACAAAAACTGGTCTTGAGGGACGAAGAAGGAAGGGAGTGGACGGAGGAAGGAAATCCCCTGGAGCTTCTGCGAAACTTGCTGCGGCACTATCAGTATCCTTCCGGCGGCTGCCCACTCCCCTTCTGTGGCGGAGCAGCGGGTTTTATAAGCTACGACCTGGGCCGGCAACTGGAAAGATTGCCTTCTAGAGCACTAGACGATCTTTCTACCCCTGATTTTTACCTGGGCTTCTACGATACCGCCTTAGTGGTGGACGAACTCAGCCGAGAAGTTTTCCTGGTAGCCACCGGGCTACCAGAGAAAGAACCTCGCCAGGCCCAAAAGCGCGCCTTGGCCCGCGCCGCCGAGCTTAGTGAATTAATTCGCAATATTACCCCCTTACCTCCTCCCCGTCCTCTACCGGCCCAAGAGTGCCCTTTGTACGCCCACTTCGACGCTTCCAGTTACTGTGAAGCAGTGATAAGGGCCAAGGAGTACATAGCCGCCGGGGATATCTTTCAGGTCAACCTCTCGCAGCGTTTCTCCCTTCCCCGCCTTTTTGACCCCAGGGAGGTCTACCTACGCTTGCGCGCGATCAACCCCGCCCCCATGGCCGCTTACCTGAACCTGGGAGAATGGCAGATAGTCTCCGCTTCACCGGAAAGGTTTCTCCAGGTGCGCAATGGGCGGGTGGAGACACGTCCCATAAAAGGTACCCGGCCGCGGGGTTCCGATCCCGTAAACGATGCCCGGATGAGAGAAGAGCTGTGGCATTCAGAGAAAGACCGAGCTGAACTCACAATGATCGTGGATCTGGAACGCAACGACCTAGGTAAGGTCTGCCGCCCGGGGAGCGTGCGGGTACCCGAGCTCTTTCGCCTGGAGGAGTACGCCACGGTATTCCATCTGGTGGCCACGGTTCAAGGCGAGTTGGCGCCGGGAAAGGACCTCGTCGACCTGATAAAAGCCGCCTTTCCCGGCGGGTCCATCACCGGAGCCCCCAAGATACGGGCCATGGAGATCATCGAGGAGCTGGAGCCCGTGCGTCGGGGGATTTACACCGGTTCCATAGGCTACCTGGGCTTTGACGGCAACGCTGATCTAAGCATCGTCATCCGCACCCTAATCTTCCGGAAAGAGCGCGTTTATTTTCAGGTGGGCGGAGGTATCACCAGCGACTCCGACCCCTACGCCGAATACCTAGAAACCCTGGACAAAGCCCGGGCCCTGGTCAGGGCCATGGGGTTTGATGAGGAAAAGGTCTTCCGTTCATTGGTGCTGGAAAAGCCTGGAAAGGAGGAAGGACAGCCTTGGGAGCAACCGTGTTCTTCAACGGGAGCCTGATCCCCTTGGAAAAAGCCAAGGTAGAAAGTGAAGATCAGGGCTGGCTTTACGGTTTCGGTCTCTTCGAGACGGTACTCGTCTTCCGGGGGAAACCGGTTCTTTGGCCGGAGCACCGGCAGCGCCTAGAAGAAGGGCGGCGTTACTTTAACCTGCCTCTCCCCCTCCGCTGGGAGGAAATAGAAGAAGGAGCAAGAGAAGTGATAAGGATCAACAATCTTTCCGAAGGGGCGCTGCGCCTCACCCTATCCGCCGGGCCGGAACCGGGAGCCAAGCCCGGCAACTTGCTGATAAGGCCACGGCCCCTGCCTTATTCCCCCCAGGACTACCGGAAAGGGTTTGGTGCCGGTTGGTCTAAGGTCAGGCGCAACGAGCACTCCCCCCTCACCCAGTTTAAAACCATTAGCTATCTGGAGAACCTGCTGGCCTGGAGGGAGGCCAGGAAAAGGGGATGGGAAGAAGCACTCCTTCTCAACACCAGAGGCCTAGTGGCCGAAGGAAGCCGCAGCAATGTGTTCCTCGTAAAGAAGGGCAAGGTGATTACTCCCTCGCTGGATCAGGGGGTGCTGCCGGGCATCATTCGCCAGAAAGTGATAGAGATCTGCCGGGAGCTGGGCTGTGAGGCCGCAGAGCGTCCGGTGACTCCGGCGGAGCTCCTGGAAGCGGAAGAGGCTTTCCTCACTAACTCTTTAATGCTGGTAATGCCGCTGGTGAAAGTCGAAGGCCGACCCGTAGGCACGGGCCGACCGGGAAGGTTCACGGAAGAAATCTCCAGGGCTTTAGAAGCTAGGATCCTGCCGGATTAAGCTTTCTGCCTGAGCATCTCCACGAAGGCCTCTATGCGGGTCTTGAGCTGCCCGGCGTCCTGCATGCTGTAGTCGGTCTCCGCCTTCAGCACTGGCACTCCTTGGGCCTTCAAGAACTTTTCCACCTGGTAGTGCTCCACCGCGTAGGGGTCGCAGAAGGAAAGAATGTAGCTTATCACCCCGTCCACTCGGTACTCCTGGATTAACCTCTCAATGTCTTCCAAGCGCCCGCCGTTGGGGGTGAAACAGGCACAGTGGGGAGCCAGATGCCGCCTGGCCACGTTGACTAAGAGCTCTTCCAGAGAACCGCCTTCCTCTTCGGTAAGATTCTGGAAGTAACGGTATCCAGTGCAAAGCTCCTCAGCCACGATCACCGCCCCGCTGGTCTCAGCGAGATGGGGCAGTTTCCAGTTGGGTATGGCCATGGGAGTGCCGGTCACCAGAAGCCGCGGGGTTCCGGGCGGAACCACCCCCACACCCTGATGTATCCTCTCCTCCAGTTCATCGCAGAGGGCGTTGACCTTTTCCGTGAACCGCTCTACGTCGTCGTAAAAGGCGATCTGGAAAATGAGCAGGGCGTCCAGTCCGCTTATGGGCGGCGGGTCGGCCCGGCGCAACTCGGCCAGACGCCTAAGCGCCCTTCGCTTGGCGTTGAGCTGCCATATAGCCTTCCGCAGGCTCTCATAAGTCACCTTCTTGCCAGTAAGCTCTTCCAGCCGGGCTACCAGCTTCTTTATTTCCGCGAGCCAGAGTTCCTGATCCGGCGCTTCCTTCTTCTGAGGTACCTCCATCACGTGGACGGGAGCGTAGTCGGCCAGAATCTCGAAAGTTTTCTTTTTGCCGTCACAGGTGGTCTCCCCGACCAAAAGATCGCAGGACTCGAAGTAGGGGCAGAGACGGGCAAGCTTGAAGCCCATGAAGGACTTGATTAAGGGGCAGATGTTGCGAGGAAGCACGGCTTCCACCTGCGCCGTACCCACCTCCACCCCGGCGCAAAGGCCGACATAAACTCCCCCCGCCGCCAGCACGAGCTCCTCCGGCACGTATATACAGAAGGTCCCCACCACTTTGCCACCCTGCCGGCGGAAGTCGTTGAGTTCCTGCACCCGCAGGCCGTGAATTTCACCGACGACGAAATCGAAATACTCCATGCCCCGGGGACGGTTTTTCTGAGAAAGGTAAACCTCCTGGTAGAGAGGTAACAGGGCCTCGAGCAACTCGGTATGAGGCTTCAAATCGATCCCCAGCCCGCTCCACAAGGACTCGTAATCGGGCATGTCGTAACCCCCTAGCTTAAAATCCTTTCATGATGAAGTTAGCTTTACGTTATAAGAAAGTCAATAACTTAGGGGGCTTTAAGCCCCCTAAGGTTTAGTAGCGCACCAGGTAGGTTTCGATCTCCCAGGGGTGCACACGTATAGAGTACTCGTGCCACTCCTTGAGCTTCGCTTCCATGAACTTCTCGTAAATGTGGGGCCCGAGGGCTTCCTTAATCACCTCGTCTTTTTCTAACTCTTGCAAGGCTTCAATGAGGGATCCGGGCAGGCAGTCGATTCCCAGAACCTTGCGTTCTTCGGCGCTCAACTCGTAGATATTTCTGTCCACCGGCGGCGGCGGCTCGATCTTGTTCTTTATCCCGTCGAGCCCGGCCTTGATGATGGCCGCCAGGGCGAGGTAGGGATTGCAGGAAGGATCGGGGCTGCGCAGCTCTATGCGGGTAGAGGGGCCGCGCTTGGCCGGAATCCTTATAAGCGGGCTGCGGTTACGGCAAGACCAGGCGATATAAACTGGCGCCTCGTACCCGGGCACTAGGCGCTTGTAGGAGTTGACGGTGGGATTGGCCACCGCCGTTATAGCCTTGATATGTCTAATTATACCACCGATAAAGTAGTAGGCCACCTCGCTCAGCTGCAAGGGCTTATCCGGATCGTAAAAGGCGTTCTCACCGTTGCGGGAGAGGGACAGGTTAGTGTGCATGCCCGACCCGTTAACGCCATAAAGGGGCTTGGGCATAAAGGTGGCGTGCAGACCGTGGCGCTGGGCAACCACCCGCACCACCATCTTAAAAGTCATGATCTTGTCGGCCACGTCCAAAGCATCTGAGTACTTGAAATCGATTTCGTGCTGCCCCGGTGCTACCTCGTGGTGCGAAGCCTCGATTTCAAAGCCCATCTTCTCCAGGGTCAGGATTATCTCCCGGCGCGCCTCCTCCCCGAGGTCGACAGGGCTAAGGTCGAAGTAGCTGGCCCGATCGTGGGTGATGGTGGTGGGCTGCCCTTTCTCGTCCAGATGAAAAAGGAAGAACTCTAGCTCCGGCCCAGCATTGCAAGTATAACCTAGTTCCGCTGCCTCTTCCAGTACCCGCTTCAAAGCGTAGCGGGGATCGCCTTCAAAGGGAGTACCGTCGGGATTGTAAACGTCGCAGATAAGCCGGGCCACCGCCCCGTCCCGCGGCCGCCAGGGCAAAATGACGAAGGTGCGGGGGTCAGGACGGAGGTACATGTCCGACTCCTCTATCCGCACGAAGCCTTCGATGGATGAGCCGTCAAACATGAGTTCCCCGTTCAGAGCTTTTTCCAGTTGGTCGATAGGAATAGCTACGTTCTTAAGAACCCCAAGTATGTCCGTGAACTGGAGCCTTATGAACTTAACCCCTTCCTCCCTGGCCCGACGAAGAACCTCTTCTCTTTTCATAAGTTCTTCCATATCTTTAAACCTTCCCCCTAACCTCTAAAATAAACCAAATGACTTCCCGCGCTTTCGATAAATAATACCACGCTGACCCCTCGCCTTCAAAGATCCCACGAAAAAACTTTCTTTTGTGATTCAACCAACTTTCAGGCAACGTGAGGTGTTATAATATTTATTACCCTTGGCGAGAGGTGAGTAGGGTGTGCCGGCTTTTTTGCGTGACTAGCGACGAACCTCAGTCCCCCATGCTGGCCCTTGGGGCGCTGGATGTCATGCGGGAGGGGCATGACGGCTCCGGTGTAGGGCTTTTTCTCACCGATCTCACCGGCCCCTTCGCAGAACTCAAGGACAAGCCTATCCTCTCAGGAATTTTTACTAAAGACGGACTCCGGCGCCTCAACGACTTCATGAACGCGCTGGGTTTTTGGCCCTTATACCGGGTGGTAATAACTACCGACAAGGAGCCTCCCCCAGGAACTCCCAAGAGAGATTTTTATCTTATCCAAGTTTACGAGTACCCAGATGGCTGGGAAAATCTGGACCAAGAAGAAAAGGAGTTTCGCCTCATGATGACGCGCCTGCAACTCCGCTGGATGGGTGAAGAGAAAGAGGATATCATTGTCTTCAGCTTTTGGCCGGACGTGATCATGATCAAGGAAGTGGGCGACCCCTTGCTGGTAGGTGAGTACTTGCGACTCGACCGGAAAGAGTTGCAGGCACGGGTAATAATGGCCCAGGGAAGACAGAACACAAACTACGCCATAAACCTTTACGCCTGTCACCCCTTTTTTATCCAGGGGATAGCCACCATGACTAACGGGGAGAATACGGCCTTTGTTCCCATAAGGGAGTTTCTCCTTTCCCGGGGCTTCCCCGGCTATACCGGCTATCAGTCCGACTCCGAGGTCTTTACTCACATTCTCCACTACGCTCTCAAAAAGCTGGGACTAAAGCTGGAGTACTACAAGCACCTCATCACACCGCTAACCGACGAAGAGATAAAGCGGCACCCTAACCGGGAACTCCTGCGTCGGCTCAAGCTGGCCTGTCGTCCGCTCACCATAGACGGGCCCAACTGCGTGATCGGTTGCCTGCCCGATAAGACGGTCTTCATGGTGCAAGACCGCAAGAAGCTCCGTCCCGGCGTGGTGGGAGGAAGACCGGGGTTTTACGTTCTGTGCTCCGAGATGTGCGGGCTGGACTTCGCCGCTCCCGACCGGGACAAGAGCCAGGATTTCCAGCCCATGCACCTCGACACCGTCATCGTTTATCCCGACCGACGGGAGGTGAGACGATGCTCCCAGATGGAACCCTTACCCCCTCTTCACTAGGCCTGAAGGATCTGCGCTGGCTCATCTACTGGGACAAGGACAAGTGCGCCTTGTGCGGGCGCTGCACCGCCGTTTGCCCTGTTAAGGCCATAGAGCTCGGGGTGCACCGCCAGCGGGTCGTCTTTTCCCCTCTCCTGGACGCGCCCGCCAAGGAAGCTCCCTCTGGCCTTTACCGGGTGTACTACGGGATAAGGCAAAGGACCGAGCCCGCCCATGCCTGCACCGGTTGCGGCATGTGCGCCCAGGTTTGCCCCAACGGGGCCATACTGCCTTACCGCAACGACGAGGAGGATAAGCTGCGCTTCCACTTCAACCAGGGAGGACAGCCCAGGCGGCGCGGCGGGCGGCGCAACGACCCGGCACCGGGGACTCTTGACCGGATCAAGTTCGTCCGTATATCTATGCTGACCGATCCGGCCCTGGATGCCCTCCGCCACGAGTTTGAGCTGCGCACCCTCCTGGGAAGAATTTTGCCGCCGGAGGAGGAGTTAAGGCTTTATAGGGAAGAGGGATGGACCCCACCGGTAAGGGAGATTTACCCCCTGATGATAGGAGGGATGTCCTTAGGCGCCCTTTCCCCTACCATGTGGGAGGGGCTTATGATGGGCGTGGCTTACCTAAACGAGGAACTCGGTCTGCCCGTCAGAATTTCTACCGGAGAGGGGGGATGCCCGCCTCGCCTTCTGCGCTCGCGCTTCATCAAGTACATCATCCTGCAGATCGCCAGCGGTTATTTCGGCTGGGATGAAATCGTGCGGGCCATCCCGGAGATGAAAGAAGATCCCTGCGCCATAGAGATCAAGTACGGGCAGGGGGCCAAGCCTGGGGACGGGGGTCTCTTGCTGTGGCACAAGGTCAACGAACTCATCGCCGCCATCAGAGGCGTGCCGCCGCGGGTGAGCTTGCCCAGCCCCCCTACCCACCAGACCCTTTACTCCATCGAGGAGTCGGTGGCCAAGATGATCCAGTCACTGGCCATGGCGTGGGGCTTTCGCGTGCCCGTCTACCCCAAGATATCCGGGACCTCTACCGCCCTGGCCGTGCTCAACAACCTCACGCGCAACCCCTACGCTGCGGCCCTGTGCATAGACGGGGAAGACGGGGCCACCGGTGCCGCTTACGAGGTGTCGCTTAACCACATGGGACACCCCATCGCCAGCAACATCCGTGATTGCTACTTAAACCTGGTCAAGCTGGGAAAGCAAAACGAGATACCGCTCATAGCTGCCGGAGGAATAGGGAAGCACGGCAACCTGGCCGCCAACGCTGCCGCCCTCTTTATGCTGGGAGCGAGCGCGGTGCAGATAGGGCGCTATATCCTGCAAGCGGCCGCGGGCTGCCTGGGATCGGAATCCGACCGGTGCAACGTTTGCAACGTGGGCATCTGCCCCAAAGGGATAACCTCGCAAGACCCGCGCCTTTACCGCCGCCTTGATCCGGATAGGGTGGCGGAAAGAGTGGTCGATGTCTTCCTGAGCTTTGACATGGAGCTCAAAAAGATCGTGGCCGCTTTGGGACGCTCGACCTCGCTGCCCATAGGCATGTCCGACGCTTTGGGCATCGACGATTACCATGCGGCCGAAAGGCTGCAGATAAAGTACGTGATTTGACGGGAGAGATAGCCGGATGACAGAAAAAGTTTGCCGTATTGCAGGAATGGAAAACGGCCGCCGTCTCGACTCGCGCTTGCTGGAGGAGAAAATCCAGGCGGCCGTAGCGGCGGGCTACCGCCACCTAGAAATTGAGGCTTACGGCCAGCACGGCATCGGAGGGCGCCTGTGGAGAGCAGGTGAAGAGAAGATACTAGTGCGCATCTACGGCTCCCCGGGGCAGAGGGTGGGAGCCATGGGCTTCCCCAACACCCGCATAGAGGTGATGGGGCCGGCCTCCGATGATGTGGGCTGGCTCAACGTAGGGGCTGAAATCATCGTGCACGGCCACGCCGCCAACGGCGTCGGCAACGCCATGGCCCAGGGGAAGATCTACGTGGCGGGAAGCATCGGGGCCCGGGGCATGACCATGACCAAACACAACCCCCGCTTCGATCCCCCCGAGCTCTGGGTGCTAGGGTCGGTGGGGGATTATTTTGCCGAGTTCATGGCCGGAGGAATTGCGGTTATCTGCGGCTACCAGCCGCAGAACCCGGAAAACGTCCTGGGCTTCCGCCCCTGTGTGGGCATGGTGGGCGGAAAGATTTTCTTCCGCGGCCCGCACCAGGGCATAAGCCAGGCCGATGCCCGCATCGTGCCCTTGAGCGACGCCGACTGGGAGTGGCTGGAAGCCAACCTGCGCCGCTTCCTGGAAAACATCCGGCGTCCTGAACTTTATCCCCTCCTGGCCCGCCGGGAGGAGTGGCAGCTCATAGTCGCCCTTTCTCCCCAGGAAAGGCGCTCGCGGCCCCGCCGCCCCATGAGTGATTTCCGCGAAAAGGTTTGGGACAAAGAACTGGGGGAGGGAGGGTTGCTCGGGGATCTTATAAAAGTGGAGCGCCAGCCCATCCCGGTGATTGCCACCGGGAAGTGGCGGCGGTTTGTACCCGTATGGGCCAACCGCTCTTACCTTCCCCCCTGCCAAGCTGCCTGCCCTACCGGCATCCCAGTGGCGGAGCGCTGGCAGCTGCTGCGAGAAGGCAAAAAGGAAGAGGCCCTGAGCTTGGCCCTCTACTCCACCCCCTTCCCTGCCACCGTCTGCGGCTACCTCTGTCCCAACTTCTGTATGCGCACCTGCACGCGGAAGGTAGGAGGGCTCGTCCCTCCCGACATGAAGCAGCTCGGAAAAGAAAGCTTAAAGGCCTCCCTCCCCCCTCTTCCGCCACCTACCGGGAGACGGGTGGCGGTGGTGGGGAGCGGACCGGCGGGCATCGCCGCCGCCTGGCACCTGCGCCTCATGGGGCATGAGGTCCGGATCTTCGAAAAAGGGGAGCTGGGAGGGAAGCTCAGGCACCTGAAGGGGGAAGCAAGACAAGCCCTGGAAGCAGACTTGGCAAGGGTACGCCAGGTCCTGCCCATAGACCACCGCGAGGTTCAGCCCGAACATCTCGACGAACTGTTGGAGGAATACGAAGCGGCGGTGGTGGCCACGGGGAAGGAGGGGGCAAGCCTTTTGGGTGGAAGGAAGATCGAACCCCCCCTCTTCGCCGTAGGGGAGGTGCTGGCCCCCGCCGGCATCCCCGCCTTGGTAGGGCAAGGGCGTCGGGTGGCGCAGGAAGTAGCCGTTTGGCTCTCCGGCTCCACTCTACCTGAGGGGCCTAAGCCTACGCTCGAACTCAGGCGGGTGAAACTAGCCTACTTTCACCCGGACCGCACCGGTTTTGGTACGCTGGAAGAAAGCGCTTCGGCCTGTGCTTCCTGTGGCATCTGCCGCGACTGCGGCATATGCCTTAACATCTGCCCTCAACAGGCCATCACCCGGCGCCAGGAGGGCAACGGCTGGCGGTACGAGGCCGACCCGCAGCGGTGCATAGGCTGCGGCTTCTGCGCTGACGCCTGCCCCTGCGGCGTCTGGGAGCTCCGGCCCAATCAGGAGCCGGTATGAACTTATTTGCACAAGGCGCCCGGCTGCCAGTCGAGAAGGAGCAGGGGAGAAGCCTCCCCCCGTTCCACCGACCCTCCTACCACTTCCCCCACGCAGATCACGTGATCCCCGGCGGGGTGCAAGGAGACCAAGCGACACTCCAGGTTGGCCACGCAGTCCTCCAGGAGAGGGACCCGGACCTGCGTGGCCGGCTTGGTTTTCAGCCCCAGAGCCTTTACCTTATCCGTGTCCCGGCCGGAGTGGGTGCCGCAGAAGTTGGCTATCTCCATCTGATCGGCGGCCAAAATGCTTACCACAAACTCTCCGCTCTTGGTCAAAAGCTCATAGGTGTACCTCTCCGGCGCTATGGAAACCATCAATAGTGGGGGACGGAAGGACACCTGCATCACCCAGGAAGCGGTCATAAGGTTATGCCGCCCCTCGTGGTAGGTACCTATAAGAGTGACCGGCCAGGGGAGCAGCCGCAAAGCCTTCTTTCCTTCCATTAACCCATCTCCTCTCCCGTTAAGAAGGGATTTTGCTCCCTTTCCTCACCTATGGTGGTAGAAGCGCCATGCCCGGGGTATACCACTGTCTCGTCGGGCAAAACCAAAAGCTTGGTGCGCACCGAGTGCAAAAGCTTCTTCCAGTCGCCTCCCGGAAAGTCGGTACGCCCCACTGAACCCGCAAAAAGGGTATCCCCGCTGAAAAGCACGCCCGGAGCGTAAAGGCATATGCTTCCCGGCGTGTGCCCCGGCGTGTGCAGCACCTGAAACTGGAGCTTCCCGCAGGTTATCTCCTCACCGTCGTGCAGGCAACGGTCGGGCTCGCCTACTGCGAATCCTCTCCCTAACCAGACGGAAAGGTTGGCCTGGGGATCGGTGAGCATATGAGCGTCTTCCGCGTGAATGAGTACCGGTAGGTTAAGCGCCCGCCTTATCTCTGCCACCGCCCCTATGTGGTCGGCGTGGCCGTGGGTGAGGCAGATAAGGGTGGGACGCAAGCCCGCCCGGGAAGCCGCCGCCAGGATCCGCCCCCCTTCGGCACCAGGATCGATGATCAGAGCCTCCCCAGTCGAAGGACAGCCCACCAGGTAGGTGTTGGTTTGGAGCTCGCCTACCACCAGAACGATGATCCTCATTTCCCTTCCCCTTCTAAAAGCAAGGTTACCGGGCCGTCGTTGTAGATTTCCACCAGCATGTGGGCCTGAAACTTCCCCTCGGCTACCGGAACCCCCTGCTCTCGCAAAGCGGCCAAGAAGGCCCGGTAAAGGGGTTCGGCTTCTTCTGCCGGTGCCGCTTCGGAGAAGCTGGGCCGCCTCCCCCGCCGGCAGTCACCGTAGAGGGTAAACTGAGAGACCACCAGCGCCTCTCCTCCCACCTCTTTGAGAGAAAGGTTGAGCTTCCCCTCCTCGTCCTCGAAGATGCGCAAGTGGGCCACCTTCTCCGCCAGGTACCGGGCATCGTTGGGGGTGTCTCCTTTTTTGATCCCCAGGAGGACCACCAGGCCCCGCCCGATACTAGCGATCTTTTTTCCCTCTACCCAGACCGCTCCCCGCGCCACCCGCTGCACCAGCGCCCGCAAAGCTTCACACCACCCGTCGCACCTCAAATACGTCTTTCACCCGGGAAATTTTCCGCATGAGGTAGTCGAGTTGCTCTTTGTTGCGCACGCGGGCGGTAAACTCGATGGTGGCCGTGCGCCTATTCCCTCGCGCTTCTACCCAGGAGGCGCTGATCTTCATGTCGGCCAGGACCTCCATGACGTCTCCCAAAAGCCCCGCCCGATCTACCGCCGAAATCTCCAGGCGCACATCAAAAGGCGTCTCCACCCCTTCTTCCCAGAACACTTCCACCAGCCGCTCTTTTTCTTTTTCCTGCCACACCGCCACGTTACGGCAGTCGCGGTGGTGGACCGAAATCCCCCTTCCCCGGGTGATGTAGCCGATGATGGGGTCGCCGGGTATGGGGTGACAGCAGTGAGCCAGGCGCACCAGGACGTTGTCTGCTCCTACCACTCGCACTCCGGGGCAGTGCCCGTTGGAGCGCCTCTTGGCTCGGGTTTCGGCTGGGGGAGTGGCCTTCTCTTTCTCCTTAAGGTCCGCGCGAAGGACGGAAGAAGGAGTGACCGCACCCTGGGCCAGAGCCACGTAAAGGTCCTCTACAGTCTGGAGGTTGAAGCGGCGGGCCTGCTCCAAAAGCTTCTCCTCCTTTAGTTCCTCTAGGGGCAGGCCCAGCCGGCGGGCTTCCTTCTCCAAGAGATCCCGCCCCAGTACCTTAGCTTCCTCCCGGAACTCCCGCTTGAACCACTGCCGGATGCGGGAGCGGGCCTGCGAGGTGCGCACCACGTTGAGCCAGTCACGGCTGGGATTGGGCTTGGGGCCGGTGATGATCTCCACTATATCCCCCGTCTTGAGTTGGTAGTCCAGGGGTACCAGCCGTCCGTTCACCTTGGCCCCTTTGTAGCGGTGCCCCACCTCGGTGTGGATGCGGTAGGCGAAGTCCAGGGGAACGGCCCCCGCAGGGAGCTCTACCACGTCCCCCTTGGGGGTGAAGACGAAGACTACGTCGGAGAAGACATCGATCTTCAGCCGCTCCATGAACTCCCGCGCGTCCCGCATCTCCTGGACCCACTCTAAGAGCTCGCGGAGCCAGGCGAACTTGGCCTCCAGCTCCTTGTCGCGCGTCTGCCCTTCTTTGTAGCGCCAGTGGGCGGCGATGCCGTACTCGGCCGTCCGGTGCATCTCGTAAGTCCGGATCTGCACTTCCACCGGCTCTCCCTGAGGCCCGATCACGGTGGTGTGCAAGGACTGGTACATGTTCTCTTTGGGCATGGCTATGTAGTCTTTAAAGCGTCCCGGTACCGGCTTCCAGAGGGTATGCACCACTCCCAGGACGGCGTAGCAGTCCCGCACCGTCTCCACCAGCGCCCGTATGCCAGTGCGGTCGTAAATCTCGCTGTACTCCTTGCCGTCGCGCAGCATCTTCTGATAGATGCTGTAGAGGTTCTTGGGACGGCCCATAAGCTCTGCTTTTATCCCCGCCTCTTCCAAGCGCTTCTGCAGGATGGCGATCACTTGCCGGGTGTACTCCTCCCGCGCCGCCCGCGTCTTGGCCACCCTGGCTGCCAGTTCGCGATAGCGCTCGGGCTCCAGGTAGCGAAAAGCCAGATCCTCCAACTCCCACTTCAGACGATAAATCCCCAGGCGGTGCGCCAGGGGAGCAAAGATCTCCAGGGTCTCTTTGGCTATGGCCCGCTGCTTTTCCGGCGGGAGGTACTGCAGAGTCCTGAGGTTGTGCAGCCGGTCGGCCAGCTTGATGAGCACCACCCGCACATCTTTGGCCATGGCCACGAACATCTTCCGGAGGTTTTCCGCCTGCTGCTCCTCCTGGGAGCGAAACTGCAGGCGAGAAAGCTTAGTGACTCCGTCCACCAGAACAGCTATCTCCGCCCCGAACTCGCGCGTTATTTCCTCTAAAGTGGTTCCGGTATCCTCTACTACGTCGTGCAAAAGTCCTGCCACTATAGTCTCCGTGTCCAGCTCCAGCTCCGCCAAGATACAGGCCACCGCCACCGGATGGGAAAGAAAGGGCTCACCGGAAAAACGCCGCTGCCCCTCGTGCTTGGCTCGGGCAAAATCGAAAGCTTTCCTGAGCAAAGCCTCATTTACCCCTGGATTGTAGGCCTTAACTTGCGCCAGCAATTCCTCATAGAGCTTCATAGCTCCCACCAGGGTCAATTATATCACAGTTGAAGCCTGAGTGCCCCTCAGTTCCCTTTTTCTCCTGGCTTCCCGGTCCCCCCTGTCAATCTCCTGTCAATCCGGCGGTCCAGGACCCGCTCCACCGCCCTCACGGCGGGCTCCTGGGCGTCCGGTAGGAGGTGCGAGTAGAGGTCCAGCGTGACCTTGACCGAAGAGTGGCCCAGGCGCTCCTGCACCACCTTCGGGTGCACGTTCTGCCGCAGGAGCAGGCTGGCGTGGGTGTGCCGCAGGTCGTGCACGCGTATCGTCCTCACGCCCGCCCCCCGGCAGAGCCGCCTGAACACGTGCCAGACCGTCTCCTGCTTCAGCACCCCGCCCTTCCTGGAGGTGAAGACCAGGCCCTCCCTGTCGGCCCACTCTCCCCCCGCCTTCAGCCTCTCCTCGGCCTGCTCCTTTTTCACCTCTCTGAGCCAGAGCATGGTCTCCGGGTCGACCGCCACCTTCCGCCTGGAGTGCTTCGTCTTGGGCTCGTGGAAGCACCTGCCGGCGTGGGAGTAGGTGCGCCTGACGTGGACCGTCCCCGCCCTGAAGTCCACGTCCTGCCACCTGAGCGCCTGGGCCTCCCCGAGCCTCATGCCGGTCGCCAGCAGGAGCCGGAAGAGCGCCTTGTACGCCTTCCTCTCCCCGCACGCTTCCAGGTACTCCAGGAAGCGCCGGACTTCCTCTTCAGACCAGGGGAGCCTTTCCTTCCCTTCCTCCCTGGGGGCGGGTACTCCCTCGGTCGGGTCCTGGTAGATCAGCTTCCTCTTCCTGCCCCACTTCAGCGCCTGCCTCAGCGCCGCGAAGAAGATGCGCGCCGTCCCGGGCGCGTACCTTTCCCCGATCTCCGCCAGGGCGATCTCCACGTCGGCGGGCCCCAGCTTCTCCGCCTCGACGTGGCCGATGAGCTTCTTCCACGCGCTCGCCGCCGTCCGCCTCAGGCTCAGCGTGCCGGGCCTCCACGCCCGCCTGTGGGCCTCCAGCCAGGCGTCCAAAAGCCCGGCCACCGTCAGGCCCCTCGGCGCCCGGCCAAGCTCTCCCCGGTGGGCCTTCACCAGCAGCTCCGCCAGGACCCTCTCGGCGTCCTGCCTGGAGCCGTGGACGGTCTGGGAGCGGTAGAGCTTCCTGCCGTCTTCCGACTTGCCAAGGTACATTACTATTTGCCAGGAGTCTTTCCCACGTCTTCTTATGTGGCCGCGCAGGGCACTTCACCTCCCGAAAAAAGGTGAAGGGCCGCGCGGGGCAAGGTAAGTTTTCTACCCCGCGGCGGCCCTTCCCTTCAGGAGGAGAAGAACTCTTCCTTCAGGCCCAGCCTCTCCAGCAGCAGCTTCTTCGGCACCCTCACCGTCCTACCGATCTTGACGCAGGGTATCTTCCCAGTGCGGCAGTGCTCGAAGACTGTCTTGGTGGGCATTCGCAGGAGCTTCGCCACTTCCTTGACGGTGAGCATGTCCGGCAAGGCCAAGCCGCTCACCCCCTTTTTTCGCGTGAGATCTGAAAATACCCGTTGGGGTAGGCGGAGAGAGAGCCTGTTTTTAAGCGCGTCTTCCGGTATTTGCTCCAGGGGTGTTTTTCAGGCCTGGGGCAAAAAGGTGGGGGATATATAGATTATCCCCCCACCTCTTTGCCCTTCCAGAACGTACAATTTTCGAAAGTCCAGGACTTGATTTTAGCCGTTTCGTCCGGTTAAGCGGGGCAAAGGGCGAAAAAGTGAATGTGTGGTTCTCCTTTCTCTTTGGTTTTCACTGTTGCTCGGAAAAGCTCCGGATTTCGTCAACCGGAAAGTCAGCGGAAGACGCAGTTTAGCGCCGACCTGAGTGCCAGCCACCCTTCCCTGGTGCGCGGCAGCTCGAACTCCCAGGCGTAGGCCCCGTCCCCGTCGGCGTACTCGTGGGCGGGGGCGAGCCCCTTCCTCACGAGCTGCCGGGCGAGCCGGGGGAGGCGGTGTAGACGCTCAGCCCCTCCTCCCGGTCCTCGCTCCAGCGGACGATCACTTCCCGCTCTCCAGGCGACAGGCGCACGCTCCTTCCCTCCTTTCCCTGGCGCTCCTGAAGAAAAAAAAAAGGCCGGGAACCGGTCTTCCCGGCCCCGACCGGGCGAAAGTGTGACGGGCGTCACACCCGGCTGTGACGCCTGACCACGGTCACAGTCCTGCCCGGCTGCCCAGGCGAAGTGGGAAACCCGTCCCCGGTACCGGGCGGGATCCGGGGCAAAAAAGTCTGGCTAGTCAGGTAGAGAAAAAGGGCCAGGCTAAGGTAGCGGGAATGAAGGAATTCGCTCATCGATGGCTTCCATCAAGCGTGTTGTTTCAACAATGGCAGTTACGATGCGCTGGTATCTTAAAATCTCATCCAACGTCAGCACTCTTCTTTCGCGCTCCTCAAGCCACCTCTTGCAGACCTGGTAACTGCCAACCCAGAACTCCCACGCTTCTTCCGGCACGTTCTCGAAGAACTGTGTGTCGTTGATGAGAACTCGTTTTTCTGCTCCGTTGTATCGCACCAGCTCCACCCTGTTGCTGTCGGGAACAGGGAACTTACAAATAGGATTTTGCAGGACGGGCGCTGCTTTTTCGTCAAGTAGGTGCAGTGCAACTAGCTGCTTACCTAGCTCTGCCAGATCACGGAAAAGATCGAGGTCGCCCGTTAGAGGAATCCGGGGAAAGTCCAATCGCAGGAACTCGGAGTACTGTTCTCTATAAACGGTGCTGTGCAGGATGGCGTAAATGTAGCCTAAAATGTCTTCGGCAGCGATCGTCTCGGGAAGGCCGTATGGCTCTTCTTGTGGTAATTGAAGAGTTTCTGCTAACTTTTGTAAAAAGGACGGTTTTAGGTTCGGCTGCCGTCCTCTGTGTATCACAGAGTTTGAGTAAGCAAGAAGGTCGTCTAAGTGGCCGCTGGCATGAAAAAGGTAGAGAGGAAAGTGATAGTCGATAGTTTTGAGCGATACCGCAACATGTTCTGAAACCGTGTTGGTCACAAATACGTGCCGCCATTCCCCGGCATATTCTACGCGCCGTGGAACCAGAAGAGCTACATTCTCTCCAACCAGCATGTGCTGCATTACTTCGGTTCTAGGATAACAGTGAAAACCGCGCGATTTCCCCGTAAAGAAAGTGAAGCGAATGTCAAAAGGACGATAAAGTAAGGGAATGATGTGCTGTCTAGCTTTCACGTTCGGGACGCCCATTCTTCGCAAGTCTTCCTGTGCTTTTTCTATCCTCCAGTCGCGAGCATCACTCCCCAGGCTGAATTTTGCTCGTGCCACCTCAGGTTCGAGACTAACGAAGTCAACAACTGTTTCCCATACCTCATCGGGGGCAAAATGGATGGTCAGCTTATCGCGTGCCGTGACGATGCCCACGCTGTAGCGGAAGAAAATATCGGCAATACTCCAGTACCTTTCCCAATCGTCCTTGAGGTTTTCCCCTTTCAACGGTGTGAAAAGGTAGAACGGCGGCTGGGGTTTCAGTTCCGTCCACTCCGTTGTGCTTATGAGCGCTTCGTTTAGTTTCTGATACTTGCTATCCCGGCTTCCCCACAGATCGGCGTAAAAGACTCTACAGCCCGTCTGCTTCTCGCGCTTTTTTACCGCAAGAAGAATGGCAACACCTTGCTGGATATCGAAAACGTTCTCGTCTTTGCTCCCGTCCGGAGCTTTTTCCTTCTTACGGGCATTGCCATGTAAGTTGAGTATGTAAAGCTCGCTAAAGCTCTGCATCAAATGCCAGCGCATCCCTCGGAAGGTCGGGTTGTCTAGGTAGGCGTGGTTGGTGATGAACCCGACAATACCTTCGCCCGTCTGGTCAATACGCCACTGGGCAAACCGGATAAACTTGACGTAATCGTCTTGTAACCACTTAGGGTTCCTTTCTCCCAGCGGCTTGCCGTCAAGGTACTTGTAGTCTTCTACCAATCTACCAATCCAGGTCGGCTCTTTTACCTGCCTATCATCGCGTGTCACCCACTTCCAGCTGCGGTTGGCAGAATGCCCCGAGTACGGTGGATTGCCAACAACAACCAGAATGGGTTTGTCCCGTTTTACGGCAGCGGCTTCGCTCGCTTCAACAGTAATAAACTTACCAAAGAGCAGTTCGGAACGCCGGATGGCTTCTTCGAGAGTGTTGGTCAGATAGATCCTAATGCGCTGGCCGCCTTGAAAGTCGCACCCCGTCTCCTGGAGCTGCAAACCAAGTTTGAGGTGCGCAATGGCGTAGGGAGCAACCATTAGCTCGAATCCAAAAAGGCGCGGAAGAAGCTTGTCCTTCACGTAGTCCTTCCAGATGCCCTTGCCGTAAATCTCTGCTACCTTCTTCTGTACCAGGTCGATAACGGCGGATAAAAAGCCACCCGTTCCGCAGGCGGGATCGAGAACTAGTACCGATCCGTCTACCAGGCCTGCGGGCCTGTCGAGACGGGTTTTGAGCAGGTAGTCAACCGAACGGACAATATAGTTGATGACAGGTTCAGGGGTATAGTAAACACCTCGAATCTCGCGAATTTCAGGATCATACTCTGCCAGGAAAGTTTCGTAAAAGTGTACAACGGGGTCTTCTTTGCCTGTGCGCTTACCAAAATCGCGCAGGATCGGTGTTATCTCAACACGTCTCAGGAAAGCTGTTATGTCGTCGGCGATCCAGGCAATGCGCTCATCCAGATCGTGAGCAGCAACGTGCTGGAACAGTTTGCGCAGAAAGGGATTTGTCTTGGGAATGAGATCGGCAGCCACCGAGCGGGTAAATTCGTTACCGTCCTTCACTGTGCAGCGCGCAGCAAACAGGCCGTAAGTTATCGTTTGGGCATACAGGTCGGCAAATTCCTTTTTGTCCAGGTCGGGTAATAAGACTTCTTTGAAAGCCTCGTAGATCTCGTGTAACTCGGTGGTGTCTTCTCCCACGAGGGCCTCTAGAATCTCGTTGCGGAGTTGGCGGGTGCGACGGGCAAGGTGAACGGCTAGCTCCTTCGGTGTACTTGTAGCAGGAAGTTGCCCTTCAAAAAAACGATTGAGAAGCAGCTTAAGCTGGTCGACCTCCCGGTCTGTCACGGAGATAATTCCTTTTGGGGGTGGTGTAGGCAAAACAGCCCTGTTAACTAGTTCGCCATCGAGAAACAAGCGAAACTCTAGAAAGTTCGTTTGGAGGAAGTTGTCCAGGTTCTTAGCGAAACGCTCGTTCTGTTCTCTAGCACGACCCGAAAGCGCATCAAGGTTCGCCCCAAAAGGTTCTGCTTCTATATAGCCAATGGGCAGGCCACCGCGGATCACAGTGAAATCGGGTTTGCCCACCTTAACACGTTTGGGTTCGGAGATGATCTGAACGTGGTGCCCCAACTGCTCAGCAACCGTCCGCAGCATTTCCTCAAGGACTGAATACAGAGACTGCTCACACGTCGCCTGCGGGATCGCTACGATTTCCCGCAGTTTTTTCAAGTACTCCTTGCACGTCTCGTTCAGAGGTATACCCACCGTCACCACCCCTCGCCCGATCTTTTCCGGATTTTCGCCCGGAAGAGTTCTTTTATTTCGCGGTTTTGCCTGACCATCCGTGCGGGCACCGCTCACAACACCTTCTTTTACCCAAGGCATTCCTCTAGAACTTTTCCTGCCCGAGACCAGGAGAACCGATACAGTAACTTCCTTACGGATTGCACACCTTGCACGGCCTGTACCCCGCCTCCAGGGCCTCCTCCCTGCTCCCGAACTCCACCCGGTTGTGCGGGGCTATCTTCTGCGCCCACTCGCAGTCCGGACGGTGAAAAACTTTACTCCTGGCGTTGCCGATGTACCCGGTCTCCCCGCCTTTACCGGTCGAAGGTGCGGCCGGAGCCAGGCCCCACAGCCCCTTCCCCTGCTCCCTCGCCTCCCGCTGGAACTTGACAAACAGGTCGGAATACTTCACGTTCGGAGGCACGGTCATGACCTGGGCGTACCCGTCCAGCAGGAGCCGGGCATTGAACATTTTAGCCCGGACCTCATCCTCGGAGCCGGAAGCAGGCAGTTCAAGCCACACGTAGGCCAAAAGCCTGCCGTACTTGTCTCTCTGCTGGATGTCGAACTCCAGCCAGACCTTCTTTCCCAGGAGCTGCTTCGTGGTGTACTCCTTGGCTTTCCGGCCGTAGGGCTGCTCCTTTATGCCCAGGTCGGGGTGGCTTACTTCCGGGCAGTTGACGCCGATCATCCGCACCCGCTCGTCCCGGCCGTCGAGCTTCACGTGCACCGTGTCGCCGTCGGAGACGGAGGTGACCAGGGCCTCAACCACCCGGATCCCCGCTTTGGCCGACTGCTCCGGCGAACCGGTCTGAGAGGACGCCTGGCTAGCGGGCTGCTCTCGAACTGCCTGGGCCGTCTGGTCCTTGCTCGGAGTGGCCTGGGGTTGCCCGCCGCAGCCCGCGAGCAGGAAGAAGGCGAAAACCAGTAACAGCAGGCAGGCAAAACTTTGCCAGCTCGAGTTACCCCGCAAGGGTGCCACCCCCTGGGATTTTTGAGAATCTATTCTCCCCTGCATCGCCCTCTTCCTCTTTTCCCCGGCAAAACCTGCTGCCTCAGGTACCAGCTACCCGACACCTGGAGGTGGCCGGGTTGGTAACCGTTCTCTCAATCCTCCAGGTAGGAAAGGAATACCGACAGGACCATCAGACAAGCCAGGAGCAGCGCGAAGCAGGACACCGCCATTTTCAGACTCCCGGTTTTTCCTGCCGGGGAAGCAGGAAAAGCAGCCCCCGGCGGAGATTAGCTTCTAATGGCACCATCAGGGTTGTTAGCAGCTAACCAATTTACCGGACTTTCTCGGATGAGAGTACGGAATCCGGTGTTTCCTTCTGGTAGTTGACCGGCAAAACCGATTCCTGTAAACTCTGCACCAGAGGCCGGTGTCCTACATGGTCGTCCGGCGGGGGCCGGCCGTTCCGTTCCCGGGGAGCTCCCGGAGCCGTTCCCCGGCAAGGAAGGGAGCGATGAACCTGCACCACCTGGGTTGAAAACCGGAGTCTCGTCTGGTTTTGCCTGGCGTGGGAGGAACGGTGCCGCCGAAATCCATGGGGGAGTACGGGGCAACCGGAAGGCTACGTGCCGACCGGCAGTGCCCCGTGCTCCTTTTTAAACACTAACCGGAGAAGGCTGAGTCTCAGGCGCCCGGAAAGTCTTCAGCTTCTCCGGTTGGGAAGAGTATCCCAGCAAACAACAAGCTTCCTCACTTATGGCTCCCTACAAAGCCGTGTTTTCCTCAGCCACTCCCAGAACCGCTCCGGCTCGCCAGCTCTAAACGCCGCGAGCAGGTCCTTCTCTTTTACCAGCACCTCCCCCTCTTCCGGGTCCGGGGAAGCTATCTCGTACCAGCCGTTGCCCACGCAGGGCCTGACCCTGTAGCCCCTTTCTTTCAGGAAACCGAACACTTCCTGTAAGTTCAAGGTTTCCCTCCTTCCCGTTCGCATTCTTCAAGGCTTCCAGGCGGGAAAGCCAGCCCCAGCCGGTGTCTGCGGTCTCCACGCCGCCGAACGCCTCCAGCAGCTTCTCCGCCGTGGTGAAGAAAGACTCGGCAGGAGTCACGATCTCGTAGAACCCCCCGGCGACGCGCCGGGCCTCGGCCCCGTGCCCCGCCAGGGAGCTCGTGGCGCGCGCCAGTCCGGTCAGTCCGGACCGCCCTCTCCCTGCACAGTTCCAAAAAAAAAGACCCCGGGCTTCTGGCCCGGGGTCCCTGGGGTCCTCGTAAGGAGTCACGCGCGTGGCCCCTTTGCTCCCGTTACGGAGGGCCGCCAGTCTCAACCCTTCGTGCCTGAGCTTGGCCTCTCCGGCCCACCAGGGCTGGTAAGTAGCTTCAGCTACAGGATTTCTTTCCGTAGCTTCACCGGATCTCCCGCAACGCTCTCAGGGCCGACGCCACAGACAGATCATCTCCCGTAGGTCGAGTACATAACTGTCCCTTGCGTTGCCCCTGTCATCGCCCCTCCGCCGCTCGTACTCGTGTAGTGGGGCCTTGCCTGCCCTGACCATTGCCCCGATGTGATCCAGAGTGCAGCGCCACACGCCAGTAAGCGGTTCCACGCGGTAGAGCCTCCCCCCGATCGACTTTTCCGTCTCCTGCCAGTCCACCCAAAAGATGACATGGACACCTGGATACTTGTCACGGTAGTACTCATAGTCGCTCCTGTTGAACGTGACAGCGTACCGGGGGTCGATCCGGTAGAGTTCACCCGCCCGGAAGAAGGGGGTGTGCTGCGTCTTGAGGTCTGCCAGTTTGTAGTCCTCATCGATCAAGAGGTCGGGGGCCTTTGGGTCGCGCTCTTTTTCCGGATTCCTAACGGCGAGCAGCCCGATCCTCGGTGCTACTACCCTAATGAACTTGTACTCCAACTTTTCCCCGTAGATCACCCACCACTCCTTGTCCTCCGTGTCGTGTATAGCCACTAGAACCCCCCCTGCCCCGATACCCGCAGTTCCGCGGACACGGGTCACATGTTGTCGTCGAACAACTTCTCCCACATCTGCCTGCCTTTCCCGTACTCTTCCCTGATCCTCCCAGCGATCTCCCGGACTTTCTCCCTGATCGGGAACGGCCCCTTCTCCCTCTGCACTTCTGCGGCCACCTCGGCCGCGAGTTTGAACAGCTTGGAGGCATAGTCAGGGTCGCCCGAGATGAAGCCCCAGAACTCCCGCCCGACGAGCCAATCGACCCTGGAGTACCGGCGCACGATGGAACTGACCTTTTCCTTGCTGCCGTAGGTCATGCCCAGCAGTGCGGCCGACCCGGAGTTCCGGCGTGTGGCACTCGTGAGTAAGTCGCTCACCTGTTTCGAGATGTCCTTGTTCACCGTGTAGGGGCCCGCCTTGACCTGTATGTAGTACCTCCTGCCCCCCTCCTCCTTGCACACGTCAGCCCCCTCCACCCCAGTGCCGCGCCCGGCCACTATCTGGGCGATCCTCTGGATGTGGGTCCCGTACGAGGTCACGAGACTGCGCTCTACCCTCTCTGCCACCATAAACTCGGCTATCTCATTCGGGGTCTTCAGCCCGAGTAGCCGCAGGAGGAACGGGTTAAAACTCAGCTCCTCGAACTTAATACTGCCGAGGAGTTCGTACTTTTTCTCCGCTATCGCCCTCAGCTCCCGCCTTATGAGGTACTGGCGTAGCCTCTCGGTGTTCTCGGCATCGGGGAGGTCCGGGTCGAGGCCCACTCTCCCGGTGAGGAACCTGCGGATGTCCCGTACCCGCCTCAGACTCAACTGTCCCACCTTTTGCTTTACCACTTCCTCGGAATCCTTGAGGACGTGTACCAGGGAGGGGTATGCCTCGACCAACCGCCTGGCCGATGCCTTGCTGATCCCCTTTACGTCCCGCAACAGCTCCTCCAGGAACACCCGGTCAATCCCTGTAGCCACTCTCCTGATCCCTCCCGCCGTGTGGGGGCCGGTCTCCCCCGCACAACCCCCGCTGGTCAGGGCTACCGCCTGGTGCCGCCGTACGGGTGGCGCAGACGTGCCCGAGGGGACAGGTACCGCACTGTGGCGCCCCGGGGCGGCAGACGAGGGCCGCAAAGTCCATGAATGCCCAGTTGTACTCCCTCGGCCTATCGGGGGGCACCAGGGAGTCGGCGAGGCCCTGGTATGCCCGGAGACCCCTGCCCTGCGGGGCCGTACCCCCAAAGAGCCTCTGGAAGACGCGGACGGTGTTCGAGTCCACCAGGCCCAGGGGCTCACCAAAGGCGAATACCAGGACGGCCCGCGCCGTGTACGGGCCGATGTGGGGTACCCTCAGCAACTCCCCCAAGTCCCGGGGCACCTCCCCGCCCGCGTTGGCGCAGAGGTAGGAGGCCATCTCCTTCAGGCCCCGTGCCCTCTGCCGCTGCAGTCCCACTCCCGAGAGGATCACCTCTAACTCCCCTGGGGGTGCAGAGGCGAGCGCGTGGGCATTGGGGTACCTGGCGAGGAGGACGGGGTACACGCGTGCGGCGGCGGTGGCCGTGGTCCGCTTCAGCAGGACTTCCGCCAGCAGGACGGCGAAGGGGGAGAGGCCGGGCTCCCGCCACGGGAAGTGCCTGCGGTGCCCCTCCCACCAGGCCAGGAGCCTGGCGGGCACCTCCCCCCGGGGGACGGGCGGTGTCCCGCTCACGCGAACAGCACCCCCTGCACCCACCCCTGCGCGCCACCCCGCCGTGCCCGCACCGGGTGGGTCCCCTCGGCCAGTTCCCTCAGCCTGCGGCCCAGGTACTCGGCCAGGCCGACCGGCACGGCGTTCCCTATCTGGGTGTACTTCTGTGCCGTGGTGCCAGCGAAGACGTAGTCGTCGGGGAACTGCTGGACCCTCGCGTACTCCCGCACGCTCAGCGGCCGCGTCTCCTCCGGGTGGCAGAGGCCTGTGCCCTTCTGGACGGGGTTGGCCACCAGCGTCGGGCACGGCCTGTCCCAGGCCAGCCTCCGCCAGAACCCGACCCGCCCCCCGGAAGACCTGTAGGCTCCCCCGAGCACCCTCTGTGCGAACTCCTCGCCGTACCTGTCGCGCAGGTACCGCCAGTTGCACCCCGGCGGGACGAGGGCGAATACGGCCGCCCGCGCCGGGCTATAGGGTATGTACTCGGGCTCCCTGTCCTCCAGCCCCTCCAGGGCGTCCGCTAGCGTCCGCCACCTCGGGAGCCCGCCGGAACCGTCCCTGCTGTGCGTCGGGGGGAACAGTAGGGCTATGGGCATCTCAGCCCCGTGTTCCAGGTACCCGCTGCTCCCGAGCTCCCAGTCCCTGCTCCCTATGAAGAACACGCGCTGCCTGTCCTGGGGGACACCGTAGTCAGCGGCGTTGAGCACCCCGTAGACCACCTCGTAACCCAGTCCCTCCCGCAGGAGGGGGAGGACTACCCGCCGCAGCAGGGAGCCGAGCTCCTCCTCTGGGGCCAGCGGGCGGGACTTGTCCCCACGCTCGGCCAGGGGGCGGTGCCTTATGGCCGCCGACAGGATGCCCCTCACGTTCTCGAAGACGAAGAAGCGCGGCCGGACCGCCCTTACCACCTCGATGTAGCTGAACAGGAGGCCCCCCCGCGGGTCCTGTACGGAGAGCCTCTTCCCGGCGGTGCTGAACGCCTGGCAGGGGGGCCCCCCGGTCACCAGGAACGCCTCCCCCGGGGCGAGCCCGGCTGCCCGCAGCAGTTCGGCGGGCCTGACCTCCCTTATGTCGCCGAACACGGCCCGCAGGTGGGGCCAGTAGCCCCTGGCCCTGTTTAGGGCCAGGGTCTCCTGGCAGTACGGGGCCACCTCGACGGCGACCCGGGTCTCGAACCCCGCTCGCTCCATCCCCAGGTCGAGCCCACCGGCCCCGGTGAAGAGGCTTACTACGGGGAGACCCACAGGCACCCACCTCCTTAATCTGGACGGTGACCCGTCCGGCATCTACAGCTACAGCTATATTCGCCCCTTTTCCCCTGGATTCCTACCCCTTTATCCACAAAAAAAGGGCAGTCCTTGTTATCGGTTGGCACCGCCCTGCCCGCCCGCATAGGGCAGGAGGCCACCAAGAAAGCGAGGGAGGCATGGGGCCCCTGCTTCGCCTGCCTGGGGCTGTACCGTAAGAAGGCCCCGGCGGGGGTCACGATCTCGTAGAGCTCCCCGGTGATGCGCCGGGCCTTGACCCCGTGCTTCGCTAAAAAGCTTATAATGCACGCTAGCTCGGTCAGTCCGGACCGCCCTCTCCCCACACGGTTTCCGGAAAAAGAAGAAGCCCCGGGCTCCCGGCCCGGGGCCCCCGGGGTCCCCGGAGAGGGTCACGCGCGTGGCCCCTTTGCACCCAAAGCCCGCCGCGCCCGCTCCAGGGGGCAGTCCGCCGTGCCGCAGGCCACGAGTGCCCCCTCCTCCCCGCCGCCTTCCCGGAGCCTCGGCACGCACTCCAGGACGGCGCACCTCTCCAGGGACTCCGCCAGGGTGGGGACACTGTGGTCCCCGCCGCCCAGAGTTTCCCTCCGCACGAAGCCCTCCCCGTCCCGCCAGACCCAGAGCTCCTTCGTGGTGCCGGGCGGCACGGGGAGCGCCCCCAGCGCCCGCAGGTCGCCGGGCCTGATGCCGTCCCCGTCCCTGCACCGCTTGACCTGGATGAGCCGCACCCCGTCTTTCCGGACGGCCACCAGGTCGAACGGGCCCTTGCTCCCGGCGGTCCTGAGCACCAGGTAGCCCTCCTTCTCCAGCTCCCCCTTTGCCCTCAGTTCCGCCAGGTAGCCGCGCCTGTAGTTCCTACCCACAGAAAACCACCCCTCGCAATTCTGGCGTGTGGTACAATCAAAAAAAAAACCGCTCAACCGGGGGGAAACCGTTTGGACTGGAAGGGAATCAAAGGCCACCTGGTCCGGGACCCGGAATTCGCGAAAGAATACGAAGCCCTTGAACGGGAATTCCGGCGATTGGCCGAAAGCATCCGGCAGTGCCTGAAAGAAGAGCCATCCGAAGAAGAAGCGGAAGAACTTTACCTTACCGCGCTGGCTGCCCGACGGCTGGCGGGGCAACTGGGGGCCCCGGAGGGAAGGCTCCTGTCAACCGGGGAGGTAGCTTCGCGCCTGGGCCTTGGCCGCAAACGGTCGGAACGCTGACGGCCGCACTTCTCCAGCAGGTACTCCCTACCACTTTGCCTTCTGCCAGGCGTTGCCCAGCTTTTTGGAGATAGCGATGCCTTTTGCTCTCAGCCCCAGGACCAGCCTTTCCTGGGCCGTCAGCCCGGCCACGGCCCTTCCAGCGCCTCCCGGAGCTCCACCTCCTCCTCCGGGTCTGCCACCGGGCCGGGCACGGCCTCGTGCCTTTCGCGCCTGCCGTTCTCGTAGAGCAGGGCATCCAGCGGGGTGCGGGCGGGGACCTTCCCCCCGCCTGGTCAGCACCCGCAGGGGTATCCTGCATCCGCCGGGCCGCGCAGAGCCGGGCAAAATGCATAAGGCCACCCTTTTGGGGGTCACAATTTTCCAACGCCTGCCACAAGTCTACCAAACCTTCTTGAACCAGACCTCCCTCATCCAAAAAGAAGAAAAAACCCGGCCCCGGGGCCGGACCGCCAGGACGGGACAAGGACCGGGAGGACGGCCCGTCTTCGAGCCAGCGGGTTTCAGCTAGAGCTTTTTCCGGCGAGATTTTTTTCCTTCTGGCCTTTTCGAAGCCTCTACCCCTTTCGGGCAAACCCCATGGTGTCGCATTTCGGAAAGGGCTTTCTCCTGGAGCCCCAGAAAGAAGCGTTTTACTTCCTCCCACTCCTCCAGGGTCATTTTCCGGGGCCCATGCGGGGTCACCAGCTCGGGCATGGGGTCTTTTTCGGCATCGGCGAAGTAACCGAGACTCCTGACCAGATGGACCCAGTTGTAGCGCACATTGACACATTTCCGGTCGATAATCTGTTTCAACTCGTCCAGGCTCAGGGACTTGCAGAGGGAAAAGTAGAGGTCGACAAAGTCCTTCCTGAACCCGCGCTGCCCCACGGCAAAGAGCTTCATTGCCGCGATGTCCCGGTAGTCGGCCACCGGACAACCTTCAAAGCAGAGGAAAGGAAAGACTACTTTGTAAGGATAGTGCAGCAAGCTTACCCTCGTCTTGTTGCAAATCAGGTGGAGTGTGCCTTCTGAAACGCTCTGGACCTGCACCGGCAGGATCCCGGCGATTTTGTGGGCTGTGGCCTCCGGGTCGAAGTCTCGTTCGGAAAAGAAATCCAGGTCCTCCGATATCCGGTGGCCGAGCTGCAGTGCGAGGCCCGTGCCGCCCGCCAGGTAGAACCCCGCAGACCAGAGGACTTCTCTTTTTCCCAGAGTTCTCAAAATCTCTAGGGCCTCGGGCGAGACGCATTCCGCAAACAAGCGAACTCCTCCTCCGGGACCTTGTAGAAGTTGGCCAGCATGGTGGCGGTGCGCGGGGAGATCCGCCTGCTGGCCTTCGCCACCTCCACGATCTCCTCGTCCGTGTAGGTGGCGAACATCCACCGGTAGGCGTCCTCGTCGCCGAACTCCAGCACCCGCTCTATGATGAACTTCTTGTGCTCCCTGACGTCCAGGTCCCCGGGCCGGACGTCCCAGAAGATGGTCCTAAAGCGCTCCGGCACAGGAGCCATACTGCCCCACCCCTCCCGGACGCCGTTCAGAGTTTGGGACAGCGGGGACGTCTCCCTTTTGGAGGATGCCCGGGATACTTCAAGAGTGTGGAAATGTCCCGGGCAATCTCCGGTGCCCCTGCTTTCCCGTGCTCCCGCACCAGCCGCATCAAGCGTTCCCGGTCCACCAGGGGAGCGAGGGAGAGCAAGTCGCGGTAGTCCTTCTCTCCCTTGAGGGACTGCTTCCTTTCCTTCCATGCCCCGTACTTCAAGAGGAAAAGGACTTCCACCTCGGGGACGCGGAAACCGCCCCGGAGTACGGCGTTGCGGATCACGAACTCCGGGGGCAGGAAGAGCGTGGTGGAAAAGTACGGAACATAGATGTCTACATCAAAACCATCCACATTGACTTCATATCTCTTAAGACGCCCGTTTCTGGAAGGAAAAAGTTCCCGCCTCATTTTCGCCAACTCGGGGAAATCGACTACGATGTCGATATCCTTTGATTTCTCCTTTTGCGTGTACACCCAGGCCGCCCAGCCCCCGATCAGGACGAAATCGTACCTCTTCCGCAACTCCAGGAGCGTCCTCCAGCTCCTTTCCACGATTTCGTCATGATACATCTCGCTCAACGCCCCGCACGCTCCTTTCCGAGTTCCTCCTCCAGGTACCGCAGGAACTCCGCCGTCCACCAGGGGTGCGACTGCCACAGGTCCACGTACACCTGCTCCGGCGGGACCCTGCGGGGCAGGCGGGGGTCGGGCCGCAGGACGCGCAGGAGCGTCTCCCCCGCCGGTCGGATGTGGACTCGGAACCTCCCCTCCAGCTCCGGCAGGTGCTCTTCCTCCAGGTAGACCAGCACCTCGTCGTAGTCCGCCGGGGCGTAGCCGTACCGGAACTTGAAGGCGGAGGCCCCGGAGAACCGGGCCTGCGGCACCATGTCCCCCTCCACCCTGTCCGCCGGGTACCTGAGCCGCGCCTCCCAGACGACGTCCTTCTCCAGGTTCCGGAACACGGCCCAGACGGTCAGCAGCTTCCGCCAGTCCACCAGGCGGAAGCCCCTCCCCCACACCTCCACGGCGCCCGCCCTCCGGGGCACCTCCAGCGCGGCGTGCACCGTGGAGACGGAGAGGCCCAGCTCCCCCGCCACGTCCTTCTGCCGGAACTCCGCCCTCCCCCGCTCCCGCGATTCTGCCAGCACGTGCCTCCACACCTGCTCCTTCGCCGTCATTTCGGTTCTCCCCATAAAAAATCCCCTTCGTTTCGTATTTTACCGAAACGAAGGCTACCGTGGCTAGAAGAGGGACTGCCGTCTCTCCCCCGCTACACCGGGTCGGGGTAGAAGGGAGGCCACCTCTCCGGGCAAACCAGCCCCCCGACCAGCACATACCGCACGCCTAACTCCCGGAAGCGGCGGCGGGTTTCCTTCAGGTCTTCTTTCGTTGGGGGCCTGCTCCTGGGGCCTCCCCCAACAGCATCCGGTCTTCCCACTCCTTCTCCTCCTCGTAGGTGGAAAAGCGCCACACCCCGCGCGGCACGGGGAAACCGCCGCCGCTGAGCGCCAGGGCGAGTTCCACGAAGCCGCCCCAGTACTCCGCGAAGGGGGGCGCCTCCTCCGGGTTTCTCTTGCCAACCACCTTCACGGTTTTTCCCCCAAGACTGCCGCTGAAAACATTTTACCACCGCCGCCGGGCGAAGAGCCCGTCGAACCAGGCGAAGACCTCTTCGCCCGGCGCCCGGTACTCCGGGTCCCAAGAGAAAACGCCCCACGCCCTCCCGGTGCGGGAGGCGTACCAGGCTAGGAAGTCCTCTGCGAACCACTCGGCAACCCGGCAGTCGTGGGGGAGCCCCACCTGCCCCCGCAGGCCGAGGGGCCTCGAAGCCGGGTAGCCCCGCAGTTGCAGGTACTCCCTGCCCTTCCCGTTGATGCAACTCCAGTCGTAGCCCGCCGTGCCCAGGAGCCTGTCGGCCAGGCAGTGCCCGATTTCGTGCAGGAGCACGCGCTCCGGGTCCAGGCCCAGCCCGGCCACGGCCACCAGGGGCGGGCCGGTGCCGGGGAAGTAGGCCCCCGCGGCGCCCCAGGCGGAGCCGCACGCCTGGCCGGGGAGCCTCAGGGAGAAGGCGGGCAGGACGCAGGCCCGCAGGCCCCCCAGGGCCTCTCTGGGGACCCCCAGGGAGGCCAGCTCCCCGAACAGGGCGTCGGTCCTTTCCACTACTCCCGGGGACCACGCCCCCGCGTCGGCGTCGGAGGCCCACCGCCCGTTTTCTGCGGTGGAGAGCGTTTCCGGAGAGGGGCGTACCACGGAGAGCTCCGGCAGCACCCTGTCTCCCACTACTGCCACGGCGTCCGACCAGGCGTAGATGATGGGGCCGTAGGCGGACTCCACCACCGATGCCCGCGCTCCGCCCGGGTGCAGGAGGAGCAGGGCGAGAGACACGAAAAGCAACAGCGGCCAGCTTTTCAGTGACCGGAAGGCCAAGCAGACCACCCCCGGAAAGAAAAAGGAAAAACGCCCGGCCCTTTTCCTCGGGCCGGGCGTCTCCTCTTCCCGGTGCGGCAGCTCCCGGGGGAGCTGTCACGCCCCGGCACGGCGGAGCTCCACCTTCCCCTCCTGCCACTCCACTGCAAAGCCCAGGCTCTCGGCCACAAAGCGCAGGGGCACGAAGAGGCGCCCCGGCGGGACCAGGGCCGCGGGCACGTCCAGGCCGACGCTCCTCCCGTCCACCAGGGCTTCGGGGGAGCCGGGGGTGAGGGTCACCGTCCTGCCGCCCGACCGGAGGGTGACCTTCTGCCCGTCCCAGTCCACCTGCCAGCCGGCAGCCCGGGCCAGCGGGCGCACGGGGACCAGCGTCCTGCCTCCCCACACGAAGGGGCGGGCGTCGGAAGCCAGCTCGCTCCCCTCCACGTACACGCCCACCCAGGGGTCGGCCAGCCGGACGGCCACGCAGTTGGAGAGCTCCCGCCCCGGGGCCACCAGGTAGCGCCCCCTGTACCACAGCCCGCAGGAAGCGTTGCCGTCGAGGCAGACGGCGTCTTTAAGCCCTGCCTGTTGCAGGACGCGGGCCATGTCCCACAGGGAAGCCGCCCCCAGTACCGACCCCAGCACCAGCCTCCCCTCAGAGTCGGAGCCGATGAAGCTCCAGGAGCCGGGGCAGGAAAACTTTGGCTCCCGGCAGAGACCGTCGAGTTCTTCATCGAGGGCCACCTCCCCGTCCTTCAGGAGGAGGGGGCCTCCCTGGACCACCGTCCTGCCGGCCCAGTTAAGCTTCCCACCCCCCTTTTCCTCCCACACCGGCCACCACTCCACCCTGGCACCGGGGTAGAAGCGGTCGAGGTACTTGCCCGCTGCCGCCGGGCCGAACCCTATGACGTACCCGTCCTCCGGGACGGGGCAGGGCCCGCTCCCCACTCCCACCACCACGCCGTTGCGCACCACCACCGTCGCCGCCGTGGGAGCCCGCATCTCCTGGCCGAACTGCGGGGTGAAGACCACTATCGCCTCCGGGTCTTCAAAGTTGCAGTTTACATCCCAGGCGTACCACCAGTGCTTCCAGTCGTCCTTGCCATCGATCCGCCCCTCCACGTGCGAGTCGGGGCGGGCCACCTCCACGAGCCCCCCCGGCCCCAGGCTCAGGGCGCCGGAGCCGGAGCCTAGCCGGTAGACGCGCCCGGCGTCGGCGAGCGCCCCCCAGGAAGTTAAATCGGAGTAGGCGTTGAAGAAGGTGCCGTTGACCGCCGCCACCGCGCCCGCCCTCCCGGCCATGGAGGCCAGGCTCTCGGCCCTGCCCGTGCGCCCCTGCGCCAGGACCGGGAAGACCTGCACGCGGGGGTCGGTGGCGTCCACCCTCACCAGGTAGAGCTTCTTCCCGCACACCACGCGCTCCACGCACTCCACCGGCTGCGCCCCGGCGAAACCGGGGGGCAAGAGGAGAAGGAGCACCAGCAAAACACTCCCTTGGAGGAGGAATCTCGCCTTTTTTCCCACGCACTGCCACCTCCGGAATGGGTTTTTCCCGAGGAAATTCGCCCGGCCACACCGGGTTTCCTGCCACCTCTCCGGCCAGCGAAAGGCCACCCCTGGGAAAGAGGAAGGCCCGGCGTGGGTCTGCCGGGCCATGGGGCAACCTCAAAGAAAGCAGTTTCGGGGAGAAGGTATCACGTCTTAACCGAAACGCTCACCTCTTGCTTCTCCGGGTCCCAGTCCACTCTGTAGCCGAAGGCCTCCGCGACGAAGCGGGCGGGCAGGAACACGCGCCCGCCCTTCAGGAGCGGGGCGACATCCACCTGCCTGGCCTGGCCGTTCACCCAGACGGTGGGCTCCCCCACCACCAGCTCGACGGTGGCGCCGTCCTTGGTGAGGGTGGCCTTTCGGAGGGCCTGGTCCCACTTGATCCCTTCCTTCGGCACGCCCAGGGCGTAGCCGAGGTAGCGGACGGGGACGTAGGTCCGCCCGTCCTCGATGAAGGGCGCCACGTCCATGTTAAGCTCCTTGCCGCCCGCCCAGCAGGAGGCCTGCCCGATGACGAACCTGGCCACGGGCGGGGCCGGGGTGCCCCCGGAAGGCTGCCCCTTCTCCTCGCTCGCCGGCTGCTGTTCCGCAGCCCCGCCGGCCGGTTGCCCCTGGTACTCCAGCCGGTACAGCCCGGACTCGGCCGCCGCGGGCACCACCACGGAGCCCCCGGTCGGGGCGTACCCGATGTCGAGCACCTCGCCGGAGAGGCTGCCGGTGAGGGGCTTCCAGGTAGCGCCGTAGTCCTCGGAGGCCAGCACGCAGCCGTCCGGTGTGCCCGCGAAGATCAGCCCGCCGGGGGCAACGGCCACGCAGAGCGCCCTGCTGGCGAAACGGGTCTGGTCGACCCGCTCCCAGCGCAACAGGTCCCGCGAGACGAAGACCTGGGCCGTTGCCCCCGGGCCGCACGCGACCGCAGTCTTCGCACCGTCAGGCCCGGTACAGCCCGCAATGCGGCCCCAGGCTATCTGGACGGGCTGGCCGGGTACACGCGGCTCTCCTACAGGCGCGCCGGACAGTTGGATGCCCGCATCGCGCCAGGTCTTGCCCCCGTCGAGCGTGACGGCCACCTTACCGCCATCCAGTACGGCGGCCCAGGTGTCCGGCCCGAAGGCGACCAAACCCCCATCGTAACCAGCCGCGCCCGAACGCACATCGCCCCAGGTCTTCCCGCCGTCGTGGGAGACCCTGAGCACGGTCAGGTCCTGCCGCGGCAGCTTGAAGGTCCCGAGCAGGCTACCGCCGGTGGCTTCCAGGTCGAGTAGTGCGCCGGGGCCGGTCCCGGACGCTTCCCACTCCCCGACCGTCTCCCACCGGGTGCCGCCGTCCGCGCTGCGGCAGAGGAACTCCCTGCCGGAGCTGAGGGTGCCGGACAGCAGCAGCGCGCCACCGGGGAGGAACACCAGGTCGTGGACGGAGGCTACTTCCCCCGGCTCCCGGTAGGTGTTGTCGATGAGCCACTTCACCTCGGTCCAGGTCACGCCGCCGTCCGTGCTGCGGTACAGGGAAGCCCCTGCCCCCGGCCATGGTTCGACAGCGGCGAAAACCGTACCGTCCCGGGCGAAGCCGGGCGACACCCAGAGCCCGGTGACCCGCCCCTTCAACACCTCCCGGAAGGCCGGACCCTCCCCGGCACCGGCGGGGGCAGCACCGGACCCCGCCACCAGGGAGAACAGGACCAGCAACACGGCGACCAGAACCGGCTTTCCCCGCAGGAACAAGGAAGTCTCCCCCCTCTGGCCTTGGTTTGTTGTGCTAGGAAGAATATTCGGTGGGAGGCCTGGTTTTCCTGCCGCAGGGTTGGAAAAAAGAGGGGCACGGGGAAATCTGTTCCCGTGCCCCCGGCCCCTCCTAGTCCCTGGGATAGGGGGGCGGCAGCAACCGGCCAGTTCCGGAGTCGAAGACGCGCCACGGCCCGGTGACCCTCGTCTCGTAGGGGTTCCACATACCGCCGAGGGGGCGGACCCAGATGGAAGACTCCGACCGGGTACGGAGCAGCGCCGCCGCGAACGCCTCGTCGCCCGCCCGGACCACCAGGCCGGACGTCGGGTTGTACCCGCAAGAGGTGTAGGAGCAGAGGGTCAGGTTGTCGCGGTCCCACCAGCCGCCCTGCCAGTAAGAGGGGAAGCCGTAGACGTCCGCCCTAAGCTCGTCCCACACGTACCACTGCCACTCGCTGTCCCACTTGTAGCGCTGGTGGACGAGGACCCTCTTGGCACCGCTGATTACCCCAGGCGAACCGGGCTTGAACGTGGGGGTTATGGCGAAGTGGCACCCGTCCACGAAGGCCGCCTCCCCGGGTGCAGAGAGTTGCCCGCGGAGGGCCTGGGACTCGAGGGCGGCAAGCACCGCCCTCTCGTCTTCAAGCGGGTTCCAGGAGTTCCGTTTGAACGAGGCGATGGCAGCCTTGTGGGCAGAGGCCACCCAAGCGGTCTCCTTCGCCCCGACCCTCACGACTCCCGCCGCGGGAATCACGGGGTCGATGCCCGCAGCGAGAGTGGGGCTTCCCCCTTCCCACGCCGAGAGGGGAGCCAGGGCCGCCCTCAGCCCTTCGGCCCCGGGCCAGTAGAACCGCGGCGCCCCGGCAGGCTTATCCTCCCGCCAACTCCACGAAGACCCATATGCCACGGGGACGTCCATGGGGTTTGCGACCTGCACGGCCTGGTCGTACTCGAGGGTCACCCGCCAGGTGGCCTTGCCCGCCTGCCGGGAGTTCCACCAGGACGGGTACACGGGCTCCCTCTGCTCGCCCAGGAGCCGCCAGCCGTAGCCGGGGTCCCAGGACCAGGACCGCCGGACCCGCCACAGGTTCCCCCACTGGTTCTCTTCGCTCAGGTAGGCCACACCCTCCCATTCGGCCCGCGCCCCGGTGGGGCGGTTGACGATGCTCGGAACGGGCCTCCCCTCGGCATCGACAAACAGGAGGTAGCCCGGTATGGCTTCCTTCTTCAGGTAACCCGCATTCCCTTGGGTGGCCACGAAAGTGAACTTGTCCGTGAAGACGGGCTCCGCCCGGAGCACGGGCAGCCAGTACATCCACCCCTCGGGGTCGTAGTAGCGCGGGTCGGTCCGCGTCACGTACGGGGGCATGGCGGTCCCCCTGGGCACCACCGCCGAGTCCGTGTCGCCACCGCGGCACTGCACACTGTAGTGTGTGAAGTTAAACTCGGGGGCTTCCTCGTCCTGCCAGCGGTAGTCGCCCGCCCTGAAGCCGACCAGCACCGGCGCGGGGAGGTCGAACCCGTCACTCCACGCACCCTCGGTGGTATACCGCCAGCCGCCGTAGCGCACGTTTATCCCCGGCGGGGGCATGCGCGGGGGTTCGGGTTCCAGCGCGCAGAATCTCACATAGAAATCGAGCCTGCTGATCTTTTCATAAGACCCTTTATCCTGTGATCCGAAGGTCTCCCCTGTCTTTGCATCTGCGATTAACTCCTCTCTAGGGCTCCACCAGCTGCACCAAAAAGGCACCTTTGGATACCAAGTCTGGAAGAGCCTCCTGAGGGTGGTCGTGGCATTGTCCCTGAGCAGGGCGAGGTGCCGCTGCCACTCCTCATCTGACATCCACTGGGGCTTGTCCGAGTAGTAGGAAAATTCAAACCGGATAGACCACTCCCCCGTTGCTGGGTCGTGTTCGGCGTGCCCGTAGACTTCGGGCCAGCCCCTGTAACCTGGGGTGCAGTAGCCCCAGCCCACCCACCCCCTGCGGTCTATCCCGGTGCAGCAGAACCAAAAGGCCAGCCGCATCGGGATGAGAGGCAGAACCACCGGGTTTGTGCCGCTCCACGTGACGTAGGGCACATAGAAGCCCTGCTTGTCCCCCGTCCTCAGCAGGCCGGGGTACTCGGGGTCGTTGACCGAGGTAATGTAGGTCTGGTAGCGTGCGCTCGAGAAGCCCGGGCACCACACCCCACGGTTCGCCGTCGGGGCCCTGTCTGCCAAGACGAAGCCCTGGCGCCCCCTGTTCAGGAGCACGTACTTCGTCTCGTTGGGCCCCAGGGGGATCCTGCCCTGGTAGCGGATTTCCCTTTCTAAGCCCCACCAGGTAGACCTCCACCCATCTATGCTGGTATAGAGCTCCGCTTCCACCGGGAACGGGTTGGGGTTCTGCACGGCGGCGACCACCAGCCAGTAGTCCGGGTCGGAGCCCGGCACCAGCCTGGCGTAGGAGTAGTCCATCGGCCAGCCGAACTGGTAACCGCTCTTCTTCCAGAGGTTCCCCGTCTGCTTGTAGTGCTCCAAGTCCCACTCCCAGCCCGTTGGGACGTTCGGTGCCATGAGGGTCACGCTGACCGGTTTGACCTCCTTCGGGTGGTCCCAGTCGAGGTCTTGCTTCCTCTCGTAGCCGACGAGCTTCTTGGCCTTCCTCTCCCCGACCTTGGCCCCCGGCACGTAGGCCTCGCCGGTCTCCTCGCCCGTCCGCGGGTCGCAGACGACGAAGACCTGGGTCCCGTTGGCCTCGGCGTAGTACCCGTAGACCCTGGTCTTGACGACGTTGCCCGCCCCGTCCACACCGGTCACCAGCTCGGCCCACTGCCGCTGCTCCCCGGCGGCGGGCAGCGGGGAGGGGAAGGCGGACAGGGAGAGCACCAGGCTGGCCAGCAGCAGCACGGCGAACGCCTTTCTCCTCCCTTTCAATTTCAATCCCTCCAACCCGATCGACTTTAATCCCTTCAACCCGATCGACCTCCTTTCCGAAAAAGGCTACTCTACCAGCCGCACCGCAGGCTTGCCCTCTTCCACCTTCTCCCTGGAGAAGGGTACCTTCTTCCAGCCGTACACGGGCTCGGTGTACTCCTCGTAGATCGGCCTCTCCTTCCAGGTCAGCGGCGGGTACCACACGGACTGGCTTCTCTGCACGGGGGACGGCTCCCTCGGCGTGCCCTCCGTCCCGGTGACGCCCGCCTCCCTCTTGTTGTTGTCGTAGGTGCTCTCCTCGTACTTCCCGTCGAACTTCTCCGGCTTCCACCCGGTCGAGGGGTCGTTGCCGGTGTTGTAGAGGTCGATGGTGGCTATGAACTTGTACTGGCCGGTCCCGACGTTGCCGATGTCCCACTCCCTGGTGCAGGCGCCGCGCGGCTCGAAGTAGACGCTCTCGCTCCGGACCTCGTCGAGCCGCCCGAACTCCGCCTGGTACTTGTAGAGCCTGATCTTCGCCCAGCCCCCCACGTCGAAGGACGAGGCGAAGGAGGCCCTCACCTTCAGGTTCTGGGCCGGCTGGGGGCTGGAGACGGGCTGCCCCGTCGCGGCGTCGAGGACCTGCACGCCCGTCACCGCGAGGTCGTCCCTCTTGAGTTCCCCTCCTCCACCGCCGCCGGGGGGCGGGGTGACGCCCACGAAGCCCTGCTCCACCCAGTTGTCGGCGTAGGGGTCAGAGGCGCTGCGCCCGTGTATCTGGGCTACATAGGGATCGCAGGCCACCTCCATCTTGGTGCCCGTCAGCGGCTCGCCGTAGGTGGTGTTCCTGTAGGCGGGCACGGTGACCATCGGTTCGGGCACCATCGTGCCGCTCTCGGTGAAGGCCAGGTTCACCGAGACCGCCAGCCTGTACTCCCCGGCCGGGGGCGGGACCTCGAAGGTCCACTTAATCACATTTGAATCGATGCTCTGCGGGGGGCCGCCGGTCACGCCGGGGCCGTAGCTGGGGGCGATGTACACCGGCAGGAAGTTCCCCTGCCCGTCGGAGCGCGGCAGGGGGCCGATGTCCGTCCTGGTGCTGGCCACCAGCTGCCACTTCCCGTCCTGCACCACGTAGGCCCGCAAGGTGGCCCCCCTCACGGTGAAGGGCGACTCGTTGTAGAACGTGGCGACGTAGGTGTCCTTCCCGCTGGCGTCCTTAGCCACGCCCACCGCCACCAGGTTGTACCGGTAGCTGAACTTTATCTGCGCCCAGGTGGTCTCCCTGGCCTGCCACATGAGCGAAATGTAGTCCTTCGTCAGTTGGATGGGGGGCCTGCCCTCGGCGGCCGGGTTCCCGCCCCAGGCGGACTGGGTGCAGGACCACCTCCAGCCGTTGCCGGAGCTGTCGTACCCGCCCGCAACGAAGCCGGGGTCGGAAGCGTCCCCGTTCTTGAAGCACTTGGGGTCCTGGACGGTATCTCCCTGGTCAAGGCCGGTGGGGTCCTGGACCACCGACACGGGGAGCTTCAGGCACTCGGAGCCGGGGTCGGGCGCCACCGGCTTGGGGATCGGCCTGTACTGGGCCACGGGGAAGGAAGCGGTGTTCCAGTAAGCGGGGGAGACGATGTAGTAGCCCCCGCTCTGCGGCACGCCCAGCATTTCAAGCCACTTGTCGAGCCTGCCGAAGGCCTCGTCCTCCGGCCCCACCGCCGTGTAGCCCAGGTACTCGCCGGGTTTATCAAACACCGAACACCAGCCCGGGCTGCCGGGGAGGGGCTTGTAGGTCTTCCCCAGGTCCTCGGAGTAGTAGAACTCCACGTAGTGCTGGCGCGTGTACTCCCGCCCGGCGTAGAGGGGGGGTGTGGGGCGTGTTGATGGGTCGGTCCATTGTGGGTCTGCTGCCCAGGAAGAGGAGCCTGGTACTAAAACAACCAGACAGACCAACAGGGCGAGAATTGTGGCTAGTGTCCTCCTCGCTATCCACAGCACTTTTTCGACCTCCTCCGACAGAATTTTAGCAAGGGGTTTCCTAAAAAAGAAAAGCGCTGGGCCCGAACCCAGCGCCTGCTACAGCTTGGCCTAATATCCCAGACCGCTATTGCCTTGCAGGTCCTTTGACTAGTATAAAAGCTGTTCCCGTTTCGTAGTCAAAGCTACCCCCTCCCGTAGCGTTAATCAGACCGGGGGCTCCCATGGGAGCAAAGAGCAAGGCCGAGAAATCATTGACTGAGTTTACTCCCAGCATCGGCACCCCGTCCTTCACGGAGAGCGGGAAGTACAGATGACCGGTTCCCACCACCGGGCCTTTCCCATTAGGGTCAGCCTTTGATGGGACCACCAGGCAGACGATTTCCTTGCTCCCCGGGGTCATTACGCAGTAGTTCCGCACGTCCCCGTAGTACCCGAACACCGCCAGGTGCTCCCCGTCCCATACGATATTTTGCTCCGGCACGCCGAAGGCCCTGGCTACGGGGATGAAGGGGATGTAGAAGGCAGTGGTGTACTCGCTATCTTCAGGCATCACTACATAGGTGCCCTCCGGGTAGACCTCCGGGTACTTGCGGATGATGCTCCGGTCAGTTATCGGCTTCGTCACCACCACGCACTCCGTCCCCAGGTCGAGCTGGTAGGTGCTCCCGTCCGGGCGGGTGACGGTGGCATAGCGGCTGCCTATCCTGAAGTCGATCCGCTTGGCCTGGTACGGGAAGCCCCAGGAGTAGCCGTACCGGTCGATGAAGCCGGTGGGGGCCACCGCCCCGGGCGGGGGCTGGAGGGTCCCGGCCCTGGCCTGGTCCATGCTAACCTCGTACCCCGGCGTCAGGACGACCACCTGCCGGAAGTAGGGCTCCCAGGTCACTTTGTAACCCAGGGCCTCCGCGACGAAGCGGGCGGGCAGGAACACGCGCCCGTCTTTCAGGAGAGGGGCGACGTCCATGCCCCTCTCCTGGCCGTTGACCCGGTAGGAACTCTGCCCCACCACCAGTTCGACGGTGGTACCGTCTTTGGTAAGAGTGGCCTTCCTCTCCGCCTGGTCCCAGCCGATGCCACTCTCCGGCACCCCCAGCGCGTAGCCGAGATAGCGGACGGGGACGTAGGTCCGCCCGTTCTCGATAAAAGGCGCCACGTCCATCTGCCTGGGCTCGCCCCTCACCCAGTAGGTACGCTGGTCGATCACGAACTTTGCGACCGGCTCGGCCACCGTGCCCGCGAGGGCGGGGAGGGCAGAAGCAGAAAGGGTTAAGACGAGCGCGGAAAAGAGGGCAAACAGCAGAGGCTTCTTCACGGAACCCACCTCCTCACCTTTCTTAATCTTAAGCCGCAAAAACACCACTACCCGGGCTGTTCGGCCCGGCCTGTGCAAACGCGTGCGGGAAAACGGTGTCCAAACCGGCCTACCTCTCCGCCCCGCACCACCTGCCTTTCCTTTTTGACCTTCCCTTACCTTTTAACCTTAACTTACCTCTTCATCGTAGCACACCGGCGGCAGGGATAGCAACAACTGGGAAACCTGGTCCCCCCCGAAAACAGGGGGAGGGCGGCAAAACCTGGCAGTCTCCTTCCTCTCCCTGCCCCTGCCGCCCGCTCGCTCTTTAACGCACCCCCATGCTCAGCGCAAGGCGGGCCAGCAGTGCCAGCCCCACGGCGGCCGCAAAGAGCAGGGCGCACGCCAGGTCGAACGCCAGGCCCGCGCCGCAGAGCGCCAGCGCCGCCCACGCCAGCGCCCGCCGGGGCAGGCCCGCGCCCCTCCGGTCCAAGGCCCGTGCCGCCCGCACCATGAGGGAGGCCTTGAGCGCGGCGAACGCCGCAAAGCCGAAGACCGAGAGGAAACCTTTGATTGCCCACCACTCCAAGGAAGGCACCAGCCTTTCCCGCTAGCTTCCGAAAGAAAGAAGGGGGACCGGGTTCCAACACCCGGCCCCCTCTGCTACTACTGCCCGCCCTGGCCCTGCGGCTGGGGCTGCTGCGGGCCCGGCGCCTGCGGCCCGGGCGCTGCGGGCGGCCTGGGCTCCTGCTCGCCCGGCCTCAGGTCCCGGTGCAGGGCCAGGGCCTGGCCGTCCCTGTAGAGCATGTCCACCCTGTCCCCGGGCCTGAAGTACCTCGTCAGGTCCACCTTCTCCCCGGGGCGGTTGACGAAGCCCATGCCGACCTGCACCGAGGTGAACTCGGTGGTCCGGGCGGTGACCTCCTTGCCCACGTCCCCGCCGCCCTTCTCCACCTTGACCTTCAGGCTGTCCGGCCTGACTTCCTGCACTTCGCCGTGGCGGACCATCCTGTTCAGTTCCTCCTGCTGCTTCCTCGCCAGCTCCCGCATCTCCTTCTGCGGCGCGTAGACGTAGCGCCAGTAGCCGCCGCCGAACCCCGCGCCGCAGCCGAAGAGGAACGCCGCCAGGACGGTCAGGACAAGCACTCCCCTGCGCATGCTCCTTCACCGACCCCCTCGCTTTCAGAGTTTTCCTGCACAGCACTCCCGCCCGCCGGGGCCGGGCGGGCGGTGTCCCCGCCCAGGGCCTCGCGGAGCCCCACGCCCGCCGAGAGGACCAGGTGCCTCGCCGCGTCGAGCTTCACGATGGCCTCTCCCAGGCAAGCCAGGGCGTCCCCGGACGCTTCCCTGAGCCGCGAGAGTTCATCTTCCCTCTCCGCCGCCAGGGAGTCCAGGGCCGCCCGGAGCTCGGAGACCAGGGAGGCGACGTCGGGCCTCTCCTCCCTCCCCGCCGCCCCTCCCGGACGGGGTAAATCCGTCTCCGCGCGGCTGGCCGCCGCCCGCCTGAGCGCCCTGGCCGCCGGGGCAGCCAGGGCCAGGCCGAGGCACAGGCCCAGGCCGCACGAAGCGGGCAGCGCCCACCACCCGGGACCCCAGTGCGGGCGGGCCAGGCGCTCGGCCACGGCCCAGGCCGCCGGGGGCAGGAGCGCCCCCAGGCAGGGCAGGGACGCCAGCCACCAGGCTCTCTTCCCGCTCAACCGCTACCACCTGCCTTTCCCTCGTTGCCACCCCAGGACGCGGGCCGCCAACCGCCAGAGGGGGCTGGAGCGCACCCGCTCCCTCTTCCGCCGCAGCTCCTGCCGGTAGGCTACTAGCCCCTGCCTGTGCTCCGCCCACCGCCCGAAGGTGGCGAGGAGTTTCCTTTGGGAGACCTGCTCGTAGCCCATCCGGCACAGGGCACCCGCCTTCTCCGGGGAGTAGGGCACGGCCACCACGCACCGCCTGCCCGGCCCGCCCGGCCCCAGGTCCTCCCCCGGGCAAGCGGTATGGAAGGCCCCGTCCGGGGAGAGGCGGGCCACCGCCCGCGCCGCCTCCCCGGAGAAGAGCTTCCTCGCCCCGGGGAGCCAGACCACCAGGATCTCGCCGCCCTCCCCGTCCACCGCAAACCGGCGGAAGGGGTAGTTCCCGGTACACCAGGGCCGGACCGTGCCCTCGTAGAGCGCCCTGTGCCACCCCAGCTCCCCCAGCAGATCGCGGAGCTTGAAGGCCACCACCAGGAGGAGCCACAGCGCCACCGCCGCCACTAGGGGCAGCTCGGCCAGGATGATGAACACCGGGACCGCCACGGCCCCCAGGCGCAAGAAGACTTCCAGGCAGCCCTGCCACCAGGCGCCGGGCGGCGCCCCCGCCAGCACCGGGTCCAGCACCCGGTGGGGGGCGAGCAGGGCGGCCGCGAGGGCCACCGTTAGGGCGAAGCCGAGCCAAAGCGCGTAGAGGAAGTGGACATCCCCGGCCACGAGCCTGTGCAGCAATAGGACCCGCCGCATCCCGCTCCTCCTCCTTTTAGTTTCTGGGCGGCTCCTTCGGCTCGTGCTTGGCCGCCCCGGTGGCGGTGAGGGTGAAGTGCTCCGGCCACCAGGACGGGGCGGAGCTTTCCCTCCCGAAGGACAGGACCTTAGGCACCCTCACCGCCAGGGGGTTGGGGAGGTAGAGCCTGACGGTGCAGCGCGCCCAGGTCCTGTCGTCCGAGAAGTTCACCTCCGCCCCCCTCTGGCCCGCCGGGGGCTTCCCCCAGGAGAAGCCCGGTGGCAGGAGCTTCGTCCCCTCCAGGACCCTCCGGGCGGCGGCCTCCGCCTCCCAGCGGGCGCACTGCTCGTCCCCCTGCCCCAGGCGGATGCCGTACACCCTGGCCCCCTCCCTGGCGGCCATGTCCAGGGAGGACTTCACGGTGGCGAGGTGGAGCCACAGGACCCCCAGGCAGAAGAGGACGAGGAAGAGGGGGAGGAGCAGAGCGAAAGAAGCTGCCTGGGTGAAACCGCATTCACCTCTTAACATTCGCTTCGCCCTCCTCCCCGGAGCTGAAGAAGGCCTCGCCCGCCACCTGGAAGGACGGCCCGGCAGGGCCGCCCCACACGCCCCGCCTTGCCAGCCACCCCCACAACCTCGGGGCCGGCAGGGGCACCCGGTAGGTCACCCTGCACCAGGCGTAGCCGTCGGTCCTCGGCCGCGACGCCGGGTCGGTGGGGGGCACGCCGGGGTCGCCCGCCACCGGGTCGTTGCACACCACGTCCCTCTGCGGGTCGAAGGTCACCGCCGACCTGAGGTCGAGTCCCCCCACCGAGGTCGCCAGGAAGTACCCCTCTTTCCCGGCCCAGTCCCCCCACAGGGTCACCCTCTGCCCGGCGAACCGGGAGAGGTCGGGCCCGGCGCTGCGGACCAGGGTGTCCCCCACCCGGTAGTCCGAGCCGTCGTAGGTGAGTACCCCCTTTAGGACCTCCCCCCGCGGCACCTCCACGTCCGCCCGCAGGACCGGGCAGCCCTTCTGCTCGAACCAGGTCACGCCCTCCTGCACCATGTCGATTACCAGGGTGTACACGCCTGGTCCCGGGGGGGCCGTCACGGGCAGGTCAAAGGTGTAGCCCTGCCCCGCCGCCACGGGGGCCTCCACGTAGTCCCTGGCCCCGTCCCAGAGCACCACCTTGCCCGTGTTCCTGTCGTACCAGTGGTACGAAAGGCCGAACCTGCCCTGCGGCGTCCAGGCCAGGGAGCCGGTGTTTTTGGCCCCCACCTGGACGGTGTAGGTCTCCCCGGCCACCATGTACTCCGGCACCTGGGCGGGGCCGTAGGAGACGCCGTAGTCTACGCCGCCCACTTCCTGGCTCCCCTGCGTGCCGGGCTGGCCGGTGGCGCTCCCGCCCGGGGGCACGGCCGCCCGGGTCCCCGGCGGGTCGGCCGTGGCGGCGCGGGCCACGAAGCAGGGGTCCTCCCCGTAAGTCCCCTCCGCCGCCACGTCCCTCCCCACCAGGCTCTCCATCTGCGCCCTCACGCCGGGCGAAGCGGGCCTGACCCGGGTGCCGCCCACGTAGTACTCCCCTCCCCTCTTCTCCAGCCTCCCCACCAGGGCGCCGGGGGGCGCCTGCCCGCCGCCCACCCCCTTCACCTCGGTGAAGGAGTTCAGCACCACGTCCGCCGCCCGGAGCTTGGCCCCCGCGACGTCCCCGGGGTGGGCGGCGAGCCACCTGGCCCCCGCGCGGGCCGCCTCTTCAGCCACGTTCTTCGCCGCCGCCGCGTGCCCGAAGAAGGCCGCCCCGAACGCCAGCGCCAGCAGGAGGGGGAACAGGAGGAGGAAGGAGGCGGCGTTGGAGAGCCCGTCTTCCCCCTTCAGGAAAGCCGCAAGCCACCGAGCCACGCCTTCACCACCTCGCTTGCAAGGAAGCCCGCCAGCAGGAAGGGGGCGAAGGGGACCTTCTCTTTACCCGGCATTCCCGCCCCCGCCAGGAAGAAGAAGAGGGCCGTTTTTTCCTCCTCCCACCACCCCTTCAGGCCCTTCCCGCGCAGGGCGCGGGGGAGGAGGTACAGGGCCAGGCACCAGTAGCCGAGGGCGAGCGCGAGGAGTGCCGCCGGGAGGGAGCCGAGGCACGCCCCCAGGGCGGGCAGGGCCTTGGCGTCCCCTCCCCCCAGGACGCCCCAGCGCCAGAAGAGGAACCCCACCAGGAAGCAGCCCGCGGCCGCCGCTAGGGCGGCCAGGGGCCGCCCGGTGGAGAGGCCGAGGGCGAGGCCAGCCAGCACCCCTGCCAGGTTGAGCCAGTTCGGCACCCTCCTCACCCTCAGGTCCCAGGCGGCGGCGAGGGCGAGGAAGAGGGCCGCGAGTACTTCCCCCGCAGGCATCCCCCACCCGCCCCCTACTTCCCCTGCAGGGCGTTGGACAGGCTCTGCCCGAAGGACTTGAAACCGGGCTTGAGGTACGTGAAGAGCAGCGCTATCAGCACGGAGGCGGCCGCCAGGAGGATGAGCCCCTCCGCCGCCTTGGAAAACCCTCCCTCGTCCTTCCAGAAGCCCGCGAGTCCCCTGTTCAAGGCACATCTCCTCCTTCCCGTTTCCTGAAAAAAAGCGGGAAAGCAAAAGGCCGGGGGTTTCCCCCGGCCCCGCCTCCCCTCCCGGGCCTACTGGGTGTTGATCTGCCCCAGGGCCTGGTTGGCGTTCGAGACCGCGCTGTCGACGCCGGACTTGAGGTTGCCGCCGAGCCCCTTGAAGGCCAGGAAGAGGAAGGCCATGAGGATGGCCCCGACCGCCAGGCCGATCACGATCATGGCTGGCCTGGCGACGTCCCCGGCGGTGTCGGCGAGGAAAGCCTTAAGCTCCTGCGTCATGCCGGACTCACCCCCTTTCGAAGAAGATCAAGGTGCGGCAGCCCCGGCGGCGGGCGGCGGGGGCGGCAGGGCCTGGGCCGTCCCCTCCGCCGAGACCACGATGTACCCCGCCCACTCCTCCCCCTGCCCGCCGGGGCTGCCCTCCCTCACCAGGCCGCCGGCGAGCCACCGCGCCAGCGGCCCGGCCAGGAGGTAAGAGCGCACGGCCAGGCTCCCCTCCGTGCGGTACTCGTCGTAGTAGGTGGAGCCGTCCTTCCCCGTCTTCGGGCGGTCGTAGCGCACCCCGCCGGAGAAGGAGACTTCCCTCGCGTCCCTCAGGGGGTCCCGGCCCCCGGAGAGGTTCTGGCCGAAGGCCGCCCGGGCCTGGGCGAGGGCCTGCGCGTCTCTCCCCGCCAGGTCGCAGTGGAAGCCCACGACCTCCGCCCTCACCACTGCGGCCTTCGAGGGGTCGGTGGTCTCGTTGCCGTCCCCGTCCAGGAGGGTGTACCTGTACTCCGGCACCAGGGCGGCCTGCTTGCACGCGGCCAAGGCGGCTGCGTCCAGGGCCGTCCTGAGCCTCGCCCGGGCGCCCACGGCCCTGGACACGTCCAGCCCCAGCACCCCCAGGGCGCAGAAGAGCGCGAGGGCGAAGACCACCAGCAGCCCCACGGCGGCAAAGCCCCTCTCGTCGCGGCAGGACAGTTCAGATCCCCCCCTTCTGGAAGAGCCCCCTCAGCTCGGCGGACACCACCACCCCCAGGGCCGCCGCCCAGCCGACCAGCGCCCAGAAGAAGCGGGGGTCCTCGGCCGACCGGACCCCCAGCCACGCCACCCCCGCGCCCGTGAGGCACAGGGAGAGTAGCCCCGCCGCGAGCCTGCCCACCGCGGGGGCGAGGAGCGACCGCAGGAGCCAGTTGCCGAGCCACACCAGGGAGAGCAGCACCGGCCCGGCCTGGAGCAGCAGCTCCGCCCTCTGCACCAGCGGGGCCAAGGTGTCCCACGCGGCCCCGAAAGAGAAGGAGAGCAGGTCGTCACCCACCGCCTTCCCCCCTTCCGGTCAGGGGCCGGGGAAGCCGCCGAAGCCGAAGACCCCGCTCTGGGCCAGGGTGATGAGCATGGGGGCCACGAGCAGCAGGGCCATGGGGAAGACCATGACCAGCAGCACCAGGAGCATCTTCCCCTCGGCGTCCCTGCCCTGGGCCAGGATCTCCGCCTTGCGCCTTTCAGAAGCGTCCCTGACCGCGTCCTTCAGGGCACCCGCCACCGGCCTGCCGTAGAGCTCCGCCCCGACCACCAGGGTGGCGAGCCTCCGGGCGTCGAGCAGGCCGGTCCGCCGGGCGAACTCCTCCAGCACCTCGTTGAGCGGCCGGTTCGCCTTCACCTCGTCCAGCGCCCGGCCGAGTTCCTGCCTCAGCGGCGTCTCGCTGGTGGCGCCGCGGGCGGCCCACTCCAAGGCGGGGGCGATGTTGAGGCCCGCCGCCAGGGCCACCGAGAGTTTCGAGGCCACCTCCAGGAACTCCCGCTTCATCTTCCGCCTCTTCTCGTCCGCCAGGACGGAGAGCCACCAGTCCGGCACCTTCGCCAGCAGGAGCGAGAGGAGGAGGAACCAGGCCTTCGCCAGCACCCCGGTGAGGAAGAGGACGAGGGCCAGGGCGAGGGCGGCGAGCTTGAGCACCCGGTACTCGTCCGCCATGAGGCCCCACGGGTAGCCCGCGGCCCTCAGCTTCTCCTCCGGGTCTTCCGCCCCGGCGAGCCTCACGAGCCAGGGGTGCCTGCGGGCCAGTCCCTCGGCGAACTCCCTGGCCCTCTCGCGTAAAGGTTTCTCCGGCACGCCTGCCAGGTCGAAGACCGTGACCGTTGCCTTCAGCCTGAGGGCGTAAAAGAAACACAGCGCCGCCGCCCCTGCGAGCAGCGGGATGAAAAAAGGCACCGAGAAGGTCCCCAACAGGGGCGGTCCCCCCTTTCCGGTCAGAATTCTTCCACCGACTTCAGGATCTGCCACATCCAGGCGATGCCCCCGGCGACCGAGACGGCCGCCACCAGGGCGCAGAACCTGCCCGCCTGCGTGGTCCACAGGGCGGAGACCAACTCCGGCGCCAGCGAGGCTATGGCGGCCACCGCCAGGGGCGGGACGAGGACCACGGCGGCCGCGTTGAGCCTCAGGTGCTTCACCTGCTGCTCGACCTGGAAGCGGACGTTCATCGACTCCCTCAGCCTTTCCAGGGTGGCCCTCACGAGGTCGAGCGCCCTCGGGCCCCCGACCTCCACGTAGAGTTCCACGGCGTCCGCCAGGTCCCGCGTCTCCGGGCAGGGGTAGCGCTCCGCCAGGGAGCGGAAGGCGTCCTTTTCGGGCACGCGTGCCTTGAGGTCTTCCGCCAGGCGGGCGAGTTCCGAAGCCACCGGTTCCGGGGCGCCCTTAGCCCCTTCTTCCAGCGCGCGGTGGAGCGGCATGCCGCTCGACAGCGCCGAGACCATGCCCTCTATCCCGAACTCCAGCCCTTTTCTAAAGGCCGTGACCCTCCTGCCGGTGGCGACCGCGGAGGCGAGCCGGGGCACGAGGAGGAAGGCCAGGGCGCCGGAGACGCCGGCCGCCGCCCACCCGCCGAGGAGCCACGCCAGGAAAGAGGCCGCGCCCGCCGACCCCGCGCCCCACGTGAACAGCCTCTCGTGGGAGAGGGGGCACGCCGGACCCTCACCCCAGAGGTCGGAAAGCAAGCCCTTCTTCTCTTTCTCTCCCCTGCCGGGCGGCAGGTAGGTGTCGAGCAGGGGGGAGTGGAACCTCCGTGAGAGCCCCGCGAGCGCCAGGCTCAGGGCCGCCATGAAGGTGGAGACCGCCACTAGGACGAACACCCGAAGAACACCTCCAGCTCCTCCCTCTCCTCCGGGCGGAGGAAGAGGGAGACCTTGCGCTTCTTTAAGAACTCCGGTTTCTCCCCCGTGGGCTCGAGCCTGCCCAGGGGCTCGTTACCCGGCCCCCAGCCCTCCAGCCGGAAGGTGAAGAGGGGGACGACCTCCGGGAGCCGGTCGTGGGCCGCCCGCCGGACCTCGCAGATGTCGAGCAGCCGCCGGTGGCCCTCTATCTGGCCCAGGAAGAAGACGAGCTCGACGGCGGCCACGCGCCCGGCCCGGGCGGCGAGTTCCGAGTAGGCGCCGCCCCTGTACGCCGCCAGCATATCGGAGAGCCTCAGCGGCACTTCGGCGGGGTCTTCGGCGTGGACCGTGCTCATGGAGCCGGGGTGGCCGATGTTCATTGCCTGCAGCGTCCAGTAGGTGGTCTTGGGGTCGCGGCACTCGGAGCAGACCACCCTGGTGGGCTTGGTCCTGAGGACGGCGGGGAAGATCTCGTCCAGGTCCACCCCGCCCCCTTCCGGCCCCGGCCTCTTCGGCTCCAGGACCACCACCCAGGGGGTGGGGAGCCAGGGCCTCGAGGGGTCGGGGAGCCCCACCCTGGTCTCCGCCGGGTCTTCCACGAAGACCAGCCGCTCGTCCGGCCCCACGTTGAGCAGCAGCGCGTAGAGGAAGGTGTTTTTACCCGAGCCCATGCCGCCCGCGGCCATGATGTTGGCCCGCGCCTTGACCAGGAGCTCGAAGGGCCGCACGAACTCCGGCGGGAAGAGTCCCCTCTCTGCCAGCTCCCCCAGGGTGAAGAGGCGGGAGAAGCGCCGGACCGCCATGAAGGTCCCCCTGACCGACACCCCGTCGAGGAACACCACGGCGCGGGACCCGTCCGGCATCTTGAAGTCCTCCTTCGGCCGCGACTCGTCGAGCTTCCTGCCCGCGAGAGCGGCCATGCGGGCGGCAAACTGCTTAAGCGCCCTCTCCGAAGGGAAGGTCTCCGGCCACTTAAAGAGCTTCCCGTCCTTCTCGTACCAGACGTCCTGGCAGGACCTTATCCAGATGTCGGTCACGCCCGGGTCGGCCATGAGCTCCGATATGGGCCCGAACCCGAAGATGTCCTTCGCCAGCTCGTCCACCAGGGAGAGGGGCAATTCCTCCAGCACCGCCGCCTCGCGGATGAGCCTGCGGGCGAGCTGCTCGTCCGCCAGGGCCTCCTTCTCCAGCCCCCGCTCCCGGGCGAGGGCGAGGAACCTGAGCCTCAGGGCGTCGAGCTGCGCTTCCCTGTCGGGCCCCTTCTCCGCTTCCCGGGCGGGCCGGGCGACTACCTTGCTGGTGTAGAGGTCGGACAAGCCTCAACCACCCTCCTTCCGAAAAGACGGGAGAGCCAGCCCCTCTTCTTTTCCGCTTCCGGGGCGGGGAGGATGCCGAACGCCCGCCGGGCCAGGTCGTCCAGCGCCCGGCAGAAGGGCGAAGAGGGGTCGAGGGAGTAGAGCGGCGCGCCCTTCGCCTTGCTCTTCTCCAGGGCGGGGTCCTCCGGCAGCTCGGCGGCCACCGGCAGGTTCTGGCCCGCCATCCTCTCGAAGAGCACCTGGAGGTCCCTGAGCGAGTACCAGGTCTTCCTCACCTTGTTGAAGACCAGCCTGACCTTCTTCTCGTCCCCCACCAGGAGCCGGGTCTCCCGGCGCCACTTCTCCCCCACGAGCATGGCCACGTCCGGGTCGGACTCCACGACCAGGAGCACGTCCGTCGCCTGCTCCAGGGCCAGCACCGCCGGGTCGCGGGCCGAGACGGCCACGCCCATGTCCACCACCACGAAGTGGAAGAACCGGGCCGCCAGCCTGAGGACCCGGGCGGCGAGCTCCGCGTCGAACTCCCTCACCTCCTCCGGCAAAAGCGGCGGGGCCAGGTAGTACACATTGGAGAGCCCGTGGTAGTTCATGGACACCTCCACGTCGGGCCAGGAGACCGGCGCCTGCCCCCCGCCCAGGTCCCTCCAGAGGGTGACGGACTTCGGCCTCACCGCCCCCCGGCAGAAGGTGTAGACGGCGGTGGAGCCGTCCGCGTTGAAGTCCAGCAGCGCCACCCGGCAGGGCGGGCCGCCCCCCTCCTCCTGCCGCCGCGCCCACGCGCCGAGGCACGCCGCCAGGTTGGACGCCACGGTGGTCTTGCCCACGCCCCCCTTGCTGGAGTACACGGCGACCAGCCGGGAGGGGACGGCCACCACCCTGCGGTCCCCGGCCGGGGCAGCGGGCCCCTCCCCTCCCCCCGGCGGGGAGAACACGAACCGGTAGGGGTAGAGGCGCTTCAGGACGTTGACGGCGGCCTGCACCGCCCTCGCGGGGTCGCCGGACACGGAGCGCGCCCCCGCGCCGGACAGGAGCTCCCAGGACTCCCTGGTGAGCGGGCCGGAGGCGAAGACCCGCAGGTTGGGACGCACCCGGGCCAGGTCCGCCGCCGCCTTGACCCACTCCGGGCCGGTGGGCAGCACCACGGCGTCCGCCCCGGACCGGTCCACCAGGGCGAAGAGGTCGTGGGGGGTGGACGCTTCCCCCACCACGACCGCCCCCTGCCGGTCGGCCTCGCGCTTCGCCCCGGCCACGAAGTCCGGCGGGCCGGCCAGGAAGAGCTTCGGGTTGCCGTTCCGGGCGCCCACGCTACGACCCCCCTTTCCCCCCGGCGGGCTTCAAGACCAGGTAGATGTCCTGCCCCCCGGAAGCGGAGAGGGCGGGGAGGACCCGGTCGAGCTCGTCCTGCCTCAGGACCAGGACCACGCCGGGGGACTGCTGCTGCCCCTCCCTCGTGGCCACCTGGGCGCCCTGCAGCACCAGCACGTCGGACGCCAGCCTCTCGGGCTTCCCGCCCCTCGGCGCCCGGTACACGTCCACGCGGTCCATGCTCCTCACGCACCCCGCCACCGAGACCTGGAGGGTGTTGGGCAGGGCGAGGGCCACGTAGTCCCCGCCCAGGGAGGCCAGGACGCCGGAGGCCCCCGCCGCCTG
>NZ_QSLN01000012.1 GCF_003368535.1 Ammonifex thiophilus
AGATGGTGATGCCCGGGGACAATGTGCGTCTGGAGGTGGAGCTCATCACCCCCATCGCCATTGAGGAGGGCCTGCGCTTCGCCATTCGCGAGGGCGGGCGCACGGTAGGGGCCGGCGTGGTCACCGGCGTCCTAGACTAATTTGATGTAGAACGAAAAGACCGGGGCTGAAGTTAAAACCCCGGTCTTTTTATGTTCGGGAATTTTCGTAAGCCGCTCCGGATTGATGTCCTAAAACTATAGCTGCCTAAAATAAAAGGGTTCCGACGCCTGGAACCCTTGATTTTCTTAATGGTGGACCTGGAGGGATTCGAACCCTCGACCTCTTGAATGCGAGTCAAGCGCTCTCCCCCTGAGCTACAGGCCCATGCCCGACTTAATTATAGCCGACTTCTATCTGATAAGGCAATCCTCATTTGATCCGAGGGGGTGTGGCGATAATTGGTGGATGAATCCGGAAGCGCCAATTTCCCGAAGCTAGATGCCTTTTTAAGGATCGGGGGTGGCGTAGATCCGGTAGTCGATATGGGGAAAGATAGGGTGGCGGTACTCCAGTTCCTCAACAAAGTCTGGCCTGAGGCGGTTTCCGGTGATCTGTCGGTAAAGTTCCAAGAAGTTGTTAAGATGGCTCTTTACCCGATAGACGGCGTATTCTACCATGGTGCCGGTAGCCATGATGAACGGCCAGTCGCTGGCTTGGGCCAGCAGAAGCTCTCTTGCCGCCTGGTTTAAGGCTCTTCTGAGCCACCCTTCACTTTCCGGGTAGCGCCGGGCCAGCTCCGTCATGCGGTCGGCGGCCCAGTGTAAGTGCCGGTAGATCCAGTCGTTGGCACCGCAAAGCCAGATTTCGTGGTACCCCTTGTTTCCCCAGCTGGAGGCGCAAGGGGTGGCCACCTGGTTGCAGGGATGGCGCCGGAGGTAGTCGGAAGGGGTGACGAGTTCGATTATCTGCTGGTCGAAGACGATCTTGCGCACCAAGAAGTCAAGCCACTGAGGCCCTTCGAACCACCAGTGCCCGAAAAGCTCGGCGTCATAAGGGGCCACGATTATGGGCGGGCGGTCCATGAAGCGGCATAGGTAGCGGATCTGGTGCTCCCGGTTAAACATGAAGTTGCCGGCGTGTATATCGGCTTTGGCCGTGGCCCACTCGGGCACGTAGGGCTCCTTGTGCTCCGTCTTACCGGTTATGCGGTAATACTTCAAGCCCGTAGCCACCCTTATCCCGTCGGGATGGATATAGTCCTTGATGTAGTCGTAGTCCAGATCGAAGCCTATATCCCGGTAGTATTCGCGGTAGTCGAAGTCGCCGGGGTAACCTTCCTTGGCACTCCAGACCTGCTTAGAGGATTCTACATCCCGGCCGAAGGCTGCTACCTCGCTGGGGCAGTAAATGGGGGCAAAGACGCCGAAGCGGGGGCGGTGCGAGGCGAAGAGGACGCCGTGGGTGTCCAGGAAAAAGTACTTTATGCCGTGCGCCTTAAGGTAGGCGTCTATGCCGGGGGAGTAAGCGCACTCCGGCAGCCAGAAACCAGGGGGGTTATGCCCGAAAATCCGGCGATAAAGGTCCACTGCCACAGTGATCTGAGCCTTGACGGCAGCCGGGTTGACCGTGAGCAGGGGTAAGTACCCGTGCGTGGCTGCGCAGGTTATTATTTCCAGAATTCCAGCTTCTTTAAAACGGCGAAAGGCCTCGACCAGATTCCAGCGATAGCTTTCCAGGGTTTGGCGCAGACGCTCGAAGCGCCTCTGGTACATGGCCACCACCCGTTCAAAAGGAGTGTTGGCCGTGCGCTCGATTTCTTTGGCCAGAAGCTCGGAGAGTTTCTCCAGATGGCGGCGGTACCGCTCTAGCAAAAAGGGATCGGTAAGCATTGTTAGGAGAGTAGGGGAGAGGGAGAGGGTGAGCCTAGCCTTCACCCCATCCTTAAGAAAACCCTCCATAACCCAGATAAGAGGAATGTAGCACTCGGTTATGGCCTCATAAAGCCACCTTTCTTCCAACGACCAGGCATGTTCAGGATGGCGCACGAAGGGAAGGTGGGCGTGCAGTACTAGGGCCAGGTATCCCTTGGCCATCTACTTTCCCCCTTCCATCCAGGGCGCGGGCGAAGCTCCTTCCAGTCCAAGCTTCTCTCTCCCCAGCCGGGCTTTGAGCTCCTCCAAAATGAGCGGGGAGCCGAGACCGAACTGGTACTTATAGAGGCTGCGGTAAATCTCCTCCAGCCACAGCCACTCCTCATCCAGGCGTTCGGACAGGGAGGCGCGTGGGGTGTGGGCCGGGTTGGAACGAAGTAGGGGAACAAAAGTTCCAGAAGGTAGGATCCGCCCCAGGTCCACGCAGAAGGTACGGTTGGGCTTCCCCACCTCGATGTACCAGTTGTCCGCTTCGTCGTTTATGGGGATATCCACGAAGTAGTGGGCGTTAAAACCCCGGAAGTCTTCTATATCCGTAATATCGTAAAGGCGCAGAACCGGGCGCGAGGCCTTCCAACTTCCTGCCCCATAAACTTCCTCAAATTTTTCCTGCTTGGTGGCACTCAGTTCCCAGTAGGCAAAAAGCCAGTAGGGATCGCGGGCCAGAAGTACCAGCCGGTCTTCACCGTAGCGCCGGGGGAGCTCCGGCGGAGGAGCGGGAACGGGTATCTCGGCCGGAACGGGCGAAACTATCTCCGTGCCAATTTCCATATCGGGTAGCGAAGAGGGGGCAGGCTGGGGGAGTTCCGGGGCCGCTTTTTCTCCCCGGCGCTTCCCGAACCACAGCCAAAGCCCCAAAGCAAGGATAAGGACACCGAGGCCGAGCAAAAATAGCCAAAAATAAAACACGCCTTTCTTCCTCCTGCTTCGCTTGGCGGTCTGCTGTTATTATGACCTCGCCCTTTGGGCTTTATAATGAGGGGAAAAGGTTCTCTGGAGGTGCGGAATGCCTAGAGAGATAATTTTAGGAAACGGACGTTTGCTGGTTAACCTCGATTCCCGGTACCGGGTGCGGGAGCTTTACTATCCCTATGTAGGTAAGGAAAACCACCTGCTGGACGGCATAGCCGAGGTGGGAGTGTGGGTTGAGGGTAATTTTTCCTGGGTAGGGGAGGCAGGCTGGGAGATAGGGAGCTTTTACGAGGAAGAAACCCTGGTGGCAGCGACCGCGGCCTTCAACCCTGCTTTGCAGCTCTCTTTGCGCTTTATTGAAGCGGTGGACTGGGAAAGAGAAGTATGGGTGCGCAGAATAGAGGTTAAGAATCTGGCTTCTCACCCCAGGGAAGTCCGGGTTTTCTTCTACCAAGATTTCAACCTGGGAGGGTGCGACCTGGGCGATACGGCCTTTTACGATCCCGCCACAAAGGGGCTGGTGCATTACAAGTCTTGCTATTTTTTGCTTTTGAACGGACATGAAGGGGTAAAGCAGTACAGCATCCGGAAGCGGGGCGGCGGGGGAAGCCGGGCCGATGCGGAGGACGGGGAGCTGGCCGGTCCCCCAGCCGATCAGGGGGATATAAACAGCGCGGTGGCTTTTTCTTTTTACCTGGAAGCCGGGGAGGAGAAGAGCTTCTTTTTTTGGCTGGTGGCAGGCAGAAGTTTGGAGGAGGTGCGGGAGAAGGACGGTTGGGTGAAGCGCAAGGGGCCGGACGAGATACTAGAGCGCACTCGGCTCTTCTGGCGGCACTGGCTTAAATGCACTCGGCGCAAGGACTTCGCTGACCTGCCGGAGGACCTGATTGGGCTTTACCGGCACAGCCTCTTGGTTTTGCGAGCGCAGACGGACCTGCGCGGAGGGGTGTTGGCTGCCACGGACACCGACATCCTGGTCACCAACCGCGACCACTACGCCTATGTCTGGCCGCGCGACGGCGCCCTGGTGGCTCACGCCTTGGACCGAGCAGGTTACCCGGAGGTAAGCCGCGCCTTTTTCAACTTCGCCGCTTCGGTTTTGCGGCAAGAGGAAGGCTTCTTCTGGCACAAGTACCATCCTGACGGAACCCTAGGCTCTTCCTGGCTGGCCTGGCTGCACGGCGGGGAGGAGAAGCTCCCCATCCAGGAGGACGAGACCGCCCTGGTCCTTTGGGCCCTGGGGGAGCACCTACGCCTTTATCCGGAAGCCTCTGGGTATTTAACGGACTGGTTTTCTTTGCTGGTAGAGCCTATGGCTTCTTTTCTGGCATGTTACCGCGACGAGAAAACCGGCCTTCCTCTACCTAGTTACGACCTTTGGGAGGAGCGCTACGGCACTTTTACCTTTACCGCCAGTACCGTTTACGCCGCCTTGCGGGCGGCGGCTTACTTAGCCATTCTGGCGGGGGAGAGGTCTTTAGCCCGGGCCTGGAAACAAGCGGCGGAAGAGGTCAAGCAAGGGGTGCTGGAGCACCTTTTCGACCGGGAGCGAAACCGCTTCCTGCGGGGGCTCAGCCTCACCGCCAGGGGCTTGTCCCCCGACCCCACTTTGGACGCCAGCCTCTGGGGGGTGTGGCGCTTCGGCCTGCTTCCGCCTTCCGACCCGCGGGTGGTAGCCACCATGGAGGCGGTGGGGGAAGGGCTTAGGGTCAAGACGGCGGTAGGGGGGATAGCCCGCTACCACGGAGACTACTACTTCCGCCAAACAGAGGACTTCGACACTGTGCCCGGAAATCCGTGGATAATCACCACCCTCTGGCTGGCCGAATACCTGACGGTGCGGGCGAGCCGTAGGGAGGAGCTGGCCCCGGCTAAAAAGCTTTTGTGCTGGGTAGCCCGGCACAGGAGTTCCACCGGCATGCTGCCCGAGCAGCTGCACCCTTTCACCGGCGCCCCCCTTTCCGTCTCCCCTCTTACCTGGTCGCACGCCGCCTTGGTAGAGGCGGTGGATGCTTACCGGCATAGATGGCAGATTCTTCCTTAGTCTTGCCTCCCCTATGGCGTAAGGATATCATTAACTTGGCAACCGGGTGGGGCATTGAGGGGCGCCAGATATGCATATAGTTTTGGTGGAGCCGGAGATCCCGGCCAACACCGGGAACATAGCACGGACCTGTGCTGCCACGGGGGCCACCTTGCACCTGGTGAGACCCCTGGGATTTTATACCGACGACCGGCACCTGCGGCGGGCGGGGCTTGACTACTGGCACCTGGTAAAGATTTGCTACCACGACAGCTTCGCTGAGCTCTGCCGGGCTTATCCTGACGCCTGTTTTTTCTTGACCACCGCCCGGGCCGAGCGGTGGTACACTCAAGTACGCTACCCGCCTGGCTCCTTTCTGGTTTTCGGTAAAGAAAGCACGGGCTTACCCGAGGAGATCTTACAGGCCTTTCCTGATCGCTGGATCCGCATTCCTATGGTTCCCGGAGCCCGTTCCCTCAACCTGGCCAACGCGGTAGCGATAGTGCTTTATGAAGCCCTGCGTCAACAAGGTTTTCCGGGCATGAGGTGAAAGGTTGGTCATAAGCCTTCCTTTTGCGGGAGTACACGAAGAGCCGGAAGCTTCCTCCCCGCTGGTAACCCAGGCGCTTCTGGGGGAGCCGGTGCTGGTACTCGAAGAAAGAAAAGGCTGGTGCCGGGTAAGAGCGCTCGACGGCTCGGTGGGGTGGGTGCGGCAAGCGGCACTTACCACCCCCTTCCTCGCCGCAGGGGAGCCGGCGCTGGTGATAAAGCCTAAGGTAGAGCTCGACTCTTTCGCCCTTTATCTGGGTACGGCGGTCTGGATACGGGAGCGGCGAGGAAGGCGGTGCCACATTTTTTCCCCTTCCGGATACGAGGGCTGGGTGGAAGCGGAGGCCCTCTGGCCAGTGAGCCGACTGGAGGAAAGGGGAAGGGGAGAGGTGGTTGTGGCTACGGCTTACCTTTTTCTGGGCACCCCTTACCTCTGGGGAGGGGTTACTCGAGAAGGAATAGACTGCTCGGGCCTCGCCTACGTCGCTTACTTGGCCAGCGGCTATCGCCTACCCCGAGACGCAGAGGACCAGTTTGCGGTGGGCCGGGAGGTAACGGAGGGTTCCGCGCTTTGCCCCGGGGATCTGGTCTTTTTCAGCACCGTAGCGCCGGGGGCCAGCCACGTGGGCATCTACTGCGGAGAGGGAAAGTTTATTAACGCCCGCTCCCGCCAAGGGGTGTGCGTTAACTCTTTGGACGATCCCTACTTCCGCTCCCGCTACCTGGGGGCGCGGCGCTATTTCTAAAAGAGTTTTGGCTGGGGGGATGAGCCTTTGGACTTTGTGCACCTACACCTGCACACCGAATACAGCCTGCTCGACGGTGCCGCCCGGATAAAGGATGTAGTGAAGCGGGCCAAGGAGCTGGGACAGAGCGCCTTAGCCATAACCGATCACGGGGTCATGTACGGCGTGGTGGACTTTTACAAAGCCTGCCAGGAAGTGAGTATAAAGCCTATCCTGGGGTGCGAAGTTTACGTGGCTCCGCGCAGCATGACCGACCGGACGCCCAAGGTGGACGACAATCCCTACCACCTGGTCCTCCTGGCCGAGAACGAAGAGGGCTACCGCAACCTCATAGAGCTAGTTTCGCGTGCCTTCCTGGAGGGCTTTTATTATAAGCCGCGGGTGGACAAGTACCTGCTGGCCCAGAAGGCCAAAGGCCTGATTGCGCTATCGGCCTGCCTGGCCGGGGAAGTGGCCGCGCACCTGCTCGCCGGGGACTTCAAGAAGGCGGAGGAGGCGGCGGGGGAGTACCGGGACATCTTCGGGAAGGACAACTTTTTCCTAGAGCTCCAAGACCACGGACTGCCCGAGCAGAAGCTAGTCAACGAGGGACTGATAAAGCTGGCCTCTCGACTCGATATCCCCCTGGTGGTCACCAACGACGTGCACTACGTGGAGAGGGCGGATGCCGAGGTACAAGATTTGCTCCTTTGCATCCAGACCGGGAAGAGCGTGGGTGACCCCGACCGCCTGCGTTTTGGCTCAGACCAGTTCTACCTCAAATCGGCCCTGGAGATGGCCCGCCTCTTCCCCGACCACCCCGATGCCCTGAGCCGCACGGTGGAGATAGCTTCCCGCTGCGAAGTGAAACTTTCCTTCGGCGAGTACCATCTGCCCGAGTTTCCCGTACCCGAGGGGCACACCCCGGCTTCCTACCTGCGGGAGCTCTGCTACGCAGGGGCAAAGCAGCGCTACGGCGACCCTTTGCCCCCGGAAGTGGAGGAGAGGCTGACCTACGAGCTTCAGGTCATAGAGCGCATGGGTTACCCTCCCTATTTTCTCATCGTCTGGGATGTGATTCACTTCGCCCGGCGCAACGGCATTATGGTGGGGCCGGGCAGGGGCTCGGCGGCGGGAAGCCTGGTGGCCTACTGCCTGGGCATAACCAACATCGACCCTTTAAAGTACGGGTTGCTCTTCGAGCGCTTCCTCAATCCTGAGCGGGTGTCCTTGCCCGACATCGATACCGACTTCTGCTTCGAGATGCGGGACAAGGTTCTGGAGTACGTGGTGCGGCGCTACGGCGCCGACCGCGTGGCCCAGATTGCCACCTTCGCCCAGCTGTCGGCCCGTGCGGCCATAAGGGATGCCGGCCGGGCGCTGGGAATGTCCTACGCCGAGGTGGACCGCGTGGCCCGCCTGGTGCCGGGAGAGCCAGGAATGACGGTTGCTCGCGCTTTGGAAGAGTCGCCGGAACTCAAAGAACTTTACGACAAGGAGCCCCAGGTTAAAAAGCTTCTGGACGTGGCGGCCAAGCTGGAGGGGATTCCCCGCCACGCTTCTACTCACGCCGCCGGGGTGGTGATAACTCCTGAGCCTTTAATCCGCCTGGTTCCCCTGCACCGGATGCCCGATGGCACAGTGGCCACGCAGTTTACCAAGGAGGGAGTGGAGGAGCTCGGGCTTTTGAAGATGGATCTTCTGGGGCTGCGCACCCTCACCGTCATACGGGACGCCCTGCGGCTTATCAACCGCCGGGGGGAGAAGCTCGATCTGGAGAGGATCCCCTTGGACGATCCACCCACCTTTGAGCTTCTATGTCGAGGGGACACCATCGGCGTTTTCCAGTTGGAGTCAAGCGGTATGCGCACCCTCTTGCGCTCCCTCCAGCCTTCCTGCTTCGAGGATTTGATCGCTCTGGTGGCCCTTTACCGCCCTGGTCCCCTCGGAAGTGGGATGGTGGACGACTTCATTAAGCGCAAGCACGGCCTTTTGCCGATAGAGTATCCCCATCCCTGGCTGGAGCCCATACTGCGGGAGACTTACGGCGTCATTGTTTACCAGGAACAGGTGATGCAGATAGCCAGCCGGCTGGCGGGTTTCAGCTTAGGCGAGGCCGACCTTTTACGCCGGGCCATGGGAAAAAAGAAGCCGGAGGAGCTGGCTGCTCTGCGCTCGCGCTTTGTAAAGGGCAGCGTGGAGCGGGGAGTAGACGAGAGGCTGGCGGAGGAAATCTTCGACCGCATGGAGTACTTCGCCGGCTACGGCTTTAACAAGAGTCACTCGGCCGCCTACGCCCTGGTGGCTTACCAGACGGCCTACCTCAAGGCCAACTACCCGGTGGAGTACATGGCGGCGCTTTTGACCTCGGTGCGTGACCGAACGGAGAAAGTGGCGCTTTACGTGGAGGAGTGCCGCCGACTAGGGATAAAAATCTTCCCCCCCGACATCAACGAAAGCGAACGCGATTTCAGTCCCACTCCTGAGGGGGGCATAAGGTTCGGCCTAGCGGCAGTTAAGAACGTGGGAGAGGGGGCGGTGGAGGCCATTCTCGAAGCCCGGAGGGAGGGGGGACCTTTCCGGGATTTCGCCGATTTCTGTGCCCGGGTGGGTGGTAAGGCTCTGAACCGGAAGGTGCTGGAAAGTTTAGCCAAGGCAGGGGCTTTCGCCTCCCTGGGGCATACGCGGAAAGAGATACTGGAAAGCATAGATGAGGGGCTGAAAATCGCCGGCCGGGCCAAGGCCAAAAAGCAGCGGGATATCCAGATGTGCCTTTTCCACAATGTGGAGGATTTCGGTGGCGGATACCGCCCGAAGTTTGGCAAGCTCAACGGAGAAGAGTTCCCCCGCCGCGAACTTCTGCGCATGGAGAAGGAGCTCCTGGGGCTTTACATAAGCGGGCACCCCTTGGCCGAGTACCGCGATTTGCTGCGCCTCTTGACCGATGTGCAGGTGGCCGACCTGGCGGAGATGGAGGAAGACGCGGAGGTCAAGGTAGGCGGGATGATAGTGGGGATGAAGCGCCTGCGTACGCGGCGAGGCGAGCCTATGGCCGCCGTCTACCTGGAGGACCTGACCGGAGTGGTGGAGGCAGTGCTCTTCCCCCGGGTCTATCAGGAGTGCCGTGCCTGCCTCCGTCCGGAGACGGTGGTGCTGGTACAGGGGAAAAAAGGGGGAAATGAAGGAGAGCGGTTGCGCCTGGTGGTAGACGAGATGAGCGTGCTCGATCCAGGAAGTGCCCAGCTGGTGCTCTACCTTCCTCACAAGGAAAGTAGCCTCTTGGGGGAACTTAAGGAAGTGTTGCGGCGCTACCGGGGCTCCTGCCCGGTATACCTGCGCCTGCCGGGGGAAAGCGCTTTGCGGCGGGTTCCCCAGGATTACTGGGTCAACGTCCTTTCCCCGGCTATAGGTTGCCTGGTTTCTCTGGTAGGAGAAGGGAATATAAAAATTTTGTGGAATAAAAGGTAAGTTTGAAGCTTGGCTTGGTCCCATATGCATGTTATCATACTTTCCAAAAGGCGGGGGGATTGGGCATGCAGCAGGAAGAGTGGATGTGGGTGCTGGCCGATTACGTGGTGATCCGGGCCCTGGAGAACGGGGTCACCATCATGGGTCTGACGCGCGGCCGGGACACTAAATTCCACCATACCGAGAAGCTGGACAAAGGGGAAGTGATGATCGCCCAATTTACCGAACACACCTCGGCCATAAAGGTGCGGGGGAAGGCCGAAATTCTCACCAAACACGGCCGGGTGCGCACCGATGAATAAAGCCAGACGTCGGTGGTGGGGTAAAGATGTGGACGGTGGTTTACCTGGCACCCAACAAGAGGGAAGCGGAGAGGATAAAGAAGCTCCTGGCCGAAGACGGAGCCCTCCTGGTGAAGCTGCGGCCGGTAGGGGCGGAGGGGAACTGCCAGGCCTACGAGGTGCTGGTTCCCGAAGCCGAGGTGGAGGAGGCGCTGGAACTCCTTGGGTTGCGCTAAGCCCTAAGGAAGGAGGTCATACCTCTGTTCTTTAAGAAAACCAGGTACGTCACCCTGCGCCCGGAGGAGAAGCGCGAGCTTCCCGAAGGGTTGTGGGTCAAATGTCCGCAGTGCGGCGAGATCCTCTACCACAAGGACATTGCCAAAAACCTAAAAGTATGCCAGAAGTGCAACTACCACTTCCGCCTCACTGCCCAGGAGCGGCTGCAGTTTACCCTGGACGAAGGAAGTTTTAAAGAATTCGACCGGGATCTGGTGGCGAACAATCCGCTCGCTTTTCCTGGGTATGAGGAGAAGCTGGCGGCGGCCCGGGAGGCCACCGGGCTTATGGAGGCGATAGTTACCGGGGAGGGCACCATCGGAGGATACCCGGTGGTGATAGGGGTACTCGATTCCCGCTTCATCATGGGGAGCATGGGGGCGGCGGTGGGGGAAAAGCTGGCCCGGGCGGCGGAGGCGGCGTTGGCTCAGCGCCTGCCGCTCCTGGTTTTCGTGGCCTCCGGGGGAGCGCGGATGCAGGAGGGAGTGGTTTCTCTTATGCAGATGGCTAAGACGGCGGCGGCTCTGGAGGCTCTGAGCCAAGCGAGGGTGCCTTACATAAGTGTGCTTACCGATCCAACCACCGGCGGGGTAGCGGCCAGTTTCGGCATGCTAGGGGATGTCATTTTGGCCGAGCCGGGAGCACTCATAGGCTTCACCGGCCCCCGGGTTATAGAGCAGACCATAAGGCAAAAGCTTCCGGAGGGCTTTCAACGGGCGGAGTTTCTCTTGGAGCGCGGCATGCTCGATATGGTAGTTCACCGCAAGCAGATGCGTTCGGTACTCGTTCGTCTTTTGCGCTGGTACAAATCTTGAGAGGGAGCGGTAAAAAACCATGCCCACTTACCTGGACTTCGAGCGGCCGCTGGTGGAACTAGAGGAGAAAATAGCAGAACTCACCTCCTTCAGCCAGGAAAAAGGTCTGGACCTCAGTGAGGAGATAGCCAAGCTCCGCCAGCGGGCCGAGGAACTGAAGAGGGAGATCTTCACCCACCTCACTCCCTGGCAAAAGGTGCAGCTGGCCCGGCACCCCGACCGACCCACCACCCTCGATTACATCCGCCTGCTCTGCGAGGAGTTCACCGAGCTACACGGAGACCGGCTGTACGGGGATGACCCGGCCGTGGTGGGAGGCATAGCCTGGTTTGCCGGGAGGCCGGTCATGGTCCTGGGGCACCAGAAGGGCAAGGATACGCGGGAGAACATGCGCCGCAACTTCGGCATGCCCCATCCCGAGGGCTTCCGCAAGGCGCTCCGCCTTATGTTGCAGGCGGAGAAGTTCGGCCGCCCCGTCATCACCTTCATCGATACCCCCGGCGCCTACTGCGGCATCGGAGCAGAGGAACGGGGGCAGAGCGTAGCCATTGCCCAGAATCTGGCGCGTATGAGCTTCTTGCGCGTCCCCATAATAGTGGTAGTTATCGGTGAGGGAGGAAGCGGGGGAGCTTTAGCTCTGGCCGTAGGGGACCGAATCTTGATGCAGGAGCACGCCATCTTTTCGGTCATTTCTCCGGAGGGGTGCGCCAGCATCCTTTGGAAGGACGCCAGCCGGGCAAAAGAGGCGGCCGAGGCCCTGAAGCTTACGGCGCAGGATCTTCTAGCCCTGGGCCTCATAGACGAGGTGGTGCCCGAACCTTTGGGAGGAGCTCACCGCAACCGCGAGGGGGCGGCTGAGTACCTGCGGGGAGCCATCCTGCGGCACCTGGAAGAGTTGGAGGGGATCCCGCCAGACGAACTCTGCCGTCAGAGATACGCCAAGTACCGCCGCGTAGGTCCCACTTTTTACCGGGGGGAGAGGGAAGAGTGCGACGCATAGGGGTACTTACCAGCGGTGGCGATGCTCCGGGGATGAACGCTGCTATAAGGGCAATAGTGCGCAAGGGGATTTACGAAGGGTGCGAGGTCTGGGGAATCAAGCGGGGTTTTGCCGGTCTCATTGAGGGAGATATCGTCCCTTTGGAGCTAGGATCGGTGGCCGACACCATCCACCGCGGCGGAACCATCTTGCTTACGGCCCGCTCACAAGAGTTCATGACGGAGGAGGGGCGGCGGGAGGCTTTCGCTTCCCTTCATCGCGCTGGTATCGAGGGGCTGATAGGCATAGGTGGGGAGGGAACTTTCAGGGGGCTCCTCACCTTTCATCGGGAGACGGGGTTTCCCGTCATCGGCGTGCCGGCTACCATAGACAATGACATCGGGGGTACCGATTACGCCATAGGTTTCGATACGGCGGTAAACAACGTGGTGGACGCCATAAACAAGATAAGGGATACGGCTACCTCCCACGAGCGCACCTTTGTGGTGGAGGTCATGGGACGCAATACAGGTTTTATCGCTTTGACGGCCGGGCTGGCGGGGGGTGCCGAGTCCATTTTGCTCCCCGAGTTCCCCTTCGACATAGAGGCGGTCTGCCAGCGCCTTATGCGGGGCATAAGGCGCGGCAAGCGGCACAGCATAATTGTGGTGGCGGAAGGGGTGGGCAGCGCCCCCGCCATTGCGCAGGAGATCAAGCAGCGCACGGGACTGGAAACCAAGGCTATAATCCTGGGTCACATTCAGCGCGGCGGCACGCCCACCGTGTTCGACCGGGTGCTGGCCAGCATTATGGGGGCAAGGGCGGTGGAGCTCCTGCTGGCCGGGGAGAAAAGGGCGGCCGTAGGCTTGGTGGGGGGGGAGGTTAAGCACTGCGACCTGGAGGAAGCCCTAAGGACCACCAAAAAGATCGACGAGGCCGCCTACAAACTGGCCGAGATCTTGGCCATATAGAAGGTGGGTGGATTGGGCGATGCTGCGGCACACCAAGATAGTCTGCACCATAGGGCCGGCAAGTCAGGATCCGGCGGTGATCGAGAGCCTGCTCCGAGCGGGCATGGACGTGGCCCGGATAAACATGTCGCATGGTACGCGGGAGGAGCATCGGCGAAGGATCGGGCTTCTGCGGGAAATAGCTCAGCGGCTGGGTAAAAACCTCGGCATCCTGGTGGACATCCGGGGCCCGCGCATAAGAATAGGCGAGCTTCAAGGGGGTAAGGTGGAGCTCCGAGAAGGAGAAGAGGTGGAGCTCGTTCCCGGTGACTTTCTGGGCACCTCCTTCCGGCTGCCGGTAAACTATCCGGGCATCGTGGAGGATCTCAAGCCCGGCGATCCGGTGCTGTTGGCCGACGGGCTCATCGGTCTCCGGGTAGAGGAGGTCTCTCCTTCCGGGGTCAGGTGCCGGGTGGAGGCGGGCGGGGAGCTCACTCCCCACAAGGGGGTCAACCTGCCGGGGGTAAAGGTCAACTTGCCCTCCCTCACCGAGAAGGACATAGAGGACATAAAGTTTGCCGTAAGCGAGCGGGTGGATTTTTTGGCCCTTTCTTACGTGCGTCGGGCCGACGATGTGCTGGCGGCCCGGCGCCTTCTGGAAGAGCTGGGGGCGGAGGATATTTGGCTCATCGCCAAGATCGAGAACCACGAGGGAGTGGAAAACCTGCACGCCATCTTAAAGGTGGCCGATGGGGTGATGGTGGCCCGGGGGGATTTAGGGCTGGAAATTCCCCTGGAAGAGGTTCCCCTAGTGCAGAAAGAAATCATCTCCCGGGCTAACGCCGCCGGCAAGCCGGTGATCACGGCCACCCAGATGCTGGAGTCCATGATCCAGCACCCACGCCCCACCCGGGCCGAGGTGGCCGACGTGGCTAACGCCATCCTGGACGGCACCGACGCGGTTATGCTCTCTGCCGAAACGGCCATCGGGCACTATCCGGCGGAGACGGTGGCTACCATGGCTCGCATTGCTGGCCGGGCTGAAGAGGCCTTTCCTTACGAGGCTTTGTTGGAGCGCCAGCGGGCGACCCAGACCGAGCACACCGTGACCGACGCCATAAGTTTCGCCACCTGCGCCGCCGCTCGGGACTTGGGGGCAGCGGCCATAATTACTGCTACTCAGACCGGCTACACGGCCCGCATGGTGGCCAAGTACCGGCCGCGAGCTCCCATCTTGGCGGCGACGCCGCGAGTGGAGGTGATGCGGCGTCTGGCCCTGGTCTGGGGGGTACACCCTATCCTGGTGGAGCGCATGGAGAACACCGACCAGATGATAGACGAGGCGGTGGGGGCAGCTATGGCCTCCGGCTACATCAAGTCGGGAGACCTGGTGGTAATAACGGCCGGCGTGCCCGTAGGGGTGCACGGCACCACCAACCTTTTGAAGGTGCATACCGTGGGGGACGTGCTGGCACGGGGTATAGGTATAGGAGCCAAGTCGGTAACGGGAAGGGTAAGGATAGCAAAGACCGCTAAGGAAGCCCTGGAGAAGGTGCAGCCGGGGGACATCTTGGTAGCCCCGGCCACCGACAAAGAGTATATTCCGGCCATTCGGAAGTGCGCCGGGATCGTCACCGAGGTGGGGGGTTTGACCTCCCACGCGGCCATAGTGGGTCTGGAGTTCGGCATACCGGTCATCGTGGGGGTGGAAGGGGCTACTGCCATCTTGCAGGACGGCCAAGAAGTGACCCTGGATGGACAGAGGGGTATCATTTACCGGGGCTCGGCGCGGGTACTCTAGAAAAGGGGATCTCGATGGGAGAGGCAATTTTAGGAAAGCTTTCCGCGCTGGGCCTGGGAGGCTTGGTCTTAGGAAGTTTCCTGGAGGCACTGGGGGTGCCCCTTTTCCCCGGAGGAATTATAGTCATCCTGGCCGGCTTCCTGGTGGCTAGGGGGTATTTCCCTTTTCCCGCCGCCCTAACCGCTACGGTGGCCGGTTTTGCTTTGGGCTCCCTCATCGCCTATCTGGTGGGCAGGAAGGTAGGGGAGGATTTCTTTAGCGTTTTGGGCCGCTGGTTCCGCCTCCCCTTGTCGCGCCTGGAGCAGGCCCGCCTTCACCTGCGCCGCTTCTCTCCTGGTTTCGTTCTTTTCGGTCGCTTCTTGCCGGGAATGGGTAATCTCGTGCCTTACTTGGCCGGTATCAGCGGGGTAAGCCCTGCTCTTTTTCTGGGACTCACCCTGGTGTTTGCTCTTGCCTGGGGAGCTCTTTACCTTTCCTTGGGCATGTTTTTCGAGTACGGCTGGCAGCAGGCTGCGCGGAAGCTGCAACCCTTCCTGTTCCTGGCAGGGATATCCGGTCTTTTTGTATACTGGTTTGTTTTTCAGTACCGCCCCTGGCGCAGGGCCTGAAGGAGTTGCTAGCCAAGAGAAGTGGAGCTATCATGTTGGTGAAGTCTTTGGAGCTTCTTAGCCAAGGCAGGGGAGAGAGTTTGCTTAAACTAGACGCCAACAGCCGTATTATTTTAGAAGGGCGCTACTTGAAGCGGGATGAAGCAGGAAATGTGGTGGAAACACCGGAAGAAATGTTCTGGCGAGTAGCGCGGGCGATAGCCGAAGCCGAAGCCCGTTTCGGGGCCGGAACGCAAGAGGTAGAGGAATGGGCGCGGCGCTTTTTCGATCTGATGGCTTCCCTAGACTTCCTGCCCAACAGTCCTACTTTGATCAATGCGGGGCGCGAGCTGGGGCAGCTGGCCGCCTGTTTTGTTTTGCCCATAGAGGACAGTATCGAATCCATATTCGAGACTTTGAAATACGCGGCTTTGATTCATAAAAGCGGGGGCGGCACAGGTTTCGATTTCTCCCGCCTACGCCCCAAGGGCGATCCGGTGCGCTCCACTGGAGGGGTAGCTTCGGGGCCGGTGAGTTTCATGCGCATCTTCAACGCCGCCACCGAGGAGATCAAGCAGGGTGGGGTGCGCCGGGGAGCCAACATGGGCATCTTGCGGGCCGACCACCCCGACATCATGGAGTTCGTGGCCTGCAAAGAAGAGGAGGGGGCTTTCAGGAACTTCAACATATCGGTGGCGGTGCCGGATGCCTTTTTTGAAACCTTGGCCCGCTCCGGAGAGTGGGAACTCACCTTCCGGGGCAAGGTTTACCGCCGCCTGCCGGCGCGCGAGCTTTTCGACTGGATCGTGCAGCACGCGCACGCCAACGGCGAACCGGGGCTCTTGTTCCTGGACGCTATAAACCGGGCCAACCCCACACCGGCCCTGGGAAGGATCGAAGCCACCAACCCCTGTGTTACGGGTGATACTCTGGTATATACCGACCGGGGCCTGGTCCGTGTGAAGGACTTAGCGCAACAAGAGGCGCCCCCCGTGTTAGTGGCCGACAGCCGAGTGAGTTCGGCGGGTTTTGTACCTGCGTCCGCCGTCTTTGCCACCGGGAAAAAGAGAGTGTTCAAACTGGTGACGCGGGAAGGGTTCGAGGTGCGGCTAACGGCCGATCACCTGGTGATGACTGAACGAGGGTGGGTGGCGGCGCGCGATCTGGTGAAAGGGGACCGCCTCTTCATTCTGGACCGCCCCGGGGGGTTCGGTACCGAGGGGTCGTATGAACTCGGTCTGGCTCTGGGCTGGCTGGTCGGGGGCGGAGGTGTTGGAACCGACGAAGCAGCTCTCGGTTCCCCCAGCGAAGAGAAAGAGCTCGCACCTGCATTCGCCGCTGTGGGTGCGGAGGTGCGCCCGGGCCTCGACGGGCGCCTTTGCAAAGCGGGTGCGGCAGCGGTCCTTGAGCGGAGCGAAGCTCGCGTGCAGTCGGTGCGCTTGCGGGAACTGGCCGAGCGGTGGGGACTTGCCGGAAAAAAAGTGCCGGAAACCGTTTTCCGCGGTTCTCGCGGCATGCAGGTGGGATTCCTGCGGGCGCTGTTCAGTGCCGGTGGCCGCATAGAGGAAGGATCCGGCTCCCGGTGCGCGGTTGTGCTCACGTCGGCCGACCGGGACTTTCTCCGGGATGTGCAGCAGCTTCTCCTCAATTTCGGTATTTACAGCCGGATTTTCCAGGGCAGTCGCCGATCGGAGCTTTGCGCCCTACCCGGCAGTCGCGGACGGTCCGAGCCTTGTTGCCGGGAGGTTTACGACCTGCGGGTTAGTGGCGGGTCGCTGGTAACCTTCCACCGGGAGATAAGCTTTTTGCCCGGCCCCAAAGCCGAGCGGCTGGCCCAAATTGTCGCCAGCTTCCGGTACGGCCCTTACCGAGAGCCCTTTGTAGCCCATTTTGAAGCTTTAATCCCCGACGGTGAGGAAACGGTATACGACCTGACGGTTCCCGTAGTTCACGCTTTTGTGGCTAACGGGCTGGTAGTGCACAACTGCGGGGAACAGCCCCTTCTTCCTTACGAGTCTTGCAACCTGGGGTCCATAAACCTGCTCAACATGGTGGACGGTACCGGGTTTTCCTGGGATAAGTTGCGCGAGGTAGTGCACTTGGCGGTGCGCTTTCTGGACGATGTGATCGAGGTAAACAACTTCCCCGTGCCGATCATAGCGGCGGCCACCCGGCGCACACGTAAGGTGGGCTTGGGGATCATGGGCTGGGCCGACGCCCTTTTCAAACTGGGCATCCCTTACGACTCCGAAGCGGCCCTGGAGCTGGGGGCGGAGGTTATGCGCTTTATCCGGGAAGAGGCGCGGGCAGCTTCCAGGCGACTGGCCGAAGAAAGGGGTACATTCCCTGCCTGGGAAGACTCCATTTACTACCCTCATCTGCCGCTGCGCAACGCTACCTTGACCACCATAGCTCCCACCGGCTCCATCAGCGCCATTGCCGGCGTGAGCCCGGGTATAGAGCCGGTCTTTGCCCTGGTCTACACTCGGGTGGTGCTCGGGGGGAAGAAGCTCTTGGTAATAGATAAGGTGTTCCAGGAATATGTCGAACGAAGTTTTCCCCCTCCACAGCGTGAGGAAATAATGGCTGCCGTTAGCCGGACGGGGAACCTGGGGCTTTGCGCCGCGGAGCTTAACCTGCCCAAGGATATGCGGCGCCTTTTCAAGACGGCCTTGGAGATAGCCCCGGAGTGGCACCTGCGCCACCAGGCTACCTTCCAGCAGTACACCGACAATGCCGTGAGCAAGACCATCAACCTGCCCACCGATTTTTCCCCGGAGGAGGTGGGGCGGATCTTCTGGAAGGCTTTTGAGTTGAAAGTTAAAGGCCTCACCGTCTACCGCACCGGCTCACGCCGCGAGCAGCCCTTGCTCTTGCCCGCTACCTGTCGTCCCTGCCACTTAGGGTAACGGGGGAATCATGCAGGTAAGGATGCTTTCCGCCTTGTGGGCGGGAAAGATCACAGTCAAACTTGCTCGTTTGGCAGGGGGAAAGGGCTCTTCCTTTCCTGGAAAGGTGGCTTTATACCTTTTTCCCCAGGCCTTGGAGGCTTGGGCGCAAAAGCTTAACTCGCGGATAATCGTGGTGACGGGGACCAACGGCAAGACCACCACCAACAACATGCTCGCCTCCATCTTCTCCTCCTTGGGCTACCGGGTGTTGACCAACCGGGAAGGGGCCAACCTGGCCAGTGGCCTCGCTTCTGCTTTTATCCGCTCTGCTTCCTGGAAAGGAAATCTGTCTTGCGATTGGGCCCTGCTGGAGGTAGACGAGGCCGCCTTCTCTAAGGTAACTGCTCATCTTAAGCCAGCGGTGGTGGTGGTTACCAACTTCTTCCGGGACCAGCTTGACCGCTACGGTGAGCTCGACCGTACTGTATCCCTGGTTAAGGAGGCGCTTTCGCAGCTCCCTCCGACCAAGCTGGTGCTGAACGCGGACGACCCTCTGGTAGTGAAGCTGGCCGATACCTCCCATCCGGTACTCTTCTACGGTATCGGTGTTCCCGTGCGTGCGGGCAAAGAGGAGGAGTCTTGTCGGGAGGCCAGGTTCTGCCCCTACTGCGGTCGGGAGCTGCAGTACCAGTATTACCACTACAGCCAGCTGGGGGCCTATTATTGTCCCGGCTGCGGTTTTGCCCGCCCACCGACCCAGGTAGAAGCCCTGGCGGTAAGGATACTTGATGGGCACGTGTCGTGCCAGGTTAGGGTAGGGGACCAGGTGGTGGATTGTGAGCTTCCCACCTTGGGCTTTTACAACGTGTACAATGCCCTGGCTGTTTTCGGGGTGGGGATGTGGCTTGGCCTTTCTCCGGAGGTAATTGCCCGGGAGCTCGGCCGCTACGTGCCGGCTACGGGGAGGTTACAGCGCTTCGTCCACAGGGGGCGCCCCGTTTACCTCAACCTGGTCAAAAACCCGGCTGGCTTTAACGAGACTCTGCGCCTGCTAAGCATGTCCTCCGAGACCAAGGACGTGTTTATCGCGCTCAACGACAACGAGGCCGATGGTCGAGACGTATCTTGGATATGGGACGTGGATTTGGAGAATCTCTTGCCCCGGAGCACGGTTTTATCTTTCGTTTGCTCCGGCAGGAGAGCGGCGGACATGGCCGTGAGGCTGCGCTATGCAGGTGTTCCCCTGGGCAAAATAGAGGTGCTCCCCCGGCTTGAGGACGGAGTACGCACGACCTTAGGGGGGCGGGGTAAGTCGGTATACTTTTTGGCCACCTATTCTGCCCTCTGGCCAGTGGAGAAGTTGCTCAGGCGCTACGGGAAGGAAGAGAGGGATGCTGACCGTTTGCCATCTCTATCCTGACCTACTGAACCTTTACGGTGACCGGGGTAACGTCGCTGTCTTTCTGCGCCGTTGTCAATGGCGTGGAATCCCCGTGCGGCTTTTGGAGGTGCGCTTTGGCGAGTCGGTGGACTTCACCAAAGTGGATTTTCTTTTCCTGGGCGGGGGTTCGGACCGGGAGCAGCAACTGGTGGTCACCGATCTCCTTCCTCGCCTGGCAAACCTGCGTCAGGCAATAGAGGAGGGACTGGTGGTTCTGGCTATTTGCGGTGGCTACCAGCTGCTGGGCCACTACTATCAGACGGTGGAGGGCAGGAAGCTACCCGGACTGGGCATCTTAGACCTCTACACCGAAGCGGGTGAAGACCGGCTTATAGGGGATGTGGCAGTGAAGGTGCAGGTCGGGGGACGTAGCCAGATCCTGTGTGGCTTTGAAAACCACTCGGGGCGCACTTTTCTAGGCCAGGTAAGCCCGCTTGGGCGGGTGTTGCGGGGATTTGGTAACAACGGCCGTGATGGGACCGAAGGGGCCAGGTACAAGAATGTCTTCGGTACCTATTTACACGGGCCCCTTCTTCCCAAAAATCCCGCCTTCGCCGACTACCTCATAAACCTGGCGCTTGCTCGCCGGGGCCTGGAGATAATGCTCCCGCCTCTGCCCGATGTGCTGGAAAAGAAGGCACGGGAGGTGATCTTGCGCCGCCTCCGCTTGCGAGGTAGCTAAAAGGGGCCGGTAAAATTTCCGGCCCCTCATTGAATGGGCACCTTCACCCAGCGGCGCCTGCCAGCTTCGGTTTTGGGCAGACGCACCTCTAAGACACCGTTGTGATAGGTAGCTCGGGCTTCTTCTGGTTTGACCTCGGCGGGAAGGCTGAAAGTGCGGCTGAAGCTGCCGTAGTAGCGCTCGGCGTGGTAAACGCCTTCCTGAGTGTAAGAAGTGTCGCGCTTTATCTCCCCTCGAAGGGTGATGGTGTCTTCGGTGACCGTCACTTCGACGTCGTCCTTGGACTCCAGGCCCGGTATCTCGGCGGTAACTATCACTTCGTCCTCAGTCTGGTAGATGTCTACACGGGGGGTGAAAGCTTCTCCCCAGCTTCCTCCTCGCCAGCCTAAGGCGGGGCGAAGGAAATCCCACAGGCGGTTCATCTGCTCCCGCAGGCTGGTGATCTCCCCGTAGGGATCACGCCTGCTGCGTAAGGCCATCAGCGTAGCTCCTCCTTCTCGGGCTTTCTGTTTCCACTATACCCGCAAGAAGGAAGGGGTATGCGCAGGATTTTAGAAAAGAGGCGGCGAAAAGCAAGGCTTTAAACGGAATTAAGGAGTGGTCTGGCTTTGACTAAGCAACAACCCTTGCTCGAAGCGCTGACTCTGGCTCGGGAAGAGTTCAAGCGGCGGGTACGGAGTACCATGGCCTGGAAAGCTGGGGTGCGCATGGACGAAGAAGGGCGGCTGGTGGTGCCCTTCTTTGGCAAGACTTATCGTGTTCCTCCACCCCCTGGCCAGGAGATACCGGTAGTTGAGGAAATTCTTCTCCTCCACTACCTCACCCGGGCGGCGGGACTGCTGCCGGCGGGGGAGTGGGTCTCCTTTAAAGAGTTGCCCAATGGGTTCATCTACCACATACCCTTCAACCAGCGGGTGATCCGTCCCTTGCTTAAGGTTTTCGGCTCCGACCCCCAAGCCCTGCTAGAGGCGGGGAAGAAATTGGGAGGGGAAGAATTGTCCCTGGGAGATGCAGCGGTGGCGCTCAGGGCCCTTCCGCGCTTCCCCTTGGCCTATGTCCTCTGGGCGGGGGACGAGGAGTTTCCTCCTCAAGCTACCGTTCTTTTCGACACCACAGCCCCTGCTTACTTTGCCACTGAGGATTGTGTGTGGCTGGCTCAGTTAGGTGTGAATTACCTGGCAGCTGCTCGGAAAGGGGTGGGTTCAGAAGGTGGAAAAGCTTTGTGAGAAGCGACTTAAATCGGAGACGGTTTTCCAGGGGAGAATCCTGCGGGTTAGGGTGGATACCGTTTTGCTGCCCGACGGGCGCACCTCCACCCGAGAAGTGGTGGAATACTCCGGGGCGGTGGCCATCGTACCCCTGACGGCGGAGGGAGATGTGATCATGGTGAGGCAGTACCGCTATCCCGTGGGGCGCGAACTGTTGGAGATCCCGGCAGGGAAAATAGAGGAGGGAGAAGAGCCAGAGGCCTGTGCCCAGAGGGAGTTAGAGGAGGAGACGGGGTTTATAGCGCGTACATGGAAGCATCTGGCGAGCTTTTACTCCACGCCGGGCTTCACCAGCGAAAAGATGCATCTTTTTTTAGCCCAGGACCTTTATCAGGGAAGGAAAAGTCCTGACCGGGACGAGTTTTTGCGGGTGGAGCGCCTGCCTTTGTCCCAGGCTTTGGAGTTGGTGAGAAAAGGCGAGATTGTCGATGCCAAGTCGATCTGTGGCCTCCTCTGGGTGAGTCATTTCCTTATTCAGCGGTGAGGGAAGAGGGGCTCCAGGAGGATACTTTTTCCCTCCAGCCGGGCTTTCACCATTACCAAGGAGGAAGGGGGAGGAGGAGCGGACACCCCGGCTATGCTGAGCCTTAAGGGAGCAAAGCGGTAGGCCACGATTACTGCCGAAGGATTGCCGTCTTTTCCCGCTGCCACTTCTCCTCTGAGGTTCCCGCAGACTATTACACTCCCCCCGGCTTCCACCCGCGCCCCGGGGTGAACATCTCCCACTACCACCAAGTTTTCGGCGGCGCTGACTATCTGCCCTGCTCGCACGTGCGAGCGGTAGAGATGGGTGTTGGCTTCGGCCGGAGGGCGGGGCTGTGTTCGGGTGGCAAGAGCGGTCCCCACCTTTTTGCGCCCCAGGTAGATCAGACCGTACCGAGAAACCAGTTCCACTATCTCTTTCTCTTGCTCGGCCGGCAGCTCCCTGCGGGGATGCAGGAGGAAGCGGGCCCCCTGGAAAAATCCCCGGGCGCTTTCCAGGTGGCGCTTCAGATTCTGCTTCCATTCCTCCAAATCGTAGCCGGCGTCGAGAAAGATCACCAAACCTTCCCGCGTTCCCTTTATGCTTATACCGGAACGAGACATGGTTCCTCCGCTTTTCTCCTTTTCGGTCTTTTTTAAAAGACTTCGCTTCGGGGGGACTTTTTCCCTTCTTTTTCCCCAAGCTCGTACTTTTTGCCGCTCGACGTGTACTGGGAAGAGGTCGGGTCGGGTAAATTAATAATGCCTTCGGCATGATCTTGGGGAAAAGGAGAGATGGGCTTTGCCGGAATGGCGGAAAGACCCGGTGGTTGACCGGTGGGTGGCGGTAAGCACGGAGCGGGCCAAGCGCCCCACCGACTACCGTCCCCCCCTTGAACGCAAGAAGCAGGAGCGCTGTCCTTTGTGCGTGGGACACGAAGGGGACACTCCCCCGGAAGTCATGGCCTTCCGTCACCCCGGCTCTTTGCCCGATCGTCCCGGCTGGTGGGTGCGCGTGGTGCCCAACAAGTTTCCCGCCTGCCGGGTGGAAGAGGAAGACATCGTTCGGCCCCACGGCCCTTACCAGTGGCGCTGCGGGGTGGGGGCGCACGAGGTCATCGTCGAGACGCCGGAGCACGTGCCCAACCTGGTGAACCAGAGCGAGGCACAGATTGCCGAGGTGATCTGGGCCTGGCGGGCGCGCTTGCTCGATCTGCGCCGGGACACGCGCTTCAAGTACATCCAGATCTTTAAGAACAAGGGCTCGGTGGCGGGAGCTTCGCTGGAGCATGCCCATTCCCAGCTCATTGCCCTTCCCCTGGTACCTGCTGAGATTCGGGCGGAGCTCGCGGGCGTGAAGGCTTACCGCGAAGAGAAGGGTAGCTGCGTTTTCTGTGACCTTTGGCGCTACGAACTGGAAGCGGGGGAGAGGGTGGTGGAGGAGAGCAGGTGTTTTTTGTGTTTTGTTCCTTACGCCGCCCGTTTTCCCTTTGAGATGTGGCTTGTCCCTAAAAGGCACGAGCCCGACTTCGGGGCTATCGAGGAGGGGGAGGTGCGCGATCTGGCCTGGCTGCTCAAGCGCACCCTGCGCCGTCTGGCGCAGACGGTCTTCGACCCCCCCTTCAACCTGGTTCTGCACACCGCTCCGGTAAACGTGTCCGAACCCGTGGATTACCACTGGCACATAGAGATACTCCCCCGTCTTACCATCATGGCTGGGTTTGAACTGGGCACAGGTTACTACATCAATCCCACCCCGCCGGAGATGGCGGCGGCAGCTTTAAGGGAGCAGGAAGTGGAGGAAAGGATGGTGAGCCACTTTGTTTGACCGCTCGCTGCGGATTCTCTTTGTGGCTTCGGAGGCGGTGCCCTTCGCCAAGGTGGGGGGCCTGGCCGACGTGGCCGGTTCGCTGCCCAAAGCGCTAGCCGTGGGGCCGGATGAACGTCACAATGATGTGCGCCTGGTCATCCCCCACTACAAGAATATCGAAGACACGAGCTACCTCATGGATTTCCCTGTCCCCCTGGACGGCAAGCTCGAAACCTGCGTTTTGCGGCAGGGCAAGATCGAGGCGCATTACCGGGGCGAGCACCGCTCTCTCCCCGTCTACTTCATAGGAAACTACCACTACTTCTGGCGAGATGGTATTTACGCCTTTCCCGACGACGCCGAGCGCTACGCCTTTTTCTGCTGGGCGGTGTTGGAGATGCTTCCCCGGCTCAACTGGCAGCCGGACATCATCCACTGCAACGACTGGCAGACGGGCCCCATCCCTCTGCTCTTGGGCACCCATTACCGGGAACACCCATTCTACCAGCATACCGCTACCGTTTTTACCATCCACAACTTGCAATACCAGGGTAACTTTCCCTGGGAAAAAGCCCGGCTTTTCAACCTGGGGGACGAGTACTATCATCCCGAAGCCCTGGAGTTTTACGGGCAGTTCAGCTTCATGAAGGCCGGGCTCCTTTACGCCGACGTGATAAGCACGGTGAGCCGCACTTACGCTCGGGAGATCCAAACCCCGGCCTACGGCGAGCGCATGGACGGGGTGCTGCGCCGGCGTTCCCGCGACCTTTACGGCATCGTCAACGGCATAAACTACCACGAGTTCAACCCTAAAACCGACCCGCGCCTGCACCGTAACTATGATCTGAACACTCTGGAGGACAAGCGGGAGAACAAGTACGCCCTGCAGCGGGAGATGGGCCTGCCGGTGAAAGATGTTCCGGTTCTGGGGATAGTCTCACGCCTGGTAGCCCAGAAGGGGCTGGACCTGGTGGCGGAAATTGCCCCGGAGCTCATGCACTTGGAAGTGCAGTTGGTGGTTCTGGGCACGGGCGATCCCCAGTACCACCGTCTCTTCGAGGAACTCAAGCACCTCTACCCGCAGAAGGTAGGGCTTTACCTGGGGTTTAATCCGGTCCTGGCCCAGCGCATTTACGCCGGTGCCGACATTTTCCTCATGCCCTCCCGCTTTGAGCCTTGCGGTCTGGGGCAGCTCATAGCCATGCGGTACGGCACCATACCCGTGGTGCGGGCCACCGGCGGGCTGGCCGACACCGTCCAGGAGTTCGATCCCGTAACCCTTTCGGGCAACGGCTTCGTGTTTAAAGAATATAACGCCAGGGAATTTTATAGGGCTATTGCCCGAGCCTTGAAGCTTTACCGCGACCAGCCCGATTCCTGGCGGCGACTTATGCGCAACGCCATGTCCTGCGATTTTTCCTGGGCTCGTTCGGCGGTGGAGTACCTGCAGCTTTACCAGGAGGCGCTGAACAGACGCCTAGCGGCGATCCGTATAGCTTAGACCGATTCCTTCTCCGGTGACCAGCTGAGCCCGATGACCTCTAGGCGGCCGGAGGAGGAGAGCTCTACCTTTATCTCCCTCAAGGGGGAGGCAATTTCCACCGTCTGCTTGCCCACCTGAATCACTACCCCGGGGTAGGCCTTTTTCAGCTTGATCTTCTGAGGGGTGGGGGCGCTTATAACGGTCTTCACCCCCAGGTCGGAGCCGGCTATGTTGACCGCTATCTCCTCCAGGGCTTCGGCCTTGCCGCCGCGCAGTATCCCGTCGATCCGCACCTTGCCGCCGGAGCGCAGGATGGAGTTGTAGGCTCCCTGACCGATCACCAGAATGTCGCCGGTAGCCTCCAGGAGGCTGTTGAGCGCGTAGCGGGCCACGATGCGCGCTTTGGTTCCGGTGGCCTGCATTTCCACTTCCTGCTGGGCACTGAGAAGTTTCCCCACCGCCTGCCGCAGATCTTTCAAGTCTTCCGGGGGAGAGAAGCGGATCGCGGCCAGCGCCTGCTGAACCTCCTGCAAGGCGGCGATAAGACCGGGGGGAAGCTCCATCTTCTGGCGCACGGCCGACTCCACCTGCCGGCCGATTTCCTTGAGGACGAGAAGCAAGTGGGAGTATTTCCTCTCGAGCAGGAGTAGAAAGGCTGTTCCTGCTTTCAAGGGTCGGTTCGAAGAAGTAGCGTGTTTTTGTAAGTCTTCCGTAGCCTGCAAGGCTTCCTGAGCAAGGGAGAGAAATTCCAGCAAAAGGGAATTGAGCTTGGCGTAGAAGGCCGTCGGGCCGCCGGCGCGTATGGTGCTGGCGATGACGTTTCCCACCGTAACGTCTCCTTTAGCCTCGATGAGCGCGTTGGCTATCTCCCCTTCCACCCACACACTTCTCCCGGCCCTAATTTGCATGCCTTCGGCCACGTTTCCTGTAATGCGAACATTGCCGGCAAACCTGATGTTCCCCGTCTCTAAGTTTACGTCTCCCTGGATTTTCAGAAGCGGCTCTACGGCGAAGTAATAGTGGCCTGGCCCGCGTCGTCGGTAAACCGGCCTACCATCGCTTACGGCGATCACGCTTAAGCCGTCAGGGGCGAGTTGGGCACCGGGGCCCGCCTCCAAGACCGCTTCCCGCGGGGGGCGCGGGGGTATGGGCTGACCATCCACACCCCATCCCGGCTCACCCGGTACTCCGGGCTTCTTCACCCCTAAGATACTGCCGGCGGTTACCGAGGGGAAGCGTTGCAGCTCGCGATAGTCCACGGTTCCGTTTTCCCTGATCACCGGTTTCCCCGCTTCTTGAGGGCAGCACCTAATCTCCACTTCCTCATCCTGGGGTGGGGAGGGGGGCTGCCCAACGGCGATGAGAAACCGCCCCGGCCGGGGGTTCTGGTAAAGCTCCTCAATTACCTCTTCTTTGATCCCCTTTTTAACTCCTCTTTCTTCCAGTAGCCTGGCCAGAGCCTTTCTGTCCAGGGGGAATAACGCTTCTACTTTCGTTTCTGGCTTTATCACTAAAGCGGCCTGGGGAGGAGTATCGGGGAGAAAGTAGGAGATGCGCTGTGTGGGTTTGACCTCCAGGAAGGCCTGCAGCTTGTCCCGGGATACGATGACCTCCACTTTTCCCGGCTCTTCTTCCGGCGGTGGGAGGATGATCTCTACCCGATCTTCTTCCCTGACTGGAACGGGCTCACTTTTCTCTTCGCCGTTCACCTTGACCTTCACCTTTTCCCCAGGGATGATGAGGGCGGGGGCTCCGCCGGGTGAGCGCACAAAGAGGCGTCCTTCCTTGATATAGGCCTGTCCTCCCAGTTCCCGTTCTCCGGCCATACCTCTTCTCCTTGCAGGGCATTTTTGCGAAAATTCGACAAAAGGTGCGCTTTTCCTGCTAGAGTAGCTGGCATAGGCTGGGCGGGCCGGGAATAAAGATGTCTTGGGGGGGCTTGGTCGGTGAGGGAAGCGGAGCTGGAGAAGGTGGTACTGGAGTTGAGCCAGCTGGCGCGCGAGGAGGGCCTGGACTTTTACCCCATGCGCTTTGAACTCTGCCCTTCCTTCGTGCTGCAGACCCTGGGGGCCTACGGAATGCTCACCCGCTTTTCCCACTGGAGCTTCGGAAAGGCCTATCAGCGCCTCAAGTGGCGCTATGATTTGGGGCTCAACCGCGTCTACGAGATGGTGGTTAACACCAATCCCTGCTACGCTTTTCTTTACGCCGGCAACAGACCGGTGGAGCACAAGTTGGTGGTAGCCCATGCCCTGGCTCACAGCGACTTTTTTAAGCACAATCTCCACTTCCGCTCTCTATCCGGCGACTGGCACGTGCGCATGAGCTGCCACGCCCGCTGCCTCCGCTCTTACGCCGAGAAATACGGGAGCCGCCTGGAGGAGTTGCTGGACGCAGCTTTAGTCCTGCAGGAGCACGTGGACCCCTATTTGGGGAGTGAAGAGGGGAAGGACCTCTTGCTTTTCTTGGTGCGCTACGCGCCCGAGCTGGAGGACTGGGAAAGGGACGTTCTGAGCATGGTGCGGGAGGAAAGCCTTTACTTCTGGCCCCAGTTTACTACCAAGATACTCAACGAGGGGTGGGCTACCTACTGGCACGTGCGCCTGCTGAGGCGGCTGGAACTGGAGTTTAAAGAAGCGGTGGAGTTTGCCCGCTTGCAGGCAAAGCTCTTAAGCCCCGGTTCGACGGGCATTAATCCTTACCTCGTGGGCCTTAGAATACTCGAAGATATCGAGCGGCGCTACGGTAGAGACAAGCTTTTCGAGGTGCGCCTGCTCGAGGACGATCTTTCCCTGATCCGGAACTACCTAACTCCTAAGCTGGTAGAGGAACTCGGCCTCTCCCTTTACCGGCTGGTGGGCGAGGCGTGGCGGCCAGTTGGTGGTGGGGCGGAGAAGGTCAAGGAAGCGCTAATCAAAAGGCTTACCCACGGGGGTTTTCCTTATTTGGTGGCCAAGGACGGTAATTACGGGGGAAGGGGGGAGCTTTATCTGGTGCACGTCTTTGACGGCCGGGAGCTCGACGTCTACCATCTGGAACGCGCCCTTCCCCACGTTTACCGTCTCTGGCGCCGGCCGGTGCACCTAGAAACGGTACTGGAAGGCAGGCGGGTGCGCTTCACCTACACCGGTCATCGGGTGGTTCGCCAATCACTGACCCGTAAGGCGGAGGGAGGCGCGACGGGCCAGCCAGCGGGCCAGGAAATTGAAGAGTAGCACGATGATCACCAGCACGGCGGAGGAGCCGTCGGCTACTCGCCGGACATCGGGGATGAGGGCTTCGGAGTTTACCTTCCAGATGTGCACGGCCAGAGTCTCCCCAGGGCGCAGCGGATTCCAGGGACAGGTGGGGCTGGTGATATCCCACTGGCTGAAATCGAGCCTGGGTGTGGTGAGGCCGGCGGTGAAGATAAGGGCAGCCGCTTCTCCCAGTATGCGCCCGGAGGCCAGTATGATCCCGGTGAGCAGTCCCGGAAGGGCGGAAGGCAGGACCACGCGGCAGATGGTCTGCCACTTGGTGGCTCCCAGGCTCAGGCTGGCCTCCCGCAGGTCGTGGGGCACGGCGCGCAGGGCTTCCTCCGTTATTCTCACCATCAGAGGGAGGTTGATGATGGTGAGGGCCAGAGCGCCGGCCAGGAGAGAATAGCCCAAGCCCAGGGTGGTGACGAAGAGCAGGAGTCCGAAAAGCCCCACCACGATGGAGGGCAAAGAGGCCAGCGTCTCGATGCTCAACCGGATGGAGCGGGTGAGGGCGTTTTCCCTGGCGTACTCCGAGAGGTATATTCCCGCCAGAACACCCAGGGGAGCTACTATTATGAGGGATAAAAAGAGCAAGTAGAAGGAGTTAAAGATGTTGGGGCCTATCCCCCCGCCGGCCCTTATGGTTTCCGGTTCACTGGTGAGAAACTTCCAGTCGATGACCTTGAGGCCATGAAGCATGATGTAGCCTAGAAGAAAAGCCAGGACGGCCACCACCACTCCGGCAGCCAGCCAAAAAGCCAAAGTGGCCAACCGATCTTTAAAATGGGCAGTCATTTAGCTACCCCCCACTTACCTACGTAGCGCACCAGGATGATGAAGAAGAACGAGGTTACGAGCAGGATAAGCCCCATGAACCACAGGGCGTCATTCCACAAGGATCCCTGCACCGTGTTTCCCATGTACATGGTGATGCCGCTGGTGAGGGTAATGATGGGAATCAGGAGTGAAGTAGGGGTGTTAGGAATGTTCCCTATGACCATCTGCACCGCCAGAGCTTCGCCGAAGGCTCTGGCTAGGGCGAGTACCACGCCGGTGAGGATGCCGGTGCGGGCGGCCGGTAACAGCACCAGCCTGATCATCTGCCAGCGGGTGGCTCCCAAGGCATAGGCTGTCTCTCGCAAGATGTGGGAGAGGGAACGCAGGGAGTCGGTAGCCACGCTGGTGATGGTGGGCAGGATCATTACAGAGAGAACCAGCACACCGGCCAACAGGCTGAATCCCGTACCTCCCAGGTGGTTGCGGATAAAGGGGACGAGCACGCTTAAGCCTATCCACCCGTAAACCACCGAAGGTATGCCTGCCAGGAGCTCTATGACTGGCTGAAGCACTCGCTGCCCCACTTTGGGCGCGATCTCCGAAATGAAAACGGCCACCGCGACGCCGAAAGGAGTGGAGAGAAGGGTGGCCAGAACGGAGACTACCACGGAGCCGTAGAAAAAGTTGAGAATGCCGACCTGCGGGCCGCCCTCTGCTGCCGGGCGTTCTGGGTGCCAGGCGGTGCTGAAAACGTTGCTCAGGGGAACCTTGTGAACGAGAAAAAGGGACAGCCCCTTCCAGGTCAGAAAGGCTATGATGGCAATGGTAGCCAGTATGGTGAGAGCCGCAGCGGGTACCGTAAGACTATATCCCCAGATCTCCCTTCTTAAACCGGAGCGCAGCCTCCCTATCGCCCATAACCTCCTTTCAGTAAATTTTTGCAAGAAAAATAAGGCGGGGGAAGGCCTTTGTATACATGATACCTCCCCCGCTGCCTTCCCGGAAGAGGATCTTTTAGGGCTTGTACTCCACCTTCATGGAGGTGATGGGGAAGTAATGCATCTCCTTAACTGGGCCCTGCTGGAACTCGCTGCTTAAAATGTAGTCGATGAAGGCCTTGACCACCGGCTTGGGCTCCCCCTTGGTGTAGAGATGCCCGTAGGACCAGAAAGGATACTTGCCTTCGGAAATGTCCTTCTCAGTGGGGGCGGCGCCGTCGATCTTCAGGGCCTTCACCTTGCTGTCCAGATATCCGACGCCCAGGTAGCTTATGGCCCCGGGGGTTTCACTCACCATTTTGTGGATGGCACCGCTGGAGTCCGATTCGGCTACTCCCTTAGTTGGCTCCTTCCCGTCCATCACGCGCTTGATGAAGGTGGCCCTGGTTCCCGAACCCTGGGGTCGGTTGATGACCGCGATCTTGAGATCCGGACCGCCGACTTCCTTCCAGTTAGTAATCTTCCCGGTAAAAATATCCTGGATCTGCTTCTTGGTTAAGTTATCCACCCCTTTGACGTCGGGGTTGACCACGACGGCAAAAGCTTGCACGCAGATCTTATGGTCTTTGAGGGCCGAGGCGTCGATCCCCGACTTCTCCTCCGCGAAGATGTCGGAAGCGCCTATGTCGCAGGCTCCCTGGCTCACTTGGCTTAGGCCTGTGCCGCTGCCGCCGCCCTGGACGGTGATCTGCACACCGGGATGTTTGGCCATGAAGCGCTTGGCGGCCTCTTCTATCAGCGGTTGTAAGGCGGTGGAACCGACCACCGTTATGGTTCCCTTAAGCTCTGTTTGAGTTGCGCTTGTCCCCGGTTCCTTCTTGCTCACGCACCTAGCTACGCTGACCAGCAGAAGACATGCAATCGCCGCTACCGTCCACCATTTTCTCATGGACAATGATTCCCCTCCTCAGTTGGTTTTAGAGCCGCATTTTGGCACCTTCGGAGAATTTTTCTTTTTACCTCCCCTCCTTCCTGTCACGTTTTGCTTCCATTCCGATGCCATTGTACTGCGGATGTGTTAAGCTCAGGTTAAATCCTCATTAATTTAGGATTAACCGGATGGAGTGCTTTCAACGCTTAAGTTTCTTCTACCTCCACCGATTAAAAGGCAAAAAGAGGTAAAACAAGGCGGAGGTAGAAGTAAAGTTGAAGCAGAGTGAGCAGCTGACTTCGATTCTTAGACGCGTACCCCCTTTACATGTTCTAAGCGGCACTTTCCTGTCGACCCTTGCCGGGCACGTTAAGGTGGTAGCCGCAAGGAAAGGGGAAGGCCTGCCGGTAGAAGAAGGGATTGTCGTCTTGCAGGGAAGGGTCATGGTTACCGGCCGGGGCAGGACCGAGGTAGGGGGCCCCGGTACAATTTTAGGAATTTTGAGTCTTTTAGGAGTGGAAGAGGATGTCGCCGCGCGGGCCTTGGACGAAGCAGTGGTACTGATCATAGGAAGGGAGAATTTCCGGGCTTTGCTCCTTTCCCGTCCTGAGGAGGGAGTGAGCTTGCTTTATTATCTGGCTGAGGAACTTCAGCGTCAGGGGGGGTCCTTCAACCGGATAGTGCCTCCGCCAGCGGAGGAGAAAGGGGCTCCTCTGGAGGCTGTTCCGGAAGCTGCGCCCGGAAAGGAGGAGCCTTTCTACCACAAAAGCTTCACCTGCCCCTTCTGCCGGAGCAATTTCACTTCGGTGGTTTTGAAGTCTCGCTTTCTCCGAGTGGAAAGGATGGACACCGACTTTTGTCCCCACTACGCTGGGGAGCTGAACGCCCTCTTTTACGAAGCGGTAGTCTGCCCCTACTGCGGCTTTGCTTTTACCGAGGAGGTGGCGGAGGTGCCGGCCCGCTTCCGCCCCCAGGTGGAAAACTGTTTAAAAGGTTTAGGGAACGAGGGAAAGGATTTCTGGGGGAGGCGCGACTGGGATACGGCCTTAACCGCTTTTTTGCGCGTGGCCTCCTGCGCTGCAGCGGCCGGAGTGAGGAAGAGCTTACTGGGAAAAGTCTACCTTAAAATAGCCTGGCTTTACCGCCTGGCCGGCAAAGAGGAAGAAGAGAAGGAATACCTGGAAAAAGCGAGGGGTCATTTGCGGGCGGCTTTCGAGGAGGAGCGTCTGGGAGGACCGGAAGCGGAGCTCAACTTGCTTTACCTCCTGGGGGAGCTGAGCTTTCGTCTGGGAGACCGGGCGGAGGCGGCCCGGTGGTGGAGCCTGATCCTTCACCACCCCCATAAGGAAGCCCAGCCTCGCATCTTGCAGCGCACCCGGGAGCGGTGGTACGAGCTGCGGCGAGAGGGGGAGCGGGAGATTGGCAAGGAAGACGGTTGAAGGCTGCCTTAAACTATTGGAACTCGCTTTAGCGGGAAGGCTCGACTCGGAGCGGGCAATCACCCCCTTCCTGGAGGCCCTGGTGAAGCTGGGCGCAGCTTCGGCTGCGAGGGCGGTAAGGGAGGACACCGGGAAAGAGATCCGGGTGGTCTCTTCTCCACCTTCCGGTGCTAGGAGGGAGGAGGTTAGATTCCGTCTAAAACTTCCCGATCCGGCTCCCGCTTGGCAGATCGCCCTCCTCCGCGATGAGAGCGCTTCTTACCTCGAGGAAGACCTGATAGAAGAAATCCTGTCGCGGTTTCAGAGGCTCTGGCAGCGGGAGGCCGGGTACCGGCGGATAGCATGGCGCGGAGCGGCTTGGCAAAAGCTTTTAGGCGTACTTCTATTGTTGGCCGAGCGTTTAGAACTCCAGCAGGTACTGGACTATGTGGTACGGTGGAGTGCCAGGCTTATTGGAGTTGAGTACACCCTTTTGCGCCTTTACGATGCCGCGTCGGGTAAGCTGCGCTTGGTCGCCGCCTGGGGGATAGAAGTCGAAAAGATTCCGGCGGAGGTAAAGGAAGCGCCGGTGGAGGGCACGGTGGCCGGGGAGGTTTTTAAGGAGGGGAAACCCGTTATATGGCCGCCGAGAGGGGGACTAACTTCTTTCTTCCCCTGCTTCTTCAGGGAGATCAAGAGCGGGGTAATAATACCGGTGAAGTTTAAAAACGAAGTCTTGGGCACCCTCTCCATATACGATGTGAAGGAGCGTACCTGGAGAAAAGAGGAGATAGAGCTCCTCTACGCCTTCGGGATCTGCACGGGCCTGGCCGTACGCAACGCGCTCCTGGTGCGGCGGAGGGAAGAATTGCACCGGCATCTTCTGGAGGCCCTGAGCTTTGCCCTCGAGGCGCGTGATCCCTACACGGCGGGGCACTCCTGGCGGGTGGGAGCTCTGGCGAGGGAGATAGCCGCCGCTATGGGGCTTTCCCGGGAGCTGGTAGATAAGGCTTACCTCGTGGGCCTAGTACATGACATAGGGAAGATAGCGGTGCGCGATGCGGTGCTGGTCAAGCCCGGTCCGCTTGACCCGGAAGAGTGGGAGGAGATAAAGAAGCACCCGGTGGTAGGGGCCGAAATCCTGGCCAAAGTGGGCATGGATGAGGAGACCGTTCTGGCCGTGCGGCACCACCACGAGGATGTGGCCGGCGGAGGATACCCGGCAGGGCTGAGGGGGGAGAGGATTCCTCTCTTAGCCCGCATCATCCGGGTGGCCGATGCTTACGACGCCATGACTTCCCAGCGTCCCTATCGCCGCAGTTTGGGGCACGAGGAGGCTGTCAGAGAACTCCGGCGCTGCGCTGGCATCCAGTTCGATCCTTCGGTAGTAAAAGCTTTTCTTTCTTTACCTTCGGCTTCTGTGAAAGAAGCTATTTCCAGGGGGGGGGGGTATGATATCCCTCCTATTGAAGGTTTTGGATTCTATGGCTTTAAATGTGTGGAGCAGGGTTGAATAGACGGAGTTAATTTCGCTTGTCAAGGAGGGTAGGTAGCCACTATAATGGGGGTAACTTTAGCTCATCAGGGACCCCGCCGGATCCAGGGCGGAGAAGGGAAGGGGTCCGGCAGGGGGGAGGTGAACCGGGTGTCGTTGGTGTTAACCAAAGCTTTGGAGCTGGGAGCAGCTCTGAGTGAGTGCGAAGAGCTGCGGGAAGTAAGGGAAGCTGAGCGGGCCATGCTAGAAGACCCGGCGGCGCGGGCACTCATCGAGGAGTTCCAGAACTGCCGCCAGGAGCTAGAGTGGGCCAGACTTCAGGGTATGGAGCCTTCCGCCGAGCAGGAAGAGGCCTTCCGTTCGGTGCGCGAGCGGATGAGTGCTAATCCACACATCATCCGCTTCCTGGAAGCGCAGGAGCGTTTCGAAAAGGTGCTCCAGCAGGTGAACCAAATCATAAGCCACGCTCTGTATGGCGGTTGCGGAGGCGGTTGCGCCGGCTGCAGCGGCTGTGAGGAGTAGGTTTCCCTTCCACTCGAAGGAGGAAACTCCCGTCCGCCAAGGCGGGAGTTTTTGCTTTTCACCGGCAGGGTAAATACCTTTTTTGTCGAAATTTTTCCTCGGTGGGTTGGTATGTGGGGGCGTCGCGGGCTTTTCGTCCTTTACGTCTGGGGGGTTGTGGGTGCGGGAGCTTGGCTTTTGGTCCGCACGGCCAAAAGCCTTAACCAGGACCTAGTAGTGGAGCTTCTTTTTCTCTTGCTCCTATGGTTGGCAGCGGAAGGCCTGGGGGTTCCTGTCTCCGGTGGGCGCCTGACCGCCACCTGGGCTTTAGCCTTGGCTTCCTTTTTTGCCGGTGGGATGCCAGCCGTCCTGTGGCTGGGCGGGGTAGCTACCCTTGTGGGGCACCGTTTGACCTGCGGGGAAAGCTGGCGTACCACGCTTTTCAACGCCGGGCAGGTTATCCTTTCTTTCTTTTTGGCCTTTCAGATCTTCCGGTGGGTGGGGGGTGCCGAGCGCCCGCTTTTGAGCCCTCATCATTTTCCCGCCGTTCTCCTTTTTACCCTCGCTTACTTTACCTTCAACCATCTCCTCGTAGGGTTTTACTGCCGTTGGGGGCGCCGTAGCCTCTCCGGTCCCTGGCGGGAAGTGCTTTACTGGGATGCCCTTTCCTACCTTTTCACCCTGCCGGTGGGTTACGTCATGGCAGTGCTCTGGAGCCGGATAAGCTTTTGGTTGGTTCCCCTGGTATTCCTTTCTGTACTGGCCTTCCAGGTTTTGCTCCGCTGGTGTCTCGCCTGCCAGCAGCAATACCGGGAGTTTGCCTTGCTGCGCCGCTTGACGGAGGGTTTAAAGGAGAAGCAGTCGGCCGAAGAAGCCTGCACTTACGCCTTGGAGCTTTTGCAGCCGGTCCTCCCTTTCCGCACCGGAGCGGTATGGGTGCGCTGGCAAGAACACGGCCCCTTCGTCTGGGTGGCCGGGGTGGGACCTTTTTGCTCCTTAGCCCAGCCCATAAAGTTCCGGCCGGGCGAGGGTTTTTTGGGGGAGGCGGTAGCCCTGGGCGAGCCGGTGGCGACGAGCGACGCCCAGAGCGACCCGCGCCTGCGCCAGGAGGAGGATTTTTTTCGCGCCGAGCGGGTCGCCCTGGGTTTTCCTTTGCAGGCGGGAGAGGAAGCGGTGGGGGTGCTCTTCCTGGGGGGTAAGAGCTTACTTCTTCTTTCCCCCTCGTCTTTTTCGCTCCTAAGCCTGGTGGCCGACCGGCTGGCCTTAACTTTGGCCCAGTTCGTCTGGTGGCGAAGATGGTACCGCACGACTAGGAGCGACTCCATGCTGGAGGAGGTTTGGAACCGCCGCTTCTTTCTCGATTACTTGCGGGAGGAGTGCCGACAGGCAGCCGAGGGGAACGAACCGGCGGCACTACTGCTCGTAGACGTAGACTCTTTACGCTCGCTCAACTGTCATTACGGTCCTCTGGTAGGGGACGCCGTCTTGCGGGAATTGGGCCGGCTCATACGGCGGGTGGTGGGATCCGGTAGCGTGGTGGCCCGTTACGGAGGAGACTGTTTCGCCGTATGGCTTAGAGGGGCGGCGGAGAAGGTGGCTTGGGAGACGGCGGAGAAAATAAGGCAAGAGGTGGAGAAAAGGCACTTCGCCGTGGAAGGCAGTTTTTCCCCTCTGCGCCTGCGGGTGAGCGGGGCGGTAGCGGTGTTCCCGGCGGACGGAGGGGATTTCCATACCCTCCTGCACAAAGCGGAGAAAGCCCTGGCGGAGGCCAAGGCGCGCGGAGGCAATCAAGTGGTGGCGGCCGCAGGAATAAGGGGGGTGAAGTTCTTTTATCAGTGGGAGTAAATTCTGGCTCAAGTTTTTGGGCCGGGGGCTGGTCGATCTCCTCTTCCCGCCCGGGGGGTGTCTCCTTTGCGGGAATCGGGAAAAAGAAGGGGTTGTTTGCCGCGACTGCCTATCTTTTTTGGAAACCGCCCGTACCCTCCCCTTTTGCCCCGTCTGCGGCCGCTTCGGGGAAGGGGAGATTTGCCTTGACTGCCGGATTTACTCCCGCCCCTTTACCCTTTGCCGGGCGGCGGGTCCTTACGAGGGAGCTTTGAAGCAGGCCATTCGCCGCCTGAAGTACGAAAGAAAGAGGGAGGGGGTTGAATACTTAGGAGGGCTGCTGGCCGAGGTGGTGACCAGAGAACCGGCCTACCAAAGGGCAAGGGTGGTGGTACCAGTTCCCACCAGTCCTGAGCGGCGGCGCCAAAGAGGCTTTGACCAGGCGGAACTTTTGGCACGAGAGCTGGCCTGGCGGCTGGGTCTGCCGCTTTGCCGCTGGCTGAAGAAGGAGATACCTACTCCCCCTCAGACGGGACTAGGAAGGGGCGAGCGGCTTTTGAACTTGCGGGGCTCCTTTGGTGTCTGCCAGAACCCGAAGCTTGGGGGAGCAGTGGTCTTGCTAGTGGACGACGTTTTCACCACCGGGAGCACTCTCACGGCCGCAGCCGAAGCCTTGCTGGCCGGTGGTGCGGCGGAAGTTCTGGGGCTGGTGCTGGCGGCGGCCAGAATCTTTACTTGAGATCTGGGATTTAACAAGGAAATTGTTTCGCTTTGCGGAATCCTTTTCAAAAGGAAATTGGAGAAAGAGGGTGAGTGAAGGTGCGTATCACCGTGAGAGGAAAAAATGTTGAGGTCACCGAAGCCTTGCGGCAGTATGTGGAGAAGAGGCTAGGGAAGCTCGAGCGTTTCGCCAACCACCTGGGAGAAGCCCAGGTAGTCCTCTCCCTGGAGCGGGAAAACCACAAGGTGGAAGTTACCATAAATATGAATGGGATGATCCTCCGGGGGGAGGAGGCCACGCACGACATGTATGCGGCCATCGATCTAGTGGTGGATAAGCTTGAGCGGCAGATCGAGCGCTACAAGGGCAAGTGGTTGCGGCGCCGGGTGGAAGGGCCGGCTGCCCCTTCCGCTCCCCCCTCGGAGCCTGCCGAAAGGGAGGAAGAAGAGTTCAAGGTAGTGAAGGTCAAGCGCTTCGCCTGGAAGCCGATGAGTGTTAAAGAGGCCATTTTGCAGATGAACCTTTTGGGGCATAACTTCTTCGTCTTCACCAACGCCGAAACCGAGCAGGTGAACGTGGTCTACCGTCGCAAGGATGGTAATTACGGTCTCATCGAACCCGAAATTTAGCGGAGGCTTAAGATGGCGGGAAAGTTGCCGGCTTCACAAAAATCTGCATGTGAAGAGTTCTTGCGCCAGATACCAGGGGTGATCTGCGTTCAGGTGCTCCTCACGCCGGCGGAGGAGGTAGAGGCCATCCACCTGCTGGTGGCTTCCTCGGCCGACCAGTCTGCGGTGCGGGAGGAGGTGCGTAATATGTTAGAGAAATTTTACGGGGTGACGGTAGAGCCGGAAAAGATTAATATCAACTCCCTGCCCGTTCCCGAAACCGGAGAAAGTTTACCCTCTTCACCCGAGCGCCGCTTTCTCCTGGCGGGCCTGCAGGTGAATTTAGAGGGCTACCGCATGGAGGTTCAGGTGAAAATCAAGGAGGGGGAAAAGGTGTTGCTGGGCCGGGCCTCCGGCCCAGCCCACGAGCATAGCCGCCGCCGCTTGGTGGCTCAGGCCGCCCTTTCCGCCCTCCAGCAGACTTTGCCTCCGGAATATTCCTTGCTCCTGGGGGACCTTACCACCGTTTCCTTGGGGGGAAGGCGGGTGGTGCTGGTGGGGGTGATCCTTTCCTCCGCTTGGGGGGAGGAGTTCTTGGTGGGCAGTGCCCTGGAAGAAGGCAAGGAACTCGAAGGCGTTGTCCGGGCCGTTCTGGATGCGGTCGACCGTCGGCTGGGAGCTTTATAAAGCCCTGGTTGAACATGGCCTCGGGAAAGTGCTAGAATGAAAATCGGTCTTAAGGGCCTAGAGGCCATGGAGGGAAAATTATGCTTAAGCTTTTGGCTCATCTTCTGGACGACAACGCGCGGGAGATCAAGCGCCTGCGGGGCATGGTGGCCCGCATCAATGAGCTGGAGCCGGAAGTGCAGAAGCTTTCGGACGAGGAGCTGGCGGCCAAGACGCAAGAGTTCAAGGAGCGTCTGGCGCGGGGGGCCACTTTAGACGAACTTTTGTACGAGGCCTTTGCGGTGGTTCGCGAGACGGCCCGGCGGGTGCTGGGGATGCGCCACTTCGATGTGCAGCTCATGGGGGGCATCGTGCTCCATCAGGGGCGCATCGCCGAGATGAAGACGGGCGAAGGTAAGACCTTGGTAGCCACTTTGCCGGCTTACCTCAATGCCCTCACGGGCCGCGGGGTGCATATCGTCACCGTTAACGACTACCTGGCGCGACGCGATGCCGAGTGGATGGGGCAGATCTACCGCTTCCTGGGGCTTTCGGTGGGGGTAATTGTCCAGGGCTTAGGCACGGCGGAACGTAAGAAAGCCTACCAGTCGGATATAGTCTACGGCACCAACAACGAGTTCGGCTTCGACTACCTAAGAGATAACCTGGCCGTCGACCCTTCGGAGCTGGTGCAGCGCGAGCTTTACTACGCCATTATCGACGAGGTGGACTCCATCCTCATCGACGAGGCGCGCACACCGCTTATTATTTCCGGTCCTTCTTCCAAGCCTACCGACCTTTACTACACCTTTGCTCGCATAGCACCGCGCCTGGTCCCGGGCGAGGACTACACGGTGGACGAGAAGACGCGCACGGTGGCGGTCACCGAATCGGGTGTGGCCAAAGTAGAGAAGTGGCTTAAGATCGATAACCTGTGCGATGAGCGCAACTTGGAACTTATGCACCACTTGCAGCAGGCCTTGAAGGCCCACGCCCTGATGAAGCGTGACCGGGACTATGTGGTGAAAGACGGGCAGGTCATCATTGTAGACGAATTCACCGGACGGCTGATGTACGGGCGGCGTTACAGCGACGGTTTGCACCAGGCCATCGAGGCCAAGGAGGGCCTGAAGATCGAGCGGGAGTCGCAGACGCTGGCCACCATCACCTTGCAGAACTACTTCCGGATGTACGAGAAGCTGGCCGGCATGACCGGCACAGCGGCCACGGAGGAAGAGGAGTTCCGCAAGATATACGGGATGGACGTGGTGGTGATCCCCACCCACAAGCCCATGATCCGGCAGGACCTGCCCGATGTGGTTTTCAAGACCGAAGAGGCCAAGTTCAGAGCAGTGGTGGAGGAGATCGCTCGCCGGCACGCCAAGGGCCAGCCGGTGTTGGTGGGCACCACTTCCATCGAAAAGTCGGAAATCTTGAGCCGTATGCTGCAAAAGAGGGGCATACCCCACAATGTACTCAACGCCAAGCACCACGAGCGGGAAGCCGAGATAGTGGCGCAGGCGGGCAGGCTGGGAGCAGTCACCATTGCCACCAACATGGCGGGGCGCGGTACCGACATCCTCCTGGGCGGCAACCCGGTCTTTCTGGCCAAGGAGGAGATGCGCCGGCGCGGCTACTCGCCGGAGCTCATAGCGGCGGCCACCGAATACGGCCCCCCGAAGACGCCGGAGGAGGCCGAGGCACGGCGGGTATTCAAGGAGATTCTGGAAGAGAAGACCCGCTTAACCGAAGAGGAGCGCAAGAAGGTGGTGGCCTTGGGGGGCCTGCACATCATCGGTACGGAGCGGCACGAAAGCCGTCGCATCGACAACCAGCTCCGCGGCCGCTGCGGTCGTCAGGGTGATCCAGGGTCTACCCAGTTCTTCCTTTCTCTGGAGGACGATCTCCTGCGCCTCTTTGGCGGCGAGACTATAGCCAACCTGGCCACCCGGCTGGGGATAGACGAGGATACGCCCATCGAACATCCGCTTCTCACCCGGGCCATCGAGTCGGCGCAGAAGCGGGTGGAGCAGCGCAACTTTTCTTTGCGCAAACACGTGCTGGAGTACGATGACGTGCTTAACCAGCAAAGAGAGGTCATCTACGCTCAGCGGCGCCGGGTGTTGGCAGGGGAGAATCTGCGCGAAGTGGTAAGGGGTATGATAGAAGAGGTGGTGGCCAGGGCGGTGGCTACCTACTGCCCCGAGGGGGTGCATCCGGAGGAGTGGGACCTGAATGGCTTGGCCGAGTACGCGGCGCAGGTTTTCCTGCCTTCCGGTGTGGATCCGAAGGAGCTCGAGGGGCTGCGGCGGGAGGCTCTGCGGGATCTTTTGACCTCGCGGGCGCTGGAGTTTTACGAGCGGCGGGAAGCGGAGCTCGGTCCGGAAACCATGCGGGAGCTGGAGCGCCTGCTCCTGTTGCGTCTGGTGGATGAGAAGTGGATGGATCACTTGGACGCCATGGATCGTCTGCGGGAGGGCATTGGCCTCAGGGCTTATGGGCAGCGGGACCCGCTGGTGGAATACAAGCTGGAGAGCTACCAGATGTTCCAGAACATGATAGCCGCCATCCAGGAGGACACGGTGCGTTACCTCTTCCGCCTGAAGGTGGCACCGGCGGTGGAGCGGCGGGTCATGGTGGAGAACCGCTCGGAGGAAGAGAAGCCTTCGCGCACGGTGCGACGGGAGAAAAAGGTGGGGCGTAACGACCCGTGCCCTTGCGGTAGCGGCAAGAAGTACAAAAAATGTTGCGGTCGAGAGGTGAGCTAGAAGAATGGTCACCGAGCTAGAGAGGGAACTCGAGGTGCTGGCGGAGAGGCTCAAGTACCTCGAGGACTCTCTTTGACCTTGCCCAGAAAGAGAAGCGCCTGGCTTTTTTGGAAAAAGAGATGGAAGCGCCTGATTTCTGGCGCGATCTTGCCCGGGCCCAGGCGGTGATGCAGGAAGTAGCTTCTCTGCGTCAGTGCCTCGGCCGCTTCTACCGCCTGCGGGAGGGGTACGAGGAGCTCTCTGTGCTCCTGGAGCTGGCGGCGGAAGAAGGGGACGCTCAAGTTTTGGCGGAGTTAGCCCAGGACGTAAAAAAGCTGGCCGGTGAAATTGAAGACCTGGAAGTGGAGCTGCTCCTTTCCGGGCCTTACGACGCTTCCAACGCCATTGTTTCCTTGCACGCCGGGGCTGGGGGAACCGATGCTCAGGACTGGGTGGCCATGCTCCTGCGCATGTACGCCCGCTGGGCCGAGGCGCACGGCTATCGCATCCGGACCCTGGATCTCCTGACCGGCGAGGAGGCAGGGATAAAAAGCGTCACTTTCGAGGTCATAGGTACCAGGGCCTACGGCTACCTCAAGGCGGAAAGAGGGGTACATCGGCTGATCCGCATCTCCCCCTTTGACGCCAGCGGCCGGCGGCACACCTCTTTCGCCTCGGTGGACGTCCTGCCCGCGGTCAAGGACGACGCGGAAGTGAAGATAGCGCCGGAGGAGCTGCGGATCGATACTTTCCGGGCCAGCGGCGCCGGCGGCCAGCACGTGAACAAGACGGAAACGGCGGTGAGGATCACCCACCTGCCCACGGGGATAACGGTCACCTGCCAGAGCGAGCGTTCGCAGTCGGCCAACAAGGCGGCGGCCATGGAGATTTTGCGCGCCCGCCTTCTAGATCTGAAGATGAAGGAGCGGGAAAAGGAGCTGGCGGCCCTGCGGGGAGAAGTTAAGGAGATCGCGTGGGGTAACCAGATCCGCACCTACGTGCTTCACCCTTACACCTTGGTCAAGGACCACCGTACCGGTGTGGAGCGGCGTGATATCCAGGCGGTGCTCGACGGAGATATCGACGATTTCATCCGGGCCTACTTGAAGATGGAGGCTCGGAAGCGGGCTGAGGCGGCCAAAGCAGCAGGAATGAGATAGCGGGGTTGGGCGGTGCGGGATAACTGGAAGGATATCGGCCGGGACATTGTGCTTATCCTTGCGGGTACGGTGGTCATGGCGCTGGGTCTCGATCTTTTCCTGGTTCCCAACAGGATCGCCGCCGGAGGGGTAAGCGGCTTAGCTACGGTTCTGCACTATACTTTACATCTACCGGTGGGGGCGGTAATGCTGGCTTTAAACGTCCCCATTTTTATTTGGGGGTTTTGGCGCCTCGGCTGGGGAGTGGGCTTCCGCTCCGTTCTAGGGACCGTGGTTCTCTCTTTGGCAGTGGACTCGCTGGCGCCGGTCGTCTCCGCCCTCACCCACGATACCCTTCTGGCCAGCCTTTATGGTGGAGTAGTGGTGGGGCTTGGCCTGGCCCTTGTTTACCGGGGCAGGGGCTCTACCGGCGGCACGGCTCTAATGGCCGTTATTCTCCGTAGCTACACCGGGGTCAACGTGGGACAACTTCTTTTCCTGGTGGACGGAGCGGTGGTGGCTACGGCGGGGATAGCCTTCCGCTCGGCTGAACTAGCCATGTACGCCCTTTTATCACTCTTTGTCTCTTCCTGGGTCATCGATCTCATTCAGGAGGGTATAAGCGACGCCAAAGCCTTCCTCATAATTTCGGACAAACATGCTGCCATCGCCCAAGCCGTGCTCCAGGATCTCGATCGGGGGGTGACCCTATGGGAGGGACGGGGAGGCTATACGGGTAAAGCGCGCACCCTGCTTCTGGCGGTGGTTTCCCGTTCGGAGGTGCCGCGCCTCAAAGAGACGGTTTACCGGATAGATCCTAGGGCCTTTATCATCCTGGCCGACGTGCACGAGGTGATAGGGGAAGGGTTTAAGGAGCTCGACAAGAAAATCTATTGAAAGGGGAAGGGAAGGCGATGAATCGGGAGGAATTGATTGAGCAACTGAAGGCGAAGGCCAAAGAGATAAGGCGGCACATCATAAGGATGACGGCGGCAGCAGGATCGGGTCACCCGGGGGGCTCCCTTTCGGCCACCGACATAGTGACCGCTCTTTACTTCGCCGTTTTGCGGCTCAACCCTAGCAACCCCAGCGATCCCGATCGCGACCGCTTTATCCTTTCCAAGGGGCACGCCGCCCCCTTACTTTACGCGGCTTTGGCCGAGCGCGGTTTCTTCCCGCTGGCGGAGCTTTTAACCTTGCGCAAGCTGGGGAGCCGGCTTCAGGGGCATCCCGACATGCGCAAGTTGCCAGGAGTGGAGATGTCCACCGGTTCTCTAGGCCAGGGCCTGTCGGTGGGAGTGGGCATGGCTCTGGCCGCTCGTCTTGACAACAGGAGCTACCGGGTCTACGTCCTCTTGGGGGACGGAGAGTGCCAGGAGGGGCAGGTCTGGGAAGCGGCCATGGCGGCGGCCCACTACCGGCTGGACAACCTCATCGCTTTCTTGGACTACAACGGGCTACAGATAGACGGGCCGGTGGCGGAGGTAATGAACCTCGAGCCCTTGGCGGAGAAGTGGCGGGCCTTTGGTTGGCACGTGCAGGAGATAAATGGGCACGACTTCGGTGAGATTCTGGACGCGGTGGCCAGAGCTCAGGAGGTCAAAGGCAAGCCGAGCATGATCATCGCCCGGACGGTCAAAGGCAAGGGAGTTTCCTTCATGGAAAATCAGGTAGATTGGCACGGGGTAGCTCCCAAACCGGAGCAGGCGGAAGTAGCCTTGGCCGAGCTGGAATAAGGAGGAGGAAGCGTGGCGGAAAAGATCGCGACGCGGGATGCTTATGGCAAAGCACTGGTGGAACTGGGCGAGGAGCGGCCGGAGATAGTGGTTCTGGATGCCGATCTGGCCAAGTCGACCAAAACCATCCTCTTTAAAAAGCGTTTCCCTGAGCGCTTCTTCGACTTCGGGGTGGCGGAGCAGAACATGTTCGGCGTGGCTGCGGGCCTGGCGGCGGCCGGCAAGATACCTTTTTGTTCCACCTTTGCCGTTTTTGCGGCAGGGCGGGCTTTTGATCAGATAAGGCAGAGTATCGCCTACCCTCGGCTCAACGTCAAAATCGGTGCCAGCCACGCCGGGATAACGGTAGGAGAAGACGGGGCTTCCCACCAGGCCATAGAGGATTTGGCCTTAATGCGGGCCTTGCCGGGGATGACCGTCTTCGTTCCCGCTGACGCGGTGGAGACCTTTGGTGCTGTCCGAGCGGCTTTGGAGATCGACGGGCCTGTTTACATCCGCCTGGGAAGGGCTCCCGTGCCCGTAATTCACGCCCCGGACTTTGTCTTCCGGCCCGGAGAGGCCGTGTGCCTGCGCGAAGGAAAAGATGCCACCATAATAGCCACGGGCATTATGGTAGCCCAGGCCTTGGAGGCGGCGCAGGCTTTGGCCGCTGAGGGAATAGAGGTGCGGGTGCTCGACATGCACACGCTCAAGCCCCTCGACGTTGCCGCGGTGGTCCGGGCGGCCCTGGAAACGAAGGCGGTGGTCACGGCGGAGGAGCACAGCATTATCGGGGGCCTGGGCAGTGCGGTAGCAGAGATCCTGGGCGAAGAGTGCCCCGTCCCCTTAAAGCGGGTGGGCATAAGGGATGTTTTCGGCGAGTCGGGTAAGCCGGAGGAGTTACTAGAAAAATATGGTCTAACCCCCACCCATCTGGCAGAAGCGGTTAAGGAGGTCCTTGAGCGCAAGAAGAGCTTCTCCCCCTTCTAGCCCCTTTAACTTTCGATGAAATGTATATTTGTTTACGACCGTAAAGAAAGGAGTCGCCTTCCCGATGTCGAATAAAGAGAAAAACCCCCGCGCCCGGGAGGTGGTTCCTTTGATAAAATTTTGCAATGTTACCAAGATTTATCCTAACGGGGTACGGGCTCTGGTCGACGTGAGTTTCAGCATAGAGCGGGGGGAATTCGTCTTCGTTGTGGGTCCGAGCGGTGCGGGCAAAACCACCCTCACCAAGCTCATTTGCCGGGAGGAGTTGCCCACGCGCGGGCAGGTGCTGGTGAACGGAAGGAACGTGGCGCGCTTGCGCCCGAGTGAGGTAGCCAACCTGCGCCGGCGTATCGGCATGGTCTTTCAGGATTTTCGCCTCTTGCCCCGTAAGACAGTCTTTGAAAATGTGGCCCTGGCGCTAGAGATAGCCGGAGCTTCGTGGCGGGAAATCCGCAAACGGGTGCCGGAGGTTTTGGCCAGAGTGGGATTGGCCGACAAAGCCCGCTGCTTTCCCCACCAACTCTCCGGCGGTGAACAGCAGCGGGTGGCCATAGCGCGAGCCTTGGTTAACCGCCCCTTCCTTCTCATGGCTGACGAGCCTACGGGGAACCTAGATCCCCAGACCTCCTGGGACTTACTTCAGCTTCTTCTTAAAATTAATGAGGAAGGAACTACTGTGCTCATGGTGACCCACGCCTGGGACCTGGTAAACGCCGTGGGCAAGCGAGTGATAAGCCTACAGGAGGGACGCCTGACCGAGGAACTTCCGGCCTGGGGGAATTACCGTTATGGCACTTAGGTTCTTCTGGCGCTGGGTTAAAGAGGCGATCGTCAACCTGGTGCGCAACCTTTGGCTGGCCACCTCTGCCGTGGGCATGATAGCGGTGGCGGTTTTCCTTCTGGGTTTCATCGTTCTTCTGGCCCTCAATGCTGCTCACTTCGCACGCACGGTGGAAAAAGGTTTGGAAATTGCCGTCTTTCTTAAAGACGGGCTCAAGTCAGCCGAGCGCGAGGAACTGGCCCGGAAGTTGGCTCAGATAGAAGGCGTGGCTAAAGTGGAATTCGTCTCGCGCCAGGAGGCTCTGGAGAAGCTGCGCCGGGAGCTGGGGGAGAACAGCGACCTTTTGCGGGGTCTGGACAAGAACAACCCTCTGCCCGACTCCTTTCGCCTGTTCCCCAAGCAGCCTCAGCTCGTGCCCCTCATAGCCAAAGAGGCAGCCGCCCTGCCGGGAGTAGAAAAAGTTCGTTACGGCGAAGGGGTGGTGGAGAAGCTGTTGCGCGTCACCAACTGGATACGCTGGGCGGCGGCGGGTTTGGTGCTGCTCTTTGCGGTAGCGGCCGTTTTTCTCACTGTGACCACCATCCGTCTCTCCATCCTCAGCCGGGGCGAGGAGATAAGTATCATGAAGCTCTTGGGGGCCACCAACTGGTTTGTGCGTGGCCCCTTCGTGTGCGAAGGGTTGCTCATAGGCTTTTTGGGCGCCGGCCTAGCCACCGGTTTCCTGGCTTGGGGCTACTGGTCCCTGCTCTGGCACCTGGAGGAGACAACCTTGTTCTTTTTCCGCCCGGTAAGCGAAGCCAGAACCTTGATCACCTTGTATCTTTCCCTGCTTTTTAGCGGGGTTTTGTTGGGAGGGATTTCCTCGTTTATCTCTGTACGCCGCTTCTTGGCGGTTTGAAGGGGGGAGAGCGTGCGCCGTCTCGTCGCCTTCGCACTTCTGGTGACTTTGAGTTTAACTACCTTTTTCTGGTCCACCGCCTGGGGAGAGAGCTTGACCGATCACCTGCAGCAGACCCGCAACAAGATTCAGGAGAAGCGCCGGGAAGCCAATGCTACCAAGATGACCATAGAAAGCCTCAGCGCCCAGCTTTCCTCCCTCAACGCTTCCATCGAGGCCAAAGAGAGAGAGCGGCAGGCGCTAGAGAAAGAACTCCAGCAGGTGGAAGAGGAGCTCAAAAGGGCGGAGGAGCAGGTCAGGCTTGCCGAGGCGCGCTTGCGGGAAGCAGAAGAGGTTTTTAACATGCGGCTGCGCAGCCTCTACGAAGAGGGACAGGTAAGCTACCTGGAAGTGCTCTTGGGGGCCAACAGCTTCAGCGATTTCATCACCCGGCTGGAGCTGCTGCGCCATGTTCTGGCCTTTGATGCCGCGCTGGTTAAAGAAATTAAGGCCCAGCGTGCGGAGCTTGAGGCCTATAAAGCCAGGGTGCAGGCTCAGCACCAGCGCCTGCTGACCTTGCGTAATCAGCAAGAAGCGGTTATAAGGACGCTGGCTGCCCGGCAAGAGGAAAAAAAGGCTCTGCTGGCTCAGGCCCAGAGCGAGCTCAGCAGGCTCCAGGCGGAGCTTGACGCTCTGGAGGCGCAGGAAAGGGAGATTCTCCGTCAGATCGCCCTGACAAGAGCTCATCGGACGAGCCGGGCCGAAGGGGCCCTGCTCTGGCCGGTTCCCGGCTACTATTCCATATCTTCCGGCTTCGGCTACCGCCGTCATCCCATACTGGGCGATATCCGCTTCCACTCCGGCATCGACATTCCCGCTCCTACCGGGGCGCCGGTGGTGGCCGCTCAGGACGGAACGGTCATCTATGTGGGCACTCTCCGGGGCTATGGGCTGGTGGTGATGATCGATCACGGCGGAGGACTTGCTACCCTCTACGCTCACCTCTCGGCCGCGGCGGTAAGCGAAGGGCAGGAAGTGAAGAAGGGCCAGCGCATAGGCTCGGTGGGGGCTACCGGTTTGGCTACCGGCCCGCACCTCCATTTTGAGGTGAGAGTGAACGGCGTTCCGCAGGATCCCACCGGCTACGTATAATTTTAGAAAGTAGCACTCGCTCCACAAGCTCTTAAAAGCAGAGGGAGCGAGTATTTTATTTTGAAAATGCAGAGATGGTAACGGGGTAGGAGGTTTTTGGCGAAAGTGTATAACTCGAACAAACGCTGGTTTTTGAGCGTTATCCTGGCGTTGATCTTCTTCCTCCTGGGTCTGGGAGTAGGGCTTTACCTGGGTTTGGGAGCCCGCAGGAGCGGGGAACTGGCCAACCTTCTGGAAGTCATGCGTCTTATCCGCCAAAACTATGTGGAAGAGGTCAGCTGGTCGCGGCTCATAGAGGGGGCGATAAAGGGGGCGGTGGGGTCTTTGCACGACCCTTACTCGGCCTACCTCGATCCTTCTACCTTCGCCCAGCTGCGCGAGCAGATAAGGGGAAGTTTCGGTGGGGTGGGCCTGGTGGTGGGGCTCAAGGATCAGCAGCTCACCGTCCTGCGCACTTTCCCCAATACCCCGGCAGGCAGGGCGGGGATAGAGCCGGGGGATGTTATTACTTCTATAAATGGGCGGCAGACCAAGGGGATAGACTTGGAAACGGCGGTGGGCTTGATAAGAGGGCCGGTGGGAACCGAGGTTACCTTAACCCTCTACCGCCCGCAAAAGGGCTCCTTTGAACTCACTCTCCGGCGGGAGGAAATCGCTGTGCCCACTGTGGAGGCGAAAATGTTAGCCGACAAAGTGGGCTATGTGGCCATAAGCCAGTTCACGGAGCGCACGCCGGAGGAGCTGGCCCAGGCGCTGAAAGAGCTTCAGGAAAAGGGTGCAGCGGGACTCATCCTGGATCTGCGCAACAACCCTGGCGGGGAACTCGAGGCGGCGGTGAAGGTGGCGGAGTTCTTCGTGCCGGCGGGTCCGGTGGTTTATATCGACTACCGCAATCGGGAAACCAGTGTCTACCGGGCCAGCGGGCGCCGCATAGACCTCCCCTTGGTGGTGCTGGTTAACGGTAACAGCGCCAGTGCGGCGGAGATCGTGGCGGCGGCCATAAAAGAAACCCGTTCCGGAGTCTTGGTGGGTACGCGAACCTTCGGTAAGGGGGTGGTGCAGACCGTTTATCCCCTGCGCAACGGTGCCGGGCTCAAGCTTACCACGGCCCGCTATCTAACGCCGCTTAAACACGATATCAATAAAATCGGGGTGGAACCTGATGTTAAAGTGGAGCAGCCGTCGGACGCTTCCACCGACCTGCAGCTCTCCAAGGCGCAGGAAATACTCCTCCAAAAAATCTCTCAGACTGCCGGGCGAAAGCTCGGACTAAAGGCCAGCTAAAAGAAGGTAAGGAGCATGAAAAAGGTAGTGAGTGTGAGCCTAGGCTCATCCCGTCGGGATCATACCGTAGAAGTGGAACTCCTGGGTGAGCGCTTCCTCATAAGCCGAAAGGGGACGGACGGCAGCCTGGAGCGGGCCATAAGCCTGCTGAAGGAGCTCGACGGTAAAGTAGACGCTATCGGTTTAGGAGGCATCGATGTTTACCTGGTGGCGGGAGGGAAAAGGTATCCGGTAAGGGACGGGCTCAAGCTTTTAAGGGCGGTTAAACATACCCCCGTATGCGACGGCTCCGGGCTCAAGCACACGCTGGAGCGGGAGGTGGTAAAACACCTCTTCCGGGAGGGGATAATGTACCCCGGACAGAAAGTTCTCCTGGTAAGCGCAGTGGATCGCTTCGGCATGGCTGAGGCTCTGGTAGAGAAAGGCGCGCGGGTCTGTTTCGGCGACCTCATCTTCGCGCTGGGCATCCCCATCCCTCTTTACAGCCTGCGCACGGTGGCTTTTCTGGCTCACTTCGTCCTACCCGTGGTAGGCATGCTCCCCTTCAAGTGGATCTACCCCACAGGCAAGAAGCAGGAGGCTCCTAAGCCGAAGTATGAGCGCTTCTTCGCTTGGGGGGAGGTTATAGCCGGCGACTTTCACTATATAAGACGCTACCTCCCGCCTCGCCTGGAGGGCAAAATCATCCTCACCAATACCACCACCAAGGAGGATGAGGCCCTCTTAAGAGAGCGGGGCGTCCGGATGCTCGTGACCACCACTCCCGTGATAGAGGGGCGTTCCTTCGGCACCAATGTTCTGGAAGCGATGTTCCTGGCCATCCTGGGCAAGCGCTGGGAGGAGGCCCGCCCCGAAGAGTATCTGGAACTCATCCGTCGGCTGAACCTGACCCCCACCGTGAGAGTGCTGAACTAAAGCCCCAAAAGTTCGTAAGTTTTTTCGTCCACTTCGCCTAGCGAGGGAAGGCGGTAGTGCTGCTGAAAGCGGCGCACCGCCTCCTTTGTCCGGGCATCGAAGCGGCCACTAATGGGGCCAGCGTAAAAGCCTTGGCGCTGGAGCACCCGCTGCACCTCCATGACATCGCTGCCGCAATCCCCTTCCCGCAAGACGCGGGGTCCCCGCAAAATCTCGCCCACCACTATAACCGGTGTTCCCGGCTGCACGCGGGGGTAAAGCTCTTCTATGTCTCGGTTGAACATCCGGATGCATCCCTGGCTTTCGTGCCGCCCTATGCTCCAGGGCTTGTTGGTGCCGTGCAGGCCGTAAATTCCCCAAGGGACATCGAGCCCTATCCAGCGGGTGCCGAAGCCGGAACCCCAGTTCATCGCCTTGCGGATGACGCGCCAGCTGCCTACCGGCGTGGGGGTCCCTGCTTTGCCGACGGCTACCGGGTAGATTTTTACCAGGCGGTCTTCGCTGAAGACCAGAAGACGGCACTGCCAGGTGTCCACTACCAGGAAGAGGGAAGGATTGGCCTCAGAATTCCCCGTCGGCAGGTAAAGAAGCATTAGGGCCAGTAAAAAACCTTTCAACTCCGATTCCCTCCGTTGGACTTCTTCCTGCCCTTTTATTCTCCGGAAGACGTTCGCCTCTTACCAGGAAAGTTTTGTCTTCGCGGGGAAGGGTTTTGTCGAGCGGTGCCGAATAACAGATACAAAACTTTACCGCGTTAGAGAAAGGAGGTGGAGTACCGGCATGGGACCATGGTTCGGAAGGCGGCTCCTCTCTGGCGTCCCTCTGTTCCTTCTCTTCTTACTCGCTCTTCCTCTGGTGGCCCGTGCTGCCACCCGGGTAGAGGTCAGCGGTTCGGTGGTCAATTTGCGGGCGGGCCCGGGCACGGATTATCCGGTGATCGGGCAGGTTAGCCGGGGCACGTTGCTGGCGGTGATAGGGGAGGCGCGGGGCTGGTACAACGTGGTTTTGCCCGACGGTCGGCGGGCTTTCATCGCCGGCTGGCTGGCGCGTCCCCTGGGAGAAGCTGCTCCCAGCCGCGGAGGAGAAGAGCGCCTCATCCCCTCGGCACTGGCGGGGAAGAAGATAGCCCTTGACCCGGGCCACGGGGGCTCCGATCCCGGCGCCGTTGGCCCCACCGGATTCCAGGAAAAGGAGTTCACTTTAGGGGTGGCCCGGCTGCTGGCGGTGAGGCTCAGGGAGCGCGGGGCGCAGGTGCTTCTCACCCGGGACAGAGATACGGACGTGGGGCTTCGTGCCCGGGTCAGGATGGCCAACGACTGGGGGGCCGATGTCTTCCTCTCCGTCCATGCCAACGCTTCTACCGATTCTTCGGTCGCTGGACTCAGCACCTGGTACTGCCCGGTTGGGGGCAATCCTGAGGAAAGCTGCCGCTTGGCTCAGTGTCTACAAAAAGCTCTGGTTGGAGAGCTCCAGCTGCCGGATCTGGGGGTGCGCACGGCCAACTTCTTCGTGACCAAGTACACCCAGATGCCGGCAGCTCTAGTGGAGATAGGTTTTATTTCTAACCCCTACGAGGAGTCACTCCTTAAGACTCCCGAGTTTCAGGCGAAGGCGGCCAAGGCTTTGGCGGACGGTTTGGAGCGGTACTTCTCCTCCTAGTCTCAAGCAGGGAGGTTTAAGCACCTTTGACGGTTAAAATACTTCTTCCTTCGGAGAAGGAGCTGGAGGAAAGACTGATCGGTATTTTGGTGCAAGAGTTCGGGGCACGCGTTGGGGAAGACTGGGAAGAAGCTGATCTGGTGATTCTTAGTAGGGAAAGGGCGGAGGATGGGAACTGGCGGCTCTGCCGGGAGATCAAGCAGAAAACACCAGCGCTGGTGGCAGTGGTGGAGAAGAACGCCGTTTCTCCTCCACCGCCTGTAGAAGAGGTGGATGACTTCCTTCCGCCCCAGCCGGAAGAGATAAAGGTACGGGTAGCCAATCTTTTGCGGGTGGCGGCCGTCCGGAGGCAGATCCCTAAAGGGATCCCGGACGACGCTGCCCCTTTCTTTTCTTCTTCCGGGTTGGTTACTCCCTTGCGAGTGGATCTCCCCAGAGGTTTAGGCAAAGAGGCTTTGGACAGGCTCCTGAGTCTGCTTAAGGAGTCTCTGGGCACGGCGGTCATCCTTCTTTTGCCCCGCCATTTCCCGGAGTTTCACCCAGAAAACGAGTGGGAATACGTAGACAGCCCCTACTGCCGGACCCTGCTGACGATCACCGGGGACCGGGGTTTTTCCCTCTGCCGCTACGCCCACTGGCTTAGCGGAATAAGGGCGGTAGGGGAGAGGCGCTCTATTTATCTCCCTTGCCCCGGCGGGCTCCTGTTGGGAGCGGCGCCCGTTTTCCTGGAGTTCTTCGGGGCCAGGTACCCCGTAGGGGTGTTGGTGGCGGGGTTGGGCGAAGCTCCCCTGGGTGCCACCTTGAAAGAGGTGAGCCAGCGCTTTAAATTCAGCTATCTGCAACTTCGTCAGGCGGCGGGGCTGGCGCGCCACAAGGCTTCTCGTCCGGACGAGTTGGCTGGCAGGAATATACTGGAGGCGGTGAGGGATTACCTCCAGCAGGAAATCTCGCGAGCTTACCTCCGGGCTTACAGCCTGGTAGGAAGACGGGTAGAGGATGCCGCTTCTGCTTTGGACACCGGCGATTCCGCCATGGGGAAGCTGGCCACGACCCTTTTTCACGAGATCCGCAATCCCTTGACTTCCATCAAGGGGGTGCTCCAGCTCCTTTACGAAAAACGGGACGATCAAGATCCGGAAAGGCGCTACCTGGAAGTGGTGCTGGGGGAGCTCGACCGTACGGTGAGGATAATCCGTAACTTTCTCTATTTTGCTCGTCCCCGAGATTACCATCCAGTGCCGACCGATCTCAATGTTTTGCTGAAGGATATTGTTCTTATGGTGGAGCTCCAGGCTAAAGCCGCCCATGTCGAGGTGAGCTACGACTCCCACCCCGGCACTCCCGTGATCTTGGCCGATCCGGATCTTATCAAGCAGGCGGTTCTGAACCTGGCCCAGAACGCGCTGCAGGCCATGCCTCAGGGCGGTAAGCTGTTTTTCCGGCTTTACCCCGAAGGAGATGAGTGGGTGGTAATCGAGGTGGAAGACACGGGGGTGGGCATCCCGCCGGAGCACTTTCCCCGCCTTGGGGAGGCCTTTTTCACCACCCGGCGAGGGGGCACAGGGCTAGGTTTGGCCGTAAGCTACCAGATAGCGAAAATGCACGGCGGGCGTATAGAGGTGGAAAGCGAAGAAGGGAAAGGAAGCAAGTTCAGGATAAAGGTTCCCCGAAAGGTGCCCAAAGAAGAAGACTGTTAGTGTAAAGTTACCGTAGGAGTTCTTGCAGGAGCCGAGGGAGGAGAAAAAGAAGAAGAGACCTCACCGTCCTTTTGCCAGGGACGAGTAGTTGACAATCCAACCACTCAGGAGGGTGAGGTC
>NZ_QSLN01000013.1 GCF_003368535.1 Ammonifex thiophilus
GCTCGGGCCACACGCAGGTAACGGTGATCATCATGTCCTGACCCCTGAAACTGTGCTCGTCTATGCTTAAAGCAAAAGCCGGTAGATCTTTAAGGGCCTCCTCGATGTTCACCTGATTGGTCACTTGCTTTAGAAGCAGCCGGCGCAGGGTGCCGGGACTTGTCCTTACCACTTCCGCTGCTCTGCGAAAGCTGCGGTCTTTCAAGTTTTCGAGCCAATCTACTTCCGCCCGCTCGGTTCTTCTTGCTCGAGGTCTGATACCCGGAAATCTTTCAGTGAATACCTTCCCGCAATTCGGGCATTTGAACCGGCGGGGGCGTACCCAGAGGTAAACCGGTAGCCCGTTGCATCGGGTGTGCAGTTTTGGCCTCCACTCGCGCGACCGGTCGTGAACCCGCCGGGTAAGAGTCTGGCAGGAAGGACAGCTGGCTTCTTTCCTCGGTCGCCCGGCGTATACGTCGATCCTATCTGATTCGATCTTTACCCGGTAGATAATCCATCCTTGCAGTCCCAGAAGTTCCGCTATAAACTGTTTCATAGGCGGTCGAGAGCCTCCTTTGGGGTTGTGGTGTGTTAAACTATCCCTTGGCTCTTCGGCCGCCTCCTCCTTCTTACTCCACACTTTTTAGCTTAGAGCCGTACCCGGAACACCATAACCGGCGAAAACCTTCCTGTCGCCTTTGCCCCGTCAGGGCCACCACCAGGCGTCAACCATCGGTATACCGCCCGCCTGGAGACGTTGTAGTGAAAAGTTGGTGCAATTGGCACTAAGCGCATGGTAAGCGGGATTGTAATTCGCCGGATTCTCCCGGCCCACATTCTTCGCTTCACTTACTCACGCGCCAGCGGTACCCGATGAAAACTGCGACGGTGCCCACCAAGAGGTAAATTCCCAACATCGCCAGCAGGAAGAGGAACGGCAGCAGGTAAGGCTTAGGTCCGAAGGCACCAGTAGTGAATGTTAAGGGCAGGATTCGAAGCGTCAACATCTCCGGGGAATACTGCGTGTTCCCCAACCAGCTAAGATTGTCGCAGAGAGAGGAAGCAAGAAGCGACTGGCAGGTGCTCCACGGAGCCACTCTAGCAAAGAATTGCGCTGTAGGATTGCAATTTCCTAAAAATGCTATTTTTTCTGCAGCAGTCCACACAAAAGCCCCTATCCCTCCCAGGAGCTCCGAGGCGGCGAATATGGTAACAGCGGCGGCCAAGAGCGCCCAGAGCAGGGCGATGCTGATGTAAATGGCAATGTTGCGCACAAAAGTCACGCTCAGCAAGGCGCCAACCTCCCGCCCTGGCACCTCAGGCAGAAACAGCGTTGTGATGACCGCACCGAAGACGGTAAGGCCGAGAACGGCCACGATGTAAAGGATAAGCGCCAGCGCCTTTCCCGCGATCACGGTCGCCAAACACTCCCGGAGCACGGCGAGCTGTCTGATGACGCCGGTCCTCAGATCGTTTCCGAACCAGACGGCGCCCGTGTAGATGAAGAGCGCTATCCCCCAACCCCCGAGCAAATCAGGGCCTACAATGCCCGGAAGGTTTTTCCAGCGAAACCAGTGAAGGAGCACGTCGAGCTCGGCTCCCCAGCTCGGAGGGGGAGATGCTCCTGGAGGAAGGGGGAGAGTTTTGTAGTGCAAGGCAAGCGCGTACTTATATTCCCCGATCATCCCCGGGATGACCAGCAAAAGGGCCAGTAGCGGGATGACATAAAAGAAAGGCTGGCGGCTCACCCGCATCAATTCCGCTTTAATTATCCGCAGCACGTCCGGCACCACTGTTCCCCCTTTTCTCGGCGTCATTAAGCAGAGCCTTTAACTCCGGAAGCAGCACCTGGCTGCCCTGTGGCGAAACACCGTGCTCGGCAAGGTGTTGTTGAAAGGCGAGAGCCGCTTCCTTTGTTACCGTTACGGTTGTCCAGGAACCCCTCTCGTCAACCTCCAACATCCCTGGGAACTGTAAAAGTTGCCTGGGGGTGTCGGGAGAAAGATAAAAAATGACGCGCGATGCCTGCTCTGCCAGCTTCTTCATTTCACCGGAAAAAACAAGGCGCCCTCCCCGTAGCAAGACGAGATGGTCCGCCAAAAGGGTGACCCTTTCTAGCTGGTGGCTAGAAAAGATGAGTATTTTGTTCTGCGCCCGGTAGGAGGCAAACTCCTCCTCCACCAGCCGCTGCCCCTCCAAGTCTAGTCCGTTGAAAGGTTCGTCCAGTATGAGGAACTTGGGGTAACCCAGAAAGGCGCAGGCCAGGCCAAGGCGCTTCCTCATCCCCAAGGAAAAGTCCCTGATCTTTTTCCTTTCGGAAACGCCCCACTTTTCCAACATGGCCCTGACCTCGTCCCGGCTGACGGGGTTCTCGCGCAAAGAGTTGAAGTACCAAGCCTGGTCTTCTCCCGTGAGGTAAGGGTAAAATGGCGGCTCTTCCGCCAGAAAACCCATTTCGGCCCGAATCTTTGCCGGAGGAAGTCCGTTGAAAGCCACGCTGCCGCTGGTGGGAAGAACGCGGCCGGTAAGGATATGGAAGAGGGTGCTCTTTCCGGCCCCGTTGGGCCCCACGACCGCGGTGACCCCGGGCCCAAGGACGAAAGATACCTGCTTTAAGGCCTCAACCGGCCCGAATCTTTTGGTAACTTGCACGAGCTCGAGCAAGGATTTTTACGCCTCCTTTCGGTGCCTCGGAGATTCCACAGAGCGGGGCGGGAGCAGCCTCAGAATAAACTCCCCCGCCCCACTTGCTCTTCGGTCACCGTACGTCGACCTAGTAGACGTATGCCCAAGATGTTGGTATTGCAGAATAAGCTCAGAGCTTAGCCTTATCTTCCCTCCCTTCTCCTGCGCTTTCTGCCCCCAGTGTAACCTAGACATTTCCAAGTGTAAATACTGTAAAAACAGTATTTTTCTACTGCGAGAACAGTAGATCATCGTTTTCTGGCGTAGGTATCCTTGCGCTGGGAAAGGGCCAAAGAGTGCTGCCCAAAGCAAATCAGCGCCTCAGTTTGGCCAGCAGTTCGCGCAAGTTGCGGACGCCAAACTTTCGGTAAATGTTCCAGCGATGGGTTTTGACCGTACTCCGGCTTATATGAAGCCTTCTAGCGATTTCCACATCGTCCAGCCACTCAAGCATCAACTTTAAAACTTCCCGCTCACGGGCGGTAAGTCTTGCGGCCACCTCCGGCGGGATACGGAGTGGCGCTGGAGCAGCATCATTTTCCTGGCAGGTGCGGAGCTCGGCCAGGAGTAACCGGTCCTCTATCCGGGCCACCAGCGTTTGCAGGTGCGCCGCAGCCAGGCCGAGCTCTTTCTCGGCGTGCAGCGAGATGTCGAGGTAGCCTGAGATTTTGCCGTTAGGGTCCTTCACCGGGCTGGCGACGCACCACCAGTATTTGAAGAGCCGGCAGTAGTGCTGCTCGCCTCTTATAGCCACGAGGCGCCGAAGCTCTTTCGCTAAGCTGAGGGCGTTGGTGCCGCAGCTTTCTTCAGTGAAAATGGTGCCGGGCATGAAACCCTTTCTTTCGGCGGCGGTCAGAACCTCCGGCGCAGCGAAGATTTCAAGCGCCACCAGTTCCGGATCGCAGAGGATGTAGAGGTAACTCTTGCGATGGCAGATCGGTGCAACGATGTGCCGGGCCAGGGTCACCAGCGAAAGGTTGGCCTTGAGGCGCGGTGCGAGCTCGGTGGGATTCAGGATTTTGCGGGGGCTGGGCGCACCCGGAGGCACGCCCAACCGGCGGCAGCGGGCGTAAGAAGCTTCCAGTTCCTCATGGGAGCAGAGGTAGGTCTCCTCTTCCCCCGAACTCGCTGTTCGCAGAAAGGGCATATCGCATTCCCCTCCGGGCGATTTTCTTTAGCTTTAGCGACGCCGGAGCCCTTTTTGTGACAGGGTAGCGGCAATTTTTTTAGGGATTCGTCAAAATGGTATCAATCTCCTGCCAAGACCAGAAGGAATCTTCCAGAAATAAGGGAATTAAGATAAGGAGCTAAACTGCTCAGAGTGGTACTAGAAACCCGGTTGAGCACCCATAAAGTGAAGTCAACTGTAGACTGCAAGTCTAAACCACCTCGTTTGTCGGAAGTTACCAGACGAAAAATTCTCGCGTTGACTTTAAAGGGCGAGCTCTAATCAGCAGCTGCCTCCGGCGAGATGCGGGGCGCTTTACTTATAGGTACCTTCGCTTTACAATATCAACTGAAGTAGCCTGTAAACCAGGAGGTAAAGAGTAATGTTCGCCAGACTCTCAAAAAAAAGGCCAGATTACTCTTCCGGCTGAGGTAGGAGCATTACCCGGTGGAACCTTAGAAGTTACCGGAATGCCGTATCCTGAACATGAGGTAGCCCCCAGCCAGGAAAAGAGAAACAAGTGTTGCTGCTATCAAGTTCACTTGACATGGGCACGCCGAGCAAGGAAGACGAAAGCTCCCGCGGCGGCAAGAAAAGCTCCACCGACCAGAAAAGGCCAAATGGGCTGCGAGGTAAAAGTAATTTTGCTCGGAGCACCTGTTTCCTTACCAGGCTGTGCCTGCATCTCCTTCAGAACAGGGCCTACTGTGGCCGCAACTTTCTCGCGCGGGTAAAGCTCCCCACTCTTTAGCCCCCAGGCCTCAGGGACGCCACCGTGGATCAGCGGAATAAGGTATTCTTTGCCGTCGGAGGCAATGACAAGAAAATCGGTGTGTAGTGGTGGCAAGGTGAAGTGGGCATAGGCATCTGCCTGCCGGATCCCGTGATTTAATAATAGGGTCTCTATCTGCCCAGGATCAGCAAGAAACTTCAATTCCTTCTCCCGAAAGCTACCGCCAATCTCGACTACCTGCCATTCTCCCTGGAATTTTTCTACCCTGAAAGAGGCCACGGGGACACCTGCTTTCGTTGAGACGGGAACTTCCCAATAGTAGTGGCAACGCTCGATTACCGGTATTAGAGATTTATTTCCGCTTAAAGCCTGGACCAAAGCTTCGTCAGGAAGGAAAACCTTAAGAGGTTCGCCAGGGACAAGATCCTCGGGGCTGTTGACCTCGGCCAACCCTTTCCGTCCTAAGTCGGCCCGGTGTCGCACAAGAAAATCGAGCGGTTTACCCTTCTTTATTGCCGACTGCACGGCTTCCCTCTCCGGGGCTTGGGATAGTGCTTGGCTTGACAGAAGCTCTTTTACAGGCAAGGAAGCAAAGGAACCCGGGACAACAAGAAACAGCCCAAGAATTGCCGTAAGACAGAGATTAACTAGTATCCTTAGCGCTCGCATAAATCAATCACCTCCTACTGGATATACTTAGGCGTAAAAAAGAGAGCCGGTCCAGCTCCAACTGCTGTTATTCACATAGTAGGAATATGAGCAGCCATGGCCTAAGCCGTCCCAGGGATCGTTATATATTACCCATCCGGTAGCTGTGTCGTAACCCTTTATTACTTGCGCGTGGGCACCGCCTACTGCCCAAGAAATCCTAGTCCCGATGGGACTTAATTTGTTTATTTGGTATTGAACAGCAGTATATGAGAGAGCGTTATATTGGATAGATCCCGGCCTACCCGTATAATACCTAACGTAATATTCGCTGTCGGCAAGCGTGCCCGGTTGATTGAAATTGGATCCGTACTTAAGTTGTGCAATCGTAACGTCCCGGTCAACAGTATCACCCTTAAAATATGCGATAATCATGGATGCTCGCGTCGCCCAACATATCTGATCATAGGGCTGTTGGGAAAACTCAGGCACATTTAGGACCATCCGTGTTGCTGACACAGTTCCCGGGAGATATAAAGACAGACAAAAGAGAAACAAAGCTAGAGCAGCCAGCTTTATTCTCCAACGCCAAGAAACCATACGTCTCATCCGTTTCCCCCTCCCTATATTTCTTCTACGCTTCAATCCGTCGCCAAACCCCATTTTCCCGCTGCAAAGCAACTTTTCTATACCGCCTCCCCCTAACTCGAAATTCCCTACTAACGCCTTTTACCCCAGTATAGCCCAGTTTTTCTCTGGTGTAAATACCACAAAAATGGTATTTTTACTTCGCCCCGCAATCAGCGCCTTGGCTTGTCGTGTAATTCGTACAAGTTGCTGAGGCCAAGTTTTTGATAGATTGCTGCCCGCCTCTGATAACTACCAAACCCCGGAGCTCCCGCGCCGGTGTTAAGGCGTTCGTGCCGCCGGAGCCCTTTTTGTGACAGGTTGACGAAAAATTCTCGCGTTGACTTTAAAGGGCGGGCTCTAATCAGCAGCTGCCTCCGGCGAGATGCGGGGCGCTTTACTTATAGGTACCTTCGCTTTACAATATCAACTGAAGTAGCCTGTAAGCCAGGAGGTAAAGAGTAATGTTCGCCAGGCTCTCAAAAAAAGGCCAGATTACTCTTCCGGCTGAGGTTAGGAGGTTGCTCAAGCTCCGCCCCGGGGCACGCGTGCGCTTCGTGCTTGAAGAAAATGCCGTCCGCCTTCTCCCGGTCGAAGGGGGAATCGAGTCGCTCAAGGGCGCGGTCAAAGTAGATGCACCGCAGGATTTCAAAGCTGTCCGCCACCGAGCGATGGAGGAGCGCAGCCGTGAAGAGGCCTCGCGTGCTTGACGCTAACGTTATCTTGCGCTTTCTGACCAACGATGTCCCGGAGCAAGCCGACCGGTGCGCCGAACTGTTAAAGCGGCTGGAGGCCGGTGCCGAGGAGGTCTGGCTGCCGGAGCTGGTCCTGGCGGATATTGTGTGGACCCTCGAGAAGTTTTACCACCAGCCCAAGGAGCGGATCAGGGAGCTTCTCACCCCGCTTTTAAACCTGCACGGCCTGCGCTTTACCGGCAAGAGAATCGCCAAAGAGGCGCTCAGGCTCTACGCCGAGAAGAATGTCGACTGGACCGACGCCTTCGTTGCCGCCCAGATGCTCTCCCGCAAACAGGGCGAGATTTATTCTTACGACAGGGATTTCGAGAAGATCGAAGGCATTACCCGGGTGGAACCCTAGGGGTTGCCGGATGCGCAATTAGGGGGCGGCCTTCATTCGTTGATCACCGCCCCCCCCTTATAAACTCTTTCCCTTATAAACTGTCTGCGCTTGGGCTTTTCTGTCCAGCTTGGCACATTGGTGGGAGCAAAGATAGTAGAAGCCTAAACACAAGAAATCCTACCGCGTCGATATTTAAGGTTACTTCATCAATGGCCTTGGACAACCTAAAGTGGGTTTCCCATCTACCTACTGCACGGGGGTAACAGTGATTCGGCTGGCATCAAGGTCCGGTCCCCCACTTATATTGACAATTTTCCATCCCTCGGCGGTCTTTTCCAAGGTGTACTCGTAAGTGCCCTTTCCGTCCAGCCTAACATCGACCAGCCGGCCGTCTCTCTGCTCCCGGTGCACCAGATATTTATGCACTTCGGCTTGAACTTTAACCCCGTTCTCGGTTTTAGTCGAACCCAGTATGGTTACTTTCGTCACCCCCCCGTCGACGCAGTTATGTGCGAAAGGCCGTGAAAAGTGATGGTTAACAATGTCGATCATCGCCTTCTTATAGTTGCCGCTAAACAGCCTATCGACGTTCCGCATATTCTGCTCGTACATCTGGCGCTTCACCGATTCGGGAAGGCTAGTGTTCTTCCCGACGTATTCCTTGGGCGGTACCGTCATTCTCTGGACCATGGTTTCGGCCTCCGTTATCAGGTTCACTATTTCCGGGTCGGCCGCCGCCGAGGATTTAGCCTTGTAGAAGTAAAGGAATGACGCCAGTAGAAGAGAAGCAACCGCGATGATCGATACCACTGCTCTGTTACCCAAAATCATGGATACCAACCTCCCTGCAATAATTGAGTTACCCATTTAAGTGAACGCAGTAAATGCGAGTCCTATACCAATCGGGATTAAGCGAGTATATCCGATATGGGAAGAACCTTGGCAAGGCCCAAACTTGCCGTTCATCACCTCTCCCACGCTGCCTTTTACCACAGCATAGCCCAGTCACTCTCCGGTGTAAATACCACAAAAGTGGTATTTTCCCCGGAGCCAATTGCGCTGCCACTGCCGAGCTCTTACCCTCTAGTAGAAGGCTTTAGCTCGGCAGGGGCACGCCGGCTTCGGCCAGGAGCTCCTCCACCTCCGCCCGGCCAAGCTCTATCTCCCCGGTGAAAGGGGGCTCTTCCCTCTCCGCCACCACGCACGCCCTTTCCTTTTCTCGGGCTTTGCTGTACCTGATGGTCAGGGCGGCGGCCAGGCGCAGATCTTTTTCCTCCGGGTTCCCGCGCACCAGGGTGCGCGGCCCGGGAATATTTTTCAGGCGCAGAAGGAAGTCCCCCGGCTCCCGGAGGGCGAGCAGCCGGGCGTTCTCCTCCTCCTTCCGGGCCACCACGATCTGGACCCCGGGCAGGAAAAAGTGGCGCCCGTACTTTAAAAGCTCGAAGTCCTGCCGGGAAGGGGCAGGGCGCAGGCGCAAGAGTTCCTTTATCCGCCGGGCGTAGCCCGGATCGGTGAGCAGGCAGCCCCCGGCCGGGGTGGGAAAGTCCTCTATCCCTAGCCGGCGGGCCAGCTCCAGCTGGGGCTTGCGCGAGCGCCCCTTAATGCCCAGAAGTTTTTCCCGTTTGACCCACCCCTCTTTTTCCGGAATGGTGGGAGGGAGAAGCAAAGCCGAAAGGGGGCGCAGCACATATCCCTCCAGCCCTGCCTCCCGGGCCACTATCTCCAGTGCCTGGCGGTTCTGGGACATGGGTCTTTCTCCCAGGACCTCTCCCGTGATGATGAAAGAAGCGCCCTCCTCTTTCATCAACTCCCCCGCTTTGCGCAGCATAAGAGCGTGACAGTCGATGCAGGGGTTGAAGTGCTTCCCGTAGCCGTGGCGGGGATTGAGCACAAGCGGGATGAGCTCTTCCGTTATGTCCACCACCCTCAAAGGAAGGCCCAGCTTCTCGGCCATCTCTACGGCCCGCGAGGCGTCGAAAAAGGGAGAGGTGAAGGCCACTCCCACCACCTCTATGCCCTGAAGTTCTATAAGCTTTACCGCCAGGATGCTGTCGAGCCCGCCGGAAAAGAGGGCCAGTGCCTTCAAAGCTCCCCCGCCTCGCTTTCCCAATCGTGCTCGGTCCAAAGGACGAAGCCCCTAGCGCGCAGAAGCGCCGCCGCTACCCCGTCCCCCGGGCGCAGTTTTCCGGAGAAAGTTCCGTCGTAGATAAAGCCGCAGCCGCAGGAAGGGCTTCTGCTCTTGAGTATGGCCTTCTTTATCCCCAAAGTTTGAGCAATGGCCAGGAAGAGCTCCGCTCCCCGGCAGAAGTAGGCGGTGACATCTCTCCCCTCGCGGTCAAGAACCCTGGCTTTGCCTTGCCACACTGCGGAACCTGGGCCACCATAGATCTCCGCCGGCACCCGGGGCACGGCCAGGCCTCCCAAACACTCCGGGCAGGCGGCCAAAGCCCTCCCCTCCTCCAGCAGGCGCCGCACGGAAGCCCTTTCCCGGGGCCGACCGTCGTAGGCGCAGGGAAAGCCGGCCAGACAGGCGCTGACGATAAACTCTAACGGCAAATTTTCTCCCTCCGGGTATCTGATCTTCTTACACCAGTATAGCGCCCTTTTCAAGCCCGGGAGCGCAAGGTTAGCAATGTCACCTCCGGCGGGCAGAAGAGGCGCAGCGGCAGCACAGTAGTGCCTAGCCCGCAGTTGGTGTAAACCAGGGTCCCGCTCCCCGACACCTGCTGCAGGCCGGAGGGGTATTCGCGCCCGAGGGGCGGGCGGTACAGGGCGCCGATTCCCGGCAGTCTAATCTGCCCTCCGTGGCTGTGGCCGGAAAGCTGAAGCTGAATTCCCGCACGTGCCGCCTGAGGAGCAAAGTCCGGAGTATGCACCAGAAGGATCTTAAAATCTTCGGGAGGAATGGAAGCCGTGGCTCCGGGTAGATCGGGGGTTGCCGGCCAATGGGTCGTCAAGACCTATGATCCACAGGCGCCGGCCACCTCTTTGCAGGCAAACACTCCGGTTGACCAGGAGCTCCACCCCAGAAGCAGCAAGGGAGCGGGTTATCGCTCGCTGATCAAAGCAATGATCGTGGTTGCCCAGAACGGCGTACACCCCCAGGGGCGCTTTGAGCCCCTCCAGCACTGGGATGCCTGCCAGAGCCGGGTCGGCCGAGCGATCCAGAAGATCACCCGTGAACACGATTAGCTCGGGATTAAGGAAGAAATCAGATTTTTTATCTCGCCTGCGGACTCCCGACTGCGGAACCGGCCAAAACCGTAGTGGAGATCGCTGATGTGGGCGATGGTCAGCCCGCCGAATTCCGCCGGCAGGCCCGGCAGCAGCACTTCCACCCTTTTCATAACTACCCGGCCGGATACGGCCGCCGAACTCAGAAAGAAGAGGAAGAGCAGACCCAAAGTTACGCCTATTAGAACGCGCCGCCGCGAAGAAATCGGCATTCCCCCCTTAGAGATCATACTTCTGCCTTATCTTACCACAGTCAGAGGAGATCTGGATAAGATCTGATAAAATTTGGCGGAAAACGAGAAGAAAGTAAGCAAAAGGCAACCTACTGCTTAACGAAGGCTGTTAAAAAGGTTTTACGAACAAAATTTGGATTTGCCCACCCCGGAGGGGGCTGTAAACTAATCCCAAGAATAATACGTAGCCCTCGTACCTCGATTTGGGGGCACCTGGCAGGGCGAAGTATTAATGGCTTCCACAAATTACGATGAACGGGTGGTGCTATGATCACGGTAATGAAGTCGGAAGTTTTGCGCCTCTGGAAGCGGCCGAACTGGATAATCGCCTTATTTTTTCTATTGCTATTTGCATTTCAGGGCTACCACTCCTACCGCACCATTATTCGCGGGGCGGAAAGCGCCTATTACGCCTATGTTACAACTCTATCGGGTGCTTTCGCCTACCTTATTATCGTGTTTCCCTTGATTTCTTGCCTCATAGCCACGGACAGCCTGGCCTGGGATAGAAGAACGGGGTTGTTAGCAGTTAACCGATTTGCTATACTATCATTGGTGATTGTTTGGGATGCCGAAGTACCATAAAAAGCGCATGTACCGGATTGCTGAAGCGGCGGTTTTACTTGGTATCCACAAGGACACCCTGCGCCGCTGGGAAAGGGAGGGGAAGATCAAGGCCGTCTGGCTTGGAAGAGAGCGCCGCTTCCCCGAAGAGGAGATTGCCGCCTCCTGGGCGAGGCCAACCCGGACACGATAGTGCTTTACGCACGGGTCTCGGGCCACGACCAGAAAGGAGACCTCGAACGACAGATAGAGGCGCTGAAGGAAGCGTATGGTTCCAAATTTTCCAACGTAATAGTCCTGACCGATATTGGTTCCGGCCTTTCGACCACGCGCAGGGGTTTGAGGAAGGCCATGGAGCTGGCCCGGGAGAGAAAGATACGTGCCGTCGCCTGTACTTATCCCGACCGGTTGACGCGCTTCGGCTTCGAGTACCTGGAAGAGTACTTCAACAGTTTCGGTGTCGAGCTGCTCGTGCTCAACCGTGAAGAAGACAAAAGTCCTCAGCAGGAGCTCGTGAAAGACCTCCTCACTATCATCACTTCCTTCGCAGGTAAACTCTACGGGCACAGGTCGCACAAGGTGAAAAAGCTCAAAGAGGAAGTGAAGGAGGTACTTTCCCGCCTTGATACTTACGACCAGCCTGAGACTCCCTGACGAGTTGACAGGACCGCTCAAGAACCTCACCGCCCTGGGGCTCGAAGTCCAGGAGCAGGTGCTGGGGACGTACTGGTCGCCTGAGGGCCTGGAAGCCGTGGCTTCTTCCCCAGGCAAGGCGTGGAAGCTTTTAGACGCAGAGCTTTCCCGCCCGCAGGACATCTACATCCCCAGCCGCGTGTGGCGCTCTATCTTAGAGTCGGCAGGTCGCCTCCTGCGCTCCATGGCCGAAAGAAAACGCATCTTTAAACTCCTCCTGCCTTGCTTCTCAGGCCAAGCTAAAGACGCCGCGAAGGAGATCTACGACCTGCTCAAAAAAGACGGGGAAGGGGAGAAGTTCGGGTACCTCTTCAACGTGGCCGAGGCCGTGGCCGGCTTCTACGCCGAACACGAGAGGCTTCCTCAGGACTTCTTTGAACTCCAGAAGAAGCCTGAACCTAAAAAGTTCACCTTCACGACTTCTGCGGACGACGGCCTAAGGCAGGGGCAGGTGCTGAAGTACGAGTGCGACGGGGAAGTCCTGCGGGGCCGGGTGAAGCTTCCTCTATGTCCCGAGCCTAAGTCGGAAAAGGATTGGGAGTGGTTCTCCTTTGACGTCAAGCTGCCGGAAGAGCTGAAGGAGAAGCTCAAAGCGGGAAAGCTTCATGCCCCCGACCTGAGGTTGAAGCGCAAGCCTTCGGGCAAGCTCGTCGCCCTCCTCGACGTCAAGGTGGAGGTGCCGGAAAAAGCACCTTCGGGCGAGAGAGACCGGGCGCTGGGGCTTGACTGGGGGCAAAGAAAGCTCGTCACCGGCACCATACTCCAGGGAGAGACACAGCTCACTCCTCCCTTTTTCGTCTTCTGGCAGGCACTGAGGGCCAAGCTCTTCCGCATCCGGGAGGAGATCCGCCGGCTGCAAAAGACACGCGACCAGCACGAAAGAAAAAGCCCGGAGTGGAAGAAGTACAACCGTTTGTTTGCTTCTGCCTGGCAGAAGTACCACCGGATACAGCACCAGCTCGCCCACCAGGTATCAAGCCTTTTGGTGCTTTTAGCCAGGGCTTTCAACTGCCGGTATATCTTTGTTGAGTGGCTCCTCACCCTGCGTGGGAAGAGGGGGAGGCCGAAAGACCTCAACTGGTGGGTGACCACCACGGTGAGGGGGCTTCTCTTCAGGCTCCTGAGGTATAAAGCGAGACTCCTGGGGATTAAGGTCGTACCGGTCCCTCCGGGCGGCACAAGCTCCATTTGCCCCAGGTGCTTAGAGAAAGGCAAGCGCGTCAAGTCGCCGGGTGAGCCCGAGGAGAAAGACTCCGGTTCCTGGTTTGTCTGTCCTTCCTGCGGGTACAGTGCCGACCGGGACTACGTGGGGAGCCTCAACGTTGGGAGGTTCGGTTTTAGGCTCAAAAGGCCGCTTTCCTATAGGGTTGGCGGCGCGGCGCAGCCGTTCCCGTCGCAGGGAGCTTCCCGCGAGGAAGCAATGACTCTTACCACGCTGGGATACATCAAAAGCGCCTTTGTAGCCAATTTTAATGCACTGGCTAGGCTCCTGAATTCCGCAGTCTTACCTAGCATAACCTAGCGTGGGAGGAACGGTTCATCCGCTTCGCTTTAACGCGTTGCAGCAGACGTGCGTATATAACCGGCAAAATGGCAACGGTGGTCACTACCACCGCCCTCGTGATGTTCACCGGCCTCATGCTGTCTTTCCTCTCTTCCCTCGTCTTTTTTCCTTTAGAGCTCCCCCCTTGGCACTGGGTGGGGACGACTCCAACCTTCACCAAACCTGCCGCTCCTCCCGACTATATCGATCCTGATCCGGTCTTTCTTCACCGGTTCTTCTTCGAACACCCCTTCGCTTACGTGGTGATTGTCACTTTCGTAGCCACCCTGGCCGCCTCGGCCTACGCCAGCCTGTCCCTTCTGCTCTCGCTCTGGACGACCAACATTTACCTGGTACTGGGCATCCCCTGGCTGGTGCATGTGGGCTTGAACTTCTTATTCGGCGTTCTAGCGATAATAACTGGTGTAGACCTGGTGTCCTGTTCACCTATAGTTCTCTCCGGGGCTTACATCAGCGGTTGGAGCAGTTTGGTTGGTTCCGCCCTTCAGGAATATAACTTCTTTGTACCGCTGATATGGATAACCGTCACGGCAACTTTGCTGCTACTCACCTATTACGTGTTTATGAAACGGAGGGATATTCTTAACTAATACGAAGGGGTACGCCATAGAAGTCACCGGCGTGCGGAAAAGTGTTGGATCCAATTTGGTTCTGAAAAATATCGACCTCGTCGTTCAATATGGAGAAATCGTGGGAATAATCGGCCCTAACGCCTCTGGCAAGACCTTGCTTCTGCGACTCATCAGCGGTTTGGCCTATCCAGACGCGGGAAAAATCGTCACCGGGGGGAAGACGATCGGACCCCAAAAGGGAGGAACCTTGGCAGATGTAGGGGTTCTCATCGAAACTCCGGGGTTTCTCCCTCACCTTTCGGGCAAAGACAACCTCCGCCTTCTGGCCATGCTGCGCGGGAAAATTGGAGATGAAGAGATCGATGCCGCCATGGAGCGGGTGGGATTGAACCCTACCGACCGCCGACCGGTGAAAGCCTACTCTTTGGGGATGCGACAGCGCCTCGGGATCGCTCAAGCCATAATGGAAAGCCCGTCCATTATTTTGCTGGACGAGCCGACCAACTCCCTCGACCCCGAGTACAGCGAAAGCTTTCTGGCCATGCTGCGGGAGCTCCGCGACCGGGGAACGGCCATCGTTATGACTTCCCACGAACTGGAAGAGGTTAAAGCGGTTGCCGACCGAATCTTAACTCTTAAAAACGGCGTCCTGAGCTGACCGGGGTGAAGAAGTTGCTCAGAACTTTTCTGGCCGCACTCTGGACGCAGGTTATTATCTCTCTGACCCGCCATCGCTGGTGGTCGGTTCCCGCTGCAATCTTGTTGCTTCTTGGGCTCTGTCTAGCAGATCTGAAGGTGAGAGGGGGGAGTTTTGCCGTTGCCAACCAGTGGGATGTGTTGCTCTGGGCTTGTAATCAGCCCTTTTTGGTAATGATTATCTACCCTGCTCTTTTCCTTGCCCTGGTGTCCGATTCGGCCAGTTCGGAACTGGAAAGTAACTGGTTTTATTTAACTGCGGGAAGAATTTCCTCCCGAGTTCTGTGGTGCTGGAGCAAGAACGGAGCCGTGGCCCTGCTGGCCGTATTTTTCACTGCCCTGCTTTTTCTCGGCTTCGGAGTCCTCGGGGGACTGGCTACCTCCTTCGGAGGGAGCTGGAGTAGGCTGGTTTACCTGTCGGGTTGGAAGTATCCCGGTGGTCTCCCCCTTTCTTGCCTCGCCATTCCTCCCCCGCTCGTCGCGCTAAGAATCTTTTTGCTGTTGAGCGTGGGATTGGCTGCCCTGGGGGCCGTCGCACTGAATCTCGCTCTGGTCGCCCGGCGGGCTTTCTGGGGCTGGGCGGCCGGGGTGGTGCTCTGCCTCCTTTCCTACGGGGCCTGGCACCAATTGCACCACCCACTGTCTTTTTTATTGCCCTCCCTGCATCTTCTGCTTGCCGCCCACAGAGAATGCAATCCTTCGATGCCCTCCGTATTCACCGTGCCGGCCTCTATGGCGGCAGGAGCGGCGCTATTTCTTATCGCCGGAATGGCGGGACGCCTGAACGTAAGTAAGCGAGATCTGTAGGAGGTTTGTAACAATGTGGATGCGGCTCATAATGGTGGAAATGCTCAGCCGCCCGCGTTGGTGGCGCTGGGTGGGCGTTCTCGGCTTTCTCTTTCTTTACCTATGTTACCAAACCATTCAGGTGGTTTTCCGGCTTCGCGTCGAGCAAGCGGACACCCTCAATCTCTGGCACCTCGTAGCTGAAGTCTTTATGGGCCCATCTCTTCATCCCTCCGTGTACGAAGTCCTGGGATGGGTGAGTCTCCCCGCGGCTTTTTTGGTGGCCATGGGAGAGCCCTTTTCGCTTCTCGCCATTCCCTGGGAGCGCATGATTCTCATCCGCCTGCCCCACCGGCTTGGCTACTGGACGGGAAAGATCGCCGCCTGGCTTCTGGCCGGTTGGCTGTACTGTCTCTTAGCCTTCGCCTTAACGGCCGTAGTTGCCCTGGGCCTATCTCCCTCCTCCATCAGCAAAACTTTGCCCCCGTATCTTATCGTGGGTGATCGGTTCATTTCTGGCCCTGGCCTGCCGGTTCTTGCCTGGGTTTTTGTGGGAGTCTTGGTGACTAACTGGTGGTCCGCGATCTTCCTGTTCTTTCTCTCCCCGGCGCTCAAGCAACCGGGAATGGCCACCGTGTGGACCATATTGCTGAACACCTTCCTGGTCGCTCTCGCCGGCACCTCTCCCTTCGCCGCCCGTCTCTTGGGCCCCGTGGCGGGGCCGGTGCTCCTGGCTCAGGCGCTGGGGCCGGAGCTCGCCCCTTCTTCTTTCCTCGCTGCCGGGTGTCTCGCTTGCTCCTGGCTGGTCGCTGCGGGAGTGGCTGGCTACCTTGTTTTCCGGCGCCGCCTGTTTTAAAGAGCGGAAGGAGTTGGGCCGGTAGCCAAGGAATTTAAAAGCCCAAGACCTTTGCCGGAGGGGATAAAAAGGTGCTGCGGCTGCTTTTCTGCACGGCGATCGAGGGAGATGTCAAGGCTTTGAGCCTGGCGGCGCGGGAGCTCGGGGAAAGGATACGGGTCCGGGCCTACACCCGGCGCGACCTGCAGCTCAAAGGGGGAAAGGAGCTCCTGGAGGAAGCGGCGGGAAGCCACTTCATCTTTTTTCACCTGATGGGCGGGCCGGAGTCCATGCCCCACTTCAAGGCGGTGGTGGAGCTCGCCCACCAGAAGGGCCTGCCCCTGCACGTCCAGCCCACCGCCGCCGAGGAGGACGAAAGTTTGAGACGGATCAGCACCATCGGGGGAGAGGAATACGATCTCGTCCGCCGCTACGTGAGCTACGGCGGGAGGGAGAACTTCAAGGCTTTGCTCGAGTGGTGCTGCTGGAAAGCGGGGCTCGGCTCCGCTTTACCGCCTCCGCCCCGGCCCCTGCCCTGGGAGGGGATTTACCATCCGCGCTACGGTTCTTGCCTTGAGCCGGAAGCCTTCTGGGAAAAGGTGGACCCGGAGAAGCCCCTTGTCGCCCTGCTCTTTTACCAGAGTTGGTGGGTAGCCGGTAATCTGGAGTTCGTCGACGCGCTGGTGAAGGCGCTGGAGAAGAGAGGGACAGAGGCCTTGCCCGTTTTTCTTTACGCCTCGGCCAACGCCGCTTTAGGCAGCCGGGGCATCGCCTGGGTGGTGGAAAATCTGCTTTACCGTGGGGGTCGGCCGGCGGTGGACGCCGTCATCTCGGCCCTCATGTTCTCCCAGACCCAGTCCACCCCCACTTTTGCCCGCCCGGCGCCGGAGAACTTTTACCTCCGGTTGGGGGTGCCGGTGATCAAGGCCATAGCCGCCATCACCCCCAAGGAGCGTTGGGCGGCGAGCTCTCAAGGGCTGGAACCTCCGGACGTTATTATGAGCATGGCTTTGCCGGAGTTCGACGGGCAGCTGATCACCGTGCCCGTGGCCTTCCGGGAGGAGTTGGAGCGGGACCCGGTGACCGGGGGGACGATGGTGCTCTACAAACCCGATCCGGAGCGGGTGGACAAGGTGGCAGCGCTGGCCTGCAACTGGGTTCGGCTCCGGCGCACTCCCCCAGCCGAGCGCAAGGTGGCAGTGATCCTGCACAACTACCCGCCGCGCAATGACCGGATCGGCTGCGCCTTCGGGCTCGACACCCCGGAAAGCCTCTACCGTCTCCTCTGCCGCCTGAAGGAGGCCGGCTACCGGGTGGAAAACCTCCCTCCCGACGCCGCCAGCCTTTTCCAGAATATCCTGGAAGGCCTGACCAACGACGCCAACTGGTCCCCGCCGGAAACCAGGAGAGAGCGGGCCGCCGCCCGTGTGCCCCTGGCGCGCCTGGAGAACTGGCTCGCCTTCCTTCCCCCTTCCGTGCAGGGGGAGCTTACTGCCAACTGGGGAAGCCCGCCAGGAAAGGTCATGACTTGGAACCAAGAGACCCTGATACCGGGGCGCTTTTTCGGCCACATCTTCGTGGGACTGCAGCCTCCCCGGGGCTTTGAAACCCAGCTGGAAGCCGCCTACCACGACCCCGACCTCCCTCCCCCCTACCAGTACCTGGCCTTCTATCGCTGGCTGGAGGAGGACTTCGGGGCCCATGTGGTCTTGCACCTGGGCAAGCACGGCACGCTGGAGTGGCTGCCCGGCAAGGGAAGCGGCCTTTCCGCCTCCTGCTACCCGGACCTGGCGCTGGACCGACTTCCCAATGTCTACCCCTACATCGTGAACGACCCCGGGGAGGGGACCCAGGCCAAGCGCCGCTCCTGGGCCTGCATCGTGGACCACCTGGTGCCGGCCATGACCTCCGCCGGCAAATACGAGCACCTGGAGGCGCTGGAAACTCTCTGCCGGGAATACCAGGAAGCCCTGCACCTCGACCCGCCCCGGCTCCCCAGAATAAAGGAGGCCATCTGGGCCAAAGTGAAGGAAAGCCACCTGGACCGCGATCTAGGAGTCACCGGGGAAGACGAGCAAGGCTTCGACTCCTTCCTGGAGCGCCTGCACGCTTACCTGCACGAGGTGGGAGATTCCCTGATCAGGGAGGGGCTGCACATCCTGGGGCAGCCGCCGGAAGGGGATAAGCTGGTGCACTTCCTGGGCGCTCTGTGCCGCCTGCCCCACGGGGAGATCCCCGCCTTAAGGGAGGCGGTGGCCGAGGCGCTGGGCTTTTCCTACCGGGAGCTGGAGGATAACCCCAGCCGCTGGTACCCGGAGCTCCGGACCACTGCTGCCGCCCTGCTCGACCGGGTGGAGGAGAAGACGGAGGAATGCTTGCGGTTGCTGGTGCAGGCCGGCTTCGACCCCGCCGCCTGCCCTGGGATCGTGGCGCAGGTGCTGGGCCGGGAAGAGGAGCAGCTCGTCCGGGTACTGGAGTTCGTGGCGCGGGAGGTCTGGCCCCGCCTGGAGGGAGTGCGGGAGGAAATCGAAGCTTGCCTCGCCGGCCTTTCCGGCCGCTACGTCCCGCCGGGGCCTTCGGGAGCTCCCACCCGGGGGCGGCTCGACGTCCTTCCCACGGGGAGAAACTTCTACTCGGTCGATCCCCAGGCCCTGCCCACCCGCGCGGCCTGGGAGGTAGGCAAGCAGCTGGCCGATCTCTTCCTGGCCCGCTACCTGGCCGAGCGCGGCGCTTACCCGGAGAACGTGGGCATGGTCATCTGGGCCACCAGCGAGATGCGCACCGGCGGGGAGAACATCGCCCAGGCGCTATACCTTATGGGGGTAAGGCCGGTGTGGGAGGAGGCCACCGGCCGGGTAAGGGGGCTGGAACTCATCCCCAGGGAGGAGCTGGGGCGGCCGCGCCTCGACGTCACCCTGCGCGTCTCCGGCCTCTTCCGCGACACCTTCCTTAATATCATCCATCTGCTGGACGACGCCGTGCGCCGGGTGGCCGAACAGGAAGAGGGAGGCAACCTGCTGCGCCGGCACTTCTTGGCCGAGGTGAGCTCCGCCTTAGCCCGGGGTGTGAAGGAAGAGGAAGCGCGGGAGGAGGCCCTTTTCCGCATCTTCTCCGACCCGCCGGGCGCCTACGGGGCCGGGGTAAACCACGTGATCGACGAGAGCAACTGGAAGGACGCTCAAGACTTAGCTCAAGTTTACCTTACCTGGGGAGGGTACGCTTACGGGCGCCGCTTTTACGCCAGGGAGGCCAAAGAGGTCTTCGCCCGGCGCCTGGCCCGGCTCGACGCCACCATCAAAAACGAGGACAGCCGCGAAATCGACATCTTCGACGACGACTGCTTCTACGCCTATCACGGGGGGATGATCGCCGCCGCCCGCTCTCTGGGGGGCAACCCCGTGAGCTTCGTGGGCGACTCTTCCGACCCCCGCAAGGTGAAGGTGCGCACCCTGCTGGAGGAAAGCAGGAGGCTTTTCCGGGCGCGGGTGCTCAACCCCAAGTACATTAAGGGAATGCGGGAGCACGGGTTCAAGGGAGCGGGGGATCTCTCCCGCATGGTGGACTACATCTTCGGCTGGAGCGCCACCGCCCAGGTGATTGAGGACTGGATGTACGAGGGGCTGGCCGAAAAGTACGTCTTCGATCCGGAGGTGGCCGGGTGGATGAAAGAGGTCAATCCCTGGGCGCTGCATAACATCCTGGCCAAACTTCTGGAAGCCATAAGCCGAGGGCTCTGGCGGCCAGCGCCGGAGCTGGAGGAAAGGCTCAAGAACCTCTACCTGGAGGTGGAGGGGCTGCTGGAAGAGAGGTCCTAGGGCTTGCGGGCCGTGACCAGGTACCGGTCGGGCCGGTTGACGAGTTCAACCTCCACGAAACCGGCCTCGCGAAAGAGGCGACGCATCTCTTCTTCTTCGGGCAGGAGATGATCCCGCACCACCCCGCCCAGGGAGCGGTGAAGTTCGTTGATCGCCTCCCGGCTCATGGTGTGGCAGACCACCGCCCGGCCGCCCGGCTTCAAAATCCGGAAGATCTCCCGCACTGCCCGGGCCTGGTCTTTGAAGTGGGGGAAGCAAGAGTTGCAGATGACCTCGTCGAAGGTTCCGTCCGGAAAGGGGGCGCAGGCTATGTCTCCCTGCACGTACTCCACCCCTTCTTCCCCGTACTTGGCCTTCGCGATGGCCAGCATTTTCTCGGCCAGGTCGAAAGCCACCACCTTCCCCTCCGGCCCCACTGCCTCCAGCAGTAAAGGGATCAGGATTCCCGTACCGCAGCCCACATCCAGCACCCGGCTGCCGGGCTTAATCCCGAGCTCCTTGATTATTTGAGCCAGCCGCTCCCTGGTTTCCGGCCGGATCTTCTCATCCCAGCTTTCGGCCCGCTCGTTAAAGTATTGCCTGGTTGCCTCGTCCATGGAGTTCCCTCCTCCACTGTTTGACCTTGCGTTTAGGCGAGAAAAGGCTGCAGAGAATGAAAATAGCCACCGAGACCAGCACGATGGTGGCCCCGCTGGGAAGGTTAAAAAGATAAGAAAGGGCCAGCCCCGCCCAGCAGGATATGACTCCGAAAAGCCCGGCCAGGAAGAACATGCGCTTGAGGTTATAGGTGAGCTGATAGGCGGCCGCGGCCGGGTTGAGAATGAGGTTGTAAACCAGAAGGCCGCCAATACTGGGCAGGGAAGCGGTGATGGCCGTTCCCGTCAGGAAAAGCAGGCTGTAGAAAACGAGGTGGGCGGGGATGCCCACGGCCAGGGCGATCTCCCGGTGGAAGATCACCGCCTGGATTTCCTTGAAAAAAAGCAGCACCAGAAGCAGGATGAGGACGGCCACGCCCGCCAGCAGGGCAACACCGGAAGTGGTCACCGTGAGGATGCTGCCCCACAGGAGCTCCAGGGCTTGGGTCTTGGGCCCGGGGAGTAAGCCCATGAAGAGGAAGGCCAGGCCCATGGTGGCGGAAAAGACGATGCCTATGGGGGTGTCGGGGTTGAACTCCCCCCGGTCGGCCAGGGGCCCGATGACCGCCGCCGCTGCCAGGCTGAAGAGCAAGGAACCCAGCTGCGGGTTAAAGCCCAGCAGAGCGCCGCAAAGCGCCCCGGCAAAGGCGGCGTGGGCGATGGCCACCCCAATGAAGGAAAGGCTCATGGTGACCACGAACACCCCGATTAAGGAGCAGGCTATCCCTCCCAGCAACCCGGCCAGGAGGGCGTATTGCATGAAACGGCAGCCCAGGATGGAAAGATCCAGAGAAAACTCCTCCCTTGCCTACTTTTTGCGCGCCACGATGATCTTGGAGTCCAGCGCGTCGCCGATTTTCCCCAGAGGTGGGCCGGCAAAAGCCTCGGCCTCCATTATCTTCTCCACCGCGAAAAACTCCTCCAGCTCCTCTTCAGGCAAAAAGCCGATCTAGAACTTCTTCCCGCAGCGTCTCCTCCGGGGGACCTTCGCCCCACACAAGCCCCTCCCGCATCAGCACCACTCGGTCACAGAGCTTCTTGGCCACTTCGATCTCGTGGGTCACCACCAGCGTGGTTAGCCGGTAAGCGTGGTGGATCTGGCGGATAAGCTCGACAAGGCTTTCCCGCGCCCGGCGGTCCAGGGCGGTGGTGGGCTCGTCCAGAAGCAAAATTTCCGGCTCCTGGGCCAGAGCCCGGGCAATGGCCACGCGCTGCTGCTCGCCCCCGGAGAGGTGGCCGATGGGGCGGGAGGCCAAGGGTGTCATCCCCACCAGCTCCAGCATGTGGTCCACCACCTGCCAGTCCCGCCTTCCCGGCCGGCGCAGCAGGCCTAGTTTGCCGTAGCGGCCGATCATCACCACCTCCCGGGCACTGATAGGCATCCGGGGGTCGATGTTCTGGATCTGGGGCACGTAGCCGACACGCCGCCTGAGCCAGGAGGGAAAGCGCTTCTCCACCCGGTGGCCCAGCACCTTTACCTCTCCGTGCAAGATCCTGGCCAGGCCGTTGATCAAAGTAAGCAGGGTAGTCTTGCCCGCCCCGTTGGGCCCCCACGATCCCCACCAGCTCCCCCCGGCGGGCCGTGAAAGAAGCCCCTTTCAAGGCCACGTCCTCCCGGTAGGAAACGACCGCCTCTTTTACCTCGATGACGATCTCGCCGGAAATATCCCTTCCCCCTCTAGGACTTCTTGAGCGCTTCCAGGAGCAGATCCACGTTCTTGGTCACCGCCGCCGCCCAGGTATCGGTTCCCGGCCAGGCGCCCGGGAAGTTGGAGAGAACCACGTGGGGCACCTTGAGTTCCTCCGCCAGCCCCTTGCCCGCATCCGGGCCGCTCTGCAGGTTGTCCACCACCAGTTTAACCCCTTCTTCCCTGCCCTTACGCAGGAGCTCTTGCAGTTTCTGCGGGGTGAGGTCTTCCGGGCGGCCGTAGGTGCCCACTATCTGGAACCCCGCCCATTTAAGAAAGCCCTGCTGCATCTCGGCGCAAAGTATCTTCACCTGGCTCACGTTGGCCGCCTGCAACTTGGCCCGGAGCTCCTTCTCCTTAGCTTCCACCTCGGCCAGGGCTTTGCGGGCATTCTCTTGATAGAAAGCCTGGTTGGAAGGATCGTGCTGGCAGAGCGCGGCGGAAATGGCCTCGATGGCCTGCTTTTGCACCGGCGGCGCCATCCAGTTCCCCTGCACCGCTATGGGCACGGCCACTAGCTTATCGTTGTGCACCGACTTTAGCAGGTTCTCGGAGAAGAGCTTGCCTTCCCAGTCGTGGTAGAGCAAGAGCTGAGCGGTGGAAAGTTTCTGCACATCGCCGGGTTTGAGATCGAAGTGCCCGGGACATACGCCGGGAGGAACAATATTGGTAACTGCCACGCGATCTTTGCCTATTTCCTCCACGATGGAAGCAATGAGGGTGGAGCCGGTGGCCACGTTGAGCCGGCTTTCCTTCTGGGCCTTGGTGCCGCAACCGGCCAGAAGCAACGTTAACGCCGAAAGAACGACGACAGCTGGAACCAAGATACGCTGCTTTCTCATCCTTCCACCTCCGGAATAAAAGTAAAAAGCCACGCAGGTTCTCCCGCGCCTCGGAGGAGCCTCCGTGACTTCGATTAACCAAAACCTTCGCGTTTCTGGCGGACAGCTTCGTGCTGCCGTTAACCTAAAGTTAAAAAGCATTTCTACCTGACTTTGACCTTATCCTGCCAGAGCCTCCCCACCTAAAACCAAAACCCCTCCTCGATCCGGAGGGATTCGGGAGGGGCTGAAATCCTTGACTGGTGCCGGAGGCGGGAGTCGAACCCGCACGGGCAAAGCCCAGAGGATTTTAAGTCCCCCGCGTCTGCCGGTTCCGCCACTCCGGCGCACCAAACTAGGCACTTTCATTATATCAGATAGCTTTGCCCCTCGAAAAGCCTTTAGGATAGTAGGCTTGGTTCTGTTTAAGCAGCTTGGTCTGGATGCAAGTTTCGGCCACACTTCCCATCTTTTCCCCGCCGCATTTCATTTGCCACCCAACAAAAAGGGCGCTTGCTAAACAAGCGCCCTGAGAAAACTTTGATCTTGGAGCGATTTTAACCCACCGAAGGCGGCGGGATGATCACCCGGAAGAGTATGAGGAAGAAAACCAGAAGCGTTATACCGATCCCTAGAGTCCACCAGATCAGTTTCTTTTCCGGTGGAGTGATGTCTGTCCATTCCTCCTGCTGCTTCTCCAACTCGTTGGCCATAGCCTAAAACCCCCTTTCCCCGTTTACATGGGCAACCTGGGCGGGTACACGCCATGGAAGAAGAGCCAGGAGATGAAGAGCCCGATCCACACGATGAACCCGAAGAGGCAGATGAGGTAGACCGCCGCCAGTCGGCCCATCCCCTCTTCCCACAACTTGCGGAAGTTGGACATGAGACCGATGGTGAAGAAGGTCAGCACGAAAAAGATGCCCCGCAAGCTGTCGGCCTCTCCCATGGCCGCCTTGGCCGTGTTTATGAAAGCCTTGTCCTGCAGGTGACCCAGGCCCACGAGGAGCATGACCAGGAAGGTTAGGAAGTAGCCGATAACGAACTTGGGGAAACGGTGCCAGATTTCGATGGCTTGCACCTGGACACCCGGCTTGCGCTCAATGCTGTAGACCCACACCAGCGCCAGGATGAAGGCCCAGACGCCGATGAAGATGTCGATGAAGATCTTGGTGGTGACGGCTGCCATGGTGATGAAATCCTTGTCCCACTTCACCTGCAGCAGGTTCATGGCTTTGGCTTGGATGAGGGCCGCCGTTATGGCACCGCTGGCCACCGCCGCTCCGTCGGTCTTCACGGCCAAGCCCATCCAGGCGCCGGCCACCATGGGCTGAGTGTAAAGGAAAGCCTGAGCCAGGAAGGGAAGCAGGATGAGCTCCACCACGGCGAAGATAACGACGAGGGAGGAGACGATGATGGGTACCACCGGCCGGGCGCGGATGGCGGCACCGGTAGCAATGGCTGCCGAGACGCCGCAGATGGAGATGCCGGAAGCCAGGGGAGCCGCCCACTCCGGAGTGAACTTGAAGTAACGCCGGGCTATAAAGTAGACCAGAGGCCAGTAAATGAGGTAGGCTTCCACGATGGCGCACAGACCGCGCGCCAGGATCTGTCCCGCCAAGCCCAGAGCGTCGCAGGCCTTGATACCTATCGAGGCACCGAGAATTACGATGGCAGTCTTGACGTACCACTCCGGACGGGTAGCTTCTTCCAGGAACTGGGCGAAGCCGCGGAAGAAGTTACCGATGATGAGACCCAAGATCAGGGCTACGATGAAGCCAGCCTCACCGGTCAGGCGCAGAACAGGCTTGGCCATGCCCAGCTTCTGCGCGTCGGCCTCGGTCGGCGCCGCTATGGGGCCCCAGTGGCCGATAATCCAGCAGATATAAGCGAGCCAGAAAATTATCGTGAACCCTACCACGAAGCGCCCCACATTAAAGCGCATGGCCGCTGCTCCGACGGTGGTGATGACCAGCAGAAACAAATAGGTGAGGATCAAGGAGGTTATACCGGACATGCTTTGCGCGAACTGCTTGGATACCGGGGAAAGGGCCTTGGATATGTCGGTCCACATGTCGGTTTTGACTACCCAGCCTAGAAGGTCGACGCCATAAAGCTTGCCCAGAGCTAGGAAGAAGATCAGAAGTCCGAGCCATACTGCCCACCAGTCTTCGGTGGTTAGAAGCGGGGAACCACTGTTTCTCTCTTGGGCCATGCCCATCCCTCCTTACCGAGAACAGTGTTCGCCCTACACCGACCGCCCTATGCCTCCCTTTTCCCGCCTTGTCTCGTCCTCACCCCCTTCGAACCAACTTCTTTTACATTCTATTTACAGGTTATCAGAGAAATGCGCGAAAGTAAAGGTTAAATTAAGGTAAAAAGCGGCCTTTAAGGCCGCCTAGCTCAATGGCAACACCGAAATTGAGCAGAAAGCAAACCCAAGCCGATGGCTTTAACTTTTTCGATTATACTTTTACGGAGTCCAAATTTCTTGCCTCCAGCTTCACCCTGGCGTGCCTGACCCCGTAACCAAAGTAGACCAAGAAACCCATCAGCATCCAGACAGCGAAGCGGATCAGCGTGACGGCAGGCAGACTGAAAATCAGAGCCAGGGAGCCGATGACGCCCAAGGGAGCCACCAGCCATAGTGTCGGCACTTTGAAGGTGCGCTTGGCTTCCGGCCGGGTCACGCGCATCACCATGACACTTATCGAGGTGAGGGTGAAAGCCGTCAAACCGCCGATGTTTGCCAGCTCCGCCAGCTCGTTGATCGAAAGAAAACCGCCTCCAAGTATGGCCGCACCGAAAATCGCAAGGGTGGCTATGTGAGGGACGCGGGTGCGCTCGTGAACACGGGCGAAAACGGGAGGTAGCAACCCGTCCCGGCTCATGGCGAAGAGAACCCGGGTGGCGCTCAAACCGTAGCCCAGCATGACGGCGATAAGGCCGAAAAGTATGGCCACGGAGATCAAGGCCCCACCCCAGCGGATGCCCATTTCCATAAGAGCAAACGCAGCGGGATCGGGGACATCCAGGCGAACGTAGTTCACCACCCCGGTGAGGACCGCCGCCATGCTCACGTAAAGCAAAATCACTATGCCCAGGCCGCCGATGAGGGCAACGGGGATGCTCCGCTGAGGGTTCTTGACTTCTTCCAGGACAGAGGTCATGCCGTCGAAGCCGGTGTAGGCGAAGAAGGTGAGGGCAGCTCCGGTCAGGATGCCGGAGAGCCCGAAGGGGGCAAATGGGTGCCAGTTGGCCGGCTTGAGGTGAAGGAGGCCACAGGCCAGGAAGAAAAGGATGGCCAGCAGCTTGATCACCGTGAGCAGCACGTTGGTCCGGCTGACGTTTTTGATGCCGCTGTAAGCAACATAGCCCACCAGCCCCAGGCCCAGGATGGCCGGGATGTTGATTATCCCTCCGTGGGCAATATCCCGGGTGAAAGCCGCAGGCAGATCAACCCCTAGGGATTTAAGAAAAGAAACCACGTAGCCCGACCACCCGACCGAAACCGTGCTGCACACCACGGTGAACTCAAAGAGGAGATCCCACCCCACGATCCAGGCCAAGATTTCTCCCAGAGCGATGTAGGCGTAGGTGTGGGCGCTTCCCGCGAAGGGAGCCATAGAGGCAAACTCTACGTAGCATAGGCCGACGCAGATGCAGACCAGCCCCGGTTTTTAAAACTGTACAAAAGTGTTTAACCACACCTTTGCACAGCCGCCCCCGCACCAGGAACGGGAACTGACCTTCCCACCGCCCGCTCCCAGTCCCCCGAAACCAAAATCAATCTCAGGGGAGAAAAGTCCCTCACGGTGCCTTTCACCTGAGGGAACTTTTCGAGAAGCGGGACGGTGAGGGCTGCGGAGAGAACTCGCCAGCTTTTTCGTAGTCCCGAAAGACTACCCCTCACCGGCTCCTTCCCTCGGTTGGCCGGATGTCGGGAAGCAGGCTCACTCTCCCCGCTTTGAAGTGTGCGTAAGTGCCTCTGAAGGGTCTTAAGCTCACTACGTACAGCCGATAGCCGCTTCTTTATGGCCCTCTTCCGCCACTCATTTTCCTCTTTCCTCAGCTCTCGCTTGAGCTCTTTTACCTTCTCCTCGAGCTGAGCTGTGGAGTAGAGCAGAAACTCTTCATCTTTAAGCAAAAGCCGGTAAGACTCCGGCAGCTTCTCCTCAAAACCCAGGGCCCTCCTTCCGATGACTAAAGCCCCGGCTACGTCCTTGTCCACCAGGTACTGGGGCGCGTATTTCAACTTCCCTATCACCGAAGTATAGGAGGGGTCTTTCTTGGCTACTTCTACCCCGTGCCTCTTGGCCAGGATCTCTATCTTCTCCAGGAGGCTTTTATAAATCCACCGCTGGAGCTTCTTCCGGAGCTTGGGGAGGCCGTCTTCCCTCCTCCCCTTCGGCAACTTTTCTAAGTCTTCCATGGCGATGGCCTTACCCTTCTCCAGGGCTAAGTTGACCACCTGGTAGGCTACCTGCCAGCAGAGGTACTCCCTCTTGTCGTGAGAGGCGGAAAGAAGTTCGTGGAGGCTTATCCTCTCGTAGCCCAGGAGGTTCCCGTCGGGAGAAACTTCCGCCAGGGCCAGGTGAAAAGGGTAGGCGTTGACGTCTATCCCTAAGACCCCGTTTTCCAGGGTGATGGTGGCGGGAGGGAACTTCTCTTTGACGCTCACGAGGGCGTAGACTTCACCGTCTTTGAGCTTCAGCTCCACGTCGTAGGGGAACCACTCACCGGTCTTCTCCGCCTGGCGCAGGCTCCAGATGAAGCCTATCCACTTGTCCTTTTCTCTCTTGACCGGCCTTATGACCTTAGCCCAGACCCATCTCCTTTCTCCCACGCATATCCGGAGGTAAAGCTCCCCTTCAAGCCAGACGAAGCGGAGGTTGAGGTTCCCCCGCTTGCTCCTGTCTCCCCGGGAGTAGAGGTTCCCCTGCCTCCTCTCCCTCCACTCCCGCTTCAGCTCCTCGCGCCTTGAACCGTTCAAGTGCTTCTTTTTGAGCTTCTCGAAGAGGTTTCTCGAGCCGAAGACTACCTTGGAAGGGCTCTGGCCCCTTTCCCGGCAGGACTTGAGGATGCTCTGGGCCTTCAAGATGGCGTCGTCGGCGTAGCGGGTGTTGATCTGAAAGACGTGGGCCAGGTGCGACTTCAGCCCGTTCCTCTCGTGACCCTCGAGGAGCCTCCGGTAGCCGTACCTCTCGGCGGAGGAGAACCTCCGCATGAGGTCGAGCACTCTCTGCCTGTCCTCTTCGTTCTGGAACTCTAAAAGCGACTTCAGGGTTATCACTTCTTCTTCCCGCCCCTCTTACCACTCACTGCCAGGGATTCTAGCAGGGGCCGATAACCCCTGTCTCTCGTGGTTCGGGAGGGAACCCCGGGCTTTAGCCCGTAAATTTCTTTGCACTCTTTGAGGGTTAACAATTTCCGCCTCATAGCTCAGGCACCAATATACACATTTCGCCAGAAGTTATCAACTGTTGTAAACCTCCCAGTAGATAGGAAAGGCTCACCGCTGGCCCGGCGTACTTGGCCGCCGCCACTCCCGGCAATACGAAGATACCGGCACCTATGAGCGAGCCGACAAAGAGAAACAAAAGTTCCAGAGTCCCGATCTCGCGCTTGAGCCTGTATGCTTGATCCTCTGCCAGAGCCTTCACCTGCTCGATCCTTTTTCTGCGCAGTAAGATTCCATTAAGCTGGGCTATATCCAATTTTCCCCCTCCCCTGCTGTCGTGCTGACAAATTTTTGAGCAACATTTTACCACACCACGGAGAGCGGTGAGAAGCAGGAGAGGAAAGCTTTGAAGTGGAAATAAAACCCCCTAACGAAAGGAGGGGATCCATCCGTGCGGGCTATGCTCTTGTCTGAGCCCCGCCCCATTGAGGAAAGACCGCTGATCGAGACCGAGTTGCCCGAGCCCGAACCGGGACCGGGTCAGGTACGCCTGCGGGTAGAGGTCTGCGGGGTTTGCCACACCGACTTGCACACGGTGGAGGGGGACTTGCCCCTGCCCAAGCTCCCTCTGATACCCGGGCACCAAGTGGTCGGGGTGGTGGACGCGACGGGCGAAGGGGTAACCCGGGTAAAGGTGGGAGATCGGGTAGGAGTCCCCTGGCTTTACCACACCTGCGGTTCCTGCCGCTTTTGCCGCAACGGGCAGGAAAACCTCTGCGAGGAAGGCCGCTTCACCGGCTACCACGTGGACGGGGGCTACGCCGAGTATATGCTGGCGGAGGAAGACTTCGTCTGCCCCTTGCCCCCGGGGCTCGAGCCGGCGAAGGCCGCTCCTCTCCTCTGCGGAGGGATCATCGGCTACCGCGCCCTGAAGCTCAGCGGCATCAGGCCCGGAAGGAAACTGGGGCTTTACGGCTTCGGGGCTTCCGCCCACCTGGCTATTCAGGTGGCCACCTACTGGGGGTGCGAGGTTTTTGTCTTCAGCCGCGGCGCCCATCACCGGGAGCTGGCCCGGGAGCTGGGGGCGGTTTGGACTGGCACTCCCCAGGAAAGCCCGCCGGAAAAGCTCGATAGCTCCATAATCTTCGCCCCGGCAGGCTGGCTCGTGCCCCTGGCACTCGGACACCTGGACAGGGGAGGGGTGCTCGTCCTGGCCGGGATCACCATGACCGATCTTCCCCAACTCAAGTACGAGCTCCTTTACCACGAGCGGGTGGTGCGCAGTGTAGCCAACGCCACGCGCCAGGATGCCCGGGAATTCCTGGAGCTGGCGGCCGTCATCCCGGTGAAGACCACCGTAGAAACCTTCCCCCTGGAAGAGGCCAACGAAGCCCTGCAGAAACTTAAGGAGGGGAGGATCAACGGGGCCGGGGTCCTAGTCCTTTAACGGTGGGACATGGCGCCGTAGCTGGCCAGGATGGCCCCAATAAGGGCGGCGGCCACGAAGGCCACCATCCCGCCCATGAGCACGATGAGCAGGGGCTCGATCAGAGAAAGGGCGCGCTCGATCTTGGTCTCCAGGAGTTCCTGGTACACTCCCGCCAGCATTTCCAGAGCTCCGTCCACCCCTCCCGTCTCCTCCCCCACGCGCACCATGCTCCCTACCATAGGAGGGAAGATGGAGGTGGCGTGGGAGAGGGGGGTGGAGAGGCTTTCGCCCGCCAGCACCGCCTCTTCTATCCGTTCGAGGATGCGTTGCAAGGCCAGGTTGCCCACGGTCTCCTTGGTGGCGCGCAGCGACTCGATCATGGAAACGCCGCTTTGCAAGAGCAGGGCCATGGTTTTGGCAAAGTGGACCACCAGAGCGTACTGGAAGATCTCCCCCAGCACCGGGAGATAAATCTTGTAGCGGTCCAGGTAGTAGCGGAGAAAGGGGATGCGCAGCGCCACCAGGAGGAAAACCAGGAAGCCCGCCGTCCCCAGGCCGATCTTGGGCAGGTTCGGGGGGACCACCTCGCCTATGCGTATGAGGAGCTGGGTATTCCAGGGGAGTTCTCCCCCTATCTCCTGCAGGAAGGGCAGGAGCCGGGGGATGACGTAGGCGATGAGGAAAATGGCTGCCCCGAGGGCGGCCACGAAAACCAAGGCCGGGTAGATTATCCCGGAAATGATGCGCCGCTGCAGCGCAAGCCTCTCTTCCCAGTAGCGGGTGGCCCGTTCCAGGGAGACGTCCAGCAGACCGCTGGCTTCTCCGGTGCGCACAAGGCTGGTGACCAGGCGGGGAAAGACGCGGTGCCGGGCCATGGCCTCGCTGAGGGGCACGCCTCCCTCCACCGCCTCGCGCACCTGGCGCAGGATGTAGCGGAGCTTGCGGCTCTTGGTCTGCTTTTCCAGCACGGAGAGGGACAGGGTCAAGGAAACCCCGGCGCGAACGAGGGAGGCCAACTGCTTGAGGCACAGCAGCACCTCCCCCTGCCGCACCAAGCTCAGCTGGGCCAGGAGATCCCTCCGCTCCTTGGCCGCCGGCTGGGCGGGGGCCTCCTCCACTTCGCGCAGCTCGGTTACCGTGAACCCCCGGCTGCGCAGAAGGGCCGCCGCCTGGGCTGGGCTGGCCGCCGTCACCTCCCCCCGCACCCGCCGGCCTCCAGCGTCGAGCGCCTGATACCGGAACTGCGGCACTTCGTCCTTACCTCCTCAACCGCGGCCAGAGGAGACCCGCCGCAAGGGCCAGCAGCAATCCGCCGGTGATGACTCCTTCTACCACCGGGAAGGGCTGCCTGAAGCCCTCGAAAAGCTCCCAGGGCTCGCCCTTGGCAAACTTTTCCACCAGCGATACCTCCATGGAAGCCAGGGCCTGCCCTTCCTGCTCAGTGGCCTGCCGCGGCTCCCGGTAAAGCACCATCCGGCGCAGCTCGAAGTATCTAGGAGGAAAGACTTCTTTCTTTACCCGGACCTCGACCTCCCTGCCGGTGGGGAGATGGGTCAAAACCAGGCAGTAATGCTCCGGACCCAGGTTGCGGGCGAACCTGGAAAGGTTCTGAGGGGAAAGGGGCTCGACTTTAGCGCCGTCGGGAAGCACAACCTCCAGCCGCCCCTGATCCCCCAGGAGGTACTGCAGGCAGACCACGGCCGAGTAGTCGGGCAGGGCGCACTTCACCCGTAGGTCCTCCCGGCAGGGCGTTTCCCCCAGCTTCTCCAGCCCCGTCTGGAAGGCCCGGTAGGCGAAGATCACACCGGGCAGCACCGAGGAACCGGTTCCCATCTTCTTGCCATGGTGGTACACCACGTCCCGGAAGCAGATCTTGACCTCTTTGCCTCCCTCCCGCAGCACGATGGGGGAGATCTCGTCGAAAGATATGGGGGGCTTATCCCCCGGCGCGTGCCCCCAGGCGGCGGAAGCGAGAAACAGAGAAAGAAGGATTAAGGCCACTATCATCCTCACTCGCACGTTTTCCTCCCTCCCAGCTTTTAAAGGCTCATGGTGACGCGGATGACCTCGGCCAAGGTGGTGATCCCCTTTCTCGCCTTCTCCAAGCCATCTTGCCGCATGGTCTTCATCCTTCCCGCCACCAACTCCTTGAGGGTCATGGTGTCGGCGCCGGAGGCGATCCGCTTTTGGAGCTCCTCGTCCACCACCAGGAGTTCGAAGATGCCCGTGCGCCCCCGGTAGCCGGTCTGGTGACAGTAGACGCAGCCCCGGCCGGCGTAGAACTCCTCCCCCGCCTCGGGGTCGAGCCCCAGGGCCAGGAGCTCCGCCAGGGAGGGTTTGACCTTGGCGCGGCAGCGGGAGCAGATGGTGCGCACCAGTCGCTGGGCCAGCACCCCCCGCAGGGCGGCCGCCACCAGGTAGCGCTCGCAACCCATGTCGGCCAGGCGCTCCACCGCGCTCACCGCGTCGTTGGTGTGCAGGGTGGAGAGGACCAGATGCCCGGTCAGAGCTGCCTGCAGGCTCAGCTGCGCCGTCTCGCCGTCCCGTATCTCCCCTACCATGATGATGTCCGGGTCCTGGCGTACGATGGCCCGCAGGGCGTCGGAGAAGGTGAGCTTCTTGGAAGCGTAGTCCACCTGCACCTGGGTTATCCCTTCCATTTGGAGCTCCACCGGGTCCTCCACCGTGATGATGTTCACCTCCGGCCGCCGCAGGTACTTGAGGGCGGCGTAGAGGGTGAAGGTCTTGCCCGAGCCGGTGGGCCCGGTCACCAGAATGAGCCCGTGGGGCAAGGCCAGCAGCTGCCGGAAGTTCTCCAGCAGCTCCTCCGTCATGCCAAGATCCTTGAGCTCCATGATCTTCTCCTGCGAAGGGAGAAGCCGCATGACCACCTTCTCCCCCCGCACGGAGGGGAGGACGGAGACACGGACGTTAGTGGCCCGGCCGTTTTCCGCCGGGCGGAAGACGAATCCTCCGTCCTGAGGGGCGCGCTTCTCCGCTATGTTCATACCCCCCAGCACCTTTATGCGCGAGACCAGGGCGGGGAAGAGGTCGAGCGGTAACTGCTCCACCGGGCGCAGCAGCCCGTCGATGCGGAAGCGCACCTTGAGGTGGTCCGGCTCCGGCTCCAGATGCACGTCGGAGGCTCCCAGGTTGATGGCCTTTATGAGCAGGGCGTCCAGGAGCTGGGCCACCGAGCCCCCCTCCGCCGGCTCTGCCTCTTGCTCCTCCCCGAGGACGAGCTTGCGCACCTCCTCCAGCTCGCTGGGGCGCATGAGCACCAGGCGCACGTTCTTCCCCGTCAACCGGCGCAGGTTCTCCACCACCCCGGGGGCCACTTCCCCCCTACAGGCCAGGAAAAGCTCGTTATCCTCCAACCGCACCGGGTAGAGGTCGTAGCGCCGGACGAGGGCAGCCGGCACCAGCTGCAAGAGCTCCGGAGTGATTTGCACCCGATCCGGCGAAAAAACAGGCAGGCCGTAAAAGCGGCTCAGTAATTCCACGAAGCGGTCCTCCTGGAGGAAGCCCTGTTCCAGTAGCACCTCCTCCAGCCTCTTGTTGGTGCCCCGCTGCAGTCGCAGGGCCGCCATGAGTTCCTCTTGCTTGATGGCGCCGGACGAGACCAGGAACTCGCCCAGGCGCGAGCGGGCAATGGCCATCAGCGATCACCTCGTTTCCGTTTAAAGGGCGAGCTTCTCCTTCAGCAAGGCCGGGTTGCGGGCGGCGGCGAAGGCGGTGTCGAGGTCGATGAGCCGCGCCTTGACCAGTTGAGCCAAGCTCTGCTCCATGGTCTGCATCCCCAGGCGCCCGCCTGTCTCCAGCACCAGCCTTATGTGTTCATCCTTGCCCAGGCGGATGAGGTTGGCCACCGCCGGAGTCACGATCAACACCTCGCAGGCCAGCACCCTTCCCTTCCCGTCGGCCCTGGGGAGGAGTTGCTGGGCGATGACCGCCCGCACGGAGGCGGCCAGCTGCTGCCGCACCTGGCCCTGCTCCTCGGTGGGGAAGACGCCGATGATGCGGGCGAAGGTGGAAACGGTGTCGCGTGCGTGCAAGGTGGAGAGGACCAGGTGGCCGGTCTCGGCCGCCATGATGGCCGTGCGAATGGTTTCCAGGTCCCGCATCTCGCCCACCAGAATGACGTCGGGGTCCTGGCGCAGTGCCGCGCGCAGGGCATCGGCGAAGGAGGGCACGTCGGTGTAAAGCTCGCGCTGGTTGATGATGCTGAGCTTGTTGTAGTGCACGTACTCGATGGGGTCCTCCACCGTGATGATGTGGCGCCGGTACTTTTCGTTTATCCGGTCGATTATGGCGGCCAGGGTAGTGGACTTACCCGAGCCGGTGGCGCCGGTCACCAGGACGAGCCCGCAGGTAAGGTCGGGGAGCCGGTAAACCGATTCGGGCAGGCCCAGGCTTTCCAGCTGGGGGATCTCGTCGGCCAAGCGCCGGAGGGCGCAGGCTAGGCTCCCCCGCTGGTAGTAGGCGTTGACACGGAAGCGCCCGATGCCCGCCATGCCCACCGCCAGGTCCACCGAGAGGCGCTGCTCCAGCACCTCCCGCTGGCGGGGGCTCAGGAGCTGGTAGACCAGCCGCTGGATGTCCTCGGGGCTCAAGGGGTCGTACTCTTCCAGCGGGGTGAGAAAACCCCCGATGCGCAGAATCGGAGGAGTGAAGGCGGTCAGGTGCAGGTCGGAGGCGTCTCTTTCCTTGGTCTCCAGCAGAAGCTCTTCGATGTGGAAAGGGATACGCTTGCGCCTGAGTTCGGGAACCTGAGAACCGCCCATGGCCTCTCATCTCCTCCCTAGAAGAGAATTTTCAGTCGGGCCTGCAGCCGGGGATCTTCCTTCTTTTCCGGTTTGGCCTCCAGGCCCTCCAAGTAGACCAGGTATTTCCTTTGGCCCAAGGTGCGGGTAAAGTCGGCCACGTCCTGCGTCCTTCCCCAGACGACCATGTGGTACTCTTTCCAGGAAAAGGCCTCCTCAGGCTTTTCGGGCGGGGCGTCGGCCTTGGCCTTGCGCTCCGCCTTTAGGCTCACCTCTTTGATCTCCAGCTGGTGGGCCAGGGCCAGAGCGTTGATCTCGGTCACCCCTCGGGTGAGTTCGCTCAGCTGCTCCGCTTTAGCGCTCCGGGCCGCGTCCCTCTCCTGCTCCTTGCGCTTCAGCTCCTGCCGGAGGTCTTCCACCTGCCTCTGCAAAGGGCCGGCGGCGGGCGGCTGGGCCGCCGCTACCTCCCGCCGCAGCTCCTGCAGCCGGGCCCGGTCCTGCTCGTACTGCCGCGCCAGGGGATCGTAAAGGTAGCGGACGTAAAGGAAAATGCCGGCCGCCAGCAGCACTACCACCAGCAGAACTTTCTCGGTGCGGGTAAGCGCTCTTCTAGGCATACCCCCTCGATCCCCCCTACTCCTTGACCACCACGGTGATGATGAAACGGTAGGTGACCTTTTCTTCCTGCCCCGAGCCGCCCTTGGCGCTCTCCTGCTTGAGGCTGTCCAGGCGGGCGTAGGCGCACCAGGGCTGGGCCTGGTAGCTTAAGAGCAGGCGGTTTATCCCCTCCACATCGGGACTCTCCCCTCCAAGGCGGTAGGCTCGCTCCTCCTCCCCGGCCCCTACCGGCAGGAACTCCTCCTTGGTCTCCTTCTTGGCGCCTTTCTTGTCCTTGGTCTCGGGAGCCGGTGCCCGGCCCAACTTGCTCACCTCCCTGATCTTGACCCCGAAGGGCTCCTCCCGGGCCGCCACGTCCAGCAGGCGCGAAACCCTGATCTCTTCCGTCCGGTAGCCCTCGCGCAGGAAGTGGGTCTGCGCCTCGACCGCCTGCACCTTCTTCCTGAGCGTCTCTTCCTCCTTCTTCAACTGGTTGTAGCGGTTCTGCGCCGCCTCGATTTCCTTTTTCTGCTGCTCCAGGACGGCTATCTCCCTCTGGCAGCGTTTGGTCTGCTGCTTCAGAACCAGGTAGTGGCCGCCGAAAATCAACCCCACGGACAGCACGGCTATCAGGGGGTAAAGGTGCACCCGCTCCCGCAGGCGGGCCAGGCGCTCCTCCCAGTCGTCCACCCCGATCCCCTGCGAGGCGCTACCGGGGGTGAGCTGCCGCACCCCCGCCCCCACCACGGTGGCGAACTCGGGGCCGCAGCCTTCCTGCACCCACAGAGGAAGGAGCACCTCCTCCGTCCCCAGCAACTGCCGCGCGTAGAGGGCGGCGAGGTCCAGGTTGAGCCCGGCGCCCACCAGCACCACCGGCAGACCCAGCATTTCCCTCAGGGCCAGGCCCTCGCGCAAGGAGGCCACGAGCTCCGGCGGCGGGGCGCCGGGTAGAGGGGTGGAAAAGCCGGCAGCCAGGGCCGCCCCCACCTCCGGCGGCGGAGCGTAAAGGTCTTGCATCCGTCCCCTTTCCACCAGGGCGCAGCGCAAACCCGCCCGCCCCACCTCCAGGACCAGGAGAGTCCGGTACCTCCGCCCCCTGAAGCCCAGGGCGCCCCCCAGGGGGAAGCAGAACTCCGGGGGGAAGACCTTGCCCAGCTGCAGGCCCCGCTCGGCGAAGAGGTTTTTCAGCGCCCGGTAGTCCTCGCGCGGCAGGGCTGCGACCCAGAAGACCACCCTCCCCGGTTCGACCTCCGGCCCCCTTTGAAAGCCCAGGTAGTAGTCGGTGGGAGGGGCGGGGAGGAAGGGCTCCACCTCCCAGCGCAGCGCCTCTTTGAGCTTCCCGCCCCGCAGGTGGCGCAGGCGCGCCTTCTCCAGGGTCACCTCCATCACCGTGACCAGCGGGGTGGCCAGGGTAGCCCGCCGGGGCCGCACGGGCAGGCGGTTTAAGAGGGAGGCCAGCTCCTCCGGCGTGGGGAGGGGGCCGCTCCCCTCTTCCCGCTCCCCGGCCGCGCAGAGCTCCGGCTCTATCCCTTTAAAGCCCCGGCGGAGCACCGCCGCCCGCATCAAACGTTCCGTCACTTCCAGCGCCAGCACGGAAAGCAAGGATCGATCATCTCCTTACTACTTGACTACGAAGAGAAGCTTGTCGGAAAAGGGATAGTGGGTTCCCTGGGAACTCACAAAGACCCGGGCTGATGCCTCCTCGGTAGAGCCGGTTTTCTTCGCCTTCGCCACCCGCTCCCCGCAGGCGATCCCCTCGGGGGGGGTGAAGACGGCCTCGAAGAGGGCCTCCTTCCACACCCACTTGCCCGGCTGGTTGGGGTCGGGCGGGGGGAGATAAACCTTCTCTACCACGGTGTAGGAAATGCTAGCAGGTGCCGCCCGGTCGCTGATCGGGTGATGGTGAAGGAAAAGCTCTACATTGGCCGTGTCCTCCGGGTCGGTAGATTGGGGGTTGCCGTTCACCACCTTCCCCTTCAGAGTAAGGGAACTCAAGTGCCAGGAGCGCTTGGGAACCTCCAGCACAAGGTCGTCGCCGGTGCCGAACTCGCCGTCCCGGCCGGCCGAGCGAATTTCCAGCTTCTCCTCCGAGGTGTTAGGATCGACCACCACCTCGAACTGCAATTCCTTACCCCAGGCGTCTCTGAGCACTCCGTCCCGGGGCTCGGGGAGGTAGGGGCCGCGCCAGGCGAAGCCGGGCTTAAGGTTTGCAAGTCCAGGGTCTTTCCAGAGGAAATCGGGGCGGACCGCTCCCGTGTCGTCCTGGGGCCACTGGCCGAGGTCGCCGCAGTAGCCCCCCACCAGCCGGCGTCCGCCGGGGTCGTAGGCGTCGTCCGGGCCGATGAGCGCCGCCTTGACCCTTTCTAAAAGTTTCCACGTCTCCCTCTCCTCCTGGGTGAGGTTGGCCAGGTACCACTCCTCCGGCCTTATCTCCAGCACCAGGTTGTCCTTGTTCTCCGGTGCCTGGGGATTGTAGCATTGACCGGGATTGCTGCGGTCGCAGGGTTCGGAAGAGGAAGGGGGGAGCACGATTTTGCCGTCGGGGCCGGCACTTATTATCAGCAGGTAAACCCCCTTGCTGTCCTTCTCCTTCACGAAAAAGAGCGGCCTCCCCCAGGCGTCCTGCAGAAGCCCTTCGGTGCGCATGAGGGGCGGGGTCTCCTTCTTGTAGGCCGAAGCGTAGCGGGCCTTGGGATAGGGAAGGTAGGGGCCACGCCACCGCCCCTCGTCCTCCCCCAGTTTGAGCCACTTTTCCCACAGAGCCCTCGGCTGGCCCAGATAGGGTGTCGACAGGTCTCCGCCGTGGTAGACCTCCTCGCTGGTACTCCAGTCCCACCTCTCTTTGGTGGCGTCCCACGTCGCCTTGTAAAGCCGGGGGAGATCCCCCATATCGCCCACGTAGCCCCGGACGAGGCGACGGCCGGAAGCATCGTAGGTGTTGGGCGGGCCCAGGAGGGCGGTGCGGACGGCCTCCATGGTCTCCCATGTGGCCTTGGTGCGGCGCACCCGGTCCAGGTGCCCCACAAAAGGCACGATCATGGCCGCCAGCATCCCCAGCACCGTGATGAGGATGATTACCTCCAGCAGGGTCATGCCCGCCTCGCCCGCCCGGCGCACCTTCCCACCCCTTTCCCGGTTCAGAGCGAGCTTCCGGGGGAGGCCAGGCCTGCCTCGGGGCATCCCTTCGCCTCCTCGGCGCCCGCCAGCAGCACCCCCCGCCGGGCCAGGACGAAGCCCAGGACCACCCAGAAGAGGGGCATGACCGGCAGAATCTCCGAGTGGAAGAGGCCGGTGACCAGGTAGGCGACCCCCATGGCCCCCACGCCGTCCCGCTGCCCCCAGAGGGAGGTGATCAGGAAGGCCAGGTAGAAGACCAGGGCAAAGGCTCCCATGGTGACGGCCGTCTCCAGGTAAAGGTTAGGAGTTTTGTCCCAGAAGCCCAGCCAGGGCATGCGCTGCACCACCACCGTGAGGTGGTCGGGCCCCAGCCCCCAGGCCCAGCAGTGCTTGCAGAGCAGGACCACCCGCTTCCACACGTCCCAGAACTGGTCGAGGCGCAGCCAGCCCACCCGCTGCGCCAGCGGGGTGAGCTTCAGGGCGGGGAAGAAGAGCAGGGTGACCAGGGCGAAGGGCAGGGCCGGCCAGAGCTCCTTGAGCCGGAGGGGGCGGCGCCGCGCCAGGCAGAGCGCCCCGGCCAGGGCTCCCAAGACCGCCGGCCAGTCCAGGGTCAGAAGCAGCCCCAGGTAGACCAGGACCGCCGGCGCCAGCCACCACCGGCGCCGCGCGAGGGAGAGCCACAGGGCGCCGGGGAAGGCGAAGCCCAGAAAGAAGCCCAGGTTCTCCGCCGAGCCCAGGGTGGCGTAGGCGGTCATGCCGCGGCGGTAGGGCTCGTGCGGCACCGGGTTGAAGCCCAGGAGCTGTGCCAGCGCCAGCAGGGAGCAGAGGGCGGCGGCCAGGGTGAGGGCCCGGAGAGGCCGCTCCGGGCGGCCGTGGACGGCGGCCAGCAGGAGGAGCGGGACGCAGAGGAGGTAGGTGGCCAGGCCGGTGTAGCGGAAGGCGGCCCCCGTCCAGGCCAGGCGCGGGAAGGGGGCCAGGGCGGTGGCCACCAGGGCCGCCAGGAGGAAGAGAAAGAGGAAGAGGAAGGGCAGGGAAGGGCGCGCGAGGCGCAGGCGCACCCGCCGCCAGAGAAGCACGAGCAGCGCCAGGAAGGAGGCCAGCCCCAGGAAGAGAAAGCGGGGGGCGTAAAAGTAGTCGAGCCACCCGTCCCGGAAGGTGACCGGGTGGGGGATCACCAGCAGGGGGAAGAGGAAGCAGAAGGAGACCAGCAAAAGCTCGGCGGCGTCAAGCTTAAAGAGGCGCTCTCTTAAGGGGCAAAGCCGCTTTATCACGTCCGGCAACGCTTTTCACCTCAAGCTTTCAATTTTTAAGGGGCGGGGGGGAATCCCCCCGCCCCTCGCTCCGGGAAGGGAGGCTGGAGACCCGCTGGTTTAGTAAGTCTCGACCTTATCCAGTACCCACACCGGCCTGTCGGCCGCCATGGGGTTGCATCCCTCGGGGCAGAAGGTGGTGAACTGCCACACTTCCTCGCCCTGGCCCTTGGCGATATCCACTATCTTCGTCTCGCCAGTTTCTTCATTCTTGAATGTAAGCTTCACGCCGTTGGTACCGCCGTAGGCCGCCACTATCTTATCGGCGACGGACGCCAGCCTGGGCACCACGATGTTGTAGTTGTTGTAGAGGAAGTGGTCGCCGCGCTTGATGCCGTTGGGGCACAGGCCGGCATGCTGGATCTGGCCCTCCCTAACCAGCTCGCTGTTGGGGCCCACGCCCAGGACGATGCATCCGATCCGGTCGGGGTGCCCGATCTTCTTGGGACCGGCGGTCGGGTCGAGCTTGTGGTTGTCGCCGAAGCCCACCGCCAGCACCGCCGTACCCGCCTTTACGTCATCCTCCTGCATGAAGTCGTTCTTGCCGGCCACGTGCTTCGGAATACCCTCGTTTAGCTTCTTTACCTCGTTGCCGATGTACTCCATGGCCTTGACGTCCTGGTTCACGTTGAGGTAGTAGATCTTGCTGATGCCCAGGGCCCTGAGTTCGTCTGCCGCAGCCTGGTCGAGCGTCAGCAGCCCCAGCTTGGTCATGGCGTAGAAGTCCTTGGAGAGGACCTCCTGCCCGTCCACCTTGTTGTTGTTGTCGATGTACCAGCCCTTGCTCCCGTCTTCCTCCTTCGTCATATCCCACTGTGTCGAAGGATCCACCGCCTTACCCGCATCGTCATGGCACACCAGGCTCGTCAGGTAGTTGGGGAGCTGGCCGGTTTTCTCGGTGTAGGCCGCCAGCACCTGGCGCAGGCGCATCTGGTTAGTGTCGCACACCGTGTCGGAGGCGCCGCTCGCTACCTTGGCCAGCCGCGGGGCGATCATGGCGATGAGGAAGCCCATGATCGCGATGACGATCAGAAGCTCGATCAGGGTGAAGCCGCCCTGACCCTTGAGCCGCCGGAATACCTTCCTTACCCTCTCTTTCATGCCGGAAAGCCCTCCTCCTTAAATTTTCGTTCTCGGCGAGAAGGGCTCACCCGCAGAGCCTCCTTCTCCGGGTAAAGCGCTCATCCTCCGGCTCGGCCCGGGCCCCGCGCCCGCGGCCTCCTTCAGCTCCTTCCCCTTCGCTTCCCACCCCCTCTTCTATGGTGAGGCGGGCAGACCCGCCGCCGTCTCCTCTTTCAGCGGGGGAGCGGGGTAGTCCACCACGAAGCGGTACTGCTTGCCGCAGTGGATGATCACTTCCTTCTGCCCCCGCTTGAGGATGCGGATCTCGATCCGCATCTCGCCGAACCCGTCGTGGCGGAAGAGCTCCTCGTAAAGCTTCTTTATCTTGGCCAGGACCATCTCGTTGGTGTGCGCCATTCTTTTCCCCCGCTCACTTAGCCCAAGCTCGTGAATAAGTTTAGCTCAAACTAACTTATCTCGTCAACTAGAATATACCTTGGGCTCGGCCAACGCAAGGTCGATTAACGGCGATTAAGGGGCGTTGGGGAGGAAGAAGACGAGTTGTAGCGGCAAAAACTAAAAATTGCGAGATTTTAAACCCGTTATCTCCTGAAAGCTTCCACTAATACCATACTCCGCAAAAACTTCCTTTATTTCGCCAAAAGACGACAGAAATCGATGTTGTCTTCGCCCCTTTTCTACAAGGGCACCACTACCGGGACCCCCGGAGCTCCTCCACCAGCACCGGCACCCCGTAGACGGCGGCGATGTTCTCCGGAGTCACGATTTCCCTTCCGCCGCAGGCGTAAACGGTGTGGTCCTTGAGGAAGAGGAACTTGTCGGCGAAGCGCAGCGCCAGGTTGAGGTCGTGCAGTACCACGACGGCCGCCATCCTCTTTTCCTGCACCGCCCGCCTGACCAGGCCCAGCACCTCCAGCTGGTTCTTCAGGTCCAGGTTGCTGGTGGGCTCGTCCAGCAGGAGCACCTGCGGCTCCTGGGCGAAGGCGCGGGCTATGACCACCTTCTGCAGCTCCCCGCCGCTGAGCTCATCCAGGTAGCGGAGGGCGTAGTCCTCCAACCCCAGGAGCCTGAGCGCCCGGTGGACCGTTTCCAGGTCCTGCCGGGTAAGCCCCCACTTCACGTGGGGGCGACGGCCCAGGAGCACGGCGTCGAAGACGGTGAAGCGGGTGGCCTGGTGCCGCTGGGCCACGTAGCCCAGGCGCCGGGCCACCTCAAGCAAGGGAAGGCGGGAGATATCCCGGTCGTCGAGCAGGATGGTCCCGCGCCGTTGTTGCCCAGCACGGCCAGAACCTCCCCCCGCTCGACGCGGAATTTTATATCCCTCAAGATAGGGCGGCTGCCGTAGCTGAACTCCACCCCGTCCACCACCAGAATCATCGCCTGCCATACCGTTCCTCCCACACTAGGTTATACTGGGTAAGGCTGCGGAATCCAGGAGTCTGGTCAGTGTATTAAAGTTGGCTACAAAGACGCTCTTAATGTATCCCAGCGTGGTGAAGGTCATTGCTTCCTCGCGGGAAGCTCCTCGCGACGGGAACGGCTGCGCCGCGGCCCGACCAACCATATAGGTCAGGGGCCTTTTGAGCTTAAAGCCCGTCCTGCCGACGTTAAGGCTCCCCACGTAATCCCGGTCAGCGCTGTACCCGCAGAAAGGACAGACAAACCAGGGACCGGAGTCTTTCTCCTCAGGCTCACCCGGCGACTTGACGTGCTTGCCTCTTCCCAGACACCTGGGGCAAGCAGTGCTCGTACCACCTGGAGGAACCGGTATGACCCTGATCCCTAGAAGTCTCGCTTTATACCTCAGGAGTCTGAAGAGAAGCCCCCTCACCGTGGTGGTCACCCACCAGTTGAGGTCTTTCGGCCTTCCCTTCTTCCCGCGCAGGGTGAGGAGCCACTCAACAAAGATGTACCGGCAGTCGAAAGCCTTAGCTAAAAGCACCAAAAGGCTTGATACCTGGTGGGCGAGCTGGTGCTGTATCCGGTGGTACTTCTGCCAGGCAGAAGCAAACAAACGGTTGTACCTCTTCCACTCCGGGCTTTTTCTTTCGTGCTGGTCGCGTGTCTTTTGCAGCCGGCGGATCTCCTGCCGGATGCGGAAGAGCTTGGCCCTCAGTGCCTGCCAGAAGACGAAGAAGGGAGGGGTGAGCTGCCCCTCTCTGGAAACTACGGTGCCAGTGATGAGCTTCCTCTGCCCCCAGTCAAGCCCCAGCGCCCGGTCTCTCTCGCCCGAAGGTGCTTTTTCCGGCACCTCCACCTTGACATCAAGAAGAGCGACGAGCTTACCTGAAGGCTTAGCTTTCAACCTCAGGTCGGGGGCATGAAGCTTTCCTCCCTGGGCCAGCTTCTCTTTAAGCTCCTCCGGCAGTCCGACCTCGAAGGAGAACCACTGCCAGTCTTCTTCCTTCTTGGGCTCGGGAGAGATTGGAAGCTTCGCCCGGCCTCGCAGGACTTCCCCGTCGCACTCGTACTTCATCACCTGTCCCCTCTCAGGACCATCGTCCGCAGAAGTCGTGAAGGTGAACTTTTTGGGTTCAGGCCTTTTCTGGAGCTCGAAAAAGTCCTGCGGAAGCCTTTCGTGCTCGGCGTAGAAGCTGGCCATGGCCTCGGCCACGTTGAAGAGATACCCGAACTTTTCCTGCTCCCCGTCCTCTTTAAGCAGTTCATAGAGCTCCCTTGCGGCGTCCTTAGCTTGGCCTGAGAAGTAAGGCAGGAAGAGTTCAAAGATGCGCTTCCTCTCGGCCATGGAGCGTAGGAGGCGACCTGCCGACTCTAAGATAGAGCGCCAGACACGGCTGGGAATGTAGACGTCCTGCGGACGGGGAAGCTCTGCGTCTAAAAGCTTCCACGCCTTGCCTGGGGAAGAAGCCACGGCTTCCAGGCCCCCAGGCGACCAGTACGTCCCCAGCACCTGCTCCTGGACTTTGAGCCCCAGGGCGGTGAGGTTCTTAAGTGGCCCTACCAGCCCGTCGGGGAGCCTCAGGCTGGTCGTCAGTATCAAGGCGGGAAAGTGCCTCCTTTACTCTTTTTGAGCTTTTTCATCTTCGGCACAAGATATCCTTGTGAACACCGAGCAGGACCGCCACTTCGGCAGTCCGGTACATCGCTTTTTATGGTACTTCGGAGGGAGCTTTAAAGGGCCTGGTTTGAAAAACTGTACAAAAGTGTTTAACCACACTCTTGCACAGCCGCCCCTGCACCAGGAACAGGAACTAACCTTCTCACCGCCCGCTTCCAATCCCCCGCCACCAAAACCGTTTTCAGGGGAGAGAAGTCCCTCAACGTGCCTTTTGAACTTTGAGGGAACTTTTCAAGAAGCGGGACGGTGAGGGCTGCGGAGAGAACTCGCCAGCTTTTTCGCCACCTTAAGAGGTAGCCCCTCACCGGCTCCTTCCTTTGGTCGGCCGGATCTCGGGAAACCGGCTCGCTCTCCCCGCTTTGGAGCATGCGTAAGTGTCTTTGAAGGGTCTTCAGCTCGCTACGCGTAACTGATAGTCTCTTCTTGATGGCCCTCTTCCGCCACTCATTCTCTTCTCCCTTTAACTCCCGCTTGAGTTCTTTTATCTTCTCTTCTAACTGGGCCAAGGCATAGAGCAGGTACTCCTCGTCTTGAAGCAGGAGTTCGTAGCTTTCTGGCAGCTTTTCTTCAAAACCCAGGGCTCTCCTCCCGACTACTAGAGCCCCGGCCACGTCTTTGTCCACCAGGTACTGGGGCGCGTACTTGAGCTTCCCTATCACCGAAGTGTAGGCAGGGTCTTTCTTGGCCACTTCTACCCCGTGCCTCTTAGCCAGGACTTCTATCTTCTCCAGGAGGCTCTTGTAGATCCACCGCTGGAGCTTCTTCCGGAGCTTGGGAAGGCCGTCTCCTCTTCTCCCCTTCGGCAGCTTTTCCAGGTCTTCCACGGCGATGGCCCTGCCCTTTTCCAGGGCTAAGTTAACCACCCGGTAGGCCACCTGCCAGCAGAGGTATTCCCTCCTGTCATGAGAGGCGGAAAGAAGTTCGTGGAGGCTTATCCTCTCGTAGCCCAGGAGGTTCCCATCAGGGGAGACTTCCGCCAGGGCCAGATGAAAAGGGTAGGCGTTGACGTCTATCCCTAAGACCCCGCTTTCCAGGGTGATGGTGGCGGGAGGGAACTTCTCTCTGACGCTCACGAGGGCGTAGATTTCGCCGTCTCTGAGCTTCAGCTCCACGTCGTAGGGAAACCACTCGCCGGTCTTTTCCGCCTGGTACAGGCTCCAGATGAAGCCTATCCACTTGTCCTTTTCTCTTTTGACCGGCCTTACGACCTTAGCCCAGACCCATCTCCTTTCTCCCACGCATATCCGGAGGTAAAGCTCCCCTTCAAGCCAGACGAAGCGGAGGTTGAGGTTCCCCTGCTTGCTCCTGTCTCCCCGGGAGTAGAGGTTCCCCTGCCTTCTCTCCCTCCACTCTCTCTTCAGCTCCTCACGCCTTGAACCGTTCAGGTGCTTCTTCTTGAGCTTCTCGAAGAGGTTCCTACCACCGAAGACGACTTTGGAAGGGCTCTGGCCTCTTTCCCGGCAGGACTTAAGGACGCTTGAGGCCTTCAAGATGGCGTCGTCGGCGTAGCGGGTGTTGATCTGAAAGACCCGAGCCAGGTGCTTCTTGAGTTCTTCTCTCGGCCAGCCTTCGAGGAGCCTCTGGTAGCCGTATCTCTCGGCGGAAGAAAACCTCCGCATGAGATCGAGGACTTTCTGCCTGTCTTCCTCGTTCTGGAACTCTAAAAGCGACTCCAGGGTTATCACTTCTTCTTCCCGCCCCTCTTGCCGTAGATCCTGGCGGCAAAGGAGGTCACGGTGGCGACGAGGTCTTCCGCCAGCTCTTTTACCTGCTCCTCGCTCTCCTCACCATTCAGCACCACCAGTTCCACGCCAAAAGCGTCGAAGAAGCTTCTCAGGTACTCAAAGCCGAAGCGGGCCAGCCGATCGGGATGCTCAATCACCACCCTCTCCACTTCGCCCCTCTTCACCATGTTGAGGAGTTTTTGTAGCCCCCTCCTGTTCTCGTTCACCCCGCTGGCGATCTCCTGGATTATTTCGTAGTCCCAGCCTCTTTCCCGCGCAAACTCCTTAAGCCTCTCGACCTGGTTCTTGAGATAGGCTTCCTGCTTCCTGGTGGAGACCCTGGCGTAGAGGACCGTCTTCAGCCGGACGCCCTCTTCCCCCAGGAGCCCGAGGAGCCTCTCGATGTCTTCCACCTTGTACCTCCGCACGCCGCCAGGGGTTCTGGCAGGAGTTATCAGCCCTTGCCTCTCGTAGTTCAGGAGGGAGCCCCGGCTGAGCCCGTAGATCTCCTTGCACTCTTTGATGGTCAATAACTTCCGCTTCATGGCTCAGGCACTAATATACATGCTTTACGAAAACCTGTCAACTGTTGTGAACCTCCTGATCGTGTCAACCTACTGTAGGAGTCTCGAGCCCCACCATCCCCGGACCAGGACGAACTACCAGAGAAGATCGATGTTCCGGCTCAAAGCTTTGAGGGCTCTGGTTAATGATGTTACCGGACCTC
>NZ_QSLN01000014.1 GCF_003368535.1 Ammonifex thiophilus
AGGTGAGGTATTCGATAATCTTCCTGCTTTACGGGGTTCGGTGACTCCACTAACCAAGGCTCTCAAAGCTTTGAGCCGAAATGTCAGTCTTCTCTGGTAGTTCGCTCTGGTTCGGGGACGGTGGGGGCTCAGGACTCCTACAGTGGGTTGACACGATCCACGATCAAGAAGACTAAACTTCTTGATGTAGCTCCGCTATATAATAGTAGCCTGGGGGCTTTATTTTTTTGGGAGGCTTGGTCGATGGCTGATGCGCGGCCTATAGGACTTTTCGACTCGGGTGTGGGGGGGCTCACCGTGCTGGCGCAGGTGGTCCGCCTGCTACCACACGAGTCGGTCGTCTACTTTGCCGACACCCTAAATTTGCCTTACGGTGACAAAACCCCGGCGGAGTTGGTGGCCCTGGGAGACCGAATAATCCGCTTTCTCTTAGCCCAAGGGGTCAAATGCGTTGTGTTCGCCTGCAACACCAGTTCTTCTATATCGCTAGAGGTGTTGCGGCGGCGCTATCCCGTTCCCATGCTGGGGCTTTTACAGGCGGGCGCCCGTATGGCCCTAAAGTCTTCCCGCCAAGGGCGCATAGGCGTCTTGGCCACCGCGGCCACGGTCAAGAGCAAAGCCTACGAGAAAGCTATAAAAGATCTTTGTCCCCGAGCCCAGGTCTTTTCCCAGGCAGCTCCCCGGCTGGTTCCTCTGATCGAGCGTGGGGAAATAGATACGCCGGAGACCGAAGCGGTTCTGCGGGATTACCTGAAACCCCTGAAGGAGGCGGGCATCGACACCCTGATCTTCGGCTGCACCCACTACCCCTTCCTGGCTCCGTTGGTGAGTTCCTTCATGGGACCGGAGGTGGTCTTGGTGGACCCGGCGGTGGCCGTGGCCGAGGAGTTAAAAGAGCTACTCCGCCGAAGAGGGCTTCTGGCCAACAGCGCTCCTTCTCACCGCGTTTTTGTCAGTGGTGACCCGGAAAACTTTGACCGCCTGGCGCGCAGGCTCTATCCTGGTTCCTTGCCTCCTGCCGTCCGGGTGGAGGCTGGATGAGGGGGGCTCCTCATGAAGGTAGGGCTCACTACCACCATACCCGTGGAAGTTCTGGTGGCGGCCGGAGAAACGCCGGTGGATCTGAATAACGTCTTCATCACCTCACCCGATCCGGGATCCTTCCTGGAGGTGGCGGAAAGGGCTGGCTATCCCAGAAACGTTTGCGCCTGGATCAAAGGCATTTACGGTGTGGTCATGCAAAACCCGGACATAAGGACGGTAATAGCGGTGACCCAGGGGGACTGCAGCAACACCCATGCCCTGATGGAGACGCTGGAGTTGGAGGGGATCGAGGTTATCCCCTTCGCCTACCCCTACGACCGCCACCAGAGACTTTTAGAACTTCAAATCGAGCAGCTGATGGAGCGCTTCGGCGTGAGTTGGGTGGAGGTGAGGGAGGCCAAAAGGGAGCTCGACCGCATAAGGGAAAAAGTGTGGCTCATAGATGAGCTCACCTACACTACCGGCCAGGTCACCGGGGAGGAGAACCATTTCTACCAGGTTTCCTGCAGCGACTTCATGGGCGATCCCTGGAGCTTCGAAAAAAGAGTAGAAGAGTTCTTACAGGAAGCAAGGGAGCGCCCCCTGGTCGAGGTAGGGGTAAGGTTGGGATTCATCGGGGTACCCCCCATATTCACCGACCTGTATTCCTACCTAGAAGAGAAGGGGGCGCGGGTGGTCTTTAACGAGGTGCAGCGCCAGTTCACCATGCCTTTCAAAACCACCGACTTGGTAGAGCAGTACCTGCTCTATACCTATCCTTACGGGATTTTCCCTCGGCTAGAGGACATAAAGCGGGAAATAGAGCGGCGCCGAATTCAGGGTCTTATCCACTACACCCAGAGCTTCTGCTTCCGCCAGATAGAGGATCTCATCGTACGCCGCTGCTTGAAGATCCCGATCCTTTCCCTGGAGGGGGACAGGCCGGGGCCGCTGGATGCCCGAACCCGCATCCGTCTCGACGCCTTCCTGGAGATGCTGGCCTTTTAGCTTAAGGGGAAAAAGCGTGCCGGAGCCTGGGCGTAAAAAGGCGGAACGGTGCCAGCCGGCCATGCGGGAGCAGTGCTTTCCAGATAAACGTAGGCGGACCCCGGCAGGTGGTAGCAGTGAGGGGGAGCTGCACTGCATTTAACCCCCACCGCCAAGTGCCCTCGGTTGCCTAGGTCCACCAGCACCAAAGCGGTGTCGTATCCCATCTCTCGTAGAAGGCTGGCCAGTAGCACGGCCTTGCCCTTGCAATCTCCCCCATCCAGCAAAGTTTCCACCGGATACTGGGGATAGTAACGATAAACACCGGGGACGTACGGTATCGCTTCCTGGACAAAGGCGGTAACAAATTCTACCCTTCCCCACGGGTCTGCCGGAGCTACCTTTTCCAGTACTTGGGCCAGAGCCCTGACAAGCTCCCGGTTAAGCCCTTCCTCGGCGTAGGGCAGGCAGCCATGGTACCAGGCGTAATAGTCGAGGGGACGCCGCGCAAAGCGTCGATAGAGCTCGGTTGGGATTGAAAGGCGCCACTCCCATTTTTCACCTCGATAGTGCCAGGTGTATTCCCTGAAAGGGGCCGATGGTGTCTCCCCCTTCGGCTCTGGAGTCGCCGTGCTCAGGAACCGGGCTACGGCTGTTGCCGGAACCAGCATTTCTCTCCCTTCGCGGCGAGGAGAAAAGGGGAGCTCCACGCGCGTAAGCCTTTCCCCACCCGCCTTTCGGGGTAAAGTCACGGTCAACCTTGTGCCCCCGACGGTAAAAGTGTAGATACTCTCGGTGACGGATGCCCTATCCGGGATCACCGCCAGCAGATAAGGGCTTCCTGCTGCTATCCGCAACAATAGCCCGTCGGACCGAAAAACCAGCACTTCGTCCTCCCCAATCCATGTTTGCTCCGCCGGCACACCGGCACTTGCGAGCAGAGAAGAGAGGGACACCAGTTCCTGCCCTCCTGCTCTCGACTGAGGAACAGCCAGAAAGATGAGCAAGAGGGTAGCGAGGAGAAATTTTCTCTTGCGCTTCATGACCATCACCGAAGGCCACAGTGCCTTCTGCTGTAGTTATCGGAGCACCGTGCAGGTGGAACATAGGGCAATAGTCCTTTTCTTCTGTTCCATCGATTCCGTCAATCCAGGTTTAAATCCTTAAGAGTTCCTTATTGCCATCTAGGCCAGTAGACTGGTAAGCTAATTGGTGATACAAGTATTAAAACAGGGGTGAGAGCAGGTGCAGTCGAAATGTAGGTTATGTATCAGTATGTTGTCGATTTTTGTCTTAATACTCATCTTCCTGGTGACGGGAGGGATTTCTCCTTCCCTTGCTGCCGCAGCTGACGATTACAGCGGTCAGGCTTCCTGTGAAATGTTGCGCCTGAGTGGATTGCCGCTACTCCGCATCGACCCCATTCTGGCTAGCTCCAAGGCGCAGGTGGACAGTGCTTCCACCCCTCATGCTTACGGCGAAGGCGTTGGAAGCCAACAAGCCTCTGGCTGTTAACTCGGTTCCGGGTCAGGGTACGCGTGAAGGGGCCTTGGCCAAGCTGGAAATACCTTCGGGTGTTTCGTTCCTTCCTGCTGTCGAAGTATCCGGTCTTTCAGCCCAAGCGGACACCAGCTTTGGAGCTCCTTGGAGGGCGAGCGCGCAAAGTTCTATCAGTCAGATAAGCATTAAGGAGCTGGGGATAAGCAAGTTTTTGGCGGTGAACGCGCTTCAGTCCACAAGCCGGGTCGAAAGCTACAACTACTGCCAGCCGGTCAAAGTGGTGAGCGAGAGCAACGGTAGTGGAGCCACCATCGTGGCGCTGGGCGGTAATCTTGAAATTGAAGGATTGCGGGTCCAGGCCAGGGCCGAGGCTACGGGGAAACCGGGCGGAGCCAAGGCCAGCTTTACCTGGTCGGTGGCGGATATCAAGTTCATGGGGAAAAGCATCCTTAAGGACCTAAGGGCTAGCGGCAGGTTGGACTTGCCGCCTCTGGCTCGACTCTCGCTGGGATCGGCGAGCCGTGACTGCGCTTCTGACGGCACTTATGCGCGGGTGAGCGGCAGCGCCCTCAGGCTGGAGCTTTTGCTCAACAATATCGTTATCGATATCGGCCACGCTCAGGCCACGGCTCGCACCTCAGCGCCGACCGCTTTGGCGCCCGTTCTGGTTGGGGAGAAGAGTGTGGACAAGGGGACGGCGCGACCTGGGGACACGCTCAACTACACCATCACCTTGAAAAACACTGGCACGGCGCCGGCCACCAGCGTGGTGGTAACGGACCAGGTGGACGGTAGCCTGAGCAACGTGGTGGTGCAGGATGGAGGCAGCTACGACGCTTCCAGCCGGACCGTCACGTGGCAGGTGGGGACCTTGGGTGCGGGGCAGAGCGTGAGCCTGCGCTTCAGCGCCGTTATCAGGAGTGACGTGGCGTCGGGCACGGTGATCAAGGACACGGCAGTGTACAAGAGCTCCGAGACCCAGCCAGGTAGCACCAACACCACCGAGACCACTGTCAGCCTTCCTTCTAGTGGCGGTGGTAGCGGCGGTGGTAGCGGTGGCGGTAGCGGCTCTGGCGGTGGTAGCGGCGGCGGTAGCGGTGGCGGCTCTGGCGGTGGTGGCGGCGGTGCAACCACGCCGGAAGCCAGTGGGGGCGGTGAGGCCGTGCCTCCTCCCGTCGAGGCCTTGCCTGAGGGGACCATCGTGGACCGGATGCCGGGATACCTTGTCTTCTCCGCTCCGGTCAAACTGGATGACCCCGGTAGCGAGTTTTACTTGGATTACGATCCGGCCAGGTCGGACAACAATCCTGACCGCCATCCTCGTGCCTATTACTGGAACGAGCGGTTCAAGAAATGGGTGGCTCTGGCCACCTACCCCGCCGGGGAGAAGCGAGTAAAGGTGGTTAATGACGGCAACTATAAGGGCTGGTTCACCGTTTTCGGCGTGATCGAGCCCAGTTTCACCGGAGTGACCGGACACTGGGCCGAAAACACGGCCAACCGCATGAACGGGTTGGGCTTGTTGGAGGGCTATCCCAACCCCCAGGATCCGGCCTCCCTATCCGGTCGTCCAGCCGGTCTAGATCGACCTATCACCCGTGCCGAGTTCGTTTGCGTCTTGACCCGGATCCTGGGCATGAACCCTGGCGATGTGATGTATAACGTGCTCAAAAGGCCTTCTCCGGCGGAGTGCGACCTGATTCTCGAGGGCTACAAAGGGGTGCCCAAGTGGGCCAGGTATAATATCGCAGCCGCTATAGCTTCCGGCATTGCTGTGGGCAGAGCTCCTCGCGACTTCGCGGGCGATGAGCCCATTACTAGAGTGGAAGCTGCGGTGATGGTTTCTAATCTCCTTAAAAAGGTCCCTGGTTACCAGTGGAAACCGGCTGATTTCTCCAACTTCAAGGATGCTTCGGAGATCCCTGAGTGGGCCAGGGGCGCTATCGCCGAGGGTATCCTCAGGGGCTATTTGGACGGGACGATCAAACCGCAAAACGATATAACGCGGGCGGAAGCGTTGACGGTGCTTTTGCGTCTTATCCGAGCTCTGGGCTGGTAACCGGGTTAGTTGACACCGCCTTGGCCTTTTGCTAAGATTTAATTTGCAGGTGGTGGATGTAGCTCAACTGGTCAGAGCGCCAGACTGTGGATCTGGAGGTTGTGGGTTCGATTCCCATCATCCACCCCAAAGTTTTGAAGCTGGGGCGTAGCCAAGGGGTAAGGCAGCGGACTTTGGATCCGCCATTGCGTTGGTTCGAATCCAACCGCCCCAGCCAGAATAGAGAGTGAGCCATTAGCTCAGTTGGTAGAGCACCTGACTTTTAATCAGGGTGTCGGGGGTTCGAGTCCCTCATGGCTCACCATTAAGAAACCCCAAGGCTCCCGGGCAACCGGGGGCCTTAAACTTTGACCGCACCTGGGAGGTGCGCTCGTCTTGAAGACCAAAGACGTTCTTTTACTCCTCCTGGTCACCCTGCTGTGGGGGCTAACCTTTCCTCTGGCCAAGTTCGGCAGTGAATTTATTCCCCCGCTTCTTTTCGCTGCCCTCAGATTCTTGCTGGGGGCCGTCTGCCTTTACGGCTGGTGGGTCGGGCAGAGGAAAAGAGTATGGCACGCCAGAGCCAAATTCTGGCCTTATTTGTCTTTGGGGCTTTTGCAAACAACGGCCATGGGCGGAGCTCTTCACCTGGGAATAAGTCTGGTCAACAGTAGCTTGGCAGCCATTGTGCTTTACTCTTATCCCCTGTTTTTTACCTTGTTTGCCTATCTCTTGCTTCAGGAAAACCTTGGCTTGGGCCAGGCTGCAGGACTGCTCCTAGGCTTTTTGGGGCTCGTATTGGCCATTGATCCTTGGCAGACCTGTCTCCCCCATAAAGAACTTTTGGGGACAGTGGTCATTCTATCGGGAGCGGTAAGCTGGGGACTGGCTAGTGTCTACCTCAAGGCGGCCTTTCGAGAGGAGGATAAACTGGAGGTAACCACCTTCCAGATGCTCTACGGCTCTCTGCTCCTTCTTCCCTTCGCTTTGCTTGAAGGGGTAGGGCGCTTCTTTTGGACGCCGGTAGTGGTGGGCGTACTCCTTTATACCGGTGTCTTCACTTCGGCGGTGGGTTTCGCTCTGCTTCTTTCTATCCAGGCTAGCTATCCGTCTAGCCAGACCGGCGTCTTCCTTTTTTTGGTACCGGTTTTCGGAGCGTTTTTCAGCCACCTGTTACTGAAAGAGGCGCTTGGCTGGAATCTGGTGCTGGGCTTGATCCTAACTGCTTTAGGCGTGGTGGCCGTTAACCGGTATGTCGCTCCGGCCGAAGGTATGGCAAACGGAAAGAGCCCCTCCAAGCCTGGAGGGGCTCTTTAAAGCCTCTTCTTTAAAGCAGCTTTTCCAGTTCGGCAAAACAGTCGCGGCACACCTTTTTCCCGCGGAACTCGAACACGTTGTCCACCCGACCGCAGAAAAGACACCCCGGCTCGTAAAGCCGGAGGATGATCTCCCCTTTGGCCTCGTCGATGAAGAGTTCCAGGGGCGTACCGGGGCCCCAGCCCAGGCTCCGCCGAAGCTCAGCCGGCAGGGTTACCCTTCCCAGTTCGTCGATCTCACGCATACTCACGAAGACCTTCATCCGTTCCACCCTCTCCCCCTCAAGACAATTTGGTGCTAAAATTTTCACCTGTAAAGGATGGTAACACAAAAAGCGGGGAAAGGCGATACTTTTTTGGTGACACCCTTCTGCTTCGTCTATCTGAACCGTGAGTGCTATAATGGAAGTAAGGGGGAAAGCGAGTAAGCCGGGTGGTCGCGGGCACAAGGGCCGCGAGGCCGTGCCTGAGGAAAGTCCGAGCTCCACAGGGCAGGGTGCTGGGTAACACCCAGCGGGGGCGACCCCAGGGAAAGTGCCACAGAAATGCAGACCGCCTGCCGCTCATCCAAAGGAAAGCGGCGGGTAAGGGTGCAACGGTGCGGTAAGAGCGCACCAGCAGCCGGGCGACCGGCTGGCTAGGTAAACCCCACCCGGAGCAAGACCACATAGGGGGACAAGGGAGTGGCCCGCTCCGTCCCCGGGTAGGTCGCTTGAGGCACCAGGGCAACCGGTGCCCCAGATAGATGACCACCCTCGACAGAACTCGGCTTACAGGCTTACTCGCGTAAAAGCCCCCCGTTTTGCTATAATAACTTCATCTACTTGCACGAGCATCTTTAAGGAATAAACTGGATAAAGACGGGAGGAAGCCATGCGGGCATCGACTAAGCATTTGGGCAACAGTACGGTCCTTTTGGAAGTGGAAGTGGAGGCGGAAAGGTTTGACCGGGCGCTGGAGCGCGCCTACCGCAAGCTGGTTAAAGATCTGGAGATTCCCGGCTTCCGCAAGGGTCGCGCTCCCCGACCGCTGGTGGAACGCTACCTAGGTAAGGAGCGCTTTCGCCAGGAAGCGGCCTGGCTTTTGCTGGAGGAGGTCTACCCGGAGGCGGTGGAGAGCGCCGGCATAGAGCCGGTGTCCCGCCCAGAGATAGAGCTGGTGCAGGCGGAAGAAGGAAAGCCCTTGGTGTTCAAGGCCAAGGTGGAAGTGAAGCCGGAGGTTACTTTAGGGGAGTATAAGGGAATAAAGGTCACACGCCGGGTGAAAGAGGTGACGGAAGAGGAAGTGGAAGCTGAGATCGAGAAGCTAAGGAAGCGCTACGCCCGGCTGGTGACGGTGGAAGAGGGAGAAGTCCAGGACGAGGACATCGTCACCCTGGACTATAAATTGATAGTGGGAGAGGAAGTCTTAGCTGAGGAGAAAGAGAGGGAAATAGAAATCGGGCTCGGTTACCTGGGGCCGGAAGTGGATGCGGCCCTCAAAGGGGCGCGCCCGGGCGAGGAGCGAGAGGTGAAAATAAGCTTCCCGCCCGAGCACCCGGAGCCCAAGCTGGCGGGGAAGGAAGCTTTACTCAAGGTAAAGGTTCGGTCGATACACCGGCGCGAGCTGCTACCTTTGGACGACGAGCTGGCTAAGGAGGTAAGCGAGTTCGACACCCTGGAAGAGTTGCGGGCGGATATCCGGCAGAAGCTCGCCAAGGCGGCCGAGGAGGAAGCCGACCGGCAGGTTAGACGCGAGGTAGTAGAGAAAGTGGTGGCCAATGCCCAGGTGGAGCTGCCCCCCTCGCTGGTGGAGGCGCGCACCGACGAGTTGCTGGAAGACGTGCTGGCTGCCGCCGAGGGCAAAGGGGTTCCGGCGGACCGGTTCTTTGAGCTAGCCAGGGTCACGCCGGAAGAGATGCGGGAGCGCCTGCGCCCCGAGGCGGAGCAGAGCCTGAAGGTGCGGCTGGTTCTCGATGCCGTGGCCGAGGCGGAGAACCTTCAGGTAAGGGAGGAGGAGGTTAAGGCCGAGGTGGAAAAGATCGCCTCCCTCTACCGCCAGGATCCGGAGCAGCTATACCGCTCCCTGGAAGAGGAGGGGAGGCTGGAGTTCGTGCGGGGGAAGTTGCGGCGCGATAAAGCCATAGATTTCCTGGTATCCCAGGCGGTGATCGAGGAGGCCGAGACCGCTTAGCCCCTCTTTTAAAAAGAGGGAGAGAGGGTTTATCATATAGATTGAGGAAAGGAGGGAAAAAGGGATGTCCTCTTTGCTGGTACCCATCGTGGTAGAACAAACCAGCCGGGGTGAGCGGGCTTACGACATCTATTCCCGGTTGTTAAAAGACCGGATTATTTTTATTGGCGGTCCCATCGACGACCACCTGGCCAACCTGGTGATCGCCCAGCTCCTTTTCCTGGAGGCTGAGGATCCGGAAAAGGACATTCACCTCTACATCAACTCGCCGGGTGGCCTGGTGACGGCGGGGATGGCCATCTACGATACCATGCAGTACATCCGGCCGGACGTCTCCACCATCTGCCTGGGGCAGGCAGCCAGCATGGCGGCCTTCCTTCTGGCGGCGGGGGCCAAAGGGAAGCGCTATGCCCTTCCCTACGCCCGGATCATGCTGCACCAGCCTCTGGGGGGGTTCCAGGGGCAGGCGACGGAGGTGGAGATCCACGCGCGGGAGATAATGCGCATGCGGCAGGTGTTAAACGAGCTTCTCTCCAAACATACGGGGCAGCCGGTGGAGAAGATTGCGCAGGACACGGAAAGAGACTTTTTCATGTCGGCGCAGCAGGCCAAAGAGTACGGCCTCATTGATGAGGTCATCACCATGCGCAAGAAGCCGGCCAAATAAGGGGGATTTTTATGTTTCGTGACGATAAGGATAAGAGTCAGCTCAGGTGCTCCTTCTGCGGCAAGACCCAGGATCAGGTGAAGAAGCTGGTAGCGGGTCCCGGCGTCTACATCTGCGACGAGTGCATAGAGCTCTGCAACGAGATCATCGAGGAGGAACTGAGCGAGGATCTTTCCGCCGAGCTCCGCGACCTGCCTACCCCAAAGGAGATAAAGGAATTTCTGGATCAGTACGTCATCGGGCAGGAGCACGCCAAGAAGACGCTGGCGGTGGCGGTTTACAACCACTACAAGCGGGTGCACCTGGGCGGCAAGATCGACGATGTGGAACTCCAGAAGAGTAACATTCTCATGCTGGGCCCCACGGGGTGCGGCAAGACCCTGCTGGCCCAGACGCTGGCCCGCTTTTTAAATGTGCCCTTCGCCATCGCCGACGCCACCACCCTCACCGAAGCTGGTTACGTGGGTGAGGATGTGGAGAACATCCTCTTGAAGCTGGTGCAGGCGGCCGACTACGACATCGAAAAGGCGGAGCGGGGCATCGTCTACATCGACGAGGTGGACAAAATCGCCCGCAAGTCGGAGAACCCCTCCATTACCCGGGACGTCTCGGGTGAGGGAGTGCAGCAGGCCCTTTTGAAGATCCTGGAGGGGACCATCGCCAACGTGCCGCCGCAAGGAGGGCGCAAGCACCCGCACCAGGAGTTCATTCAGATAGATACCACGAACATACTTTTTATTTGCGGCGGAGCTTTCGAGGGCATAGAGAAGATCATACAAAGCCGGATAAGCCGCAAGAGCATGGGCTTCGGAGCTGAGTTGATGGTGCAGCGGGAACAGGATCTGGGCAAGATCCTGCGCCAGATCCTGCCTCAGGATCTCCTGAAGTTCGGGCTCATACCGGAGTTCGTGGGGAGGCTGCCGATCATCGTAACGCTCGACCCCTTGACGGAGGACGACCTGGTGCGGATCTTAACCGAGCCCCGCAACGCCCTCATCCGCCAGTACCAGAAGCTCTTTGAGCTCGACGGGGTACAGCTGGAGTTCCAGCCGGAGGCGATAAGGGCCATAGCGCAGGAGGCCTTGCGTCGCAACACGGGGGCGCGGGGGCTCAGGGCCATACTGGAGGAGATCATGCTCAACGTGATGTACGAGATCCCCTCGCGCGGGGACGTGACCAAATGCATAATCTCCCGCGATACGGTGCTCAAGCGCGAGCAACCCATCCTTATCACCATGGAACGGGGCAAGCGGAAGAAAGAAGGGGCCGTTTAAAGCCAATTCTGCCGGATACACCGAGGCCACCTCGGAAGGGGTGGCCTTAAAATTTTCATAAATCCGGGAAAGCCTGGCAATAATAGCTGGAGAAAGCTTGACCTTTGGTGGAGGAAAGAGCATGGACGAGGTTTTCCGCTGGACCACGGTTCTTACCCTGGTGCAGGTCTTTTTCGGTGTAATCATCGGCCTTTACTTTTGGAACCTCCTGCGGGCGCAGCAGAGCAGCCGGGTGGCCCTGCGCCGGGAATCGGCACATGAGTTGGAGCGGATAAGAAAGCTGCGGGCCATTTCCCTCTCCGAGCCACTGGCGGAGAAGGTGCGGCCTCAAAGCTTCGCGGAGATAGTGGGCCAGGAGGAGGCGATAAAGGCCTTGAGGGCGGCCCTTTGCGGCCCCCACCCGCAGCACGTACTGCTTTACGGCCCTCCTGGCGTGGGCAAGACGGCTGCTGCCCGCCTGGTGTTGGAGGAGGCCAAGCGCAGCCCCCTCTCCCCCTTTGGCAAAGAGGCCAAGTTCGTAGAGATAGACGCTACCACCGCCCGCTTTGACGAGCGGGGCATTGCCGATCCCCTTATCGGCTCCGTGCACGATCCCATTTATCAGGGTGCCGGTCCCCTGGGAATGGCGGGCGTTCCCCAGCCTAAGCCGGGGGCGGTCACCAAAGCCCATGGCGGGATTCTCTTCCTGGATGAGATTGGGGAGCTGCACCCCATACAAATGAACAAGCTTTTGAAGGTGCTGGAGGACCGCCGGGTCTTCCTAGAAAGCGCCTATTACTCTCCCGACGACCCCAACATACCGGCTCACATCCACGACCTTTTCCAGAACGGTCTCCCCGCCGACTTCCGGCTGGTGGGAGCTACCACTCGGCCTCCGGAGGAGCTCCCGCCGGCTCTGCGCTCCCGCTGCGTGGAGATCTTTTTCCGGCCTCTTGTCCCGGAGGAGATAAAGCTCATTGCAGCCAACGCCCTCAAGCGCCTAGGCCTGAAGGCGGAAGAGGGGGTGCTGGAAGTGGTGGCCAAGTACGCCACCAACGGAAGGGAAGCGGTGAACATGGTCCAGCTGGCGGCGGGCTTAGCCTTGGCGGAAGGCCGGAAGGACATAAGGGTGGCGGACATGGAGTGGGTGGCCAGCCTGGGGCAGTACGATCCCCGCCCCGAGCAGCGCCTGCCGACCCAGCCCACGGTGGGCCTGGCGGTAGGACTGGCCGTCTGCGGCCCTAACCAGGGCACGATCCTGGAGATCGAAGCGGCGGCCGTACCCCGGGCCAGGGGCAAGGGGAGGCTGGTCATCACGGGAGTGGTGGAAGAGGAGGAACTCGGGCAGCGGGGGCGGCGCTTCCGCCGGAAGAGCACGGCTAGGAGTTCGGTGGAGAACGTCTTGACCGCACTGCGCGCCCTTTTACGCGTGGAGCCGATGGATTACGATCTCCACGTGAACTTCCCAGGAGGGGTGCCGGTAGACGGGCCCTCGGCGGGCCTGGCGGTGGCGGTAGCGGTCTACTCGGCCCTGACGGGGTTGCCGGTGGACCACCGCTCGGCCTTCACCGGTGAGGTTTCCATCCACGGGCAGGTGAAGCCGGTGGGAGGCATCGTGCCCAAAGTGATGGCGGCGGCCAGGGCGGGAGCCCGGCGGGTATTCATCCCCCGCGAAAACTACCAGCAACTCTTCCAGGAGTTAGAGGGAACAACTGTCATTCCGGTGAGCCATCTGGAGGAAGTGGTAAAGGAAGCCCTGGTGGCGGGCGATTCCCCCGCCGCCCGGACCCTCTCCGCTCTGGGGCTCGGCCTTTAACTCCCCCTTTCTTCCAGTAGCCCCGGGAGAAAGGGGTGTGCTAAAATAGTCTTTAGCTAGCGAACTGGCTTTTTAGCCGGGGGCAGAGACAAAGGGGGTGTTGTTCGGAACAATGGAGACCAAGACGCGCATCCTGCCCCTCCTGCCGCTGCGGGGAATCCTGGTCTTCCCCTACATGGTTATCCATCTGGACGTAGGGCGGGAAAAGTCGGTCCGGGCCATAGACGAGACCATGCTCAAGGACCGGGCTATTTTCCTGGCCACCCAGAAAGACGCCCAGAAAGATAACCCACGGCCCGAGGACATCTATACCATGGGCACGGTGGCGGAGATAAAGCAGCTTTTGAAGCTCCCTGGAGGGACTATCCGGGTGCTGGTGGAGGGCCTGGCGCGGGCCCGCATCCGCCATTACCTGCAGGAAGAGCCCTTCTTCAAGGTAGAGGTGGAGCAGTTTGTCGAGGAGCAGCCGCGCACCAGCCACATAGAGGCGCTCATGCGCAGCCTGCTGCACCAGTTTGAGCAGTACGTGAAGCTTTCCAAGCGCATCCCGCCGGAGACCCTGATGGCCATCATGAGCATCGAGGAGCCGGGGCGCCTGGCGGACATTGTGGCCTCACACATGAGCCTGAAGATAGAGGATAAGCAGGAGCTCCTGGAAGCGGTCGACGTGGCCACCAGACTGGAGAAGCTCTGCACCATCGTGGCCAGAGAGCTGGAGATAGTGGAGCTGGAGCGCCGCATCAACATAAGGGTGCGGAAGCAGATGGAGAAGAGCCAGAAGGAGTACTACCTCCGGGAGCAGATGAAGGCCATCCAAAAAGAGCTGGGAGAGAAGGATGAGCGCCTGGCCGAAGGGGAGGAGTACCGGGAGAAGATCGCCCAGGCCAAGCTCCCCAAGGAGGTGGAGGAGCGGGCGCTTAAAGAGGTGGAGCGGCTGGAGAAGATGCCTCCCATGGCGGCGGAGGCCACCGTGGTGCGCACCTACCTAGACTGGATCCTGGCCCTTCCCTGGAGCAAGACCACGCGTGATCGCTTGGACATCGACGTGGCGGCCAAGATTCTGGACGAGGACCACTACGGGCTCCGGGAACCCAAGGAGCGCATCCTGGAGTACCTGGCTGTGCGCAAGCTGGTCAAGAACATGAAAGGGCCCATCCTCTGCTTCGTAGGGCCGCCCGGCGTGGGCAAGACCTCTCTGGCCCGCTCCATCGCCCGGGCCCTGGAGCGCAAGTTCGTGCGCGTGAGCCTGGGTGGAGTACGGGACGAGGCGGAGATCAGGGGGCACCGGCGCACCTACGTGGGGGCCCTGCCGGGGCGCATAATCCAGGGTATGCGGCAGGCGGGATCCAAAAACCCCGTCTTTCTCCTGGACGAAATCGATAAGCTGAGTTCCGACTTCCGGGGCGACCCTGCGGCGGCCCTCTTAGAGGTTTTGGATCCGGAGCAGAACCACGCCTTCTCCGACCACTACCTGGAGATACCGTTCGATCTCTCGCAGGTGCTCTTCATCACCACCGCCAACTACCTCTATAACATCCCGCGGCCGCTGCTCGACCGGATGGAGGTAATTCAGATCCCGGGCTACACCGAGGAGGAGAAGGTGGAGATCGCCAGGCGTCACCTCATCCCCAAGCAACTCAAGGAGCACGGCCTGGAGCCCGAGCAGCTGACCTTCTCGGAGAACGCCATCCGGAAGATCATCCGGGAGTACACCCGGGAGGCGGGCGTGCGCAACCTGGAGCGGCAGATAGCGGCGGTGTGCCGGAAGACGGCCAAGCGCATCGTTTCCGGCGAAGGGGAGGGGGTACACGCCACTGCCCAGAACCTGGAGAAGTTCCTGGGCATACCCAAGTTCCGTTCGAGCCAGGCGGAAAAGGAAGACGAAGTAGGGGTGGCCCTGGGGCTGGCTTGGACGGAGAACGGCGGCGAGGTGCTGGCCATCGAGGTGAGCCTTCTGCCCGGCGGCAAGGGTAAGCTCATCCTCACCGGCAAGCTGGGTGAGGTCATGCGTGAATCGGCCCAGGCCAGCTTTAGCTACGTGCGCTCCCGGTCCCGCCAGCTGGGCATAAGCGAGGACTTCCACGAGAAGTATGACGTGCACATCCACGTGCCGGAAGGGGCCACGCCCAAAGACGGCCCCTCGGCGGGTATCACCATGGCCACGGCTTTAGCCTCGGCCCTCACCGGCAAAAAGGTTCGGCACGAAGTGGCCATGACTGGCGAGATAACGCTGCGCGGCCGGGTGCTGCCGGTGGGAGGGATCAAGGAGAAGGTCCTGGCGGCTCACCGGGCGGGGGTTAAGACGGTCATCCTGCCGGAGGAGAACCGCCGTGACCTGGAGGAGATTCCTCCATCGGTGAAGAACAAGCTGCGCTTCGTCTTCGTGCGTCACATGGATGAGGTGCTGCGGGAGGCCCTCATCGACTACGAGCCGCAGACGCAGAGTTGCCTGCCCTGTTCTCTTCCTCCCTCGATGGCCTGGGGGCAGGCATAAAGAAGAACTCCTGGTAATCCAGCGGGCGGGGAAGTTCCCCCGCCCGCTTTAGTATTTCTTGGAGGCGGGCGAAGGTTTGGGGGTGGGGCAGTTCGCCCGCCTCCCATATTTTCTCCCGCTGGGCCCGGTCGATTGCCTGGGCAAGAACTTCCAGGCTCAGCTGCGGAAAGAAGGCCGCCGCTTCTCCAGCGATTTCTTCCGGGGGGAGGTGATAAAGCTCCGCCTGGCTCGCCTTGAGCGCCCGGCGAAGGGCAAAGACTTCCTCCTCAGTGACCTTTCCCTCTTCGGCCACCAGGACCCAGCGCGGGAGAGGGGGTAAGGAGAGGGGAAGGGAACTGAACCGGAAACGGTCGGACAGAACGAGAGGGTCGGAGGTAAGGAGCAGGTCTCCCACCCCGGCGGCAAAAGCAGGCAGGCGCAGGTGCGGGGGGAGGTTGGTGATCAAGCTAAGGTCGCGGTGCGGCCGCCAGCCCTGCTCGCGCAGCACCTCCTCGAAGGCGGCAGTTAAACCCTGCTCGGCCCCCGGAGTAATCACCCTCTTACCCGGCAGGTCTTTCCACCGGAAAGGTTGACGCCCGGCCAGCCAGGCGAGTTCCTTCCCGGAGAGAAGCGCCACCACCTTCCACTTCTTCCCCTCCAGGGTGCGGGCGTACAGCGCCTCTTCGGCGGTAAGGGCGGCCAGGGTCTTCTCTCCCGGGAAGGGCGGAGCGGAAGGCGAGAGTTTTAAAAACAGACCTTCCCTTTCGGCCTTTCCCCTGGCCACCGCCCAGTAAAGGGGAAGAAACTCCACCCGGGGAGAGGGGAGGAGCACGGTGAGTTCCCTGGTTCCGGGAGTGGAGGGCATCTTCTCCCTCTCCCGGTACCAAAAGGCCAAGGTTAAGCCCAAGAGGACGACGATCCCTAAGAAAAGCAGCCGCCGCATAGACCCCCTCTACTGTCTATGCAGCTTCCGGTTATTTTAGCCCTCCCTTGGCGGCCTGGCAGGAAAAGGGGAGTAAAATGGCGAAAACAGGTAGCTACGAAGCAGAAGCTGGCGCGGGGGGAAAGAAGTGAAAGTTCTGATCCTGGCGGGAGGAAAGGGAACCAGGCTCTGGCCTTTAAGCCGCGAGCTCATGCCCAAGCAGTTCATCCGGCTTTTCGATAGCCGCTCCCTTTTCCAGCACGCTGTCCTGCGGGCCCTCAAACTCTCAAGCCCTGAGGAGATCTTTGTCGTCACTAATTGTGAATACCGCTTCCGGGTGCTGGACGATCTGGCCGAGCTGGGGATCAGCCTGCCGGAAGAAAACCTTCTCCTGGAGCCGGAGGGGAAGAACACCCTTCCGGCCGTCTGCTGGGGGATGAGGGAAATACAGAGGAGATGGAGGGAGGCCACCGTGGCGGTGCTCCCTTCCGACCACCTCCTCCACTGCGATGAAAGCCTGCTCAAGTCTTTCCGGGCGGCGGAGGAGCTGGCTTCGGGCTACCTGGTTACTTTTGGCATAAAGCCCAGCCGACCCCACACCGGATACGGCTACATAAAACCGGGGGAGTCCCTGGGCCTGGGGTTTAGGGTGGAGGAGTTTAAAGAGAAGCCCGATGCCGCCAGGGCGGCGGAATACGTGGCCCAGGGGTACTACTGGAACAGCGGCATGTTCGTCTTCCACACCGAGCTTTTCTTCAGGGAGGTCGAGCTCCTGGCTCCGGAAGTATGGCAGGCTTTCGCCTCTTCTTCCAGCGTCGAGGAGGCCTATGCCAAAGCGCCGGAAATCTCGGTTGACTACGGGCTCATGGAGAAATCGGGCCGGGTGGCGGTGGTCCCCCTCGAAACTTACTGGAACGACCTGGGGAGCTTCGACGCCGTTTACGAGGCCCTACCCAAGGGCGAGGAGGGGAACGCGGTGATCGTTCAGGGCCTAGGGGCCGACTGCCTCCTTTACGGTGCCCGGGGGAACCTGGTGATTTCCGAACGGCTGACCGCCGTGGTAGGGGTGGAGGATCTGATCATCATCGATACCGGCGACGCTTTGCTGGTGGCTCCCCGCCGCGACGCCCAGGAGGTCAAGAAGGTCTATGCGGAGCTCACCCGCCGGAAGGACGAGCGGGCGGTGGTGCACCGCACCGCCTACCGTCCCTGGGGGAGCTACACGGTGCTCGAGGAAGGAGAGAGGTACAAGATAAAGAGGCTCACCGTGCTGCCGGGGAAAAAACTCAGCCTGCAGCGCCACTACCACCGGAGCGAGCACTGGGTGGTGGTGCGGGGGACGGCCCGCATAACGGTGGACGGGGAGGAGAAGCTTTTGCGCCCGGGGGAAAGCGTCTTCGTCCCGGCGGGCCTAAGCCACCGGCTGGAGAACCCGGGCAAGGTGGTCTTAGAGCTCATCGAAACCCAGATAGGGGAGTATCTGGGCGAGGACGACATCGAACGCCTGGAAGACGACTTCGGAAGGAGCTGAAGGAATGGGTAAGGTTTTCGGCACTTTCGGCGTGCGCGGCGTGGTAGGAAAAGGGCTCGATCCTACTCTGGTGCAGCGGATCGGGGCGGCCTTCGGCACCTTCCTTCGGGAAAGAAGGCGAGGGAAGCCCCTGGTGGTAGTAGGGCGGGACACCAGGCTGAGTGGTGAAGCACTGAAACGAGCTCTGGTGAGCGGCCTTCTGGGAGTGGGAGCAGAGGTTTTAGATGTGGGCGTAGTGCCCACGCCGGTTGTCCAGTTTGCCTGCCGCTACTTCGGAGTCGACGGCGGAGCGGTTATCACCGCCTCCCACAACCCGCCGGAGTATAACGGGATCAAGCTCCTGGAGCCCGACGGTCTGGGGTTGGGCAAGGAGGCGGAGGAGGAACTGGAAGACCTGCTTCTGAACGGGCGCTTCGCCTACGCCGGCTGGAACGAAACGGGGCGCGTCACCCGGCAGGACGTGTTGCGCCCCTATTTTGAGGGGGTGAAAGCGCGGCTTGACGTGGAGGCCATTGCCCGCCGGCGCCCCCTGGTGGTGGCGGATACGGCCAACGGCGCCGGCAGTCTGGTGCTTCCTTACCTTTTGAGCGAGCTCGGCTGTCGGGTGATAAGCGTCAACGGCCACCCGGACGGCCGCTTCCCCGGAAGAAACCCCGAGCCTAATGAGGAAAACCTGCGCTCTTTCCTGGCCATCGTGCGCTCGGTGGGGGCGGACTTCGGGGTGGCACAGGATGGTGATGCTGACCGCTCCGTGTTCGCCGATGAGGAAGGGCGCTTCGTAGAAGGCGACAAAACCTTTGCCCTCGTAGCGGGAGCTCTGCTGGAGGAGCGCGGCGGAGGTCTGGTGGTCACCACGGTGGCCACCTCCAACGTGGTGGACGAAGTGGTGCGAGCGCGGGGCGGCAGGGTGCTGCGGACCAAGGTGGGGGATGCGGTGGTCTCGCGGGCCTTAAAGGAGCACGGGGGCCTGGTCGGCGGAGAGGAAAACGGCGGGGTGATCTTTCCCGACTTCGTACTGGGGCGCGATGGGGCCATGACCGCGGCCAAGGTGCTGGAAGTCTTCTGCCGCCGGGGTCTGCGCTTCAGCGAACTTGTAGCTTCTCTGCCCCGCTTTTACCAGCTTAAGACCAAGGAACGGGTAGAAGGAGATCGGAAGGGTATTGTGAACTTGGTAGGCGAGCTGGCGCGGGCCGGAGGATACCGGGTCGATTCGACCGACGGGGTTAAAATACTCTTTGAAGACGGCTGGGTGCTGGTGCGGGCTAGCGGCACCGAGCCCATAGTGCGCATCTTCGCCGAGGCCAAAGAAGAGGCTCAGGCCCGCACCTACCTGGAACTCGGGCGCACTTTCCTCTTCCGCGCTTTAAGGGAGCAGCTTCTGGCCGGAACGGGGTTGTAAGGAATGGCCAACCGAGCCTGGGACTGGTTGAAGCAGGCCGAGCGCGACCTAGCGCACGCCGAGCGCTCGGCTCTTCAGGGCGACCACGAGTGGGCTTGCTTTGCCGCTCACCAGGCGGCGGAAAAAGCGGTCAAAGCTTTGCACCTTTACATGGGGCAGGAAGCGTGGGGGTATGTGGTGGCCAGGCTTCTGAGGCTGCTACCCCCTGAGTTGTCGGTTCCTACGGAGTTGATAGAAAAGGCACGGGTGCTCGACAACTTCTATATTCCCACCCGGTACCCCAACACCCACGCAGAAGGAGCGCCGTTTGAGCACTACGGGCCGATTCAAAGTGGAGAGGCGATAAAATATGCCCGTGAGATCGTTGCGTTCGCCCGTACTAAGATGGCCCGACCGTGAAGAGGTGGACCAGGCGGTTCGCCGCTGGGCCCGGGAGGTAGCCCAGGCCCGGCCGGAAGTGGTATGCATCGGCTACTTCGGTTCCTACGCCCGGGGAGACTGGGGGGTAGGGAGCGACCTCGACCTGATCATAGTGGTGAAAGAGTCCAGGCTTCCTTTCGAGCGGCGGGGCGTCGAGTGGGATACCACCCAACTCCCGGTTCCGGTCGACCTCTTGGTTTACACCGAGGAGGAGTGGAAAGAGCTTCTCGGCAGCGGGAGCAGGTTTGCTCGGGTGCTGCGCGAGGAAACCGTGTGGGTTCATCCGGATACCACCTCGAACCGCACGCCGCCGAAGTTGCCCCCGGGCAGGACGTAGCGGAAGGTAAAGGTGGGGGAGTCGTCCATCTGGATTTCCCAGCTTTGCCCCCGCGTTATGCCCGGCAGAGCCCGCCACCCTTCCTTCGGGGTGTAAAGCACGATGCGAGCGTAATTGTTGGCGTCGGCCTGCCAGTTGGGGGTGATGCGCAACTTCCTCCCCCCGGGATTAGAGATGGTTATCTCGTAAACCATCCCGTAATTACCGCCCAGGTAGGGGTAACCCAGGTAACCGGCGGCGGCCCGGTCGTACTCGCCCAGGTTGTAGCGGGGCAGCCACTCGGAGAGGACGAAGCAAGGGAGCTCCGCCGCCTCGATCGGGTTGGCGTTGCGCAAGTGGTCGTAGCCGTAAAGCCCCGTAGTGACGCCGGGGTCCATCTCCCGGTCCCGCGGGAGTTTAAAGGCCGCCGCGGCTATTTCCTGGTCGGAAACCTCTTTGAGCGAGCTCGGGTCCAGGTGAAAGACCCGGAGCTTCAGGGTTCCCCTCTCCACCTCGAGCTTGGCCTTGCCCCAGGCCAGAAAGTTTTCCGGGGCTTTCTCCACCATGAGCAGGGCATAACCCCCGGCCGGGAGCTCCAGCTTCCCGGCCCCCTTGCCGCGGAAAAAGTCCACCAGGCCTTCGGAGGTCAAATCGATAGCGTGCTCGGCCCGGTCTTTGCCCGAGACTTTGCCTGTGATTTTGACCGTGGCTGAAGAGGAGCTGGGGTTGTAGAGGGCCACGCCGACCAGTTTGGTTTTGCCTCCGGGCGGAATGATGTGGAAGAACTCCACCCCATACCTTTCCCCGGCGTTTAGAGTCTGCTCGATGGTGTAGCCGCCCCGGTCGGGAAGGAACTCAGGCTGGTTGGAGAAAATGTACTTGTCGCCGCCGCGGGTGAAGCGCAGGGCCATGATGGGGTTAAGCTTTACGGTAGCCTTTTGGCTTTCCGGATCCCAAGATACCGTGGCACCGAAAGCTTCGGCCACTCCACGCACGGGCACCAGGACCCGACCGTTTTCATCCAGAATAGGAGTGGTCCCTAGACGCATTTTCGCGCGAGCCACCTTATCCGGAGCTGTGGGGTCGGGCAGGTTACGGAGCAGGAAGTTCTCATAAAGCCAAAGCTGAATGTAAGTGCAGGTGTAGCAGCCGGGAGGCGCCTCGATTCTCACCTCTCCGGTACTCGGATCCCAGGAAACACCCGACTCCTTCACCCCCAGAGCGTAGGCCAGAAAGCGCACCGGGACCAGGAGATGCCCATTCTCTATGCGGGGAACGGTGTCCATGGAAAAGGACTTGCCGTCCACCCAGTAGGTCTTGCTGCCGATGGTAAATTCCACCGTTCTGACGGCGGCCCAGGAGAGAGACGGGAACAGGAACACCGCCGCTAGGAGGCTTGTGGCCAGGGCGAAAACCTTACCTTTCGCCACCTCGATCCCTCCCCTCATAGTAGGGAGTATACCACAAAACCGGCTTCCGTCCTGCCACGGGGTAAACTTTCTGTTATAATTGGGGCAGGAGGTGACAGATAGTGAAGACGACTTTATATGTTGACCGAAAATTGCTGCAGGAAGCTATGGAGCTGGCGGGGTTCAAGAGCTTCACCGAAACCATAGAGGCAGCTCTTAAGGAGTTCGTTCGCCGTAAAAAGCTGGAGAAGCTTGCGGAAGCCCTGGGCCGGACGGAACTGGCGCTCGACGACCGCCTCTTGGAGGAGCTGCGCAGGGATGAGTGAGCGCTATCTGGTGGACACTTCGGTCTGGATCGAGGCTCTGCGGCCGAAGGGACAGCAGGAAGTTGTTAGATGGCTAAAAGAGGCGCTTTTGCGGGAAGCCGTGGTGCTTGCTCCACCGGTAAAGACGGAAATCCTCTTGGGAGCGAAAGATGAGAGGCAGTTCGCGGAACTGAGTGGGGTGCTGGATGCTTTGCCGCTGCTGGGACACAAAGATGCGGTGTGGGAACGCGCCGCTTCTTTAGGTTTCAGGCTCAGACGGCTGGGCCTGGTAGTTCCTTTGGTGGACCTGCTCATAGCTTCATGGGCCCTCGTAAACGACTGCACCTTGGTCCACCGTGACCGGCACTTCGGGTTGATCGCTAACGTGGCCCCGGAATTAAAGCTTTTAGATCTGTCCGGTTTTTCCCGCTAGGTTTTGGGCTTTTGCAGGCTTCCTCGGGTTGGCAAGCCTAAAGTAGCTGACTGTGCTAAAATTGAGGCTAAATACCGGGTTTAGAGAGGCGGGGACTTCGGTGGACATAGCTCAGGTGCGCTGGTTCCTCCTGGAAAGGGAAGAAAGACGGCGGCAGGTTAGAGAGCAGGCCCGCCGGCAGCTCATCGCGCAGCTCAAGCAGATCCTGGAAGAAGTGCTGCCCTCCTTTCCGGTCGAAAGGGCCTACCTTTACGGCTCCGTGCTTACCGGACGCTGGCATCCCGAATCGGACCTGGACCTGGCAGTAGAAGGCAACCTTTCGCCCGAGGAATTTTTCCGGCTGTGGATAGAACTTGATCGGCGGCTGGAGCCGGAAGTTGACCTGCGGGAGCTGGAAAAGTTGCCTTTCCGGGAGAAAGTGCAGCGCGAAGGGATGGTAGTGTATGTAAAGAAAGGGCTCTTCTTCTTGGTGAGATAGAGGATACGAACCGGCGGCAGGCTCGACTCTACGAAAGGCTTGAGCAAAGCTGGCAAAAGTACCAGAAATCCGGCGATTACAGCTATCTGGTAGAAGCTAACCAGTTTGCTAAACTATCCTTGATGATTGCCTAATACATCGAGGTACTGCGGAATACGTGCGTACAGGGTGGTAAAGAAAACAGGGGAGGTGCTTTCCCGCCTTGATACTGACTACCAGTCTGAGACTCCCTGACAAACTGGTAGGGCCCTTGATGAACTTCACTGCCCTGGGCCTTAAGCTTCAGGAGCAGGTGCTGGAGAAGTACTGGTCGTGCGATGGGCTTGAAAAGGCGGCGTCCCACCGGGGCAAGATCTGGAAGCTTCTTGACACAGAGCTTCCCCGTTCGCAAGACTTCTATATTCCCAGCCGCGTTTGGCGCTCTATCTTAGAGTCGGCAGGACGTCTCTTGTGCTCCATGGCCGAGAGGAAGCGCGTCTTCGAGCTCCTTTTGCCGCTTTTCAACGGGAAAGCCAGAGACGCCGCAAAGAAACTCTACGATTTGCTCAAAGAGGACGGGGAGCGGGAAAAGCTCGGGTACCTCTTCAACGTGGCCGAAGCCATGGCCAGCTTCTACGCGGAACACGAGAGGCTGCCCCAGGACTTCTTCGAGCTTCAAAGGAGGCCCGAACCTAAAAAGTTCACCTTCACGGCTTCTGCGGACGACGGCCCAGAGCAGGGGCAGGTGATGAAGTACGAATGCAACGGGAAAGTCCTGCGGGGCCGGGTGAAGCTTCCAACTCGACCTGAGCTTGAGTCAGAGAAGGACTGGGAGTGGTTTCCCTTCGAGGTCGAACTGCCAGAAGAGCTTAAAGAGAAGCTGGCCCGAGGAGCCAGGCTTCACGCTCCCGACCTGAGGTTGAAGCGCAAGTCCTCGGGCAAGCTCATAGCCCTGCTCGACGTCAAGGTGGAGGTGCCGGAAAAAGCACCTTCGGGCGAAAAAGACCGGGCGCTGGGCTGTGATTGGGGGCAAAGAAAGCTCATCACCGGCACCGTACTCCAGGGGGAGACACAACTCACTCCTCCCTTCTTCGTCTTCTGGCAGGCCTTAAAAGCTAAGCTCTTCCGCATCCGGACCGGGATAAGCCAGCTCCAAAAGATACGCGACCGCGAGAGTCAGAAGGCAGGCGAATGAGGCATGCCGCACCTTCACGGCCCGTGCAAGACCCTGCGCGTGAGGTGCCTTATAGGAGAGGAAACCTCCCGCCTGCTCCAGGCTACCGTGTGCCTCTACCGGCAGGTCGTCTCCTTCTACCTCCAGCTTTTCCACGACCACCAGGAGTTGCTGGAAAGGGGCGACTGGCTCAGGCAGGCGGAGCTACTCACCCACCGCACCAGAGACAACCCCGACCCGCTCTATCCCTTTGACGCAGAGTTCCCCAACCTTCCTTCCGGCTTCAGGCGTGCGGCCATTGCCGAAGCGCGGGGCATAGCCCTCTCCTGGAAAAGCAACTACGAGAGGTGGCAGAGGCGCAGGCAGAAGCACGAGGAGCGCAACCGGAAGAGGGTAGAAAAGGGGGAAAAGCCCGTGCCTTTCACCGAGAGGCCGCCCGTGTTTCCCGGCGAGGTGCGCACCTGGCCCACGTACTACGCGACGGAGTTGAGGCGGCTGGACGAAAGGCACATTTTGCTGAAGGTCTTCACGGGCCGGTCTTTCGGCTACCGGAAGGTGGTGTTGCTCGACCCGCTGGAGGTCCCCGAAAGGTACGAAGCGGGTTCGCCGTGCCTCGTCAAGAAGAGGCACGGGTGGGAGCTCCACTTCCCCCCTCTTCCAGGTACGGTCCCCCGTCCAGGACCAGGTCCTGGGGGGCTACTTCTTCCTTCTGGCGGAGGCGCTGAAGAGCGGCGACTCCGGCCGGGCAAGCGTTCTCAAGAAGACCATCGTGCGGCACCTCATAAGGCAAGACCCTTCCTTCAGGATATGCGTGGCCGACCTGGGGCTGGAGCACCACGCGGTGGTGACGGTGCGGGATACCGAAGGTAGGGTCCTGGCGGTTCGGTTCTTGCCGGGTGCGAAGGACAGCCGCCTTAGGAAGCGGTATCTCGAAAAGGTGGTCAACCTCCAGAAGCAGACCCGCGTCATACCTGAGGGGGAGACTTTTGCCCGCGACCTCTGGGAGAAGATAACCAACTTCAACGACTACTTGGCGCACTGGGTGTCGCGGCAGATAGTCGATTTTGCGGCTCTGCACGGCGCAAAAATCATTGTCTTTGAGAACCTCAGAAATTTCCGGCCTGAGAAGGGCACGAGGTCGCACCGCCTCAACCAGAAGCTGGGGTACTGGTTGAGGAGGGGCCGCATCGTGCGGTATACAGAGTACAAGGCCCTGCACGCCGGAGTTCTGGTGGTGAGGGTCAGCCCCGCGAACACCTCCCGGAGGTGCCCGCTGTGCGGGGAGCTTTCCATAGAGCGGTACACTCCTGGGAGGGAAAACGGGAATAAGCTGGCCCGCTGCACGGCGTGCGGCAAAGTCAAGGACGTGAGTGCGGACTTTTTAGCCACGGAGAACATCTTCGACCGGTTCCTGTGCGTGTACGCGTCTTAAGACCCTTCCGGCGACGGAGGGGCAGCCGTGTCAGGGGCAGGGGAAAGTTCTCCTGCGGCCTACAGGGCAGCGCGGCGCGAGGCGGGAACCCGCTGGCTGCTTGCACCCGGTAAACTAGGGAGGGCCGGCAGTTGGGCCTACGGCCCGGGGACTGCTCCCTCCCTGTACCCGGGGCAGGCACGAAGCCTGAGGGCCCATGTAGCCACTCAGGGATAACCTGGCTGAAGCCCCTGACTTCAGTCAGGAAAGGTTCACAAAGGCCCTGCGGCTGAAGGAACTCTGGGCCGCCGATTGCCAATCTTTCACCGGCTTTCTCAGGAAGCTGGCAAAGAAGTTTGAGGAAAAAGAAATACTTGGCGCTGGTGCTAACGTTGCGGTCGGTACAGGGAAATTTTCTTTTTTCTGGTTCTGGGGGTGGTTTCATTGGCCAGGCGAGAGGTCTGCATCGCTTGTGGGAACACGGGCGATTTCCCGCACCGGGTGAAAGTGGGAAGCGCGGAGCTCGTCCTATGCGGCCGTTGTTTTAGCGAAGCCCAAGATTTCCTGGCCCTGTCTGAGACCGATCCCCCCGTCATCGCAGTAGCGAAGCTCCTTGCCCTTAGGAACCCTAGGAAGCGACCGCGTGCGGTGGAGAGGATGCGGGCCGCCGGGGTGGAAGTACCCTGGAAAGGGAACGAGGGACAGGTGGAGTTCTTCCACGCCCTGGTCCGGAAGCGGAGGAAGGAAGTCGAAGCTGAGGCGAGGAGAAGGAAGGCTGAAGCCGGGGCGCTGAATCACAAATACGCATGGTTGGAAGAGATCGAGGAATTCCTGGAGAAAGAGGTCGAGAACCGGGGCATGGAGTGGGAGATAGACGACTGGGGGGCGGACGGGCAAAAACCAGTATGTGGTCAAAGTCGGGATTTATCCTTGGGGGAAGACCTTCCTCGAGGGCACGCCGGAAGAGCTTAAAGAAGCGGTGTCTGAGATTGTTGAGATGACGGAGTCCGCCAGGTGGCGCTGTCCTTTCTGCGGGGCGGAGTTGTCCTGGCGTGAGGTGATTGAGGAAGAGCGGTGCCCCTGCGGCGCCCGCTTCCGGAGGGCAGGCTTCTGGAATGCAACCGGTTCCACGCATGACAACGAGGCCTGGGAGGAGATAGGCAGGCGGGCCCTTTCCCTTGTTCCGAAGCGGGGCAGGGAGCTGTACCAGACACTGCTCGACATCGGAGTCTATGTCGAAGACCTGTTCGATGGTGTGGCCTACCTGGGGAGGGTTTTCGGCGTGCCCACCTACGCCTTGCGGGGAGTTCTGCGGCCAAAGCCGAAGGAAGAAGTCGCCAGGAGACCGACCAACGCCCTCCGCATCTTCCTGTGGGAGTCCGGTTTTTCACCTCGCCTTTGCAGGCTTTGTCACGCCAGGCTCGACTGGTGGGAGGGAAGTATCGGCGATGTGCGGGTAGAAGTTTGCCCTTCCCACCCCGGATGTGGGGGAGGGGTGGCGGTGAGCATCGAGGTAAAGGACGTTCCCCTGCGTGGAAAATGGTTAGAGCTGCCGGATGAAGAACAGGACGGGTTGTACGAGGCCTGGGCGTGGTGGCTCCTAGACAACGGGGAAGAAGGGGAGTACGAAGTGACGGACTGCCTGGATCTGAGCGACCACGAGACCAGTGAGGGCTTCGTCTGGAGGCCTACGGCGGAGGCAGGCCTACCGCTCACCGGGGAGGACTGGGAAGCTGTCCTCCGCCGTGGCCTAGAAGTCTACGAAGAGAAAGTGAGGCGTTTCCTCTCTGAATTTTTCGAGAGCCGGGGGAAGGAAAGGGCCTTTCAGATGGAACTCTCACCGGGGGAATCGGAAGGGGAACCGGGTTTCCGTGCTCCGATCCCCCGGCATCGGACGGAGAAGCCATCATGAACTCCACGATTAAAGGGTTTTTTTCAACAGCCCCTGAAGTCAGGGGCCACAAGCTAAGTTGTTTTTAGCCTGGTGTGGTGTGCAGTTTTTTGCCTTGGCCATTAAAAAGGCTTTTATCTATTTTAAAGGACAAAGGCAGGAAAGGGAAGCCGCCCGGCGAAGAATTAACAAGTGGAGAGGATGCCGATGGAAAGGCTTTTGAAGAGATAGCTTCTACCGGTAGAAAAACCTATACCTACGCCGACTACTGCCGGCTCCCCGAGGGGGCACCTTATCAACTCATCGGTGGTCATAGACCCCACGGCTGAAGCCGGGGGCTTGTCCTCCAGGTTTCAGCCGCAGGCCTAAAAAGGGCCTCGCTATGACCAGCCTCAGAGGCCCGACCCGAAGGGCAAGGGGATGAAGGCCCTACGTTACTGGGGAGAGCCAGAGTTCGCACGACTTTAGGTGCTCCTCCAGCTCCAGGCTCTGCAACCCGGCGGTTAAACAGCGAGCTGGGGGCCAAGCCGGCAGTGCCGCCGGGAGAAGGCCGCCCGGTAACATTGGCGAGGAGGTTCACAACAGTTGACAGGATCGTGGATCCGGAAGAAAAGTCGGTGCAGATTTTCGTACTTAAAAAAGCAAGTTTACGCTTGATCAGGAAGTGGAAGGCAAAGGGGAAATATCCTCCCGGGTTCTCGAAGGTTTCACTGTTGCCCTAGAAAGCATCTTTGGTACTGAGTAAAGCTGAGGACAGGCGGAGATCATAGGGGAGGGACAGCAAATTTTGGAGTGTTTGAGTCAGAGTGGCAGGGCCCTTCACGCGGACTGGATAAGTTTTGCACCTGCTCGGGTTAACTGGATTCGAAAGGAATGGATCCAGGCAGAATGGCTCCGGGCTAGACCGCTCCGGGTTGCGTGGGTCTACACAGAGTGGACCCGGGCAAACTGGCTATCCTGTACTCCAACTTCACAACTTTTCGGGGAGGGAAAGTATGAGAGAAGACGTGGTGAGGGTAGCGGTGTTGCGCTCTCAGGCCCTGGAACAGATCCTGACGCGGGACGTCAATGCGCTCTTGAACCTCAAGCCAACGCGCTTGCTGGAGAGAGAAGAGATGACGAGCCTGATAGAGCAGGCAAAAGAAGAAAGGGCAGGGCTGGACATTCGGACCATCAACGAAAACTGGAAGACCTGGGCCCAGGCCTACTCTAAGGTATTGCAGAAGTTTCAAATTCTGCAAGAAAGATACGGTGAGCAGGAAATTGAAGAACTCTTCGAAGCGGCGTGCGAGGAGGCAAAGGCGGAGGGAAAATCTCCGGCTGGCGAACCGGGCTCCGGGAGCACCTCAACATCTCAAGGTACTTTTTAGGATTCCGCGAACCGCTTGAGCTTGTGCATCGATTCATGGACGAAGAAGTCCGCCGGTTCGCGTGGGGGCACCGGCGCCTGCGCCATGACTACAAGACCGCAGTCCAGCTCTCCGAGCTTTATCGCTCTGCAGGGCTCGGAGAGCAGGCTTTTTTGGAGGCGGTTCTTCACATCGCTGCCGACTGGGGCTTTGTGACCCGGCAGGATTACGAGGTAATGCGGGACATCACTTTGCTCGCCCGGTCCAGGGGGCGCCGGAGGCCGAAGGCCAGCAGCAAGTGATCGGATTCTGCCAAAGCATGCTGGGGGAATTCCAGGTGACCGAACCGAAAGCCAAAGTTCTGTTTCTCGCCACCGTCTACACCCACTTGGCCGCTTTTCACCTTCCCTTCATGCAGCTCCTGCAGGACAAGGGGTGTGAAGTCCACGCGGCAGCTTCTCCCGCCGAAGGCAGGAAGGAAGAAGTGGAGGCCATAGGGGTTAGGTGCTGGGATATACCCTTCGCCCGCTCGCCCTACAGTCCTAAAAACCTGAAGGCCTTCCGAGAGCTCCGACGGCTCCTGGAAACCCACCGCTTTGCCCTCATCCACGTCCACACCCCGGTGGCGGCCTTCCTAGGGAGGTACCTGGCTAAGGTTACGGGCCAGGGATCGGTGCTCTACACCGCCCACGGCTTTCACTTTTACCAAGGAGCTCCTTTGCGCAACTGGCTGATTTATTGCACGGCCGAGCGCCTGGCCGCCCGCTGGACCGACGGCCTCATCGTAATAAACCGGGAAGACTTTGACATTGCCCGCCGAATCTTGGGCTTTAAATCGGGTAAAAACCTCTTCTATGTTCCTGGAGTGGGGGTGGAGCTCGACCGTTTCGGCCCGTCCGGCTCACCGCCGGAGAAGGGGATACGGTCCGAGCTGGGATTGGCGCCGGAGGATATAGTAGTTACCTGCGTGGCGGAGATGAGCCGGGATAAGAATCACGGGCTGCTCCTGGCGGCGTGGAAAGAACTGGCTTCCCGTCACACCAACTGTCATCTTATCCTGGTGGGGACCGGGGAGCTCTTGCCCCGGTGGAAGAAAAGAGTAGAAGCGGAGCACATCCCCAGGGTGCACTTTCTAGGCTACCGCCGGGACGTACCCCAGATCCTGCGGGAGAGCGACGTGGCGGTTTTGACCTCCAGGCGCGAGGGTCTTCCGCGCTCCCTCATGGAGGCCATGGCCGCGGGCCTGCCGGTGGTGGCCACCGACGTGCGGGGAAGCCGCGACCTGGTGGAACACGGAAGGATGGGCTTCCTGGTGAAGCTGGGTGACGTCGAAGGTTTGGCCGACGCCCTAGAAAGGCTGATTAAAGACCGGGAGCTTCGTGAAGCTTTAGGCAGGGCTGGCCGAAAAAAAATCACGGCCTTTTCCCTGGACAGGGTCCTGAAAGAAATGGAGGCTATATACGCGCGCTTTTTGAGCGGGGTCGTAGGCTAGCCGAGAAGGATAGCAGAAGTGGGGAAGGGAAACTGCTGGAAAGGAGAAATGTTGTGTTATTCGCTGGAAGCGAGGAGGTTATCGCGGGATGTTGCAGGAGCTTTTGTGCTATAATCGCTAGAGGATACGGAGGAAGGGGCGGAGAGAGATGGCTTTGGAAGAAATTCTCTTGAAGATTCGGGAACTATCTGAAGCAGAAAGAAGAGAACTGCTCCGAGAGCTAGCCGGACAAAAAAAGCTGAGCGAAAGAGAGGCTGCAGAGAGGTTTGATAGAGCTGCGGGATCCTGGTCTGATTTTGATGCTGAAGGGTTTGTTCGTGAAGTGTATACTCGCAGGGCAAGCGACCGGAGATTAGGTGTGGAGTGGTAGTTATTAAGTACCTAGTTGACACTGATTGGATTGTTTATTTCTTGCGTGGTAAAGAACCATATGTCTCTCTCCTAAAACGGTACCGTTCGGATGGATTGGCAGTTAGCATCGTTTCGGTCGCGGAACTCTATGAGGGGGTTTATCGAGCTTCTGATCCCAGAGCAAGAGAGCAAAGCTTGCTGGATTTTCTGGGGTCTACAACGGTGTTAGAAGTAGATTTCAACATAGCTCGTACTTTTGGACAACTTAGAGCAGAACTTAGGAAGCAGGGTTTAACAGTGGCCGATATGGATCTTCTAATTGGTAGCACAGCGATCTTTTATAATCTAATATTGCTGACCGACAACCGCAAGCACTACGAAAAAATTCCTGGCATAAAGATGTCCTAATCCAAGTGAGCCTGCGGTTGCTTAGTGGAGCATCCGGCAAGAACAGCCTTGCCGATCCGAAACTCTGTACCGCCAGTGGCGATGAGCAGAATGATGCCTAGCTGTACCAGCCAAGCGCTGTGGATGGGTGCGGCGTATCCCAATCCCTTTAAAATTTCACCCGGAGCAGGATTGAAGAGGGCAAACGCCGAAACCACAGAGTATGTGGCGGCAGATGAAGGAGCTCTATCTTTACCGCGAGATGCTCAGAAACCTGGTGGCCAAGGAGCTGCGGGCGCGCTACAAAGGCTCGGTGCTGGGCTTTTTCTGGACCTTCCTCAACCCTTTACTCATGCTGGTGGTGTACTCCCTGGTCTTTTCCTTCGTCATGCGGGCCCAGATGCAGAATTACGCCATGTTCCTCTTTGTCGGGCTTCTGCCCTGGAACTACCTGGCCAACTCGCTGATCCAGGGGACGGCCAGCCTGGTACACAACGCCTCCCTGGTGAAAAAGATTTATTTTCCCCGCGAGGTGCTGCCCCTCTCGGTGGTCCTGGCCAACCTGGTCAATTATCTGTTAAGCCTCCTCATCCTCATTCCGGCCCTGCTGATCTTTAAAGTACACCTGACGGCGGCGCTGGCAGCCTTTCCTTTGGTTTTACTGGTGCAGACGCTTTTGGTGATACCCCTGACTTTGCTGGTATCGGTGGCCACCGTCTACTTCCGGGACCTCGAGCACATCATGGGCATCCTGACGATGGCCTGGTTCTTCCTCACCCCGGTGATCTACCCTTCCGAGATCATACCGCCGGAGCTGAAGCCCCTTTTCAACCTCAACCCGGCCGCCCCCATCATCGAGGCCTACCAGGCCGTGTTCTTCTACGGGCGCTGGCCCGACTGGGCTTCTTTGGGCTGGCTTGCCTTGGGAGGGTCCTTTTTCCTGGTGCTTGGGTTCCGGCTTTTCGATCGCTTCCAGCGGCGGGTGGCAGAGGAGATATGAGCACGGCAGCCATAGAAGTGAAAAACCTCTGGAAGAAGTTCCGCATCTACTACGACCGCGCCTTAACCCTTAAGGAACGTCTTCTTTTCTGGGGGAGGCAGAGGTACGAGGACTTCTGGGCGCTGAAAAACATAAACCTGACCGTTCCCCACGGTGTCACCGTGGGCCTGGTAGGGCGGAATGGTTCGGGCAAGAGCACCCTTTTGAAGATCATAAGCCGCATCCTCTACCCGACCAAAGGAGAGGTGCGGGTGAACGGCCGCATGTCCACCCTCCTGGAACTGGGTGCGGGCTTCCACCCCGACTTCACCGGGAGGGAGAACATATTCCTCAACGCTTCCATCCTGGGCCTCACCCGCCGGGAAATAAAAGAGAGGCTGGATGAAATCATTGCCTTCGCGGAGCTCGGCGATTTCATCGACAACCCGGTGCGCAATTACTCTTCGGGGATGTACATGCGGCTGGGCTTTGCCGTGGCCGTGCACGTCGATCCGGACATCCTCCTCATCGACGAAGTGCTGGCGGTGGGGGACCTGGCCTTCCAGGAGAAGTGCCTCCGGCGCATAAGAGAGCTCCAGCAGAGGGGGAAGACCATCGTGCTGGTCACCCACGCTCCCAAGCAGGTGGAGGATTTGTGTGATATGGCGGTGTGGCTGGACAAGGGAGAGATAAGGATGCAAGGGGAGGCTAGGGAGGTGGCCCGGGCCTACGCCGACTGGCTGGCCGCGCAGCCGAGCTAGGAACGGTAGCAGGAAAAGCTTCCCTCCTGTCGAATTTGAGGTATATAGTGCAGCTAACGAATAACTGCTCCTGCACCGTGAACTTAGAACTGGAGGAAGCCCTTCAGCGGCTTAAGAGGTGGAAAGCTTGAAGGCCCTAATCCTCTCGGGCGGCAAAGGGACCCGGCTAAGACCCTTGACCTTCACCACGGCCAAGCAGCTTTTGCCAGTGGCCAACCGGCCCATCATCCACTATGTCCTCCAGCAGATCCTGGAGGCGGGGATTGAAGACATCGGCATCATCATCTCCCCGGAGACGGGAGGCAAGGTAAGGGAGGCGGTAGAAGGGGCTTTTTCCGGCCGTGCCCGTCTCACCTTTATCCTGCAGCAAGAACCTCTTGGTTTGGCGCACGCCGTCAAAACGGTGCGAGGCTTCCTGGGCCAGGCCCCCTTCCTCATGTTCCTGGGGGACAACCTCATCCAGGGCGGGGCGCGCCAGCTGGTCAGTGAGCTTGAGCGGGGTGAAAGCGAGGCCGTCATCCTGCTTAAAGAAGTTCCCGATCCCCGCGCTTTCGGTGTGGCCGTGCTCGACGGCGAGGGGAAGGTAGTGAAGCTTATTGAAAAGCCCAAGGAGCCTCCCAGCAACCTGGCCCTGGTGGGGGTCTACGCCTTCACCCCGGCCATCCACGAGGCCATTTCCCGCATCAAGCCCTCCTGGCGGGGGGAGCTGGAGATAACCGACGCCATCCAGGAACTCATCCACCTGGGCGGAAGGGTGAAGGCTTTGAAGCTTGAGGGCTGGTGGCTTGACACCGGCAAAAAGGACGACATCTTAGAGGCCAACCGGATAGTGCTGGACGAGTACGCCGAGCGGGATCTGCAAGGTGAAGTGGACCGGGAAAGCGCGATAGTCGGGCGGGTGACGGTAGGGCCGGGGAGCAAAATCGTGCGCAGCACCATACGCGGCCCGGCAGTCATAGGGAGAAACGTCCTGGTTGAAGACTCCTTCATCGGCCCCTTCACCGCCATCGGGGACGGGGTAGTGCTGCGAGGGGTGGACATCGAGCATTCTGTGGTGCTGGAGGGCTGCCACCTGGAGAACGTGGGGCCGGTGGAAGACAGCCTCATAGGCTACCGGGCCAGGATAAAGAGGGCCGGGGGGAACAGGCGCAGCGCCCTGCGCTTCTTCATTGGGGATGAGTGCGAGGTAACTCTTTAAGGGAAGGGGAAGAGAAATGGAGCTCATACACGGGGTGCAGGTGAAAAAGCTCAGGTTCATTCCTGACGACCGGGGCTTCTTGATGGAGTGCCTGCGTTCCGACTGGCCGGAGTTCACGAAGTTCGGCCAGGCCTACGTCACCGCCTGCTACCCGGGGGTGATAAAAGCCTGGCACTACCACAAGGTGCAGTGGGACCACTTCGTCTGCATCTACGGCATGGCCAAGGTAGCGCTTTACGACCCGCGCGAGGACAGCCCCACTAGGGGCATGGTCAACGTCTTTCACATCGGGCTTTTGAACCCCTGCCTCATAAAGATACCGCCGCGGGTCTACCACGGCTTCACCAGCGAGGGAGGACAGCTCGCCCTCATCCTCAACATCCCCACCGAGCTTTACGACTACGAGGGGCCGGACGAGTACCGCGTCCCCTACAACGATCCTTCCTTTTCTTGCCAACGCAACGGCTCTGCGTTGAGTTTAACAGATAAGGAAGTCAACTTTATGGAATTTAATAGACTTAACTACCGGCTTTTGGCAGAAAAGTAGATCCTTTTTTGGCGAATAGAATCTAATTGTGGCAGAAGGAAGACCGGCCGAACTCAAAGCGAAGAGCAGAGAGTACCGCGCCTGTGCTGACTCTTGGAACGGGCAGCGAGTCTGACCCCGGGTGAGTATCGGCTACTTCAGTTCCTGAGCCCGGGGGACGGCCAGGCGGTGTTCGGATAGGACGCGAGATATTTTGCGTGCTCAACATGGGTGAACATGTTTCTCGGAATCACATCTTGAACTAACAGTGGGCTTCGGTGTTGATTTGCGAGCGAGGTTTTTAAGCTTTTGGTCCCAGACCAAGACTCTGGGCTCAGGACTGCGGTCAGATGTGGGGCTGGGTTCGCTGGCTGTCATTATTGTCATTATTCATGGTTGGCGCAATAAAGGCTGAGGAAACGTTGGTGGCCTATTTAAAGAAGTGCGGAGATGCCTAGGGTATCGAGCAATGCTCATATTCTTTGGAAGGAGGACCTTGCATGAAGAAGGAGGTAACTAGCATTGAAATAGATACAAATCTAAAAGTCCAAGCAGAACAAATAAAGTGGGATAGATATTACGCATCGCTCCCATTGTTAGAGGAAGACGAAGCTATAAAGAGGTTTAATGCGGAATTCACGAAAGTGGTAGAGAAATTATTGCCTGCTGGTAGTAGCATTCTTGAGGCAGGTTGCGGAGCAGGCTGGCAAAGTCTAAGTCTCGCCAGACTAAAAAAATACAAAATCACTCTTATGGATTTCTCTCAAGAAGCGTTGAAGTACGCCAGGAGAATCTTTGAACGAGAAAACCTAAAAGCAGAATTTATCCAAGAAGACGTTTTTATACAAGGCGAGCCACGATACGACCTTGTTTTTAATGCTGGAGTGTTAGAGCACTACTCATTTGATAAACAGGTAGCTTTCCTTAAGGGAATGGCTAGTCGGAGCCTAAAGTATGTTATGGTTTTGGTACCAAATCGGCTGTGTTATTGGTACTGGATATGGCGAATCCAAAAATCTGGAGAAGGAGAATGGCCTTTTGGAAAAGAAATTCCGTTGACAGATCTCTCACCAATCTTCAAAGCAGCAGGGCTGCGCTTTCTGGGGCAGATGTTTATGGGGGAGAGTTGGACCGAAGACTTTATCAACAGCCTAGCCGGTCTTGATGAGCGAGTGCGTCACCATATTTTAGAGATCCATCGTTCGCCCTTGATTCCTAAATCGCAGAAGAGTTACTTATTGGCTGCCCTAGGGAGCGTTGCAGGGGATACACTAGAGGTTTCTGTGGGATGGGAGAATGTTTCTCAAGTCGAGGGAGAAAGGGTACCCGAACTGTGCGCCGCTCTAGGGGACGCCCTAGCTTTAAGAATTAGTGCTGAACAACAGCTTCGCGATCTACGGTCCCAATTGGAGGGGCAGGAGCAAGCATTGCAGGCTTTACAAGCTCATACCACAGATCTGGAACAAATCATAGCCCAGCTTAAGGCAGAGCAAGAGCGTTTAATTCAGGAACTCGACAAGAAAGAGCAGATCATCGAGGTTCTACAAAAGCAGCTTAGTAAAGTCCTTGGAAGCGAGGCTTGGGCGATTGTCCAGTTTATATGGTGGCTTCGGCCTAAAGTTGCACCAGATGGGAGCCTTCGAGAGCGGATCCTGCGACTGGCCTTCAAGCCCTTCCGAGTGATGGCTCGATGTGGTTTTCGGGGTTTGATTTCGGCTATTAGTGTGCGTGTGAAAGCAATTCTGCACCAGGTATTGCAGCCGCCGCGTCCTTTTCGGGACAGCTATAATACTGAGGATAATAGCTACGTCATTCTTTACACGGACGATCCGGATCTGTTTCCCGGTTATGAGCCGAGACGGTCGCTTAGGGAGGCATGCAGAAATAAGAAACTTCAGGTAAGTTTGATAGCACCAGCCAAGAATGTAGCTGCCAGCATTAACCGGTGGTGGGAGGGTATTATCGCGCAAACACGTTTACCTGACGAGATAATTGTCGTCGAGTCTGGATCAACTGATGGTACTGCAGAACTTTTACAGGAACTGGCCTGTAAGAGTCCAATCCCCTTTCGGGTGATTGAGGAACCTTCAGCCAATATTGCTCGAGCTAGGAACTTGGCTATTTCACAGGCGCGATATGACATTATCGCCTGCATTGATTTCGGTTGCAAAGCAGAAAAAGAATGGCTTGAGCGACTGGTGGCGCCTTTTGAATCGGACCCGGAGATCCAAGTTTCAGCTGGGTGGTACGAGCCAATAGGTCATGACGGATGTACTGTTCGAACTCGAAAGCGGTGGCCTCAACTCCAGAAAATTTGGCCCCAGACATTTCTGCCGTCGAGTCGATCACTCGCCTTTAAGAGGTGCGCATGGGAGGCTGTTGGAGGCTACCCCGAATGGCTAACATTAACTGGTGAGGATACTTTCTTCGATCTGGAACTCAAGCGCTGGGGTGGAGTATGGGCTTTTGTTCCTGAAGCCATAGTCAAGTGGGAAGCGCCAGATTCGGTTTTGGGTTATCTAAGAAAGATGTTTCGATGGTCGGTTGGAGACGGCGAAGCAGGTATCCACGGCCTTTACTATTGGCGTTGGGTGATCGCGCTCACCGGTTTAGCTGGATATATAGGTGTTACCAGTATTGCTCTGGCAGCAGCTCTGATATGGGGTGGAGTTGCGGTCATGGCACCATTCTTGACTTTTCCGGGTTGGTGGGTGATCTGGTGCACATCGAAACGCTTGTTAGGAGGCATCGATCCTGTTATTGTCGCAGGCCGGGTGGCAGCGGTCTTAGGTTTTCTCGCTGGTGCAAGGCGTCGTCGTCTGGTCGAGCAGCGCCGGCTTTCTCAGATAAAAGGGATCTGGTTTATTCTATCTGGCGTCCCCATTGACGATACTGGCGGAGGTGCTCGAGCCACTCAGATCGCCCTTGAGCTGTTGCGCCAAGGCTATTTTGTGGTGTTCATTTCTAGATTTCCCAAATATGAAAGCAAGGAATTGGGACTCAAATTTGCCCATCCAAACCTTAGGATCTTCCGGATTGCTGACTTCAAATGGGACCGCTTCGCTGCTGATCATCCAGAATTGCTGGAGGGGCGACCAGTAGCCGCGCTAGTCGAGTTCCCGCTAGCCGAGTTTTTGCCTGTTATTGATGCAGTTCGGACCCATGGCGGCAGAGTTATTTATGACCTTATCGACGATTGGTCTACTTCACTCGGTAGCTCCTGGTATTCGCCAGAGGTGGAGAGATTCATAATTAGCAAGAGTGACGTACTTGTGGCTACGGCTCCGATCCTGGCTGAGCGTCTTCAGAAGTTAAGTGGTCGAGAAATTCACCTATTGCCTAACGCCGTTAATACCCGTCTCTTCGACCCTGGTCGGCGGTATCCGCGGCCGACAGATCTGCCTGCGGCTGAGTGGCTAATGATTTACATTGGAGCATTGTGGGGCGAGTGGTTTGATTGGGAGCTGCTTGTACAACTGGCAGATGCTTATCCTGAGGCAGGAGTCCTGGTTGTTGGAGACTACCGCGGTCAATGTCCCGAATCGCGTCCTAACCTTTACTTTTTAGGACTGAAACCTCAACGGGATCTACCAAGCTATTTAGCTCATGCGAATATAGCCATAGTTCCTTGGAAAATTAACAAGATCACCCAGGCAACCAGTCCGCTTAAGGTCTACGAATACCTAGCTATGCATAAGCCGGTAGTTGCGCCGGATATTGCACCCCTCAGAAATATTCCTGGTGTACTTCTTGCAAAAGACGCCAATGAATTTGTCGAACTGGTTGCCAAGGCTCGAAAAATTGACTATCCGGTTGAGGATGTGACCCGTTTTATTGCTGCTAATAACTGGGAAGTTCGGGTTAAAAATCTTTGTAACCTGATTTGAGCATGAAAGTTATTTAAGAACCTTGTAGTTGACTGTTACGACTCGGGAAGCTGTAGCGAGGTTTTTTGAATCATGCGAGTTCTATTAACTTATAGTTTGGTTGGTCGCGGCGGAGACGCTATTCAAGTGCTAGAAATAGCCCAAGCTTTTCGGAACTTGGGTCACGATGTTGAACTTCTCGGCCCGACTCCAATACGGCCTTATGACTTTTCCACCCCGGCGGGACAGCTACGCAACCTTGCTCGCCGACTACCATGGTGGGCTAAGGATTCTATTGAACTAGCTTTTCAGTGGCGCTTGACTCACATGGCCACTCGACTTCTAGCCTTAAAACGGTTCGATCTTATTTTTCATCGGGCTACTATTTATGATTTTGTCGGTAATTGCTTAGTTCAATCGAGCGGAACTCCGGTGGTCGCCTACCTGGACGCTCCGTTTTCTCTGGAGCGTGCATTCTACGGTATGGGCTACTTTGTTCCGCTCCACAGTTGCTGTATGCGCCGCCTAGGGCGGGCAGCTCACCTCGTGGTTACGGTTTCTTCAGCTTCCAAGGATTACTATGTACAGTTGGGTATTCCTGAGCATAAGATCTTAGTTTTACCCAACGGAGTTTCGTCTCAGCTTCTTAAGAGGGGTATAGAACTTGCGAGGGCTCATCCTCCTTTCTCGGATTCCCGACTGTGTACCATTGGGTTTGTGGGAAGTCTCAGCCGGTGGCATCGGGTGGATTTTTTGTTGCAAGCGCTGAGCAACCTCGAAGACCACTACAGAGTAACCATCGTAGGTTACGGAGCCGAATATGCGAGGTTGCGAGCGCTGGCAGAAAGCTTGGGTGTGGCCGAACGAGTAAGTTGGCTCGGGGCTTTACCACATGATAAAGCATTTCAAGAAATTGCCAAGTTTGATGTAGCTGTACTTCCGGGGACTCTTCCCACTGGTGCGCCGATTAAGCTTCTTGAGTACGCAGCCTTAGCGCGCCCTATCGTTGCTCCCGATCTTCCCAATCTTCGAGAGTTGTTTGGCTCGGGCGAGATATGCTTTGTACCTCCGGAAACTCCACAAGCTCTTGCCGATGCTATACGCTCACTGCACAATTTACCTGAAAAAGCTCGGCAGCTGGGGCGAGCAGCTCAAGAGCGAGTCCGGAAATATACATGGGAAAGGCTTGTGCAAAAGCTTCTAGGAGCGCTTTCCGAGACTTTGGCTCCCTAAAAGTTTGCGCAGTACAATCAAAAGTGATCCTCGAACCACGCAGGCCGACATCTTGCACATCTAAAGCCTCGTACCCGGCTATGAAGAATACCTTAGCTGTAGAACACGGCAAGTCTTCGTCGACAAGAAACCACAGCTTTACAAAATCACCTTTACTTGTTCCTCACCTAGAACCATTGCTGCGTATCTCAGCGCGGCAAGAATTTGCGCCCGCGTCAAGTCGTATTCCCGCATCAGCTCTTCGTACATAGCTCCGCCTGCTAGCTTGCCTAAGAGAACGTCTACGGGAACCTGCGTCCTTTTTATGACCGGCTTGCCACCCCTGATTTCCGGATCTATGACTATCCCAGGCAAAACTTCCCGCATTTCCGATCCTTCTTGGAAGCTAAGGCCAATCTTGCTTCCCAACGGCTAGTCCTTTTGCCATTGGTATGCCATGCGGCCCCTTCCCCGCTATTTAGCCCCCGTTAGTGTAAAGTTACTGTAGGAGTTTTTGCAGGAGTTGAGGGGGAGAAAAAGAAGAGAGACCTCACCGTCCTTCCTCAGGGACGAGCAGTTAACAATCTAACCGCTCAGGAGGATGAGGTCTCTATGCAAATTATAAAGCAGGTTTGAGAGAAGTTCCAAGGGGGTAGCGGAGCTGGTGTGCGTCAAGAGTTAGTAAGTGGTTCGGGAGAAAACTTCTCTTCATGGAAACCTCGCCGCCAGGATAGTCCCGGTACCTGCGCCATTAAGGGATCAAACTACTGAGGCTAGGCCGGCTTAGTTCCCGCAACACATACTTCACCCATGGAGCTCCGGCAGAGGGTCCTCTCAATGCCGGCAACCCCGCTTTAAGCCAACTCCCCGCCTCCTCTATCTTCCGCTTTACCTCCAACCGCACCGCCTGAGCCAAATGTTCTTGCCTGGCCAGCAGTACCGGCCAACGAGAAGTGTGCCTCCCGAGCACCCCGTTGGCTCGAGCAGCCAAAAC
>NZ_QSLN01000015.1 GCF_003368535.1 Ammonifex thiophilus
AACCTCTGCCCCGCCACTGCACCGCCCGGCGGGACGGGGCCGCCTTCCCGCTGCGGTGCGGGAGGGGCAGGAGGTTGCCCGCGCATCGGCGCGTGCTGCGTTTCCGGGGCTTCCCCGGATACTTCGCATCGCCCGGCAGCAGGCTCATCCCCCGCGTGGGCGGCCGGTAAGGAAACCTGCCCCTGCCGCACTTCCTGAACTTCCTCAGGTACTCTGCGAGCCCCGGCAACAGGTTCACTCCCCGCGTAAGTGGTCGGCGGGGAAACCTGCTGCTGCCGTACCGGCCTGACGGGAGCAGCAGGGAAGGTGCCTTCTGCGCTTTCGGGCACGGGGGGCTGCGCCTGTCCCCTCGACCCTGCTGCGGGCGCAGCTCCCCGCACAACTAGCTGCCGCCCCCGGTCCGGGTCCTGCTGCCGCGCGGGCCCGGCAGGAGCAGCAGGGGGAGCGCCCTCTGCGCCTTCAGGCGCAGGAAGCTGCTCCCGCCCACCGGAAGGAGACGCTTCCTTTCCGTGTGCGGGGAGCCCCCTGGCGGCAACCGGGGGCAGTTCCGCCGTGCCGTCTCCGAACCCGGAAGGACCTCCCTGCTCCCGACGCGGGACCGGTAACGTGCCCTGCTCCCCCGGTTCCTGCCCGCCGGCAGGGGGAGAGACTTCCCGCCGAACCCGCGCCTGCGCCGGGAGTCCCCCAGCCGCAGCAGACGGCTGTCCCACACCCCCGGGCCCGGAAGGCTGTCCCTGCACCTGACCCGGAGACCCTTCAGGTGCGGGAGAAGACGCCCCTGCCGTCGCCGGTGCCAACGGGGTACGGGCAGCGCCCACCCGGCGTCCGGCCTCCCGCACGGCCTCCCTCACATCAGGCCCGCCTTCCTCCACACCGGCTTCAGGCAGGGGCACAGCCCCCTTCGCGCCGATCCCGCCTTTCTCCACACCGGTCTCAAGCGAAGACAGCGGGCGCCGGAACCGGGGCACGGCTCCGGTCTCCGGAGTGGAGGAGGTAGCACTGCCGGAAAGGCCGCGGTCACCGCCAGGACCCGGACCGTCACCGGACGGCCTGCCGGTAACCAGCCGGAGCAGCAGCCCCTTGCCCGCTTCCCTGCCCCGCTCCCACACGCGCCTTACCGGCCTGCGCACGACGGCGTCCTCCACCCGGCCGAAGGAAGCTTCGGCCGCCTCCGTCACCGACCCCATGCGCGCCAGGCGGTGCTGGAGGACCGCCTGCCCGCGCAGCACGGCCGTCTGCATCTGCTCGAAGAGCTTCCTGCGGAACCATATTGCCCCCACGAAGAGGAAGACCAGGAGCAGGTGGATCAGCGCGACCTTCCCTGCGGTGGCCCCCACGGCGACGAGAGGCGAAGTGCTGCTCCCCGCGGCCATCCTGAAGAGCAGGTTCGCCGCCACGACGACGAGCGAAACGTACACGCCGTAGAACACCTTGGTGCCGAGAGCCGACAGCAGCTGCTTCAGGTACCTTTCGCCGAAGAGCAGGCCACCTTCCGGCACGAACGCCGCCGCCAGGAGCACGAACGGGGAGAGCAGGAAGAGCAGGACGATAGCGACCTGCGCCAGGACCATCGGCACCGCCATGAAGATGCAGAACAGGAGGAAGGCGCCCGCTGAAAAGAGGAAGAAGACCGACATCACCCACGCCGGGATCTTGCCCGAAGCGCTGAGGGTGATCGGCGTCATCGGGTGCCCCCCGTGGTCTATGGAGTTGTCGGCCAGGGCGTTGGCGAGCGCTTCTCTGGCCGGGTGGCCGGGCGGGTAAGCGAGCATCAGGACGTCGATCCGTGCCCCCGGCTTGATCTCCTTCCCGAACGGATCGTACTCCTTACCACTTTCCGTTTTTACCTTGAACTCGTCTCTTCCCTGGACCGCCTTGAACTCCGCTTCCGTCATGTGCAGGTCTTTCGGGTTTGCAGTACCGAACTCGATTACGCTCCAGGTGGGCATCACCATGGCGCGGTACACGAAGCTGCAGAAGTCGTTCAGCGCCCGGTCGGCCGGGGACTGGATCCTGTCCTTCAGATCGTCACCGGAGAGGGTGGTATTGCTCACGCTGCCGAAGGCGGAGAGCACGGCCGCTGCCAGGTCGTCCGCCGCCTTGCAGACACCGCCCACCACGACCTCGACCGCGGGCTTCGGCCCGTCGGCCGTCTCGACCGTACCCAGGAACAGGAACAGGGCCGCCCCCAGGGAGAGGACGGAAACGATGAGTGCCCGGAGAATACCGAGCAGTTCGACCTTGACGGCCTTCCTCAAGAGGAGCAACATCAGCACGGCGGGCAGGAACACCACCAGGGGTGTCAGCCCGCCCCAAATGCCCTTCAGCGCTTCCGCCAGCCCGCCCGCCAGGGACGCCGCCCAGCTGGAGTGAAAGGCGAAGTGCAGGAGTTCTATCCCGTCGATAACCATGGTTACCGGGATCAGAAAGACCATGTTGGCTATGCTGGCGAGAACCGCCCCGGCAGCCTTGGCGATATAACGTCCAAAGAAGCCCGCGTTCGGCTCGGCCGTGTCGAACTGTATCCGGGTGGTGGGGCACTGTTCCCAGGCGGGCTGGTACCCGGCCAGGTACGAAGGCGCACCCCACGTGCCGGGCAGGCCCGCCAGGGGGTTGAACAGGTCTTTGACCTGCCTTCTTTCCCAGTCCGCCGACCCTGCCAGGTCGATGAACTGCACCCCCACGGGGAGGTCGTGGTCCGTCTCCTTGGGGTCCTGAAGCTGGAACGCCAGCGCCGGATCGGACAGCATAACGAACAGGACGGCCAGGAAGGTGAGGAAAGGCAACACCGCCCCCCGGAAGCGGTCCCGGACGGCGGGCCCTACTTTGCCGCCTGGAACCTGCCCGGCCTGGTGTCGAAGACCTCCAGCAGGTACTCCGGCATGGGCCTCACGTGCACTTCGGCCACGCGGAAGTCGGGGTCGCGCATGAAGCACCACCCTTCCCTCCCTTCCTCACCAAAGCCCCGAAGGGCGTCAACCGTTTCGTCCGCACAGGGAATTCCCAGCATGGCGCACGCTTCCTCTATCTCGCTCCTGTCCTTCAAGCGGAAGGCGAAGACGTAGCCCGTGTTGTTGCGGATCTTCGGTCCGAACTCCGACGGGTTCTGGGCAATGAGAATCGGCACGATGTTGAAAGACCGGCTCATGAGGGCCAGGTCGTTCAGGAGCCTTTCCCCGATGGGTACGCGGAGCAGGTGGTACGCCTCGTCCACCAGGAGCACCTTGAGCCGCTCCGGGCGCTCCGAGAAAAGGGCCTCGCGGGCTGCCGCGGCCACCAGGAAGAGCACTGCCACGGCTATCCGCTCCGACTCGCTCATCCGGAGGTAGGGGTCGTCCGCCGACGCTTGCGCCCGCGGCAGCGGCAGGCCGTGCATACTGACCACCGTGACCTGCTCCCCACCGCCCGAGAAGTCGAGCACGCCGCCCCCCAGGTCGGAGCCGAAGAGCATGGCGCCCACGGCGTTGTCCTGGCACAGCCGCAGGAGCCGCGAGCACACGCGGGCCTCCCTCAGCTCCTCGTCCCCCACCGCCCCCCCGGGGGGCATCCCGGCGATGTCGTCCACCGCCCGCAGGAGGGCGATCATGCTGCGCTCCCGCTCAGGCAGGGACATTACCCTCTGCACGGCGTGGTTGAGTACCAGCCGCCGGGACGCCGTCTCTTCGCGGTGGCTCTCCAGGAGCACGTCCAGAAAGTCCTTGACCAGGGAAGCGGCCCTGTGCGGGTCGCGGCTGAGCCGGAAGGGGTTGAGCCGCAGCCTGCCGCCCGGTGTGAGTTCCACGCGCCGCACCGGGAAGGGCAGGGCCGACCAGACGCCCATCTCGTTTTTCGGATCGACGATGAAGACACGTGCCCCGCAGAGGGCGCACAGGTAGGCGATGAGCTTTGCCAGCATGGACTTGCCGCCGCCCTGCGTGCCCACGCAGGCAATGAGACCGCTGCCCCGCTGCATGGCCCTGCCCGGCAGGTAGAACACCGGCGTCCTGCCGGGGGAGGCCCAGCCGATGAAAAAGCCCTCCCCGTCACCCACGTCTACTACCCCGAAGGGGGCGGCAGAGGCCAGGTAGCCCGGGTCGGCGTGGACCCGCGGCAGGAACCTCCCGAACCTGGCGCCGGGGAAGAACGCCCCCGCGCAGCGGAGCATGTCGCCCGGCGGCACGCCCACCCGGAAGCCCGTGCTGGCCTTGTAGAGCTGTGCCACCGTCCGGGCCCGGGCGCGCACCTCGTTCAGGTCCGGCCCGGCCACCGCGAGCACGACGGCGAACTCCATGAGGGGCATCCCCTCTTCAAGCTTCGCCTCGAGTCCGCCTGCCGCCGCGGCAGCCCACTCTTCCTTCAAGGGAGCCTCGCCCTGTCCTATGTAGTGCTCCTGCAGCTGCTCCTTCAGCCTCTTCTTCCTGACCTGCACCTTTCGCGCTGCCTTCTCCGGGGATTCGAGCCGGAAGTGGACCACCGCGTCCACCGGGAAGCCCACCGTGGACTCGAGCCGGAACAGCCACTCGTGGCCCGTGAGCGGCAGGTTCCTGGGTACGTCGGCGAAGGTGAGGAAGGTCTGGTAGACGGACTCTTCCTCCCCGGAGTCCCCGAACCAGGAGACCTTCATGTAGCGGAGCTTGGGGTCGAACACTGCGCCGTCGGAGAGCACCAGCAGGGAGTTTTCCGAGAGGGGGACGCCCTCTTCCTCTCCCCCCGGCAGGACGGGTGGCAGTGGACCGTAATGCCGCACGCACCGCTTCACGATGAACTCCAGGTCGGCCAGGCCCGCCCTCTCGATGTTCACGAAACTGCGGGAGTGGTTGAATATCTCCTCTTCGGCCAGGAGCGCTGCCCGCAGCGCCGACTCCGGCACGCGGCCGGGCTTCCGGACGGCGGCCAGCCGCTCCAGGAGCAGGTCGCGCACCTCTTTCAGGGAAAACACCAGGTCGGTCTTCCCGCTGCCGGCCAGCAGTTGCAGGCACAGGTATACCCGCCGCCGCTGTGCCCTTCCCGCCATCTCCCACACGGCCGACTCCACGTGCCGCTGCGCTTCTCCCCTCACCGCCGGGTCGCCGGAAAGGGGCAGGGGACGCATGTACCCCGCCACGTCCACCCACAGCTCTTCCGTCAGGTAGAGGAGCTGCCCGCGGCCCCGGAAGCCATGCAGAAAGGCGTAAAAGCGCATCACCTCTTCCCGTTTGTGGTCTTCAGGCAGGTAAGCGTAAGAGACACCGTTGAGACGGTAGAGGGCGAAGACTTCGCCCGTGCGGGTAAAAAGTATGTTCCTGTGCACGTAGCGTACGGGGAATTCGAGCACTACGAACCACCTCAAAAAAAAGATCGCAGGCACCTTAACGGCACCCGCGATCTTTGGCTTTCCATCCAGTGGCAGCGTGCGTTTTTTACTCCTCTTCCCAGCGCAGCCTCAAAGCGTGCTCGTAGGAAATGATTTCTCCCCGGGGTGTCAGCTTCCACGCCTCCTCTTCGTGGGATCTTTCCGTGAGGGCTTTCGAGTTCAGTCCCCCTAGCCGGTGCTTCACTTCCTCGAGCGTCGCCAGTTCCTCCGGGGTGAAGATGTCTTTGTTGAATTCGACCGCGGCCCGCACCACTTCTCCCTCGTAGTCGAACTTGAGTTCGAATTCCGTGGTTATCGCCCCGGTCTCGGCCGCAAGGGCAAGGCAGAGTTCCCACCTGTCAAGCGCCGGACCATATGGGAGCGCAGCATACCTCGCGCCGCTTATCGAGACCGCATGCCTCTTGAAGTGCAGGAAGTCGGCGTACCAGAGCAGCTTCATCAGCGCCGTCTTGAAGATGCCAGTATTCCCTGCAAAAAAGGCGATCATCCCCACCAGTTTCTCGAAGTTGAGCCGCCGGAAGCCGCTTTCGATGCCAGGGGGATAGGAGCCGAGGAGGTTTTCCACTCTGGCCCGCAGCAAATTTTCTCTCTCGCGCTCAAGCAGGTCCTTTACTCTTTTCTTCACCCGCGCAAATTCGCGTGGGGAGAGCTTGTCGCCCCGCCTTTCCAGCAACTTCGCCATCTCCGCCGGATCGGCGAGCATTTTCAACACTTCACCGTGGCCGGGAGTGGGAACCGCCCCCTTCTCGTACCGGTAAACAGTCGCCGGGCTCCAGCCCAGGAGTTTGGCCAGGGCGCGCTGGCTCAGGCCGTACCTCTCCCGCAGACTCACAATTTCCTGGGGGGTGGGCAGGCCCTTGCGGCGCCGGTACTCCGCGTAGGCGCGTTCCAGGTTCGCAAAGTCCAGTTCCCGGTCAAACACTTCCTCGCCGCACTCCCGGCAAAAAGCGACCTCGCACTCGACGGTCACAGGTTCCCCCCGCACCGGAAAGGTTTGCTCTATGGTTTTGACCATCAGTTCTCTTTCCGCATCACACTTCGGACAATAGCCATACTTCTGCTTTGCCATGGAAACCACCCCTTCTGGGAACGGCAACTGATAGCGGTATTAGTTAAGCCCTGTGGTTCCTGTGGGGGTATACCAGGGGCCGTTTAGCCTCGTGGAAGGAGAGACACACCGCCTTTCCTCTTTTCCCGGATCCCCGGATCTTAAGCTTGATGTAATACTCGGTACCTTCTATTTCTGCCCCGAATACCCAAATGTCCTCGCCCGGCACTCCCCTGTCGTCCTCGGGGCCTCCGACGTAGTTGCCAGGCGTGAGCGAACACAAGAACTCAACCAAAACCTCTTCGGTCCATCCCAGAAGGGCAAGGGCCTCCAGGTTTTCCTTCCGCGGAACGAGGTAGAACCGGCCGCCCTGTACCAGCTTCTTGAACTCGACCAGGAAGAGAACGACCTGGGCGGAAGAGACGATTCTCAACCCCAACCCTCCTGGAAAGGTCCTCAATACAATTTTATGCCCCGAGAGGGGAAAATGCAATCATTTGATTGCAAGATTTTTTCCTGCTATAGTGTCACCACCAGGGCGTTTGGTGGTGACACCCGGTGACTGGGGGCACTTCCCGATACCCTAGCAGGTATTTGGGGAAAAGAAGCCCTCTAGCGTCAACAGTTCTTCCGGCGCCAGGAACTGCCTGACCTTGCGTTTTTTAAGAAACTCCGGCCGTTCGCCTGTGGGCCGCAGTTCCCCCAGGGGGGAGCCGTCGGCCGCGTAACCGCGGAAGTCGAAGGTCATGAGCGGCACCACGCGGACGCTCCCGTCACCCGCACGGCGCAGCTCCGCCACGTCGGTGAGCCGCCTGAAGCGCGGGGAGCCGTCGTCCCGCTGGTAGGCCGTGAGGAAGAGGACGAGTTCCACGTAAGAGACCCGCGCCAGGCAGGCGCGGTCGTCGCGGTACGCCCCTCCCGGGTGCATCTTTAGGAGGTCGATCATCCGCTGCGGCACTTCTTCCGGCCCGTCGGCGTGTATCGTGCTGGCCGAACCGGGGTGCCCCAGGCTCATCGCCTCCAGCACGTAGTGCGCCGTCAGCCAGCACCGGATCTCCGAGCAGACTATCCGGTCGGGCTGCTGCCGCAGGGCGCGCCGGAAGAGCACTTCCATTGGCACCTCGCCCCTCCCGTCCGGGTTCGGGGGGCGCGGCTCGAAGACCTGCACGAAGGGCTGCGGGAGGTCGGGCCTCGAGGGGTCGGGCAGCCCCACCCACGACTCCGCCGGGTCTTCTACCATGACCACTACTTCGTGCGGCCCCACGTTCAGCAAGAGCGCGTTTAAGAGCGTGTTCTTGCCCGAGCCCATGGCGCCGGCGACCACGATGTTGAGCCGCGCCTTGACCGCCAGCTTCAGGAACGGGACGAGGGAGGGAGGGAACATACCTCTTTCCGCCAGGTCTTCGAGCGTGTAGGGCCGCGGGAAGCGGCGCACCACGATGAAGGTGCCCCGGACGGAGGGAGAAGGGGAGAGCACGATGGACACGCGCGAGCCGTCCGGCAGCCTGCAGTCCACCGCCGGGTTTGCCTCGTCCGCCCGCCTGCCTGCCCCCAGCGCGATCCTCTCCGCCAGCCGCCTGACCTGCACCTCGGATCCGAGCGGCCTGGGCCAGTACCTGCGCCCGCCAGCCCCCTCGTACAGCACCCTCCCGGGAGAGATCCAGATGTTGGTCACGTCCGGCGACTCCACCAGTTCCAGGAGCGGCCCCCACCCGAAGGGGTCGCGCGCCACCTCGTCCGCCAGCTGCTCCGCCTCTTCCGGCCCGGCCCAGGGGGCGAAGACCGGGACTACGGCCCGCACCAGCCTGCGGACCTCATCTTTTCGCCTGTCGAGCTCGCGGAGGAGGAAGGGGTCCTGCTGGGCGACCCGCCGGAAGACCTCGGTGCGGATCTCGTCCAGGACGTCGGCGCGCATTCCTAGCTCCCCTTCTTCTCCCCAAGCAGGCGGAGCAGGACCCGGTATCCGGCCCGCCGCCAGAGGTCCGCCCTCTGCGGGTCGCCCTTTGTCTTCTCTTCCACCAGCAGGCAGAGGGAACGTACCGGGTCCGGTGCTCCCCGCACGGCCCCGGCGATCTCCTCGACCATGAGCCTGAGTTCGGCTTCGGAAGGCGTTAAAACCACAGCTCTTCCCCTGCCCTTCTGCTCCAGACTTCGAACTTCTCCACCTTCTGCCGTTTCTCCGGCCTGAGAAGCGAGCCGAGCCTGCTCCTCTTCGGCAGGACCAGGAAGGTGAGCACGTCCCACACGAAGACGGGCAGGAACTTACCGGCCGCGTCCACCTCGCCCAGGAGGAAGGCCCCCGCCAGTGCGCTGGCGACGGCGCACGGCCCCTTCCCGAGGTGGAAGACCGCCTTCGTGAAGGGTTCCAGCAGCCAGCACACCGGGTAGAGGACGGCGAGCAGGAAGGCGAAGACGATCAGGGTCTCCAGCCGCACGGGGAAGGGGAGCGGGAGGTCCTTCCCCAGGCGGTGGAGGGTTATGGAGAACCGGAAGAGGGGGCGGTACGACTGCCAGTAAAAGCGCCTGTCTCCGGTCACAAGCCAACACCGTCCACCATCAAATCACGCGGCGTCGGGGGCCCCGGCCTTCAGGCCTGGGGGAAGAGACGCCGCTCCCTCCCTTCACCCAGTCGTACTCGTACCCGTCTGCACGCTGCAGGAGACGCAGGTGCTTCGGGTGTACGTCGAAGCCGTTGAGCCTGAAGCCCGGGCGGGACCGGATCGCTACCCGGCCAACGTGAACCCCGGCATACTTCCCGGTCGGAATCACCGCCTTCACCAGGTCGCCGGTGGCGAAGCCCATGAAACGCCTGACCCTTTTCGGCTCTCCCCGCGGGAAGCCGTATCTGTCCACGTTCTGCACGCGCCGGCTGCCGTGGCCCCTGGCGGTGATCTTTAACGCCTGCATGCCCGGGTCGAGCCGCACACTCTCCCCGGTCTCCCCCACGCAGGCGGCGTCGATCCAGTGCGCCTTCGGGTATCCCTGCCGCGCCCGGTTGTACTTCGTTTGGGCAGCTGTTGCGGTGAAGACAGGCAGGCCGAGCGCTTTAAGCCTCTCCACCAGGGCGTACCGCGTGGCGTTTATAAAGGCCGCGCCCTTCAGCGGTTCCTTGAGCAGAGACAAGACCTTCGGGATGTTCTCCGCCCGCTTCCTGTCTACCGCCCGCCTGGACTTCTTCAGATCCTCCAGCCACTCCTGGAGTAGCCTATTCCCCTTGGCCCGGTTGCACTCCCGGCAGGCTAAGGTCAGGTTGGACACCCGGTCGGTACCGCCCCTGGACTTCGGGACCACGTGGTCCACCTCCAGCGGCACGTCTTCCTTCCCGCAGTAGGCGCACCTCCGGCCGTACTTCTCCAGCAGGTACTCCCTGACCTCGTAGCCGGAGAGCTCTCCCTGCTGGTACTCGATGCCGGAAATCTCGGGGTGCTGGAACTTCTGGGTATCGAACTTGGCCAGTTCTACGGAAACAGCGGTGACCGGCGACCAGCGGCACAGGCGCTTCCCCCAGGTCAGAATGTTCGCCACCCTGCTCTCCAGGCTCGGCGGGAGCCAGCCCTCCGGCCTCCCGCGGTTCGAGAACCTGGGCTCGCGGTAGCGGGTCTTCCGGTAGCGCCGGAAGCGGCGGTACCCGCGGCGCCTGTGAAGCGCCTCGCGGACCTGCTCTCCCCGGTGGTGGAGCTCTGCGGCCCAGAGGACTTCCCGCCCGCGCGGAAACTCCGCGACGAGGGGCAGGCCCGTGACTTTGGCGCCCGGGTCTATTTTGAGTTCAAGGGGCTGGGTTTCCCCGCCCTCCCGGTCCTTCAGGATGATGGTGAAGGGGTGACGGCGGAAGACGGCGGCCCTCCCCTTCTTCAGGAGCTGCCTCGCCCGCGCCGGGTGGCAGGGCATGAGCGGCTCCTTGTTTTTGTCGAGGACAAGTACGCAGTTCTGCTTTTGCACGGCGGTTACCCGCCTCCCCTCGGGTTTTTCCCGGTAAAGTGGGCCTCGTCAACGTTATCCGGGCGGCCATCTCCCAGCGGCACTGCTCGCTACACCCCCAGCTCGCTGTTTAACCGCTGGGTTGCAGAGCCCGGAGCTGGCCCGCACACCCCGGGGTGCGAACTCTGGCTCTCCCCGGTAACGTAGCCCCGGAAACGGGACTGAGACTGGTCACAGCGAGGCCCGTATGGGCCTACGGCCGAAACCCGGAAGGCAAGCCCCCGGCTTCAGCCGTGGGGTCTATGACTATTGTTGCAGCCCTTCCTTCGGGGTCACACCGAGCTGCTGCGCCACCCAGGTGGCGAGCTTGGGGATGAGGTCGGTCGCCCCGATGATGATGATCAGCACGCCCACGATGAGCAGGAAGAGGGCGCTCTGGACTTCCTGGCGGCCGATGTAGCCGATGCCCTTGACCAGGACGACGATGCCGATGACCATGACGACTACCCTGATGACGAACCTGTAAGCGGACGTCAGGATGTCCCCGCCCTGCGCGTAGCACGGGGTCTCCGTCGCGAGCGCGGTGAGGAGCGCCACCGCCGCGGCCGCCGCGAACCGGAGGGCCGCAGGGTGGGACAGCAGCAGCGCCGCGAGACGCCCTCTCGCCTTCTCGACCGCAGTCTTCACGGTTTTTACCGTCACGCGCGATCACCTCCCGAAGGAGTTGTTGTGGTCTTCCAGAAAGGCCGCCGCCCCGAAGAGCTCGCGGCCCCGCACACCGAGCTCCGCCCGCGCGGCTTCGGCCGCTTCCTGGATCATGGCCGCCACTTCGCGCGGCCTCCTCACGCCCCTGAGCAGGAGCCGGGGGTCGGTAGCGTCTGCCGCGTAGACCTCGACCGTCCCGGTGCCCAGGAGCATGTCCAGCAGGCTGCGGCGCACGCGCACGTCCAGCACGCGGTAGAGCAGCACCCAGTCTTCCCGCACCACGAGCAGCCCCCGCCGCACGGCCAGCCGGTCCCCGTGCAGTTCATACCATTCAAACAGGACCGGTAACCCAAACCAGCGGGCACGGTCGCGCCACACGGGCAGACTTTCCGAGTTAGTACGCAAAGCTCCCAACCTCCCGTACCAGTACCCGGCCGTCCCTCGTCTCGGTCCTGAGGTACAGCCGCTGGGCGACCTGCACTCCCCGCCGGGCCACGGTCGCCCGGACAAAAGCGAGCCGCGGGTTTGCGGGGTCGTCCACGGAGACCACGTCGATACTCTTGACTTCCCACCCGCCCACGGGGGTCACCCCGGCACCGGGGACGGTGTAGTTCGCCAGCTCGGCCGGGGCGGTGCTGGTGAAGTAGAGCTTCACGAAGTTCCTGATCGCCGCGGCTGCTTCGGGAGATGGTTCGGAAGAGCACTGCCGTGCCAGGAATCTGGCAGGGTCTTCCCTGGGCCCGGCCGGGTCGGGCGCTATGACTGGCAGGTTGCAGGCGAAGAAGGTGCCACCCCTCTCCCCTACCACCACCTTGACGGTCAGGGTGTCGTCCACCCACCCCTCAGCGAGCTTTTTCAAGCCGAAGGGGTCGGCGGGGTCGGGGCGCTCACGCAGGTACGCCCTGGGAAACGAGGGTGCTTCCGTCTCCGCCAGCCGGACGTAGCGCTGCACGTGGAGCCTTACCAGGGCGGTGTAGACGGTCGCGTTCCCCTGCCTTTTTCCCTCCAGCCGGACCACGCGGGCGCTCAGGACCCTTTGCGGTCCCTCGGACACCGGGGCGGGGTACTCCAGGGCCGCGTTGAAGGCGCTCAGCCGCCGGGCGTACTCCCCCGGGTCGCCGCGGAAGGTGGCCCACTCGACCGCGAAGTCGCGGGCGAACTCCCCGGCGGTTTGGAGGCGGAGGGCGTCTTCCCGGGTGACGCTCCCCCTGGCCTTCTCGTACAGGACCGTGCTGGCCGCCTGCGCCCGCCACGCGCACACCGCCAGGAAGCCGATCACCGCCCAGAGGGCCAGAACCGCCGCCCACCGATAAGCGTCAAAGCGCCTCGCCAACACCGGCTTCAGCTCCTTTCAGAGAGCCAGCTTATCGCTTTTACCGTCTCACGGAACTCGGGTTCCGCCAAGGCCGAGCGCACGCAAAAGAACCACCGGCCGGTCTTCTTGTCGAAGACGCAGGTGCCGCCCGCCCACAACCAGACGCTCCTTTCACCTTCTGAAAGGTACCGGGGGTCGAGCCCCACGACATCCCATGCCTCAAGCCTGAGCGGGCCGCCCCGGAAGTGGTCCATCCACTCGGAGAAGGAAGAGCCGCGCACGCCCACGAACACGGGGTACTCCGCCCCCTCCGGGAGGTAGGCGTAACCGAAGAAGGTGGCCGGTCCCTCCGGCCCGCACCCCGGAGCGGCCCCTCCCACCGTTTTGGCCCTCTCCATGAAGCGGAAGACGTGCTCGAGCCGGACGTCGGCCTGCCTCACCAGCAGGTTGTCCAGGGCTTCCCCGACGACGAACGCCTGGGTGCGTGTGGCCTCCCGCAGCTCGCCGAGCGACCTGTCCCCGTCCGGCAGGAGGTGCCTGCCGGGGGCGGCGCTGCGGAGTCTTACTGCCACCTGCCCCAGCTCCTTCGCCCCCTCAACACTCCACCTTTCGAGGGTGCCGACTCCCCCCACAAGGCCCGACTCGGGGTCGTAGCGGATGCCGCAGGAGTCGGCCACGCCGCGCAGGAAGGCCACCCAGTCCCGCAGGGCCTCCCCCTCCCTGAGCGGTGCGAGCCGCCCCGAAGAGGGGTCGCGGACCCAGCCGTAGCCCCTGTATGCGGGGGCAGGGGACACCTGCTCGGGCGCGGGGGAGACGTTTTCCGCCAGGAAGGTCGGCTCGCCGGTCCCCGACAGGGCGGAGAACTTGCCGTCTAGCAGGCAAGTCCCCCCCGGCTTCAGGGCCTGCCGTACGGAAGCGGAAGCCGGGGCTACAATTACAAACCGCCGGAAGTCCTTCTCTTCCCAGCGGGAAGACGGCCCCCACACGTAGAGCTTCCCGTGCACTACGAAGTCGCCCCCGCGGCCGGCGTCCACCCGGCACAGGAGCCTGGCCGCCGTACCGGCGTAGACGGGGGAGCCGGTCTCGCCGGGCCGGAGGGGAGTCGAGGATGGGGGACGGTCTTCCTGGGCGGTGTTCGGCGTGTACCCGCCGCCGGTGGGCGGTGGGTGGGAGGACTTCCAGCAGCCAGCAATTGGCACCACGAGGAGTACCAGCAGGAGGAGCGCCGTAGCTACCGCCCGCATAGTTTTGGCAAACCTCGCTTTCTACCTACGTTTCCTTGTCCCCAAAAAAAAAACGGGGGTGCAGGGCGGGAGTCTTCCCTCAGCTTCCGCCCTGCGGTCCCGAAAGCGCCTCTTCGACGGAAGAGACCAGGACTTTCCGCTTCTTTCTCGGCTGGGCGGGGGACACCCACCTCCGCCTCTCCATCTCGGCCAGGACTTCCAGGGCCTCAGACTGGCTTATTCCGAGCCTCTGCTGCAAGAACCTGACCGAAACGGAGCCGCTTTCCAGTACGGCCTCCAGGGCCCGCAGCAGCAGGGGGTCGGTCCCGGCTTCTCTTCCGGCCGCCGGGCCACTCCCTCCGGCTTCTCCACCGGGCGCAGCGGTCCCCGCTTTTTCATTTTCCTCCCCGGGTTTCTCCCCGAAGTCCAGCAGGAACCTCTTCTCGGGGCGCTGCCTCTGCCACCAGGCGATGACGGCGGAGACGTTGTCGCCCGGCACGTAGGCTCCCTGGCCGCGGAACGGCTCCCCCATGCCGGGCACCAGCACCAGCATGTCGCCCTTGCCCAGGAGCCTCTCCGCCCCCTGGGTGTCGAGGATGATCTCGGAGTCAGTCGCCTTGGCGCAGCGGAGGGCTACGCGTCCGGGCACGTTGGCCCGGATGAGTCCGGTCAGGACCTTCGCGTCGGGCCGCTGCGTCGCCAGGATGAGGTGGATGCCCGCGGCCCGCGACTTCTGCGCCAGGCGCACCAGGCTCTCTTCTACCTTTTCCTTCCCAGTTAAAATGAGGTCGGCCAGCTCGTCCACCACGATGACGATAAACGGGAAGGGGCGGCGGTCGGGCGGCAGCGAAGTGAGGGAACGCACCCGCATGTCGCGGAGGACGCCGTAGCGCCTCTCCATCTCCCCCACTGCCCAGTCCAGGAGGGTGGCGGCCTTCCCGGGCGTGTCCGCGATGGGGGCCAGCAGGTGCGGCAGGTCCTCGTAGACCATCAGCTCCACCTGCTTCGGGTCCACCAGCCCCAGGAGCAGCTCTTCCGGTTTCTTCTGCGCCACCAGGCCCAGGATGAGGCTGTGGATGCACACGCTCTTTCCCATCCCCGTCGCGCCGGCTATGAGCAGGTGGGGGAGCGACTCCAGCGGCACGACCAAAGGCTCGCCGCGGGCGTCGACTCCCAGCACGAGGGGGAGTTCGCCCCGCACCGAGCGGGGCATGTGCCTGAGTTCTTCCAGGACGCCGCGCAGGTACACTTTGGCCCGGTAGAGGTTCGGCACCTCCACCCACACCGCCCCCTCCTCCTCGACCAGCCGGACGGAAGGCCTCTTCAGGGCCACCGCCAGGTCGGCTTCGAGAAGCCGGAGCTTCCTCACGCTCACGCCCTGCTCCAGCTCCACCAGGTACCGGGAGACCGTCGGCCCCACGACGCGCCGCACGACGCGGGCCGGTACACCGAAGGACTGGAGGGCTGCCGCCACTTTTGCGCTCTCGTCGGGCTGCCCTTTCCCTTCTTCAGCCACAGGGCCAAAGAGTTCGAGGGGCGGAAGCCCTTCACCCAGCGGTTCCCCGGACGGGGCGTCCGCCGGGGTCTTCCTCCGCCGCCACCACGCGGCGGCGAAAGCGAACGGCGCCGCGAGAAGGGCGAGCAGCACGTCCGGGCGCAGGACGAAAAACGCCAGCGAGAGGTAGGCAAGGCTCACCACGGTGAGCTTCCAGCCCACGGGCGAGCCGCGCAGCGTGAGGTACAGCCCGAGGGCGGCGAGACTTCCAGCAGCGGCCGCAGAGAACTTGGCCCAGGTGTGGACTTCCCGCTTCAGTTGCTCCCGCCAGCCGGCAGACGGTCTGGGTTCCTGCGCCGGGGTCGTCCGCGCCCCCCGCACCCCCCACACCCCCCTAATACTTTGTTACCGGAAAGCTTCTAGCATTGGTCAAAATCACCAACCGGCAAACTGTCTGTCTGTGTACACAGTTTGCGCGCGCCTTATATATAGGCGCCCGGCCAAACAGACAGAAACAGTTCGGCTGAACAGTTTTGACAGTTGCGGTTTCGGTTGCGGTTGCGTTTTCGGTTTCGGTTGCAGTTTGGCTCAATCAAACTGCTGGAAGAAAGATAGAGCATCGAAACCACGATCTTCTTGCCCCGTCTCCCCCGGTGTGCTCCGGCCCCTCAGCTCTGCCAGGATTTCCCGTAAGAGGCCCTCGATCCGGGAGAGGCGTCCCACTGCCTGGGCGAGCAGGAGCTCCAGGCGGACGAGACCGGGAGGACTCACAACGGGCGCCGGACCGGTAGCGGGTTGCGTTTTCGGTTTCGGTTGTGGTTTCGGTTGCGGTTGCTCTCCCAGTTGCGGCCGGACGGCCGCAACCGCCGCCCCGGTGCGAGCCTCTCCGGTTCTAGTTTCGGCCGCAACCGTGGTTGCGGTTTTAGTTTCGGTTGCGGTTTCGGTTGTGGTTGCAGTTGTGCTTCCCGCCACCTTGTAGAGTCTCCCCTCCCTGGCGACGAGGCCCGCAGCCCTGAGCTTCGAGAGCCACGCCCTCACGCGGTCGGGGGGTTCCCCCAGCGCGGCGGCCAGCTCTGCGGGCCTCGCCGCCCCGAGCCGGGCCAGCTCTCCCAGGATCCTGGCCTCCTTCTTACCGGCCACGGGATCACCGCCCCTCCCCCTGGCCGAGCGCCCTGAGGAACCCCAGGGCGTTGGCGAACACCGGGTCGGGCAGGAGCCGGGCACCGGGGAAGGAGGGGAAGAGGGACCGCCCCAGGAGCAGGCTACCGCCCCCCGCCAGAACCGTCGCCGACAGGGCGTCGGCCAGCTCCTTCCAGGCGGAGAGGACCGCCTGCGCCACGGCCCGGGCGGCGTCCCGCAGGGCGAGCTCCACCTCTGCCGAGAGGTCGACCTCCTTACCCCTGAACGGCGCCCTCCCCTCCCTCACCGCCGCGGCGACCAGGTTGCGCGGCAGGGTAGCGCCGGTCTTCTCCAGGTAGGCGGCCGCCACGGCCTCCCTCACCAGGTGCGCCCCCACCTCGGCCGAGCCGCAGGCCCTCAGGAGCGGCACGAACTCGCCCCTGCCCCTCGCCTCCAGCACCAGGTAGTCGGTGGTGTACTCGCCCACGTCGACCACCCCGACCAGGCCCGAGGGGGGCAGGAGGTCCGGGAAGGCGGCCACCGCACCGGCGCCCTGGGGGAGCACCAGCACGCGGGAGAACGACACGCACCTCTCCTCCCCGCCGTCCACCGACACCCACGCCCTGAGCCTCAAGAGGCGCTCCCTGAGGGCGTCCCTCTGGGAGCGGTAGTAGGCGAGCGGCAGGCCCACGGCCAGGTCCACGGGCTCCGGGAACTGCCCGGCCCCTCCCCCGCCCGCGAGGTACACCGCCGCCAAAAGGCACCAGTCGTGCAGGTCCTCCGGCTTCTCCCTGTTCAGAGTGGTCACCGCTGCCGTGCCCCTCAGGGCGGCCTCCCCGACCACGCGCTCCCCCACCTTCCCGGAGAGGTACCGTACCCTCAGCCTGTGGCCCGGCCCCTGCCGGCCGAGCGCCCCGGCCAGCAAGTCCAGGGGCACAGGTGCCACCGCCGAGGGGAAGCACACCTTACCGCCGGAGGAAGAAACGGCCTTGGTGAAGCCGTAGCCGATGTCCACTGCGACTTTCAAAACCGAGTCCCTCCCCTTTCAGTTCAAATAGACCTCAGGACCGAGCTGATGATCTGCACCAGGCGGTCGGCGGCGTGCTGCGCGGCAGGCCATATGGTGTCTGCCGCGTGCTGGATAAAGGCCAACACCCCGTCGAGGTGTCTGAGGACCATGACGGCGGCCACCGCACCCACCGCCCACGCGAAGGCAGTCTTAAACGCCTTCCCGGCCACCCGGGCGAGGAAGACGGAGAGCATGACCGCCCCTACAAGCAGTAAAAGGTCTGTCAGGGGTATGTCCCTGAAGTTCAAAACTATCACCACCTAAACCAGAAACTTCCGGCCCGCCAGCAGCAGCACGCACAGCCACAGGAACGGCCTCACGAGGAACTTTTCCGCGGGGCCGCCGGTGGCCACCAGCGGGACGCCGCGCCGCCGGTCGAACGGCCAGAGCCACCACACCCCGCCCGGCGTCAGCGCGTCCAGGGCGAGGTGGCTGAGGTAGCCTAACAGGAAGCTCAGGAGCAGCGCCCCGGGGAGGGCAGGCCAGAGGAAGCGCAGGGCGGTGGTGAGGACGGCCGCCGCCGCCAGCGAGTGGGTGACGGCGCGGTGCCCCAGGAGCCCCCTCAGCGCGGCGTTGACCGCGTCCCCCGCCAGGGGAGCGCCCTTCCGCAGGGCCTGGTTCAGGGCCGCCCTCCCGTGGTCCACGTCGGGCAGGAGGGCCGCCACGCCGCCCACCAGCATGGCGGCAACCCAGGACTCCCCGGGCAGGGAGAGCGCCGCGGCGACCGCCGCCCCCGCCAGCACTCCCCCGGCCAGGTGCGTGTCGTACATCATCCCCAAACGACCTCCCGAAAAAAGAAGAGGGCCGGCAGTCTTCCTGCCGGCTGCCCCCGGCCCGGCTACTTCTTCTTCCGCACCCGGACGACCTCTTCCACCGGGCGCCCGCCGAGCTCCTTCACGCCGACCTTCGCGAAGCTGTCCAGGACCCTCTCCCGGTCGGCCGCGGAGTCCACGAAGATGTACCGCGGCGGGTGTATGCCCAGCAGGTCGATGCCGTTCTTGAACATCACCTGCCCGCCCCACTGCGGGTCGATGTGAGAGTATCTCACCCACCACCCAAGCTTTTCCACATCCGTGGTCTTCTCGTACTTCGAGTAGTGCGACTCGGGGTTGACCGCGCCGAAGGCGTCGTCCTTGGTAGCAAACCAGTCCGACCGGGTGAGCAGGACCTCCGGGTCCCACACGATGTCAAACTCTCCCTGCCTGGACTCGGGGCGGATGAAGGTGAACGCGTAGCTCGCCCCACCGCTCTTCATGTCTTCCAACGGGGAAGTGGTGTTGACCTTTACCCCCATGCGGGCACGGACCTCACCGCACGCCAGGAACCCCCCGCTCTCGATCAGGCGGCACAGTCTTTCTACCTTATCCTTGCCGGTCGAGATCCTGTGGGTGATCACGAAGCCCTTGAGGGCTTCTTTCACCTTGTCGGCCGTGAGGTCAAACCGGTTCCAGAAGTGGTAGCCTTTCTTACCTGAGGCCGCCAGCGGCCGCGGCTGGTAGGCGGGGAGCCCTTCCAGCCCCCCCTCCGGCAGGCCGAGCTTCTTCTCGAAGAAGCGCTTGAGGAGTCCCGCCCGGCAGCGCAGCAGGCGCCGCTGGTTCTCCAGCACCAGGCTCTTGGCGAGGACGGTCATCTCCTCCTCCGAGAGGTGCGCGGCCGCCTCTTCGAGCCGGGCCAGCGCCTCGGCCTCGTACTTTTTCTCGGCCTCGCCCACCGCCCTGCCGATCTCCCTGTACTCCGGGTCGCCCGTGAGGCCCTGTGCCCAGGCGTTGCGCTCGAGGTACATCACCTCGACCTCCTCGGCGGAGGTGACCGGGCTGGCGTGCAGGTGGAGGAGGGAGAGCTTCTCGAGGGCCGCGTGGCCGTCGGGCTGCCCGGGCGGGCCGACGAGCTCCACGGTCCCGCGCAGGGAGTAGGGGACCGGGTCCCTGCTGGGGTGGTATATCAGCCTGTAGCCGTCCCCCAGGTCGATCTCGTACTCCTCGCCGAGGAAGGAGTCCCGCAGGCGCTTCTCGCCGTCCCAGTAGAGCCGCCCCTCCCTCTCCTCGGCGGCGGGCCTCGACCCCGTGAGCTTCTTCGCCTTGAAGCCGCCCGCCACCTCGTACTCGTCCTCTTCTTTGGGGGAGGGGGTGAACCGGGTGAACGTCCCCCCGGGGTAGATCTCGTAGGTCTTCTTTCCCTCCTCCACCGCCCTCTCCAGCACGGCGACGTACTGCTCGTAGGTTTGCTTCATCTCCTGCTCCTGCGGCGTGGAGGGGTTGAAGGAGGAGAGCCGGGCCTTGAGCTTCGCGATCCTCTCCAGCGTGTGCTTCGGGACGGGGGTGCCCTCCCCGATGTGGTGGTTGACGCTCTTCGCCGCCAGGAGGATGTCGTCCCAGAAGGTGTCGGACGGCAGCGGCCCCGGCGGGGCCTTCTCGTCCACCGCCAGCGCGTCCATGAGCTTCGCCTCCGCCTCGGGGCGCAGCTTCCCGAAGAGGACCAGCCTGCCCTTACCGGGGTCCGCCGGGTCGTGGCAGAAGACGGCGGTGAGGGTCTGGTCTTCTATGTCGGGCCCGGCGACCATGAGCGGCTTGCCGAGCGCCCCCGCTTCCTTGACGTCGTCCCAGAAACCGGGGTCGAGGGGGGACACCTCCCGCAGCCATGCGGGCTGCGCGGCCTGCTCCGCCGCCACGTCCACGGCGGCCAGTCCTGCCAGCACGGACCACGCTTCGCCGCTCCCTCCCTCGGTGCTGAGACCGAGGGCCTGCGCCACCTGTTGGGTCCCGGCGGCCACTTCTTCAGGGGTGGCCTTCCCCTCCAGTACTGCGGCCACTCCTACCTTGGCGTACTCGGCGAAGACCTGCTGGGCGGTCGCCGGGTCGGCCTTCAGCTCCCCGGCCTTGGCGGCGACGGCACCGGTCAGGGCCTTAAAGTCGGAGCCCTCCCCTTTTGCGTAATAGGATTCGAAGGAGCCGTAGAGCTCCTTCAGGGCCTGGCCGAACGCAGAGGGAGACAGGTGCCCCGTTTCGAACGGGGGGGCTGTCAGGTCCTTCCCGGTGTCTTTGGCAGAGGGGGCGTAGTGGACCTGGGCCTTCTTTCTGCTCTTCTTCTTCCCGCCGCCCACGCGCGACGCACCCCCTTCGGACGAGAGCCTTTTCAAAAAAAAGCCCGGCAAGAAAGCCGGGCGGGTTCTTTAAGACCAGCCAAGATTTCCCCTGGCGGCCCGGCGGGTTCCCGGTCAGGGCCTGCCGCAACTCTTCCGGTTTCTGGAAGCCGAGCAGGATCACCTTTCCGTCCGCCAGGAAGAGTTCCACTACTTCCGTCCCCCAAAACAGAACTCCGCGCACTTCCTGAGCAGGGAGTACGCGCCCAGGTCTCCCCCGCACGCCCGGGCAGGACCGCCGCGCAGGGCCGCCTCCCGCCCAAGGTGCCAGGCGAGCTCCCGCACGTCCAGCGCCACGAGCTCTTCCCCTCTCAGGAGCCAGAGGCACACCACCACCCCGGGACGCAAAACCTCTAGCGCCTCCTCCGCCAGGGACAGCGCCACACCCTCGCCCACCGCCAGGACCTTGGCGATCACGGGTGGCTCGAAGTCTTTAAGCACTTCCCGCAGGAGTCCCTGATACGGGAAGAGGAAGAGCCACTGAAAGCCCTCCGCGTCCCTGAAGGCGAAGCCGCCGCGCACGGCCCGGCTCTCCCCGCCCAGCTCCCGCAGCCACAGGTCGGCCCCGGCGGCCAGGACCCACCACATGGCCCTTCTCACCTCCTCACCCGGCGGCCAGAAAGAGTCGGCCTCCCGGGCGCGGGCGAGGTGGCGCTCCGCCTGCGTGAACCTCCCCCTCGCCAGCGCAAGCTCCCGCGACACCGCCGCAACACCTCCAAAAAGAAGAAAAGCCCGGCAAGAAAGCCGGGCGGTCAGGCGACCGGGTGCCCGCCGTCCAGGTCCACCACCGGCCCCCTCAGCGCCGTCTCCACGTGCCTCTTGTACCTCTCCAGCAGCGCGAGCCACCTCTGGGCTTCCAGGTAGTGCCCGGAGAGGTCGGAGCAGGCGGCGAGGTGCGCGACCTCCGCCTCTTCCTTCTCCAGGGCCAGCATGAGCTTCCTCAGCTTTGCCAGGAGTTCGAAGGCAGGACGCCTGCGCCTGAGGTCCATGTCGAGGAGGTTCCTTTGGGCGCTGAGCCGCCGCACCTCCTCTTCCAGCTGCTCCTTTTCCTTTCGCAGCCGTTCCAGTTCCCGTACCAGGGCTTCTCTCTCGGTCCGGAATTCTTCCTCAACTGCTCCCGTCTCTCCGGACGGGAAACCCTTCTCGGCCTGGAACACCTCTTTACCGGCCTGCAGGTGTTCCGGCCCGAGCCCTGGCATCTCCTTCTCAGTCCGCAGTCTTCTCCCGGCGGCGGTCCTAACCGCTCCCGCCTCTCCGGACAGAGAACCCGGTTTGGCCGACCTTCTCCCGTCGCGCAGGCACTCCCTCGCCCTCTCCCTCGCCCGGTCGATGCTGAGCTCCCCCCTGAGGAAGGCGTCGAAGTCGGCAGGAGAGAGGTGCCGGGCCAGGAAGAGGGCGCAGCTGACCGTGCCTTCAGGCGCCCCGAACTTCCTGGCCGCCTCCGAGCAGGTAATCGTGGGGTAGTCCCTCAGCAACCTTGCCAGTTCCCTGACCTTCCGGCCTTGCGTCTGCACCGCTTACACCCCTCCCCAGGTGGCGCTGCTGCTCCTCCACCAACATCCCCGCTTCGGCAAGGGAGACCCCCAGGAAGCGGGCCACCGCAGGCAGGTTCCGGGCGTGGGGGACATGGCGGCCGGTCTCCCAGTCACCGTAAGTCTTCCTGGCGACGCCACACTCCTTAGCAGCCCCTTCCTGGGTGAGCCCGAGGTCGAGCCGCCTCGCGAGCAGGTTCACCGCCAGCGGACCGGCGTCCCGGACTAACTCGCCGAAGTCCAGGGACTCGATGAGTTCTTCCACCTGCGACACGACCTTCGCAGGCAGGCGGCTGAAGCGCCGCGCGCCGGTAGCCTTCAGCACCCGCACGGTGGCGCGTCCGAAGACCGCCGGGAAGAGGAGCCCCGCCTTTTTCTCGCCGTAACGGTCACACCACTTGCGGGCCTTCTCCCTGAGCCTGCCGAGCAGCCTCTCCTCGACCTCGACGCTCACCGGGACCTTCTCCGGCAGCTCCAGGACGCTCCCCATCCCCCCGTACTCCTTCAGGGCCTCCGCGTCCTCGTCGATCCGCCGCTTGAGCTCGAAGAGCTCCCTGTTCTGCCGGGCGACTTCGAGGAGTGCCGCCTCCACCGCCCTGACCGCCAGCTCCGCCGCCTGCCTCGCGTGCGTCTCCAGGACGGGGGCGAGTCTGTCCAGGAGCTCTCCCGGCGAAGGAAGCAGCGGCATCGCGGGGAGACCAGGCCTTTCCAGGTCGTGCCTCTCCAAAGGAAACCACCTCCGGAAACCGTGTCCTGAAAAAGAGAGGTGCGGCCTTCTTGCCGCACCCTCCTCCGGAACGCTCCGTGTTTAATGCCTGTGGAGCTCGATGTCCACGACCTTGCCCCTGCTCACCGCCCGCTCGATGTGATCTATGTAGCGCTTGAAGACCGAGACCCAGCGCCTGGACTCGATGTAGCAGTTCGTGAGGTCCGAGACCTCCGCCAGCTGGACCAGTTCCTCCTCTTCCCTCTCCAGCATGGTGACGAGCTTCCGGATCTTATTGAGGAAGGCCACCGACGAGCGCAGGCGCTTGAGATCTTTCTCCAGGAGCTCCTTCTCAGCCCTCATCCGCCTAATATCCTCTTCGGATGCTCCAGCTTCCGAGAGCTTTCGTTCGAGTTCCCTGATCCTCGCCTCCTGCTCCCTGAGCTTCGCCTCTTGCTCCTTCACCTTCTTTTCCAGCTCCGGGTCGGGCCTGTATACGACCTTCTCGACTTCGACCGGAACTTCCACCACCTTCTCCACCACCTGGGGCTGCCGTGTCCTCAGCTCTTCCAGCTCCCGCCTCAGCCTCTCGACCTCGGCCCTGTACCTCTCCGCTTCAGCGGTCCCCGCCTTCGCCTCCGCGAGGGCCTTCTCGGCCTCGGCGAGTCTCGCGGCCAGCTCCTCCGCCCTGCGCCTCTCGGCCTCGGCGCGCGCTTCGGCCTCTTCCGCGGCCTTTTCGACGGCCTCCAGCCTTGCCTTGAGCTCCTGGTAGGCCCGGTGGATGCTGATCTCCCCGGCGTCGAGCCTGCGGATCAGCTCGGGGTCGGCGTGCTCGGCGATGAACTTGGCCTTGCGGTAAGTCTCACCGGAACCAAAACCGACCAGTTCGGCAATCTTATCACGCGTTTTACCGCTGCCCAGAAGACTTTCCGCACCGGTGACCTCAGCTTCTTCCCGAGTGTCAGGATTCTGACACTCGGCAACCATTTTCTGGTATTCCCGAGGTGCAAAATTTTGCACGTCGGTAACCATATCCTGGTTATTCTGGTATTGCTTTAAGTTCGACAGGCTCCGCTCCCGGGCCAGGGCTGCCCTTATGCGCTCCAGCCGCTGGGCGTAGTCCATCCGCTCCGAGAAGGTGAAGTCCTTGCGGTTCTCGTTCTCGGAGATCTCCAGCAGGAGCTGGTGTTCGGCGTCGCGCGGGGCCATGACCTTGACCGGTATCTCCTCCCAGCCCAGGAGCTGGCAGGCCCTCACGCGCCTCTCCCCCGCGATCAGCACGTTGTCCGGCGTGACCACCGGGAAGTTGATGAGCCCGTTCCTCTCTATGTCCCGCGCCAGCTCCTCCAGGTCGCCCAGGTCCTTCCTGATGCGGTCCAGGATCTTGATGTCGGCTATCCGGATCCTCCTGATGCACTCCTCCACAGGAACCACTCCCCATCCAGGACTGGTCTCAAAAAAAAAGAAAAAGCCCAGCTTCCCTACCGGGCATCAAAAGGCAGAAGCCGGTGGTAATCAGAACGCCGGTACCTGGCCCAGCACTTCACCGAAGAACCCGGCGAAGTCCCGCCGCAGGCCGTTCTTCCTCTCCACGGCGCGCCGCAGGAACTCCTCGCCCACCTCCTCGGGCGAGGGCTGCCTGCCCAGCCTCTCGGCCGCGAACTTCGCCATCCTCTGCCACCAGGCGACCTCTTCTTTCCTCGGGCTCTTCACCGCCGCTTCCACCAGCGGCCGCAGGAGCTCCCTGTACTCGTCGTCCGGGATCCTTTCGAAGACTTCAATCACGGGCAGGGCATCGTAAGGGTTGAGCTGCACCTTGCCCTCGCGCGCCGCCCGGTAGAGCGCGTAGTAGACCGGCGGCGGCGCGCCGTACTTCCTGTTCGGGTGGTAGTTCAGGTCCAGCCGGTCTTCCCCGAAGTACTTGAACGCCTGGCCCTTGTCGACGTTCACCATGGCCCCCGACGGGGTCGTGATGAAGTTGTCGTGCTTCGCGTCGAAGTCTCCAATTGCCCAGGAGACGACGTGCTGCCTCACGAGCTCCCGGACCTGCGCCGGGGAGTACTTGGCCGGGTCGGGGCCGAGGGGCTGGGCGTTCTCCACGAAGGGCTGCAGGCTCCCCACCCCCTGGTCGGTCTCGACGGTGAAGACCGGGAGGGTGCCGACGCCCACCCGCCGGGCGATGTTCGCGGCGACGGACTCGACGGCGGCCTTGACCCCGCCGGTGTTCTTGTCCGGCTTGAAGAGCCACCTGCGCCCCTTTTCGTCCGTGTAGAAGTGCTTTTCGTGTACCCCGCCCAGGTGGGACGCCGGGCCCGCGTAGCTGAGCTTGAGCTGGGCGACTTCCTCGGCCCCCACGTCGGGCAGGGACTCCTTGACAGCACGGCGGAACTTGAAGACGTCGATGATCCGCCTGACCTTCTGGGAGAAGTCGGACGCCCCGAGCTTGAGGTTGGCGCTGCCCTTAGCGACCTTCTCCTTAGCCTTCTGGATGAGGGAGAGGACGTCGAGGGCGGGGAAGGCAACTGTTACCGTGCCGTCCGGGGAGGCCTGCATGAACGCCGCCACGGCACCGGCCTCTGCCTGCGACAGCCTCTCCCGCTCTTCCGCGGGGAGGGCGGCCGCGTCGGCCTCAGCGGCGGGGGCCGTCTCCTGGACGGTGGTCTCTGCCGCGTCCGGGTAGGCGGGGTTCGCGACCGCGCCCAGCACGGGGGACCCGGCCAGGACCGCCCCGTGCTTGACCTTCTTCTTGGCTACCGCCGCCGCGACCTGGGCCGCCTTCGGCCACTTGGCCATTATACCGGCCGCAAAGGCCGCCAGGACGGGGGACGAGCCTTTAGGGGCCGCCGAGACCGCCTTGTCCAAGCCTTCGTACCCCGCGGCCGTCGGGGACAGGTCGCCGGGGGCCTGGGGCTTGGCCGCGCCCGGGGGGACACCGGCGCCGCCCGTGCCCCCGCCGACAAACGCCAGCGCCGCCGCCTTCTTGCCCTTCTTCTTCCCGCCGCCCACGGATTACACACCTCACTTCCCGAAACGGGGGTTCGCTTAAAAAAAGAAGAACCGCCCTGTGCGATCCAGGGCGGTTTGAATTTTCGATGTCGTAACTGTCGTAACTGCCGTAACTACGCGGGTTTCCGGGTTCGGTTTGTCGTAACCTTGCCGTATCTGCTGAACTTGCGCAAGAATTTACAGGTAACACAGGTAACAAGGTAACACCTTGTCCTTCCTGGCCTCACCGGGTAACTTCTAGGTAATGGGGGTAATGGAAGTTCCTTCCATCTTCCCGGTTCCTCAAAACCAAAGGTGTAACAGGTGTAACTGGTGTAACCAGGCGGCTTTCGGGTTCGTCCGCCGGTGTAACATTTTGTAAGTGGTGTAACCACGCAGGTTTGCAGGTTTCCCCGTACGTTGGGTCCGGATGAATTAGCCTACCATCCATTAAAACATACCACACGTGCCATAGAAAAAGCAACCGGCTATTCCCCGGCTTCGATCTCCGCCTGCCCCCACGCTTCCCATATCACCGTCTGCTCGGCCGAGGCCCGCTGGCCGAGCTCCGAGAGGTAGCGCCAGAGCGACACCCCCGCCGGCGGGGGAGGGACGAAGTCCACGTAGAGGTCGGGGGCCGACGCCACCGCTTCCTCGTCGGACGCGGTGTCGGGGTCGAAGCACACCCGCTCGAAGACCTGCACCCCGACCGTCACCCCGTTGGCGTTTTCGGCGTGGTACTCCAGCGCCCCCGGCATGTCTTCCGGCGGGATGCTCCGCAGCACGCCGGGCCAGTACCGGCCCAGCCGCCAGTCGGGGTAGCCGCCGAGCTCGGGGTCGTAGGCGGGCTTTTCCTCGGGGGTGTAGAAGAACGTGGGGACCTCCCGCCACACCCACCGCCCGTCCCCGAGGACGACGGCCAGGGCCACGGGCCACTCGGGGCCCAGGCCGTGGAACTCGTCGGGGAAGGGCCTTTCCAGGAAGCGGTAGACCCTCACCCTCTCCCCGGGCCGGAACAGGTAATCCAGCATGGCCTCCTTGTCCAGCCCCGGGGAGCTGAAGTACGCGAACTCGATCTTCCTCTCGATCTCACGCACGCGGTCCCTGTTCAAAGCGATTTCCCCCCTTACTATCCCAAACTACACCAGCCTCAGCGGCAGCACCAGGGCCAGGTACTCCGGGCGGCCGGCCGAGGTTATGGTTGCCGGGGCCATAGGGCCGTAGAGGAAGACCAGTACCTCTGCCTCACGGTCCAGCACCCGCAGGGCCTCCATGAGGTAGTCGGCGTTGAAGGCCAAGGTGAGGTCTTCCCCTTCCGCCCAGCCGTCTACATGCTCCCTGAACTCCCCCGCCTCGCTGCGGGCTTCGAGCCTTACCCCTTCTCCCTCTTTGACCAGAAAGACCGCCGGGACGCCGGAAGCGCTGGCCCGGGCTATGACGCGCGCCCGCTCAAGGCAAGAGAGCAAGGCGCCGACGGTCGAAGTGAGGGAAGTCGCGGGAGGATCCTTGGGCAGGGCCTGCTGCCAGTCGGGAAATTTGCCCTCGATCAGCCGCGACTGGAGCTCCACCTCTTCCCAGTAGAAGGAGGCCGTAGTCCTGCCCAGCCGCACCTCCCTGGGGTCTCCCCCAAGGAGCCTCCCCAGCACCAGGACCTCCTTCAGGTGCTGGGCGGGCACCACCCGCGACTCCGGCTTCGGCTCTTCCCCCGGGCGGAAGACCGCCAGCCGGTGCCCGTCGGTAGCCGCGAGGGTGAGGGGGGCGCCGGGGGTGAAGGAGAACTCCACGCCGGTGAACACGGGTCGCAGGTCGTCCGCGGCCGCGGCGTAGAGGACGCAGCGCAGCGCGTCCAGCAGCCCCTCCCCCGGGAACTCCAGGACTTCCTCCGCACTCTGCTCCATCAGGGGGAACTCTCTGGGGTCCATGCCGGTAAGGCGGGCCTCCCCGCCGGGGTAGGAGAGTAAAACTTGATTCGACCCGGCCTGCCTGAGCTCCACCGGGGAGTCCTCCGGCAGGCGGCGCACCAGGTCGAAGGTCTCCTTGGCCGGCAGCCAGAGCTCCCCTTCCTCCTCCAGGTTAACCCGAGGCAGCTGCACCGTTACCTGAACATCAAGGTCGGTAGCGGTGGCAGTAAGCTTGTCCCCTTCCTTCCGGAAGAGTATCCCGGCAAGCTGCGGCATGGAAGGTTTGGAGGGGATACAGCGCAGGCAGACGCTCAGGACTCTCTCCAGGTCCTCTTGGCTCATGATCAACTGCAAGGCTCAATCCCTCCCCTCGATTTCGATCCTTTCGCGTGCTAGCCTGGCAAGCTCCCCGGCTGCGGTGTCGAGGCGCGCCCGCTGGCCCTCATCAAACTTGTCCAGCCAGCGCCGCGGTATAGCTTCATACCCGTACATGACCCCGGCCAGGCCACCGGTCACCGCCCCGACGGTGTCGGCGTCCCCGCCCAGGTTGACCGCCTTCACCACGGCTTCCTCGAAGCTTCCCGAGTTGGCCGCGCACCACAGGGCGCACGCCAGCGTGTCCACCGTGTAGCCGGTGGGCCGCAGCCGCTCCTCCGGCCAGTCAAGCACTCCTGCCAGCTTCCCCGCCAGCGAAGAGGCCGCCCGTCCCAGCTCGCCCAGCGGCGCCTCTTTTTTCATCTCGGCCAGCGCCCGGGCAAAGGCCGCCGGGAGCTCCTTCCCTTCCAGGAAGCCCTGCACCGTGCGGCAGTACAGGAAGCACGTGAGCCCCGCCTCCGGATCCCAGTGGGTCATGCGGGCTACCTCCATGCAGCGCCTGAAGAGTCCGGCCGGGCCGGGGTAGGCGAAGGCCAGCGGCAGCGTCCGCATGAGCGCCCCGTTCCCGGCGGTCATGCCGGTGCGGGCGTGGACCTCGCGGGCCGCCCGGTGCCAGTCCCCCAGCCGGTCGTAGGCGCGGAAGACCGCCCGGACCGTGCCGCCGACGTCCGGCGGGTTCGTGGCCCGCCACCGGAGAAAACCTTCCCCGACGTGTGGGACGGGGTTTTCCGGATCCGCTAGAACCCCCTCGGCCACGGCCAGCATCATCTCTGTGTCGTCCGTCCACTCGCCGGGGCGCAGCCCCAGCCAGCCGCCGCCCACGATGTCCTTCAGGACCCCGTACCTCCGCCGGACTTCCTCGCGGTCCACGAACTCCACCGTCGCGCCCAGGGCATCCCCCACGGCCAGGCCGTAGAGGCCGCCCCGGATTCTGTTGGCCAGGCCGGTCATCCCGCGCCACCTGCCTTCTCCTCTGCCGGGGCAGCTTCCCCTGCCTTAAAGAGGCCCGCCAGCACCTTTTCCACCTCTGCGGCGACCGATTCTCCGGTGAGCTTGCCCAGCGCTTCCATAGGGATGCAGCCCTGGATCTGAATGCAGACGAACACCTTCGGCTCAGCGCACCGCTTCCTGCACTTGTCCCCGTAGCACTTCTCGGCGTGCACGAACGTTCTCAGGCGCGGGGTCAGGGGCGAGAGTATCTGGTCAGCCAGGTAGAGGATCTCGTCGCGCTCCGCTTTTGTGATGTAGCACTTGGGCATCAGGATCAACACCACCTTTCAGGCGGGAGATTTCCGCCGGGCTACAAGTGCCGCGGTGCTCGGCGTGCTTTCTGCAACTTCTTTTGCCTTTCCGCCCGCCTGGAGAGGGCCCTCTCGACCTCTTCCGGGGTGGCCAGCCCCTTTTCGACCAGCCACTCCACCGGCACTTCCACCGAGAAGCCGCCGGGCGAGAAGAGAGAAGCACCCTTCCAGTGCCAGTCGCTGCCCGCGGTCTGGAGGACGAACCGGCCGCACCACTCGGAAGCCCCGTTCAGCCAGGGAGAGACATCGAAGTCCCCGTTCATCCAGTTGCGCGTCTCTATACCGTCCAGCCCGGCCCTCAGGCACATGGAGAGTATGAACGGGGTGAGCAGGCCGTTCCGCCCCGGGTGGGCCAGCACCGCCACGCCCCCCCGGACGTGGACCTCTCCCACCGCTTCCCGCGGCGTGAGGGTGCAGGGCGGCAGGTCTTCCTTCAGGTTGTAGGCCAGGAGGTGCACCCGCCACCCGCCGACAACCGTGGTCAGCTCGACGCCCGGGATCACCAGTATGGGCAGCTTGCACCTTTCGGCCACGCGCTTGGCGAACCAACCCGAAGCGACGCAGTCGTGGTCGGTGACGGCGACCGCATCTATGCCCCTTTCTGCCGCTGCAACCAGGAACTCCGCAATGTCTTCTGCATCGCGCTCTGTCGGCACCCGGGGCGACGTGAAGCTGCAGTAATACCGGTCTGCCAGCGGGTGGGTGTGGAAATCAACGCTCAAGACCTGCACCTTTTTCATTCCTTTCCTGTTCTTTCTCCTCGAGGCCGACGGGCCTGCCTCCGCGCCGCAAGTAGCCGATGTAGCCGCGGATTATCTCCGACACCGTGGTGTCCAGGTCGACCGCCAGGCGGCGCAGGAACCGCCACTCCTCCTCGCTCAGCCGCACCTGCACGGCCTTGACCTTTTCCCCCGTTCTCAAGACTTTCCCTCCCGTAGTGTATTTTTGCTTTCATTATAGCATGAATGCACTACATGTCAAGAAGTCCCCTGCAAAAAATCCAGGAACTGCTCCAGGTTCCGGCGGAAGAGCTCGGGGGCAGGTGCCCCGCCTTTCGCCCCGTCGAGCGTCCTCCCCCGCTGGGCGCGGAGCTGGACCGCCCGGCTGACGAAGACCACGCGGGGCAGGACCTCCCGGACTTCCACCGCCCTCGCCGGGGAGACGCCGTTCACGAAGAAAAGGACCCGGTCTCCCAGCCTCTCCCCCAGGTACCGCAGGCCGGCCAGCAGGAAGTCCCAATCTTCTTTCGTCCGATAAGTCTGGGCGTTGACCGCCACGGCGGGCACGCCCATGGCCTCGATCGCACCGGCCCACCGCGCCAGGTCCTGCCGCGTCCACCAGTAGACGTGCGGGGCCACAGGGACCCCGAGGGCGGCCAGCCGCGCCGCGGCCACGAGGGAGCGCCGCATGTTGAGCAGGTGCTCGAACCGGGGGTGCTCGCCATAAACGCTGAAGTTCGGCCCCAAGACGAGGTCGAAGCCCAGGGAGGCGATCCCCTCCCACACACGGGCCGCGTGCTGGTTCCGCCACAAACCCTCCAGTAGTTCGTCCGGGCCGAAGAGGTGCAGTATGACCTTCTTCCCCTCGGGCAGGCCCAGCTTCTCCCGCGCCTTCCTGCCCCGCCACGCCGGGGCCAGCGTGCCCCCCGGCGTCAGGACGTGGGCGTGCGCCGGGCCGACGGCGTACGCGGGCCAGCCCGCCGCCGCGTCGTACTCCGCCATCCGGCTGCCGTCCACCTCGGGCACCACCGCCGGCCAGTCTTCCGGCACCCCCGGCCACCGGACGGGCACGGCGAGCTCCAGCGTGCCCCCGGCGTCCCACACCCAGTCGGACACGTCCCGGCGCCGGGCACAGCGGACCCCGCACAAGGAGCACGGGCGCGCGCAGAAGGCGTGGGAGCACTCCCCGTGGCAGCCGCCGCAGAGGCTGAAGAAGCGGCACAGGTCGCAGTGGCAGCCTACGGCCGCCGCAGCCACCTCAGCACCTCCTTTCGACCCCCGAAGCCGAGCATCTCGAGCACGCGCTCCCAGGGCGGCGGTCCCCCCGGGCCCGCGGACGCCGCCATCCCCAGCCGGAACGCCGCCAGCCCCGCGGCTACCTCGTACGGGTCCAGCCCCCTCCGCCTTGCATTCTCTTCCAGGCGCAGGGCGGCCCGGACGGCGGGCGGCAGGGGCGGGTAGACCAGGCACCGCGCGGCGGCGAAGTGCGGGTTCCCGGGCCAGAGGCGCCGCCCGAGGAGCATTGCCCGGTGCCGCCTCTCCCCGGCGACGAGGGTGTACGGCAGCCCTCTCCCCGCGTCCCTCTCTTCCACGATAAGGGGCTCGATCAGCCCGACGCGGGCGATACTGGCCGCGAGCTCCAGGAGCCCCCGCTGGTCGAAGCTGCGGCGGGGCTGACCGGGATCTGCCTGTATGTCCTCAGGGTTTAACAGCCGGTACTCCGGCTCGAGGCCGGCGGTGCCGGGGAGGGGCGCGACGTTGCCCGTGCCCGGCGGGGCATCCCCTGCCCTATCTTCACCGGGCAGGGGGGCCTCGAAAAGTTCCTGCTGCACGTACCTCTCGGCCACTCTCACCACCGTCCCTGACCCGTGCCCTCGGCCTTCCCCGGGCCCGGCGCACCCAGGCGAACTTCCTTCCTTTCCCTCCCCCACTCCGGGGCAGGAGGCGTGCCCCCTTCATCGAGAGCATGAAGAGCCGCCGGTGGACGCCCCCGGCCCTCCCGGGGGTGAGCAGCACCACCAGCCCCTCCCGCCGGAGGGTCACGAGGAGCCTCGCGGCGGTGGTGGGGCGACAGCCCAGCTCCCGGGCGAGGTCCCCCCTCGAGAAGACCCCGGCCCCCTCCGGCCCGGCGAGGCGGAGGACGGCCTCCAGGGCCCGCTGCCGGACAATCATAGCTTTCCTCGCCACGGCTATCACCCCGAAAAAAGAAGGGCCGCCGGAAAAGTCTCCCCGGCGGCCCCCGGGACCCAACGCTGCTTCTATACTACTTCACCGATTCCCTGAGCTGCTTACCGGGCCGGAAGCGCACGGCCTTGCCCGCAGGGATGGTGATCTCCTTGCCGGTCTGCGGGTTGCGGGCCTTCTTTTCCTTCGTCTCGATTACCACGAAGGCCCCGAAGCCCGGCACGGCCACCCTCTCCCCGCGGGCCAGCGCCTCCCGGACCGCCCCGAGGAGGGCATCCACGGCCCTGGCCGCGTCGCCCCTCTTCAGCCCGGCCTTCCCGGCCACGGCGGCCACAAGGTCGGCCTTGTTCAAGCCATCACCTGGTTTTCAAAACTGTACAAAAGTATTAGAACACTCTTGCACAGCCGCCCCCGCACCAGGAACGGGAACTGACCTTCTCACCGCCCGCTCCCAGTCCCCCGAAACCAAAATCACTCTCAGGGGAGAAAAGTCCCTCACGGTGCCTTTCACCTGAGGGGACTTTTCGAGAAGCGGGACGGTGAGGGCTGCGGAGAGAACTCGCCAACTTTTCCGCCACCCCGGAGGGTGACCCCTCACCGGCTCCTTCCTTTGGTCGGCCGGATCTCGGGAAACCGGCTCGCTCTCCCCGCTTTGGAGCATGCGTAAGTGTCTTTGAAGGGTCTTTAGTTCACCGCGTGTAGCTGATAGCCGCTTTTTGATGGCCTTTTTCCGCCACTCGTTCCCTTCACCTTTTAGCTCCCGCTTGAGCTCCTTTACCTTTTCCTCTAACTGGGCCAGGGCGTAGAGCAGGTACTCTTCGTCTCGAAAAAGGAGTTTGTAGTTTTCCGGTAGCTTCTCCTCAAAGCCCAGGGCTCTCCTCCCGATCACTAAGGCCCCGGCCACGTCCTTGTCCACCAGGTACTGGGGCGCGTACTTGAGCTTCCCTATCACCGAAGTGTAGGAGGGGTCTTTTTTAGCTACTTCTACCCTGCGCCTCTTTGCCAGGACCTCTATCTTCTCCAGGAGGCTCTTGTAGATCCACCGCTGGAGCTTCTTCCGGAGCTTGGGGAGGCCGTCTCCCCTCCTCCCCTTCGGCAGCTTTTCTAAGTCTTCCATAGCGATGGCCCTGCCCTTTTGCAGGGCCAGGTTGACCACCCGGTGGGCCACCTGCCAGCAGAGGTATTCCCTCTTGTCGTGAGAGGCGGAGATAAGTTCATGAAGGCTTATCCTCTCGTAGCCCACGAGGTTCCCATCAGGGGAAACTTCCGCCAGGGCTAGGTGGAAGGGGTAGGCGTTGACGTCTATCCCTAAGACCCCGTTTCTCAGGGTGACGGTGGCGGGAGGGAACTTTTCTCTGATGCTCACGAGGGCGTAGACCTTGCCATTTCTGAGCTTCAGCTCCACGTCGTAGGGGAACCACTCGCCGGTCTTCTCCGCCTGGTGCAGGCTCCAGATAAAGCCTGTCCACTTGTCCTTTTCTCTTTTGACCGGCCTTACAACCTTAGCCCAGACCCACTGCCTTTCTCCCATGCATATCCGGAGGTAAAGCTCTCCTTCAAGCCAGACGAAGCGGAGGTTGAGGTTCCCCTGCTTGCTCCTGTCTCCCCGGGAATAGAGGTTCCCTTGCCTCCTCTCCCTCCACTCCCGCTTCAGCTCCTCGCGCCTTGAACCGTTCAGGTGCTTCTTTTTGAGCTTCTCGAAGAGGTTCCTGCCACCGAAGACTACCCTGGAAGGGCTCTGGCCCCTCTCCCGGCAGGACTTGAGGACGCTCTGGGCCTTCAAGATGGCGTCATCGGCGTAGCGGGTGTTGATCTGAAAGAGCCCGGCCAGGTGCGACTTTAGCCCGTTCCTCTCGTGACCCTCGAGGAGCCTCTGGTAGCCGTACCTCTCGGCAGAAGAAAACCTCCGCATGAGGTCGAGGACTTTCTGCCTGTCTTCCTCGCTCCGGAACTCTAAAAGACACTGGAGGGTTATCATTTCTTCTTCCCTGCTCCTTACGCTCTTTAGCGAATGAAGGCCTTCACTTCATAACTTAGGCAGTATTATACACATTTCGCTAGAAATTGTCAACTGTTGCCGACCTCCCGGAAGACCAGCACCAGGTGGCCGATGTACATCTCCGGTGTCGGCTCAAGCCCGAGCTGGCCCTCCCACGCCGGGACCTTGACGGGCGAGAGGCCGGGCACCGGGGAGTACTCCACCTCCGGCCAGGGGACGGGCGGGAGGCCGTAGTCGCGCAGGCCGTAGTACGGGGGGGAGGTCACGACGCAGTGGACGCTCCCGTCCGGCAGTTCCCGCAGCACGTCCAGGACATGGCCGAGGTAGAAGCGGTACCTGCCCACCCGGCTACTCCCCCCGC
>NZ_QSLN01000016.1 GCF_003368535.1 Ammonifex thiophilus
CTGGTAGACTACCAGGTAGATAGGCCGGAGGTGTAAGCCGGGTAACCGGTTGAGCTGACCGGTACTAATCGGTCGAGGTCTTGACCTGGAGCCTGCCCTGACACTATGTAGTTTTGAGGGAGCGAGGAAAGACGAGGTCCTCGGTGGTCATAGCGGAGGGGACACACCCGTTCCCATTCCGAACACGGAAGTTAAGCCCTCCAGCGCCGATGGTACTGCCCTGGAAACGGGGCGGGAGAGTAGGTCGCTGCCGGGGACCTTTAAATTTCCGCGATAGCTCAACGGTAGAGCGCCCGGCTGTTAACCGGGTGGTTGCAGGTTCGAATCCTGCTCGCGGAGCCAAATTATTAAAAAACCACCTGTGGGGTCTTCTCACAGGTTTTTTCTTTCTGCAGGCGCCAATCGCCTCCGATTGCTTCTTCCCGCTTTTTCATATACAATTTCCAACGTGGGCGTTTCATTCTCTTGGAGAGGAAGGAAAGGATTGGTCGAGGCGACGGGCGTAGTTTTAGCTGGAGGCAAAAGCACGCGCCTAGGGCGGAACAAAGCTTTCCTGGAGTGCGAGGGAGAACCCCTTATCACCCGGGTGGTAAATTCTTTGAGGCGGGTTTTCCCGGAAGTTATTGTCGTGGGAGATCCCGAGCTTTACGGTGGCCTGGCCGATCGGGTGGTGTCCGATATATTTCCCGGTGCCGGTCCCTTGGCAGGCATACACGCGGGACTGGTACACGCTTTCCACGAGGTTATTTTCGTTTCCGCCTGCGATCTGCCTTTCGTTAACGAAAAGCTGGCTTTGGGTATAACCAGGTACATCGAGGGTTATGACGCCGCTATTCCTTGTGTGGGGGGACGGCTGGAGCCTTTGTTTGCCGCTTACCGGCGCACTTGCCTTGGGCCGGCTACCCGCTGCCTGCAGCAGGGGCGCCGAAAAGTAGTTAGTTTCATAGGCGAGATAAAGGTGCGTTACCTCACGGAGGTGGATCTGGCTGGCCTTTCTCCCGACTGGGGCCGAACCTTCTTCAACTTGAACTGGGATTACGAGCTTGGCCTTTTGCGTGCCGGCCTGCCCCTCAACGTACCGGTGGTGGGAGTGATAGGTCCCTCAGGAAGCGGGAAGACGACCCTAATCGCCGGTCTTATCCAGGAGCTCTCCTCCCGCGGTTACCGGGTGGCGGCGGTAAAGCATACCGGTCATCGCTTGGAGGATATCCCGGGTAAGGATACCGCCCGCTTGGCGGCGGCAGGGGCAAAAGTTACGGTGCTGCTGGGCCCAGGAGGATTTTTTTATTTCCGGAGTGGCGAGGGAGAAGTGGCACCTTTCAAAGTTTTCTGCTTACTGGAGGGAGAAGCCGATATTATTTTAGTGGAGGGGTACAAGCATCTGGCTTTACCTCGGATTGTAATCGGGGAGGGAGTGGCCAGCGGCGGGGTGCTGGCTTACTTAAAGCCGGGGTTTTCTCCTGAGGAAATAAAGCGACTAGCAAAATCCCTAGAGGAAAAATTCTTGAAGCGGAGGTATTCCAGTTGATAAGATTTCTCCTTCCCAAGCTCTACGCTCCCTCACTCCTTTCTCTCACCCCCCTAGAATTGAGGCGGCGGGGCATAAAAGCGCTAATCCTGGATCTTGATAACACCCTCGTGCCTCGGGGAGAAGAAAAAGTCGACCCATCGGTTAAGAGCTGGGTGGAAAGTCTTAAGCGGCAGAGCTTTAAGCTCTGCGTGGTTTCTAACAACACCTACGGCAAAGGGGCCGGGCCGATTCAGGAGCTGGGCGTTCCGGCCGTCTTTCGGGCGGTCAAGCCCTTTCCCTGGGCCTTCCGCCGGGCCCTTGAGCTTCTGGGTACTAGGCCAGAGGAGACGGCCGTAGTGGGAGACCAGCTCTTCACTGATGTTCTGGGGGGAAATCTCTTGGGGCTTTACACTATTCTAGTACCCTCGCTTAAAGGTCCCGATTTTATCGCCACCCGTCTCCTTGTCCGACCTGTGGAGCGCCTGGTGTGGCGCTGGATTTGCTCCAAGGTTCCTCGTCTCCAGGAGCCGGTCCCAAGAAAGACAGAACTTCGCTCCAGTTGTCGGACAGGGGGTTAGAGCCGAATGCGGATAGACGGCAATACTAGAATTGTAGGTATTTTTGGCGATCCTATTGCTCACACCCTCTCACCCCGCATGCATAATGCCGCCTTTCAGTCGCTTAACCTCAACTACGTCTATGTTCCCTTCCGGGTGCGGCGAGAGGAGCTGGCGGAGGCTACGGCAGCTATAAAGGCCCTTAATCTGGCCGGAATAAACGTCACCGTTCCCCATAAGGAAGCCATAATACCCTACCTGGACGAGTTGGAAGAGGAAGCGCGTCTCATCGGAGCGGTGAATACAGTGATCAACCAAGGCGGCAAACTCTGGGGCAGCAACACTGACGCTTCCGGATTCCTGGCCGCCTTGCAGGAAGAAGGCTTTGCGCCGGCGAAGAAAAAAGTAGCGGTGCTGGGAGCGGGAGGAGCGGCCAGAGCGGTAGGGGTGGCCCTGGCCAGGTCCCAGGTGGAGGAAATAATTTTTTTTAACCGCACCTTCGATCGAGCAGCAGAGCTGGCAGCTTATCTAGAAGAAAGAACGGGAGTAAGGACGCGCGCTCTCCCTTGGGAGGAAATGGGAAGCTCAAAGGGAATAGAATTGCTACAGGCGGCAGATCTTATAGTCCAGACCACCAGCCTGGGTATGTATCCCTGCGAGGGCGAGATGCCTCCGGTGGCAGGAGAGGCTTTCCGGCCAGGCCAACTGGTGATCGACCTGATTTATCGCCCTCTAGAAACCCGTTTCTTATCTTTAGCCCGAAAGAGGGGAGCTAAGACCGCCAGCGGTCTCGGTATGTTGCTTTACCAGGGGGCGCTGGCTTTTTCCTTGTGGACTGGCGTACCCGCTCCTTTGGAAGTTATGCGAGCGGCGTTGGAGGAGGCCCTGGGAGTGGGGCAAGGGAGGGGAGAAGATGCTTAGGTATCTCACGGCAGGGGAATCGCATGGGCAGGCGCTGCTTACCATAATAGAGGGGATGCCGGCAGGACTCTGGCTCACGGCCGACTACATCGACCGGCAGCTGGAGCGCCGGCAAGGAGGATACGGCCGGGGAGCGAGGCAGCGCATAGAGCGGGATAGGGTGGAAATCTTGAGCGGCGTGCGTGGTGGATTTACGCTGGGTTCTCCTATAGCTTTGAAGATAGCCAACCGGGACTGGGAGAATTGGCGGGAGATCATGAATCCGGGCTTGGAGGCCCGCTTGGACGAGCGGGTGATAACGCGGCCTCGGCCCGGGCACGCTGACCTGGCGGGGGCGCTGAAGTATGCCTTTTACGACTTGCGCAACGTGCTGGAAAGGGCTAGTGCCCGCGAAACAGTGGCCCGGGTGGCGGCAGGGGCGGTAGCCCGCCGTTTCCTGGAGGAACTTGGCATAACTCTAGCTGGCCAGGTGGTGCAAATAGGGGAAGTAAAGGCTGTGCCGGCGGAGGGAACGCCGGAAGAGATCCGCAGCCAGGCGGATGCCTCCCCGGTTTACTGCCCTGATCCCCAGGCCTCAGCTGCTATGGTGGAGGCCATCGAGCGGGCCGAGAAGGCAGGCGATACTTTGGGAGGCATATTTGAGGTAAGGGTTTACGGAGTTCCGCCGGGGCTGGGCAGCTATGTTCACTGGGATCGGCGTTTAGACGGTCGGCTAGCCCAAGCCGTGATGAGCATTCCGGGGATCAAGGGAGTAGAGATAGGTTTGGGTTTTGCTCTGGCTTCCCTGCCCGGCTCACGGGCCCACGATGAGATCTTCTATTCACCGGTGCAGGGGTACTACCGGGTTACCAATCGGGCCGGAGGCCTAGAAGGAGGGGTAACTAACGGAGAACCCATAGTGGTGCGGGCAGTCATGAAGCCGATACCCACCTTAAGGAAACCGCTGCGTAGTGTCGATATGTTTACCAAGGAACCGGTAGCAGCAGCTTACGAGCGAGCCGATGTCTGCGCTGTGCCTGCAGCTTGCGTCATTGGGGAGGCGGTAGTGGCATGGGAGGTAGCAGCAGCTTGCCTGGAGAAGTTTGGTGGGGACACCATGGCCGAGCTAAAAGAGAGTTTCTTGCGGTACAAAACGAGGATAAGGCGGGGGGAGCGTTGAGGAACGTAGTTCTCATTGGTTTCATGGGAACGGGAAAAACGGCGGTAGGCAAGAGACTGGCCCGGCTTCTAGGCTGGGAGTTTATCGACACCGATGCGGAGATCGAGCGCTTGACGGGTAAGTCCATTGCCCGGCTTTTCACCGAGGACGGAGAGATACGCTTTCGGTCGGAGGAGAATCTGCTTTGCCGCCGGCTGGCCGGGAGAGAGCGGCTAGTGATCGCCACCGGCGGGGGCATGGTGCTCAATCCCGAGAATGTGGCCTTGTTGGGACAAAACGGAGTGTTCATCAAGCTCTACGCCGATCCGGAGGTGATAATCTCACGCCTCAAAGGTAAGCGCCGGGAGCGCCCCCTCATAGGGAAAGGAGATTTGCGGGAGCGGGTGCTGACCCTACTCAAAGAGCGTGAAGGGGCCTACGACATAGCGGAGTTCGCGGTGGATACCGGCAAGCAAAGCCCCGAAGAGTCGGCCCAGATAATCTATCAATACCTCAAGGAGAAGAGCTATCTCGATGAAGACGGTCAGGGTTGAGCTGGGGAACAGGAGTTACCCCATCTATGTGGGCGAAGGGTTACTCGTCCGGGTGGGGGAGTTAACGCGGCAGCACCTTCCCGGACGCCGCCTCATGGTGATAAGCAACTCTACCGTGACCGGACTCTATGGAGAGTTCTTAAAAAGGAACTTGGAGGCGGCGGGCTGGAAAGTTTTATGGGCCGAGATGCTGGACGGCGAGGAGCACAAAAACTTGGCCACCGTATCCCGACTTTACGACTTAGCTGTGGAGGGAGGACTGGAGCGCGGCGATGCTATTCTGGCCTTCGGGGGCGGGGTGGTAGGGGACGTGGCGGGTTTCGTGGCCGCCACTTTTATGCGCGGTATAGCTTGGGGGCAGGTTCCCACTACCCTCTTAGCTCAGGTCGATGCTAGTGTAGGGGGAAAGGTGGGAGTGAACCATCCCAAAGGGAAGAATCTCATTGGAGCTTTCCATCAGCCCCGCTTGGTGGTGGCAGATGTTGCTACTCTGCGCTCCCTTCCCCGACGCGAAATTGCCTCTGGCATGGCGGAAGTGGTCAAATACGGGGTCATCCGCAGCGCCTCTTTCTTCGCTTGGTTGGAGGAAAACGTAGAGGAACTTTTGTCCCTGGTTCCGGAAGCTTTGACCCACGCCGTAGCTACTTCCTGCCGCATAAAGGCCGAAGTGGTGGCGGCCGACGAAAGGGAATCGGGTTTGCGGGCCATTCTCAACTTTGGTCACACGGTAGGACATGCTCTGGAAGCGATGACCGATTACACCCGCTTCACTCACGGGGAAGCAGTGGCCATAGGCATGGTCGTGGCTTCACGTCTTGCCCGCCACCTGGGGTTGGGTTTTACGGCGGAGGAAGAAGAGCGCTTGGTGAATTTGCTTGAGGCCATAGGTCTTCCCACTTCTCTTCCCCCTGGTACCGACCCCCGAGAACTCCTCCTTTTCATGCAACGGGACAAAAAGGTTAAGGAAGGAAAGCTTACGTTCGTCTTGCCCCGGCGCATAGGTGAAGTAGAAGTAGTCCGGGAGGTTCCCCAGGAGATACTTTTAGAAGTATTGAGTGCCTGAAGGAGGGTTCTAAGCAGCATGGCTTTGCCCTGGGATGAGGCTTGGCTTCGCGAAGTTTTGGAGACGGCTTTGGCACGGGGAGGAGACTACGCCGATATCTACTTAGAGGAGCGGCGGAGCACACTCATCGCGCTGGAGGATCGGCGGGTGGAACGGGTGCATGTGGGGGTGGATCGGGGAGCGGGGGTGCGGGTACTCAAAGGCGATAGTACCGTTTACGCCTATACCAACGACCTCAGCCGCGATGGGCTCTTAAGGATAGCGGAGCAGGTTTCCCGGGCCGCAGCTCAGGGGCGGGAGATCGGCTTATCCCAGCTTAAGAAACTGGACGAAGAGATCCCTTCGTTAGAAGACGCGCCGCTAGAGGAAAAAGTAAAGGTGGTGCAAAAGGCCGACGAGGCGGCTAGGGAAGTCTCTCCACTTATAAGACAGGTAATGGTGAGTTACGGAGATGTTGCCCAAGATTTGATTATTGCTACCAGTGAAGGGGAGCTGGTGGAGGAGAAGCGAAGCCGGCTGCGTTTTACGGTCAATGCGGTGGCAGCCGAAGGAGGAGTAATTCAAACCGGCTTCGAGGCGCTGGGGAGCACGGCCGGCTTCTCGGCCGCCTTTAAAGAGTCTCCTCCTGAGGAGCTGGCGCGGGTGGCGGCGCGGCGAGCGGCGGCTTTGGTGAAGGCTCCACCGGCGCCGGCAGGCAAGATGCCAGTGGTGCTGGCCGGGGAGGCAGGGGGCACTATGGTGCACGAGGCATGCGGTCACGGATTAGAAGCCGATCTGGTACAAAAAGGCCTCTCCGTTTACAAAGGGAAGCTGGGGGAGCAGGTGGCCGCAGAAGAGATTACGGTGATCGACGACGCCACTCTACCGGGTAAGTACGGATCCTACCGCTACGATGACGAAGGGGTTAGGGCGCGCCCGGTGGTCCTGATCGAGAAAGGAGTCTTAAAAGAGTACCTTTACGACCGACGCACAGCGGTCAAAGAGGGCCGTAACTCCAATGGTCACGGGCGGCGGGAGTCTTACCAGCACAAGCCCATCCCCCGTATGGCCAACACCTACATCGCCCCAGGTGAGTGGGATCCGGAAGACATAATCCGCGAGGTCAAGGAAGGGTTCCTGGTTAAAAAGATGGGGGGCGGGCAGGTAAACACCACCAACGGCGACTTTGTCTTCGAAGTGGCGGAAGGCTACCTCATTCAGGACGGAGACGTGGGGCCGTTGGTGCGGGGAGCCACCATTACCGGCAACGGCCCGGAAGTTCTACGGCAGGTCACCATGGTGGGTCGCGATCTCGGCTTCACCGTAGGTACTTGCGGCAAGGACGGCCAGGGTGTGCCCGTTAGTGACGCGCAACCAACCATAGCAGTTGGGGAGCTCATAGTGGGAGGCACCCGCGTCGGGAACGTGAGGATCCGCCGGCTTTAGAACTCCCGGCAAGCTGCGGTACGCAAAGGGACGACTTCGCGGATGCATATATTTCGCAAATCTGCCGCTTGTTTCCGCTCATGACTCCTACTCGGCGGAGAAGGCTTTTAACGTCCCATAGCCCGACGAAAAGAGTTAGACTACGGAGAAGAGTAGGAGCGGAGTTAACTAGAAGATCAACAATCACCTAGACGTTACCGTTGGTCCCGAGGTCGCGTTCGTTTTCCCCAGGTTCTCTCGCTGCCCAGTCTTTCTTCGCCGCGCGGTAGCCGGCTTCCAGCATGTAGGGAAGGGCAGCAAAAAGAACTCCCGCATAGTACGCCGCTTCCTCGATAACCACTAACTCAGCAGCCGAAGCAGCTCCTATAGCCAGTCCACCGGTGATAAAGGCCAAGATACCGCTCACGACCAGGTGGCGGACCCGTGCCTTGTAGAAAGAAGGGCTAAAATCCTGCACTACCGCCCACAAGATCAGCGGTATAAAGAGAGCCAAAGTTGCCGCTCCGCGAAGGACGGCCTGAACTATCGGCACAGCACCCACCAACGCAGAAATCACCAACTCAGGGAGCAGCAGAAAAGCCGTGAGGATCAGATACTGGACCAGACCAACCTGCCGCAGAAAGTGCAGGCGCGACCGCGGTGGAACCGGAGATTTGGCAGCAGGAAGACTTTCAGGAGGCAAAAGACAACCGTACGCATAAAAGAAAAAGCCTGCTCCTCCTATGACAGCCAGTCTCGTCCACCAATTTAGACGTATGTCAATGTCGGCTATACCAGAAACGAAGCTGCCGGAACCAAGTCCGCCTATCACCGACAAAACCAGTGCTAATACAAGCGGTGAGAGCGGAATCCTTCTACCTTCCATTTGGTTCACTCCTGCATCTCTACACCAATGCTACCACGGCCGCAGATAATTTACACCATACTCCTGCCAAGCTTTTGCGGCTGCTTTGTAAAAAGTTACCCCGTCAGTTGCAAAAAATGCGCCCCAGCCAACGATCGGTACAGCTTTAGACCCACCTTCCCGAGTGTCCCTGTCGCTTTCGCGGCTTTGTAGTAGTTCCCCAGCTTCCCCAGCGCATAGTCCTTGCCTACGTTTACAGCCGCCTCCTTCGGAGAACTCCAAGTGCGCAGATCGTAGTCTCTAAAATCACGACCTTAGCGCCTTCTTTTGCCGCATACCCCGCTCTTGAAACGTAGTAACCCACCTTCTGAACACCACTACTCCACCAACTCATCCAGTATTCTACCTCTTCCCAAGCTTGAGTTGAAAGGAAACCAAAAGCACAGCTGTGCGTTGCTTTCTCCTCAATTTCTGCCAGCAAAGGAGGGATGTTAGCCAAAAAGCCATCCTCTGCATGGTAAACCTTTCCTGAAATAGACCCTCTCCGCAAAAAGTCCCTGGCAGAAGTTCCGAGGACCTTCCTACCCGTTGCAAGCGTACGCCGTAGGAAGAGGTCGGGATGCTTCGAAGCCAGAATCTACAGGATGGGAGGCGGTAGAGAGGAGTTAACGGAAAGCCGCCGGTGGCCAGGAGCCGGAGTAATTCTTTGTCTCGTTCCGAAAAACGCCGAAAATGAAGGGAAGCGGCTGTTTCTTGCAGCGAGCGTTGACAAATCCGAGGTTTGCTCTTTCTGCCGCTGCCGTGTTATAATTGCCGTCGACCTGGGTGGTTAAAGGGTGCTGGGAGCCACCTGCTGTTTGGAAGATTATAACAGATCCAGTAGTGATGCGGGTTTCGGGGATCGAGAGCTGCCGTCGACTCCCTGGGGTTTTGGGGTTAACCGAAGGTCGACGGCAGTTTGAAGTAAGTGGCAGGAGCTCGGAGCGAGAAAAATCAAGGCCTCCCGCCCCCAAACGGGCTTGGTAGCAATCGAACCATTGTGGGATTGAAACTTGCTGTGCTTCAATTACTACCGGAAAGCCCGATAGTAGCAATCGAACCATTGTGGGATTGAAACTCCCCTTTCAACGGACTCCCACGCTTCCTCCAGCGCGTAGCAATCGAACCATTGTGGGATTGAAACTACAGTACGGGGATCTTGTAAGGGCTCTTGGTAAGGGTAGCAATCGAACCATTGTGGGATTGAAACCAGCAGGTGCGGCGGGTTCTGTAGGCGGAGGGTGTTCGGTAGCAATCGAACCATTGTGGGATTGAAACTCGGAAGCGAACAGTACGGATGGGAGCCGCCGAGAGTAGCAATCGAACCATTGTGGGATTGAAACCTGGGTTAAACCTCTCGCACGCCGAGCCGCCCGGAGGGTAGCAATCGAACCATTGTGGGATTGAAACCGGGTTGCAACCCGGGAGGGTCTTTCTCAGGTATTAGAGTAGCAATCGAACCATTGTGGGATTGAAACAGCTCTTCGACCATCCCGGCCAAATCTCCCCTATTCCGGTAGCAATCGAACCATTGTGGGATTGAAACGGATGTTCGGATGCTTGACAGGCAGATTAGGAACTGGTAGCAATCGAACCATTGTGGGATTGAAACAGTCTGATTTGCGTGGGAGTAGTGAGTTAGCCGACGCCGTAGCAATCGAACCATTGTGGGATTGAAACAGATTTATGTAGGTGCGCCTGGATCGGGAAAGTCATAGTAGCAATCGAACCATTGTGGGATTGAAACTCAGTCTAGCGCCACGACCCGGTACCTCCTGACCACGGTAGCAATCGAACCATTGTGGGATTGAAAGTCATAAGCGCATTGCGTCCAAGCCAAGATACGCTATGCACTATTTGCTGCTCTCAAGAGCTCCTGCTGCTCGCCTTCTTCCCCACTCCATTTCTCTGCAGACCCTGGGGGTTCGGAATACGGCCCGGACGCCGCTTGCAGAACGGGCTCCCAACCTGGCCACTGCCTTAGCTTACGAGACCCGCGTCAAGCTCAAAATGGAAGTTTGGCCGCCTTACCTCTGGCGACTCACGGGCGTAGCCTGTGGCGACCATTTTTTCGGCTAGGATCAAGCCCGTCAAACTTCGCACTCAGGTGCAAGGAAAAAGGACCTTCTGTGGAGAATAAGACCGGAAGCTGGCTTGCGCGTAAATACCAGTTTCTCTCGTAGCCTCGGTTTGAAGGAGGAAGAAGACAAATGGATCTGCTGGAAGTAGTTTCTGCGGCAGTAGCCGAGGGAAAAAGGGCGGGAGCGGAAGAGGTCGAAGCCTTTGCGGTTACTGGTACCGCTTTGCAGATAGAAGTGCGCCATGGTCAGGTAGAGACCTTGGAGCAGGCACAGGAGACGGGGCTGGGAGTGCGGGTGCTGAAGGGCAAGCGCTTCGGTTTCGCCTTTGGTACCGACTTTTCCCCCCAAGGAGTGAAGGAGACGGTAGAGAGAGCGGTGGCGGCCTGCCAACTAGCCGCTCCCGATCCTTACAACCTCCTGCCTGCGCCTTCAACCGCTTATACCTCCCCGGAGCTTTACGATGCCCGCCTGGCGGAAACCCCGGTGGAGGAAAAGATAGCCCTGGCCCGTTTCATGGAGGAAGCAGCCTTCTCTTTCGATCCCCGGGTGAAGATCGTGGAGACGTCCACCTATCAAGAAGAACTTTCGGAAGTCGCTCTGGCCAACTCTTTAGGGGTAAGCGGTAGCTACCGGGGTACGGTTTGCGGCCTTTACCTGAGCTTGGCGGCCGAGGCCGACGGGCAGAGCGAAACGGGCTACGCCTTAAAGTATAGCCGTTTTCTCAGGGAACTTGACCCCAGAGCTTTAGGGGAAGAGGCGGCCCGAAGGGCTGTGGGACTTTTAGGGGCGCGAGGGGTCAAGACGGCGTCGGTGCCAGTAGTTTTCGATCCTTACGTAGCCGTCGATTTTGTGAGCCTTTTAGCTCCTGCCCTCACGGCGGAAGCAGTGCAGCGAGGTCGTTCGCTTTTTGCGGGCAAGCTGGGGGAGGAGGTGGCCACCTCTAAAGTGACGCTCTTGGATGATGGACGTCTTCCTGGCGGAATAAGGACGGCTCCCTTCGACGGGGAAGGGGTGCCCACCCAACGCACGGTCCTCATTGAAAGAGGGGTTCTCAAGCAATACCTCTACGACACCCGCACGGCAGCCCGGGAAGGGAAAGCTTCCACCGGCAATGCCGTGCGCGGTAGCTTCCGCGGGCAGCCGACGGTTGGCCCTACCAACTTTTACCTGGAGCCGGGCGGACAGTCGCCGGAGGAGATCATCCGCCAGGTGCCGGAAGGCTTTTACCTTACTGAGGTTCTGGGGATGCACACCGCCAACCCCATCTCCGGCGACTTCTCGGTAGGAGCAGTGGGCTTCTGGATAAAAGACGGAGAACTTGCTTTTCCCGTCCGGGGGGTGACGGTGGCGGGTAATATCAAGAGCTTGTTGCAGCGTGTCGACGCGGTGGGCTCGGATCTGCGCTTCTTCGGCGGCCGGGGTGCGCCCACCTTTAGGGTAAGCGAACTCAAGGTAAGCGGGCACTAAAGGGGGGGTTCCCTTTGAAAGTCCTGGTGCTCCACGGTCCCAACCTCAACCTCCTAGGCAAGAGGGAACCCGGAATTTACGGGAACCAGACTCTGGAGGCGATCAACCGGCGGTTGGTGGAGTTGGGCAGGGAGCTGGGGGTTGAGGTGGAGTGCTTTCAATCGAACCATGAAGGGGAACTGATAGACAAGCTGCACAGTACCGATGCGGCGGCGGTGGTTTTCAATCCCGGTGCCTTTACTCACTATAGCTATGCCTTGCGCGACGCGGTGGCTTCACTTCCTATACCGGTGGTGGAGGTGCACCTTTCCAACATCTACGCCCGGGAGGAGTTCCGCCATCGCTCGGTGATCGCGCCGGTGGCCGCTGGACAGATAAGCGGCTTCGGCGCAGAAAGTTATCTTTTGGGTTTGCAAGCGGCGGTGAGCCTAGCTAAAAAACGGGGGGAGAGATCATAAACCGGTTAGAGCGGCTGCGGGTTCTCTTGCGGGAGGCGGAGTTGGAGGGAGCGCTGATACTGGGTGCCGAAAACAGGCTCTATTTAAGTGGCTTCACCGGCTCCGCCGGCGTTCTCTACGTAGACGCCCACGGGGCCTTTCTTCTTACCGATGGGCGCTACGCCACCCAGGCGCGAGAAGAATGCCCGGGGTGGGAAGTGCTGGTCAAAACGCGCGTCTTCCCGGAAGGTGTGGCAGAACTGGTGAAAGAGCGGAAAATAGAGAACCTGGGGGTGGAAGCCCACATCCTCACCTGGGCCCAGTGGCAGGCGCTAACCGAAGCTTTACCCGGGATAAAGCTGATCCCTTGCCGGGATTTGGTAGAGAAGCTCCGTCTCATCAAAGAGCCGGGAGAAATTGACGCCATCCGTCAGGCCCTCGCCCTAACGGAAGAAGGCTTCCGCGCTCTTCTACCGGAGCTCAAGGCCGGTGTGAGCGAAAGGGAGTGGGCGCTGAAACTTGAGTTTTATCTTCGAGAGAGGGGGGCGGAGGAGGTTGCCTTTCCCTTCATTGTCGCCTCCGGCCCCCGCTCCGCCCTGCCGCACGGGATAGCTTCCGGCAAGAGGATAGAGCCGGGAGAGCTGGTAGTGATAGATATAGGGATAAAGTTGGGGCGTTACTGCTCCGACTTTACCCGCACGGTGGTGGTAGGCAGCCCTACACCCTGGCAACAAGAGCTTTACCGGGCGATACTCGAAGCTCAGCAGGCGGCCATAGCGACAGTAAGGCCGGGAATACCGGCTAAGGAGGTAGATCGGGCGGCCAGAGAAGTGCTTGCGTCTTACGGCTACGGTCCGGAAATATTTCCCCATAGCACGGGGCACGGGCTTGGCCTGGCGGTGCACGAGGCGCCCCGCGTGGGTGAAGGAGAGGAGACGAGGCTTGAGCCGGGGATGGTGATTACCATAGAGCCGGGAGCTTACCTGCCGGGCCAAGGAGGTATCCGTATAGAGGATGTAGTACTGGTAACAGAAACGGGAGCCGAGGTGCTCACCACCACACCTAAGGAAGAACTCTTCACGATCGGGGGGTAAAAGCATGATCTCTACCAACGATTTCCGTACGGGGCTCACCATCGAGTTAGATGGAGAAGTGTATCAGGTAATAGAGTTTCTCCATGTGAAACCGGGTAAGGGTGCGCCTTTTGTCCGCACCAAGCTGCGCAACCTGCGTACGGGAGCAGTAATCGAGAAAACTTTCAACGCGGGGGAGAAGGTTCCCCGGGCCCATCTAGACCGGCGGCAGGCCCAGTACCTCTACAGTGACGGCTCGAGCTTCTACTTCATGGACATGGAGACTTACGAGCAGGTGGCGCTAGGAGAGAAGGAACTCGGAGACGCGGTAAAATTCTTGAAAGAAAACCTGGAAATCTCTCTCTTGCTTTACCAGGGTAAGGTTATAGGGGTGGAGCTCCCCAACACGGTGGAGCTCAAGGTGATCGAGACTCCGCCGGGAGTGAGGGGAGATACGGCGGCGGGAGGATCGAAACCGGCCAAGCTGGAGACGGGAGCAGTAATCCAAGTTCCCCTCTTCGTGGAAGAAGGGGACATCATCCAGGTGGACACCCGCACCGGCGAGTACCTGAAGCGGGTCTAACCATGAAGGACGGCCAAAGTTTTGAAGGGCGGGAGCCTATGCCCCGCCCTTTTCCTTTTGCGCCTTCTGCGCCTTGGCCAGCCTCAGATCAATAAAGCGATCCTTTAGCTTTTGCATGACCATGGGCATGGTGGTGTACTCCATCTCGTCCAAGTGCAGGCGATGAGGCTCGAAGGGCCCCAACCGCCGCAGGTAGTCGGCGATAAGGTTGGCCATTTCTCTGGCCCGGTCGAAGGCCGGGTCGTCGAACAGATCCTGGGGGCCGATCAGCTTGCCGTCGGCCAGTTGGAAGCCCAGAGCTACCACCCGCGGCGGTCCATCGAAGCGAGAGGGACGGGCGTCCTTCAAGGAGACCGGCATAAGAGGACCGCTGTGCGAACCCCGCATCCAACCGGACACCAGGTGCGGGTGGGCGAAGGGCTCCAGCACTTCCCCCACAGCTGGGTAGCCACTCTGGCAGCGGACTATGCAAACCGGGTCGTCCTTACCGATGTAGCGTCCGGCAATAAGATTGAGGCGCTGCACGCTGGAAACGGCTGCTATTTGTCCCGTCTCCCGGTGGAAGATGCGCTTGATGGCGTAGCGACCAGGTGCGCCTATGAAGACCAGCATGTCGTAGATGTCTTCCGGAGCATTGAACATTATCTTTTTGTTCTCGATGAGGTCTCTAACTTCGAAGGTGAAACCGCAGTGCATCTTGGGATCTATGACCAAGCCAATGGTGTTAAAAGGATCGGCAAAGATCTTGTAAAGGGGCAGGTTCCAGGCGCCGGGCTCGGTCTTGTCGGCCATGAATATAACTATGGGTTCGCTTTCCCGCTCCTCCACTTCCATCTCGGCAACACCGGGCCCCAACCCTTTGATGTTGCCGGAGAAGGCATCGGCCAGGAGGTCCTGCCCGGCTCCGTAAAGCTTAAGCTTTTTAGCCACTTCTGTGCAGGCCACGAAGGTGTCCCAAGCCAGCTTATGGATCTCCCCGTTGTTACGCCCCAGCTCATGGGTCATGATTAGGTTTATGTCGTCGCCCACGCTGGTTACGTGAAAGTCTATCAGCAGGGGGCTGCCTGAAAGCACTCCCCTTGCCTTTTCCAACAACTCCGGGTGGACACTGGTGTGGCCCACGAAGCCGCCCACGTCGGCTTTGATGACGGTTACTGTGATCTTTTTGCCCACTTTCCTCTCCTCCTTTGCATCAAGTTCCTCGGACTTTGAAGGCAGCGCTCTAAGGAAAATTTCTATGGGTAGCCCTTAATATCCTCCCGGTGCAGTGCTACAATAGGAAATACATCGTTTCGGAGGGAGGGAAAAGCGTGCTGGCCTTACTCCAGAAGCTGGACGCCTTGCTTTTTGAATTTATCAACAGCCTTTCCGGAAGGATCCCCTTCTTCGATCACCTCTTTCGTTTCATAGCCCTTTATAGCCCGGTTATTTTCGCCCTTTATCTGGCGGGGCTATGGTTTTGGGGAAAGGGAAAGGAGAAGGAGCTCAACCGGCAGGCGGCCCTGCGGGCCGTCCTCGCTGCTGCTCTGGGTCTTATGCTAAACCAAATCATAGGAGGGGTATTTTACCGGCCCCGCCCTTACACCGTCTTGCCTGCCCATCTTTTGATCCCTTACACGAGAGACGCTTCTTTCCCCAGTGACCACGCCACCGGCTCTTTCGCTTTGGCTTTCGGTCTTAAGGGAAGGTTGAGGCACCTTCCCGCCGCTATCCTTCTAGCTTTCGCCGTTCTGGTGGCTTTCGCGCGCGTCTACGTCGGGGCCCACTACCCGCTGGACGTCCTAGGAGGGGCTTTTATAGGGTGGGCTTCGGCTGAGGGAGTGGATCTGGCTTTCCGGCGCTGGCCGGTTCTCGCTCGCTGGCAATCTCGTGCCATTGAAATTTACGAGCGCATATTTGAGAGGAAAGTGCGCAAAAGTGCACCTTAAGTCCTTTTTTTCTTTCGCCAGCCAGGCCTGCCAGACGTCCTTTTTCTACCAGAAAGCGAGAGTTGCTTAGAAGAGCCGGGGAGAAAACAGGCAAACAAAAAATTTTAGCCTTTCTTGACACTTGTCCTTTCCTTTTTTTCTTGGTACCTTTGGGCCAGGATCCCTGGCCTACTTTTGGTCTGGTGTACAGGTGGAGGGGAATGAGAAGGACTCTTTACCTCTTTCGGAGTGGGCGGTTGCGGCGCAAGGAGAACACCCTGGCAGTCGAGACGGAGGAGCAGCGGCGCTACTTCCCGGTGGAGAATGTGCGGGATATCTTCGTTTTTGGGGAAGTGGATCTTAACAAAGAAGTCCTGGAGTTTCTGTGTGACAACGAGATTTTAGTTCATTTCTTTAGCTATTACGGGCATTACGTAGGCTCTTTTTATCCGCGTGAGCATTACAATTCCGGGTATATGGTGCTGAAGCAGGCAGAGCATTACATAGATCCGACCAAGAGGCTGAACCTTGCCCGCAAGTTCGCGGAAGGAGCATTGGAGAACATCCTGCAGGTGCTGCGCTACTATCATCACCGCGGGAAAGATCTGTCCGAATACATTGCCGCGATAGAACGGTTTTTAAAGTCTGCTTTGCCTTCTTGCCAGACCATTGAAGAACTCATGGCCGTGGAGGGCAATGCCCGCAGCTACTACTACGAAAGCTTCAACGTTATTCTGGAAGACTCTCCTTTTCAGATCGAGGGGAGGAGCAAAAAGCCACCCACCGATCCTTTAAACGCTCTCATAAGCTTCGGCAACACCCTGGTTTACGTCAAAGTGCTTTCAGAAATCTACAAGACCCATCTTGACCCGCGGATCGGCTATCTTCACGCCACCAACTTCCGCCGCTTCACCCTCAATCTCGATGTGGCCGAGGTCTTTAAGCCTATCCTGGCAGACCGCGTCCTCTTTACTCTGGTGGGAAAAAGAATGCTTTCGCCCGGAGATTTCGACCGTTGCGGCAGTGCCGTCTTCCTGAGCGAAAGGGGACGCCGCACCCTGGTGGAAGAGTTTGAACGGAAGCTCCAGAGCACTTTCCACCACCGGCGCCTCAAGCGTAACGTTAGCTACCAGACCATTCTGCGCCTGGAGCTTTATAAGCTAGAAAAGCACCTGATCGGCGAAGAAGAGTACACACCCTTCGTCAGCAGGTGGTAGTAGTCGGGATTTTAGGGGGATGGGCCTTGTACGTTATCCTGGTCTACGACGTTAATGTAGCGCGGGTGGCCAAGGTTTTAAAGATAGCCCGCAAGTATCTACACTGGGTACAGAATTCTGTCCTCGAAGGGGAACTGACCGAAGCTACCTTCCGAAAGCTTAAGCACGAGCTCAGGCAGGTAATCGATGTGAAAGAAGACTCGGTGCTCTTATACGTTTTGGGAAACCAACGCTATACTACTCGTGAACTCCTGGGGGTAAAGAAGGGTGGAGAAGAATGGATCTGGTAAACCTCCTTCCACTATTGAAAGGGCGGGCTTTCCTAGTGGCTCCTCGTAAAGAGAAGTGTCGTCGACCGTCGGTAGTGCAAAAACCCCTGGAGATCGACGACACTACTTAAGTTTTTTAAATATTGACTTGAAAGCCCACAGTGTGGTAGTATTGAACCACCAGATAATCTGGTGAGCTTCCGGCGAATGGTCGTTCGCAGGGCCAGTGACCGATCTTGGAAAGCCAGAATTCACGCCCGCAAAACGGGTTTGTAGCCTACCTATGAGGGATTGAAACGGTTTTTACTGGCGGTGTTGGTTCGGGGAAAAGTTAGTTTGTAGCCTACCTATGAGGGATTGAAACCCCGGCTGGAAGAGTAGAAGCTCCACAGCCGGAACAGTTTGTAGCCTACCTATGAGGGATTGAAACGTGGTCGCTCAGTAGGCGACTGCGTAGGTTTCTTCTGGTTTGTAGCCTACCTATGAGGGATTGAAACTGCAGGAGCAGTTTGATGCTTTACTTAATACGGTTGGTTTGTAGCCTACCTATGAGGGATTGAAACTAGTATTGTAGCGCCTCGCAACCCAAGGCAAGAAAAGTTTGTAGCCTACCTATGAGGGATTGAAACTGACTACTCTGCGTAATTGGTGCGATAGATACAGGAGTTTGTAGCCTACCTATGAGGGATTGAAACTACGAAGGTTATACGGAGGTGGCGTGTAGTGTTAGATGTTTGTAGCCTACCTATGAGGGATTGAAACCTGTGGAGGGTTTGGAGCGGGCTAAGATGGCCTACTGTTTGTAGCCTACCTATGAGGGATTGAAACCCTTCTCTATCCTGGTGGAGCCATGCGGCCACCAACGTTTGTAGCCTACCTATGAGGGATTGAAACTGACTACTCTGCGTAATTGGTGCGATAGATACAGGAGTTTGTAGCCTACCTATGAGGGATTGAAACTGACTACTCTGCGTAATTGGTGCGATAGATACAGGAGTTTGTAGCCTACCTATGAGGGATTGAAACGCTATGATGTAGTACTTATTACGCAGGATGTTAGAGTTTGTAGCCTACCTATGAGGGATTGAAACGGATGAGCTTATCCGGCTTTTCGAGTCGGAGCTGGTAGGTTTGTAGCCTACCTATGAGGGATTGAAACACTCTTCCAAAGCTTTATCCGGATCCTTCTTAGTATGTTTGTAGCCTACCTATGAGGGATTGAAACACAACCCACGAGAGAAGCTTATCCAGCATCACACACGTTTGTAGCCTACCTATGAGGGATTGAAACTGTAGCAAAACCTTTCGCTGTCAATCTCGCTAGTCTGTTTGTAGCCTACCTATGAGGGATTGAAACTCCAGTTGCTGAATGTTCCTCAAAAGCCTCCCATTTTGTTTGTAGCCTACCTATGAGGGATTGAAACCCGAGTTCCAGCCGATACCCGACCTCCCGGGCTATGTTTGTAGCCTACCTATGAGGGATTGAAACATATAATCCGGAACCGCCTCGGGAACACCGTCCCTAGTTTGTAGCCTACCTATGAGGGATTGAAACAAACTTCCTCCGAAACTTTAAAAAGCTTCATAGTGTTGGTTTGTAGCCTACCTATGAGGGATTGAAACACAAACCAATCACGACTGTTGAACCATATTCCTGCCTGTTTGTAGCCTACCTATGAGGGATTGAAACTCCTGAAAGATGCCAGAACATGCGGTGTTTCAGAGAAGTTTGTAGCCTACCTATGAGGGATTGAAACAGCGAAACCCACGGCACGGCACTCAGCGTGAGCCTGGGTTTGTAGCCTACCTATGAGGGATTGAAACGGTATTCTTCACGCCCGAGGCGTACTACAAGCAGAAGGTTTGTAGCCTACCTATGAGGGATTGAAACCCCTGTCCTGCCGTAATGCACTCAGGCGCAGTGGGGTGTTTGTAGCCTACCTATGAGGGATTGAAACTACGACGTTTTAGGCGCAAAAAGCAAAACCCGTACCCGTTTGTAGCCTACCTATGAGGGATTGAAACCCGAGAGCATAAGAAAAGTACCCTGGGGAGCCAGATGTTTGTAGCCTACCTATGAGGGATTGAAACAAAGCCGCCTATTTTTGATGTTACCTTGCCTAGCGTGTGTTTGTAGCCTACCTATGAGGGATTGAAACGGTGGCATAGCTGGTAACTATGCTGTTCATTATTTTAGTTTGTAGCCTACCTATGAGGGATTGAAACCCAGGTATCTGGGAATGCCAGGGAACTGGAAACGCCGTTTGTAGCCTACCTATGAGGGATTGAAACAAGACGCAGTGGGACTAGCAAAAGCGAGCCAGTTGCCTGTTTGTAGCCTACCTATGAGGGATTGAAACCATCCTCCAACCGCTACCACCCCTAAGCCTCACACAAGTTTGTAGCCTACCTATGAGGGATTGAAACCCACCCAGCCAGGTAAGCCGGTGGTAAAGGTCACCGGTTTGTAGCCTACCTATGAGGGATTGAAACCCAGCTATGCCACCCAAAAAGCTAGCAAGACTAACAGGTTTGTAGCCTACCTATGAGGGATTGAAACCCTGGCGGGGCTGTGCCCGCTCCCGCCGGGTTTCGAGTTTGTAGCCTACCTATGAGGGATTGAAACACAAAGTATGCGTAGGGAATCCGGGCGGTAAGTATGTGTTTGTAGCCTACCTATGAGGGATTGAAACCCAGAACAGACAAACACGCGCTGGAGGAAGCCTTGTACCGTTTGTAGCCTACCTATGAGGGATTGAAACACTGCAAACAGATAAGGGCCGGGATCACTCCCGGCCCGGTTTGTAGCCTACCTATGAGGGATTGAAACGATACTTGCGGAGGTAGCCCCAGACGCTTTTCTTTAGTTTGTAGCCTACCTATGAGGGATTGAAACCGTGGTAGTGCTTGACAGCGAATGATGTGCTCAGTAGTTTGTAGCCTACCTATGAGGGATTGAAACGCCAACCCGGAAAGACGCTCAAGCGGAAGAGCTGGTAGTTTGTAGCCTACCTATGAGGGATTGAAACCCCCGGATGGGCGGTGGGAGCGGTCCGCCGCCGGGCGGGTTTGTAGCCTACCTATGAGGGATTGAAACCCCTCCCGGGGCAGAGAACTCCTGCCCGGAGTTCCGTGTTTGTAGCCTACCTATGAGGGATTGAAACGGACTTGTGGGAGAAAGTGAAGCAGGTGTGCATGAGGTTTGTAGCCTACCTATGAGGGATTGAAACGTAAGGATATGGTGGAAGGACATACCGCTTGCTTGTTTGTAGCCTACCTATGAGGGATTGAAACGCGATTAGCGCCTGGGTTGGGTATGGGGAACTGTTTGGTTTGTAGCCTACCTATGAGGGATTGAAACACAGGAGTGTTGCGGCTGTGGTAGTATAAAAGTGAAGGTTTGTAGCCTACCTATGAGGGATTGAAACGAGACAATGGCGAGGGACATGGTGGCCAGCGGTATGGTTTGTAGCCTACCTATGAGGGATTGAAACAACGCTATGTATAAGCAGCTAACGCAGGTAAAGATGAGTTTGTAGCCTACCTATGAGGGATTGAAACAGATCTTTAGGAAGCTCACCGGGCGGGCTTAGCCCGGGTTTGTAGCCTACCTATGAGGGATTGAAACACACAAAGAACCCGACAGGTGGAGCTAACAGCAGCACGTTTGTAGCCTACCTATGAGGGATTGAAACACATCATAGTGATAACCGATACCTTCAAAAAACGGACGGTTTGTAGCCTACCTATGAGGGATTGAAACCGCACCGGAACTCCAGCCGCTCCTGGAGGTCCGCCCGTTTGTAGCCTACCTATGAGGGATTGAAACTCCCCTTTTAGAGACGCGAAGGGCGCGGGCACCGCCTGGTTTGTAGCCTACCTATGAGGGATTGAAACAGTTCATCCCTTGCCCAGGTGCAGGAAGCCCGGGCTAGTTTGTAGCCTACCTATGAGGGATTGAAACGTCCTACGCGCCTGGAGAAGTTCCACACCTGCCCCCGTTTGTAGCCTACCTATGAGGGATTGAAACGCAGCCACACCCTGGGCACCTTCTTCGCCAGAGTGTGGTTTGTAGCCTACCTATGAGGGATTGAAACCCACCTGCAACCCCTGGGGGGCCACAGGAGCAGGCGGGTTTGTAGCCTACCTATGAGGGATTGAAACAATGCTGGCCTGGACCAGGAGGGTTTTAGAAAGGCTGTTTGTAGCCTACCTATGAGGGATTGAAACAGGCTACAGGCGCTCAGGATGTTGGATATGCTTTGAAGTTTGTAGCCTACCTATGAGGGATTGAAACCGGCTTAAGAAGCCTTCTTCCACGGCCTGCTGGAGGGGTTTGTAGCCTACCTATGAGGGATTGAAACCTGTATGTGGCTCCGGGACTCAAGCGTGAGCTGAAGGAAGAAAAGAGCGAGTGGAAGAAGAGGGCTATAAAGAAGCGGTTAAAAGAGGTGCGTAGCGAACTGAAGGCTCTTCGAAGACACCTGCAAACTCTCCAAAGCGGAGAGAGTGAGCCCGCTTCCCGACAGCCGGTCTACCGACGGAAGGAGCCGGTGAGGGGCCGCCCTCTGGGGTGGCGAAGAAAAGCTTGGCGAGTCCTCTCCGCAGCCCTCACCGTCCCGTATCTTGAAAAGCTCCCTCAGGTAAGAGGTATGCCGAGGGAGCTTTTCTCCCTTGAAGACTGTTTTGGTGGCGGGGAACCGCCGAAGGCGGGTGGTGAGAAGGCCAGTTCCTGTTCCTGGTGCAGGGACGGCTGTATGAAAGTGACATACACACTTTTGTACAGTTTCTCAAACCAGGACGCCACCTGATATCAATTTCTCTAAAGCCCGTTTTTCCAGCCGGGAAACATAGCTGCGGGAGATCCCCAAATAGGCGGCCACCTCGTGCTGAGTGAGCCTCTTTCCGTTGCTCAGGCCGTAGCGGGCAGAAATGATGGCCCGCTCGCGCCGCGTAAGCTGTTTAAGTTTCTGCTTCAAAGACTCTTCCGCCAGGCGGCGGGCTACCTCCTCGCAGATGGCGTCGGGCTCAGTTCCCAAGAACTCCTCCAGTGTGACTTCGTTGCCTTCTTTGTCCTTGGCAACTGGCTCGGAGAGGAAAATTTCTCCTCTGGTCTTCTTGGCTCCTCTGAGCGCCATCAGTATTTCGTTTTCTACGCATTTTGCCGCGTAGGTGGCCAAGCGGGTACCCTTTTTGGGGTCATAGGTGTTTATAGCTTTAACTAAGCCTATAGTACCTATGGATATCAGGTCTTCCGGGTCGTAGCCGGAAGACTCAAACTTCTTGACTATGTGAGCTACCAGGCGTAGATTATGCTCTATAAGGATATTACGGGCTACCTCATCCCCCCGCAGCAGCCGTCTTATGTACTTTTTCTCTTCTTCTTCGGACAAGGGCTGGGGGAAAGAATTGTTACTCAGGTACCCTATAAACTGTACGATGGCCGCATCCCTGCCTTTGTCTTTGTTTTGTCGCCTTTTTATGCTATGGGGATGCGGCCCTTTGTGTGCCTGTCCCCGAGGGTTCGGCAGTTGCCCCGGTGCTTTCAGGGCTGTATAATCTTTTAAACGCGAGAACCTGGGTAAAGACGGCAAAGTTTCTTTCGTAACCGGGGGTTAGAGCCTTATGGAAGGCAAAGAGATACGTCAACGCTTCCTCGATTATTTCCGTCGAAAGGACCATGTCATCCTGCCCAGCGCCCCCCTCATTCCGGCTGGTGACCCCAGTCTTCTGTGGACGGCAGCCGGAATGGTTCCCTTTAAACCCTATTTTACGGGCGCGGCCAAGCCGGAATTCCGCCGGGTGGCTACTTGTCAAAAGTGCCTGCGTACGCAGGACATCGAATCGGTGGGGAAAACGGCCAGGCATTTGACCTTTTTCGAGATGCTGGGCAACTTCTCCTTCGGCGACTACTTTAAGGCCGAAGCTATCGCCATGGCCTGGGAGTTCGTCACCAAGGAGCTGGGCCTGGATATCGACCGGCTCTGGTTTTCGGTCTTCGAGGACGACGAGGAGGCTTTTGAGCTCTGGTGTAAAATGGGTGTAAAGCCCGAGCGGATTGTGCGCTTGGGACGCGACACCAACTTCTGGGAGATAGGGGTGGGCCCCTGCGGCCCTTGCTCGGAGATTTATTATGACTTCGGTCCGGCCTTTGCCTGTGGTCCCGATTGCCACGTGGGTTGCGACTGCGATCGCTACCTGGAAATCTGGAACCTAGTTTTTATCCAGTACTACCGGGATGAGAAGGGGAATTACCTCCCCTTAGAAAGCAAGGGGATCGACACGGGGATGGGGCTGGAGCGGGTGGCCACCGTGCTTCAGGGAGTCACTTCCCCCTTCGCCACAGATCTTTTCCGCGATATAGTAGCCGTTGCTGAGCAGGAACTGCACCTGCCGGCGTCCGACCGGAAGATTAAGGTCGTGGCCGATCACGTTCGGGCGGTCACCTTCGGGGCAGCCGAGGGAGTTCTTCCTTCCAATGAGGGGCGAGGCTACGTAATAAGGCGTCTTTTGCGGCGGGCACTCCTCTACGGGGTGCTGGCCGGTCGGGAGGAGCCTTTCTTGGGCAGGGTAGCTGCGGCGGTGTGTGACAAGATGGGTGAGGTCTACCCGGAGCTGGTGGCCCACCGGGAACACATACTCCGGGTAATCCGGGCAGAAGAGGAGCGCTTCTTGACCACCCTCTCCCAGGGTATGGAGTTGCTAAACCGCAATATCGAACAGGTTCTGGCCCGGGGAGGGAAGGTACTACCGGGAGAGGAGGCCTTTCGTCTTTACGATACCTACGGTTTCCCTCTGGAGCTCACCGAGGAAATCTGTGCCGAAAAGGGATTGGCGGTAGACAAGGAAGGCTTCAAGCGGGAGATGGAGGCCCAGCGCGAGCGGGCGCGCCGGGCACGGGAAACGGTTGAGTATCTCGGGGAGAGGGAGCGTTTTTACCGGGAGCTCCGCGAAGAAAAGGGCGATATCGATTTTGTGGGCTATGAGCTGCTGAATACCAAGTCCCGGGTGGTGGCGCTGGTTAAGGGGGCCAAGGCGCAGTCTTCGGCTTCTGCAGGCGAAGAGGTGGAAGTGGTTCTGGACGTAACTCCCTTCTACGCCGAGAAGGGCGGGCAGGTGAGCGATAAAGGGATTCTGCGTTTTTCCTCAGGAGAGGCGCTGGTGGAGCACGTGGAGCAGCCGGTGGAAGGGATAATCGTGCACCACGTCAGAGTGCAGAAGGGGGAGCTCCGCGTAGGAGACGAGGTGGAAGCGGTGGTGGATGCCGAGCGGCGCCGCCAAACTGCCCGCAACCACACCGCCACTCACCTCCTGCACCGAGCGCTGAAGGAGATACTCGGCCCCCATGTGAAGCAGGCCGGTTCTCTGGTAGCACCCGACCGCCTGCGCTTCGACTTTGACCATTATCAGGCCTTAACTCCGGAGGAAATCAAACGGGTGGAGAAAAGGGTCAACGAGATCGTCTTGGCCGCCTTGCCGGTCGTCACCTTCACCACTTCTCTGGAGGAAGCTCAGGCTATGGGAGCGGTAGCCCTCTTTGGCGAGAAATACGGCGAGACGGTGAGGGTGGTCAAGATAGGGGATTATAGCATCGAGCTTTGCGCCGGTACACACCTCCGGAACACGGCGGAGGTGGGAGTGTTTAAAATTGTGGCCGAGGCAAGCGTAGCGGCCAATACCCGGCGCATCGAAGCGGTAACCGGAGAAAGAGCCTTGGCTTACTTCGAGGAGCTGGAGGACGATTACCGGCGCATCGCCTCCTTGTTAAAGGCTCCGGCCCGGGAGCTCAGCCAGAGAGTGGAGGCATTGCTCCAGGACATGAAGGCGCTCGCCCGGGAGAACGAGGCTTTGCGGGACAAGCTGGCCCTCTACACCGTGCAGGAGCTCCTAGATAAAGTCCAGGAGGTCGATGGGGTGAAAGTGCTGGCGGCGAAGGTGGAAGCGCCCGACACCGCACGCCTACGTAGCTTGGCCGACCTTCTGCGGGAGAAGCTAGGTAGTGCGAGTGTGGTGCTTTTGGGGGCGAGTAGCAACGGCAAGGTTAACCTGGTGGTGGCCGCCGCGCCGGGAGCGGTAGCGCGGGGAATAAACGCGGCGCAGATAGTTAAGGCTATGGCGCAAGTGGTAGGAGGGGGTGGTGGAGGGAGGGCGGAGTTCGGCCAGGCCGGAGGGAAGAATCCCGAGAGGTTGGGTGAAGCGCTGCGCTTGGGGCAGGAGCTCTTGCGGCAGCATCTGGCATCCTCCCGCTGACTTTTTACCTTTTCCCGGAAGGATAATTTCGCCGGAGAGCGAATAAATGGATTATGCTGGTGCGGGGGATGTTAAAGATGGCTACCGGAAACGACCTGGGCAAGACGGCAACCTTCCGGCGTAGAAGAGAGGAGTCGGCCACCGTAAGGGAGATACTCTTACAGGTAGTGGAGGCTTTGCTGGAAAAAGGTTATAATCCGGTGAACCAGTTGGTGGGTTACCTCCTTTCCGGCGATCCGGCGTACATCACCAGCCACCGCAATGCCCGGAGTCTTATCCGCCGGCTGGAGCGCGACGAAATACTGGAGGAAATAGTGAGGCTTTACTTGGAGAAGACGGGCGTACTGGTGACCAAAGACTAGGCGATGCGAATTCTGGCCCTGGACGTGGGAGATAAAACCATTGGGGTGGCGGTAAGCGATCCCTTCGGCCTAACGGCTCAGGGTCTGGAGGTGTTGCGCCGGGGGGAAGAAAGCGAAGACGTGCAACGTGTGGTGGAGCTGGCTCGCCGGTACGGCGTGGAAGAAGTGGTGATAGGGTTGCCGCGCACCTTGGCAGGAGAGATCGGTCCCCAGGCGCAGAAAGTTTTGCGGTTTGGAGAATTATTGGCACAGCAGGGGTTAAAAATTATCTACTGGGATGAGCGATTCACCACTAAGGAGGCGGAGAAGGTCCTTCTGGCGGCCGATGTGAGCCGGAGGGAGCGGCGCCGGATAAAGGACATCTTGGCCGCCGTCTTGTTGCTGGAGGCCTATTTGGAAAGGCGCCGGGGAGAGGCAGAACAACCTAAATTTTGAAAGGAGATAGGGAAAAATGGCGGAAGAACTCGAAGTGATTACTCTGGTAGATGAAAACGGTGAGGAGCAAGATTTTGAGGTCTTAGACATCCTGGAGGTAGATGGTTCCACCTACGCCGTCCTTCTTCCTCTGGGCCAAGACGAGGAGTCGGGGGACATCCTCATCTTGAAGTTCAGCCAGGATGAGGAAGGCAATGAGATTCTGGTGGATCTGGAAGACGAAGAGTGGGAAAAAGTGGCCGACATCTGGGAGGAGTTGCGGTTTAAAGAGAACAACCACTAAGGGGAGAGAAGGGGCTTTTTGCGCCGCGCGGTCTGGGTAGGAGCCTGTGCTTTCTTCTTGCTTGCCCTGGCCACTGCCTTGCTAGCTTGCTACGATAAGACCTATCCTGCTGGCGTGATTCCCGCTGGAGTCTATATTGACGGGTACTACGTGGGAGGCAAGACGGCGGGTGAGGCGGCGGCCTGGCTTAACTGTCTGGAAAAGGACTTACTGGCTCGGACCGTAAGGGTAGAATGCGCTTCGCGCGATTGGCTCGTTCCCCTGGCGGAGCTGGGGGTAAAGCTCGATCGCTCGGTTCTGGAGGAGGCGCTGGCTGTGGGACACCGGGGCTGGTTGGGACAGCGCCTCTGGGAGCGGTGGCATGTGGAGAGGAAGGGCCTGCACCTGCCTCTCCAGTTCTCGGTGGATCGTCAGCGCTTGGTCGCTACCCTGCAAGACCTGACCAAAGAGCTGACCGTTCCTCCCCAGAATGCCGCTTTCCGCGTGCTACCCAACGACACCATCGTCATCATCCCCAGCCGCGAAGGCAGGTGCGCAGATGTAGAAGCAGCCTACCCTCAGCTATCGGCCATTCTCAACGAGGGCCGAGAACCGGTCATCAAGCTTCCTCTGAAGCCCATTCCCCCGGAGCACACCACGGAAGACGTGAAAAATATGGGGCTTGAATGCCTCCTGGCCCAGTTTACCACCAAGTTCGACCCTTCCAACGCCAACCGGGTCTATAACATCTCTATAGCGGCCACGGCCTTTAACGGCCTTCTGGTGGCGCCGGGGGAGGTGGTTTCCTTCAACCAGGTGGTCGGCCCCCGCTCAGCCAAGGCTGGCTATAAAGAAGCCCCAACCATCATCGAGGACAGGTTCGTGGACACCGTGGGTGGAGGGATCTGCCAGGTGTCCACTACCCTTTATAACGCCGTCCTGCTAGCCGGGCTTAAGGTGGTGGAGCGTTACGCTCACTCGCTGCCTGTAAACTATGTACCCTTAGGCCGCGACGCCACGGTGTCCTACGGCGGCTTCGACTTTAAGTTTCAGAACAACACCGACAAATACCTTTACCTGCGCACCATAGTGGGACCTGACTTCCTCACCGTAAAGATCTACGGCAATGGCCGTTTCAAGCGCCAAGTGGAGATAAGGACCTGGGTTACCGAGGAGATTCCCTTTAAGGTCGTCCGCGAAGAGGACCCCGATCTGGAGAAAGGGAAAGAGATCGTGAAGCAGAAGGGGCAGAAGGGTTACCGAGTGAGTGCCGAAAGGATAATCTGGGAAGGGGGTAAAGCGCGACGGGAAGCCCTTCCCTCCAGCCACTACAAACCGGTAGATGAGATCGTGGTCGTGGGTACCAAGGCGGTTCCCCGCCTGGTGGTACCCGAACGCCCAGAAGGTAAGGTGTCTGATGAGAATCCCGCTGCAAGTGCCGAAGTTCCCGCCTCTTCTCAGAGGTAGGCTTCTTTGGGCGAAAGTTGCCCTCCTCCTGTTAGGCGGGTTGGGGACTTGGCTTTGGCTGGAGTTAAGGCCGGTATCTCTGCCGCCGGAAGGAGTCTCCCTTTACATCCCTCCCCGGGCTTCTACTCACTGGGTGGCGGAGGAGCTCTACCGCCACCACGTTATACGCAACCCTTCCCTCTTTCGCCTTTACACCCGCCTCAAGGGAATAGATAAGAAGATTCTGCCGGGAGAGTATGTTTTTTGGGGACGGCTCGGCCTTGCGCAAGTAACGGCCGAGTTAACCAAAGGGCCAGTTCTGTGGCGGATAACCGTCCCCGAGGGCTTCACCTTGAAGGAACTGGCCGAACTTCTGGAGGCCAAGGGGATAGCTTCAGCAGGCGAATTCTGGCGGGTGGTGGAAAGTTACCCCTTTTCTTACGCTTTCCTGGGCGAGGCGCCGCCGGGAAGGCGGCGTTTGGAAGGGTACCTTTTCCCCGACACCTACGAAGTTCCGGCGGGCACCCCGATTCAGGACATCATCGACCTCATGCTGCGCCGCTTCGCTCAGGTGGCTGAAGAAATGCAGCTGGAGGAGGGGGCGCGGGAACAGGGGCTTTCCTTGCATCAACTGGTCACTCTAGCTTCTTTGGTGGAGCAGGAAGCCAGGTACGACGAGGAGCGGCCGCTTATAGCCGGGGTACTTTACCACCGCTTGCGCTTGGACATGCCCCTGCAGGTGGACGCCACCGTGGCCTACGTCCTGGACAAATGGAAAAGCCCCTTAACCTACGCCGATTTAGAGGTGAATTCCCCCTATAACACCTATCACGTAAAGGGTTTACCCCCTGGGCCTATAGCCTCACCGGGGCGTGCTTCTTTGAATGCCGCTTTGCATCCCGAGTTCACCGACTACCTTTACTACGTGGCCAAGCCCGACGGCCACCATGCTTTCGCCCGTACCTTGGATGAGCATGAGGAGAACATTCGCCGCTACCGGGGATAAGCGCTCCCTCCGCCGGCCAGAATATTGGTATGAAGCACCGGCGAAGGATCGCTTGGCTTCTCCTGATAAGCTTTTTAGGCTTTTCCTGCCTGACGGTGCGCCTAGCAACTCTGCAGCTGCGACAGCATGCCCGCTATGCCTGGGCGGCCTTCAGCCAGCAGACCTTCACCGTTTCCCTGGAAGAGTATCCCAGAGGAAAAATTGTCGACCGTTGCGGCCGGGTGCTGGCCGGGGGAAGGGAGGAAAAGCGGATTGTGTTTTTTGCCCCTCTCCTGCCCGATCGGCAAGAGGTGGCCCGGCAGCTCAGCGCCCTTTTAGGAAAGCCGGTGAAAGAACTGGAGAGGGAGCTGGAGAAGGAAGCCGGCGTTCTCCCTTATTCTCTTACTCCGGAGCAAGAAGAAGCGGTTAAAAACCTTAACCTGCCGGGCCTTTTCGTCCTGCCCTACCTGATCCGTTACAACTCTCCTCCATTGGCGGCGCACATAGTGGGTTACGTGGGAAAGGTTTCCTCCCCGGAAGAAAAGCGGCGCAGTCGAGGAGAATGGGTGGGCAAGCAAGGGTGCGAATACTTTTACGATGCCGTCTTGCAGGGGGGCTTCCCTTCCTTGGCCGCCGGGGTATACCGCGATGCGCAAGGGAAGCTGTTAAACGGAGCCGGAGTCAAGCTTTTCGCCGTTGCCGATCCGGAGCGGGGAGAAGTGGAACTCACCTTAGACGGCGAACTGCAGCGCAAAGTGGAGGAGGTTATGGATAAACATCGCTTTCGAGGAGCGGTGGTAGTACTAGAAGTGGGGAAAGGAGATTTGCTGGCAGTGGCCAGCCGTCCTGCTTTCGACCCGGCCCACCCCGAGAAGCAGGAACCGGACGTGTCCTTCTTCGACCGCGCTTTTGCCCCTTATCCCCCTGGCTCGGTCTTCAAGATGGTGGTAGCGGCGGCCGCACTAGAAGAGGGCGTGGTACGGCCGGAAGAGACCTTCTGCTGCCGGGGAGCGGAAGGCCCGCTACTTCCTTGCTGGAAGAAAGAGGGGCATGGCTACCTCACCTTCCGTCAGGCCTTTGCCCAGTCTTGCAACCCGGTCTTTGCTCAGGTGGGACTGAGGCTGGGACAAGAAAAGCTTATCCGGTATTGCTGGGAGCTCTGTTTGCACGAGCGATCAGTAATAGGTTATCCCCTGCCCGCCGATCCCCGGCAGAACCTCAAGAACCTTATGGAGCCCTATAGCTTAGCCAATCTGAGTGTAGGCCAGGGCCCCCTACTCCTCACCCCTGTTCAAGTGGCGGCGGTGCTGAACACTTTGCTTAACGATGGGGTCTACGTTCGCCCCCGGCTAGTGAAGGGGATACGCCAGCGGGGAAAGCTGACGGAGCTTCCCCCGGACAAGGGGAAAAGGGTTTTCTCCCCCGCGGTGGCGCGGGAGGTACGCGAAATGATGGCTCTGGCCGTGCGGGAAGGCACGGCGCGTCTAGGTTATATTCCTCGAGTCGGCAGTGGGGGGAAGACGGGTACGGCCGAACTTGTCGGGGAGAAGCGCTGCTCCTGGTTTGCCGGCTTCTTCCCTTTGGAGTCTCCGCGCTATGTGGTGGTTGTCATGGAGGAAGGGGGACGGGGAGGCGGGGAAGATGCTGCTCCCCTCTTCCGCGAAATAGGCGAAGCCTTGATAGGTAATTGACTTTTTGCGGGGAAGCTTGCTATACTAGGAAGGCATAATTCGGTATAAAGGTACTTGAGGCGGGCTCTTATCGAGAGTGGCGGAGGGAACAGGCCCGATGAAGCCCGGCAACCAGCCTGCCTTTTAAGGGCAGGCCAGGTGCCAACCCCTGCAGGGAGAAGAGCCGGAAAGGCATTCTCGCCTGGTGGATAAGAGCGCCGTGGTTCACGGCCTCTTGCCTACTGGGGGAGGCCTTTAAATTTGTTTTGAACGCGGGGAGGGACGGGAAGATATGGGGGTACATCGAACCTTCGCTGAGATCAACGCAAAGATTAAAGCTGGCAAAGTAGTGGTGGTAACCGCCGAGGAACTGGTGTCACTAGTGGAAGAAAAAGGGGTAAAGCAGGCGGCTCAGGAAGTAGACGTGGTCACCACGGGTACTTTCTCTCCCATGTGTTCTTCCGGAGCCTTTTTCAATTTCGGTCACAGCGTCCCCCGGATCAAGTTTTTCCGGGTCTGGCTCAACGATGTTCCTGCCTATGCCGGTTTGGCCGCAGTGGACGCCTTTTTAGGAGCCACGGCGGTGCGGGAAGGGGACCCGCTTAACACCGATCCGCCGGGTGAATTTCGCTACGGTGGTGGACATGTGATCGAAGACCTGGTAGCGCGTCGCCCGGTTAAGCTAAAGGCTGTGGGTTACGGCACGGACTGCTATCCCCGCCGGGAGATAGAGACGGTTATTACCCTGGACGACATCAACGAAGCTTTCCTCTTTAACCCACGCAACGCTTACCAAAACTACGCCTGCGCGGTCAACACGGGCGACCGCACCCTTTACACTTACATGGGGGTTCTGAAGCCGCGGCTGGGCAACGCCCACTACGCTACTTCCGGGCAATTAAGCCCCCTGCTCAAGGATCCCTTCTTCCGCACCATAGGCATAGGCACCAGAATATTCCTGGGAGGCGGGATAGGTTACGTGGTGAACCACGGTACCCAGCACTTCCCCTCCATCCCCGATCTTCCTCCCGGAGCAGTGCGCATACCCTCCGGAGGCACGCTGGCGGTAATGGGCGACCTCAAACAGATGAGCCCTCGCTGGTTGAGGGGTACAAGTATGCTGGGCTACGGGGTTTCCCTATCGGTAGGGATAGGGGTGGCTATCCCTATTCTGGACGAAGAGGTCTGCTACTATGCTTCCCGTCCCGACCGGGAGCTCTACGCGCCCATTGTGGACTACGCTGAGGCCTACCCCCAAAGGCGCTCGGAGAATCTGGGTTGGGTGAGCTACGCCGAGCTGCGCTCAGGCAAGATAACCATTAACGGCAAGGAAGTTCCTACCGCGTCCTTATCGAGCTATGCGCGGGCGCGGGAAATTTGTCAAATCTTGAAAGAGTGGATACAGGAAGGAAAGTTCTTGCTGACGGAGCCGGTAGCTCCGCTGCCGGGGCCGGAAGCCGGAATAGTTCCCAAAACTTTGGATATAAGAGGCGTGAAGGGGGGTAGGGGATAATGCCCCCTAGCAAGGTGGTGCTGCGCTTTCCTGCCGCTATAGCGGACAAGCCGATAATTTACCGGTTGGTGAAGGACTACGATCTGATGATCAACATCCTTAAGGCCAACATCAACCCTCACAAGGAAGGGATGATGGTACTGGAGGTCACCGGCGAAAAGGTGGAGGATGGGCTCGATTATCTGCGCCGCCAGGGGGTGGCGGTACAGCCTCTGACGGAAGAGATCATCCGGAACGAGGAGCGCTGTACTCATTGCGGGGCCTGCACAGCCATTTGCCCTACGGGGGCGCTTTACTTTGAGCGCCCTTCCATGCTGGTGCGCTTTGACGGCGAGGCTTGTGTGGTCTGCCAGCTTTGCGTCCGCGCCTGTCCTATGAAGGCCATGGAGGTGCGCTTCTAGGGTGCCGGAAAGGCGCCGGATTTATCGGGCTTGGTTAAGACAAGAGGATCTCACCTTTTTCGAGGTAAAGGTCAAGGAGACCGACCTTTTACTGGGAGTCCGGCGCGAGCGCTTCTCTTCCTCTTTGGTCTGGAAAGTGGAGAAGCTGGTGCGGGAGCAGCGGCAGCTACTGGAGGACTACCTGAGGCGCGATCCCGCTTTCGCCGCTGCGCTCGTGCCTCATAAGCCGCTTCCCGGAGCTCCGCCGCTAGCTTGGGCCATGGCGGGGGCGGCGGAACTTGCCGGGGTAGGGCCGATGGCGGCGGTGGCCGGGGCTTTTGCCGATCTGGTGGGTAAGTATCTTGGCCGTTTCTCCCGTGAGGTGGTGGTGGAAAACGGCGGGGACATTTACCTCAAAAGTTCGCGCCAGAGGATAGTAGGCATCTACGCCGGCAATTCCCCCCTCTCCTCCCGGGTGGCGCTGGCTATCCCAGCCGATCTCACCCCTCTGGGAATCTGCACCTCATCGGGTACGGTGGGGCATTCGCTAAGCTTTGGGAAAGCCGATGCGGCGGTGGTGCTGGCTGCCAATGCGGCCCTGGCCGATGCTGCTGCCACCGCCTTGGGCAACCGGGTTAGGACGCCTGAAGACATAGAAGAAGCCCTTTCCTTCATCCAGAAGATCCCTGGAGTTCTGGGAGCGGTGGTCATCCTCGGGAAGCACCTAGGAGTCTGGGGCAAGGCCAAGCTAGTGCCGCTCCTCCCTGCCAACTCCTGACGCGCTGGAGCCAGGTTAGTGTAAAGTTACCGTAGGAGTTCTTGCAGGAGCCGAGGGAGGAGAAAAAGAAGAAGAGACCTCACCGTCCTTTTGCCAGGGACGAGTAGTTGACAATCCAACCACTCAGGAGGGTGAGGTCTC
>NZ_QSLN01000017.1 GCF_003368535.1 Ammonifex thiophilus
GGAACTAAGCCGGCCTAGCCTCAGTAGTTTGATCCCTTAATGGCGCAGGTACCGGGACTATCCTGGCGGCGAGGTTTCCATGAAGAGAAGTTTTCTCCCGAACCACCTACTAACTCTTGACGCGCACGCGCACCCTTTAAAGTTTTTGCCTACCTCCAAGTTTTGCTATAATGGAAGAAAAATTTCGCTTGCCACCGCTTGAGCAGGAGGGAACTGGAGCTTGAAAGACCGGAAAGAGAACGGTCCGAAGACCAATATCTTGGCCGGGCTACTTATAGGCCTGGCCGCAGGTTATTTCGGGGGCCTGGTGGGACTGGGTGGCGGGGTCGTCATGATTCCCCTCATGGTGGGTGTGCTGAGATTCAGCCAGCACAAAGCCCACGGTACCAGCCTAGTGGCCCTGGTGTTCACCGGCCTGGCCGGAGCCTTTTCTTACGCCCGGGAGGGCTCAGTAGACGTTCTGGCCGCCGTTTTGCTGGCTTCCACCGCTATTTTCACCGCCCGCTTCGGTGCCCGCTTCGCTCACGCTTTGCCCGAATGGAAATTAAGGCGCTCCTTCGGCGCTTTCCTCATTGCTGTCTCTTTGCTTCTCTTGCTCAAACCCTATATCTTTCACGCTTCCCATCGGATAGGAGAATGGCCGGAGGCTTTAATTCTCCTCTTTGTTGGTCTTTTCACTGGCTTCCTTTCCGGCATGATGGGTGTGGGAGGAGGCTCCCTCATGGTGCCCGCCATGGTTTTGCTTACCGGCTTTTCCCAACACACTGCCCAGGGGAGCTCCCTTCTGGCCATGGTGCCGGCAGGGGCAGTGGGCGCTTACACCCACTGGCGCCTGGGAAACGTCAACGCCCAAATCCTGCCGGGGCTAATCCTGGGAATCATAGCCGGTTCTTACCTGGGAGGCTTCTCTGCGCATCTCTTGAGCGAAGGAGCTCTGCGGGCCGTATTCGCCGCCGTCCTCATCTGGACCGGCGCAAGGTACCTGCGGACACCTAGGCCCAAGGAAGAAAAGGAAGCCAAGCCTGAAGCCGAGCCCGCAGCTAGCAATCCCGGCAAGAGTTCGCCTCCCACAACGTAGCCGTTACCCGCACCAAAGGCAAGCTCATCTCCTACTTCGGCAAAGAGCTCCAGTCGGTGGACCTCCTTTGGAGGCTTCGCGGCGGCCGCGATGGACTTCTCTTTAGCTGCTCCGAGTGCCGGAAAACGGTGAGCCTCCGGCGACTGGCAGAGGAGTTAATAGCCGAGCTCGGCCTCCAGTGCCCCCGCTGCGGCGAAGGGAAACTGTGCTACCGCACGAGCAGCCCTTTCTTAGGCTGCGACCGCTTCCCCGCCTGTAGATACACTCTCGATTTACAGTAGCTTTTCTTTGGGCAGGAAATTTTTCCTCGGTGACGAAATCGATAGAAAAAGCAGGACCGGCTTCTGGGAAGGAAGAAATGCAAGGTCGGCCCGCCGGGCTTTCCGTGATCGGACAACTGCGATTGCGGAAAGTTCGTGGGGGGTAGAGTTGATGGGCCTGTGCATTTACTGCGGGAGGTCGGAGGGGATTTTCTCCAATAAACACAGCTGGACAAGATAGTTTCTTTCATCCCCTATGCAGACAGAGTCGGCATCCAGAGAGACACACAGCTACCTGCGGCAATTTTAAGGGGGTGGTTTGATGAGCGCTGCTCCATGGCGGCGTGTTAAGCGGTACGTGGACTCAGGGGTCGAGACCCCCAAGGTCGATTTAAAATAGACTTTGGATTTATCTAATAAACCGGGTCAAGCCGAGTTTGCCAGAAAGGAAAACCTTTTGATTGGCGAATCTCGTAATTAACTGATCGGAGGAAAGGGATGGATTGCCTCTTAAAGCAGATAATAGATGCGATCGACCATGTAGGCTCTTCCTACCATCAGCTAGTGCTGGTGGTTGGTCCTTTTGGCGCGGGTAAGACCACCGCCCTTAAGGAAATCGCCGAGCAGCGAAACTATCCTTACATCGACGTCAGCCTAGAACTGAGCCGAGCCCTTCTCGAATTTACCCAAGTGCAGCGTTGTCTACATGCCCAGCGTCTTATGGAAGATATCGTAAGCCAGGCAGAAAGTTCCTGCGTTTTGTTGGATAACCTGAGTCTGCTTTTCGAGCCTTCACTTAGGCTTGACCCCCTGCGGTTGCTCAAGCAGCTTTCCCGCCGGCGGACGCTGGTTGCAGCCTGGGACGGCTCCATTAAAGAAGGGCGGCTTTTATATGCCGAGCCGGGGCACCCCGAGTATCGCGCTTACCCGCTGGAAGGAGAAAGCGTCATCTTTATCGAAACTGAGGGGGAGCAAAGGGAAGGGGTCGAATCATGAAGTACGGTGATCTTATACAATTTGAGCCGCTGGAGACGATCATCGAGCTGCGAAGCGCCGACGATTACTCTCAGGCCGAACGCCTGGTGGCCACCTATGTCATCTCAGAAGACATGAAAGAAAGGCTGACGGAGATCGTCTTCCCCAACCTCCAATTTGAAAGGCCCGCCGACAACAAAGGCCTCCTGGTAGTGGGAAACTATGGCACCGGCAAATCCCACCTGATGTCGGTTCTTTCGGCCATTGCCGAGCATAAAGACCTGGTTGGCAGGTTGAAGTCTCCGGAAGTTGCCGAGGCGGCTCAGCCCATCGCCGGGAAGTTTAAAGTGATCCGCACGGAGCTGGGCTCCACCACTATGGATTTTCGCGAGTTCATCTGCGCCGTGCTGGAAGAAGGCCTGGCGCAGATGGGCGTAAGCTTCAAGTTCCCTCCCCGCGATAAAATTCCCAGCCACAAACCCGCCTTTGAAGAAATGATGGCGGCCTTTCACGAGCGTTATCCGGATCATGGTCTTTTGCTGGTGGTAGACGAACTCTTGGACTATCTGGGAAGCCGCAAAGATCAGGAATTGATGCTGGATTTGATTTTTCTCCGAGAAATCGGAGAAATTTGCAAGAACCTGAGGTTCCGGTTCATAGCGGGTCTGCAGGAAGCGCTCTTCGACAATCCGCGCTTTGCTCCTGTAGCCAATACTCTCCTAAAAGTAAAAGACCGGTTTGAGCAGGTTTTCATTGCCCGGCGCGACATCAAATTCGTGGTGGCGGAGCGCCTGCTTAAGAAAACGGCGGAGCAGCAGCTAAAAATCAGAGAGCACCTGCAGAAATTTACCCGCTTTTACGGGAACATGAACGAGCGGCTGGATGAGTTTGTTTCTCTTTTCCCCATCCATCCCGACTACATCGAGATGTTCGAACGCGTAAGGTATGTGGAGAAACGGGCCATTCTGAAGACCATCTCTCAGGCCATAAAGGGGATGCTGGATCAGGAAGTCCCTCCCGATGCCCCCGGCATTCTCTCTTACGACCACTACTGGAAGGTGCTCAAGGAAGACCGCTCCTTCCGCACCATTCCCGAGGTTCGCGAAGTTATAGAAGTAAGCACCAAGTTGGAAGAACTGGTGGAGACCGGTTATCCAAAAGGCAAAAACAAAGACCTGGCCCGGCGCATCATATGGGGTTTGAGCCTGCACCGCTTGACCATTGGGGATATCGAGAAGCCTGTAGGTCTCACGGCAGAAGCTCTGCGAGACACTTTATGCCTTTTTGATCCCTTGGTGGCCGAGCTGGGAGGTGATCCGGCCGACGACCTGCGGGGCGAGGTGGAAACCGCCCTCCGACTTATCGTGCAGACGGTAAACGGACAATTCATCTCGGCCACCGAGCAAGACGCCAAGGGCCGTCCCAGCGGCCAGTTCTACCTCGACATCAAGAAGACTGTGGATTACGACGCCCAAATCTACAGGCGGGCCGAAAGCCTGGACAACCAGCGGCTCGATCACGCTTACTTTAAGGCCCTGGCCCGGGTTCTCGATTGCTCCGACAGCTACTACCCCGACACGCACCTGGCCTGGGAATACGAAATCGAGTGGAAAGAGCGCAAGGCTCCTCGCATAGGCTACATGTTTTTCGGCACCCCCAACCAGCGCTCCACGGCGCAGCCGCCCCGTGATTTTTACCTCTTTTTCTTACCGATCTACGAGCTCCCTCCTTTCAAAGACGAGAAGGAGCCCCGGGACGTTTTCTTCCGCCTTTCGCGGCGAGACGAACTTTTCGAGACCAACCTTAAGCGCTATGCCGGGGCTTTTGATCTGGCTCAGGTGTCCTCGGGTAAAGATAAAAACATCTACGAAGAAAAGGCCAATAAGTATCTCCAGGAACTGGTAAAGTGGCTGCGAGAGAACGCCCTGACCGCTTTTGACGTCACCTATCAGGGCCGAACCAAGCCATTGCAGGAATGGATCAAGAAGGGGCTTTTGCGCGCCAGCCGGGAAGTTGACGTTAGGGACCTCGTCAACCTGGTGGCGTCCACCTGCTTAGCCGCTCATTTCGAAAACTTGGCGCCTGAGTACCCCGAATTCTCCGTGCTCATAACGAGCCAGAATCTCGGCCAGGCAGCGCAGGATGCCCTGCGCTGGATGAAGGGGGCCGTTCAGCCCAAGCTGGGAAGAGCGGTCCTGGAAGCTCTGGAGCTTATAGAAGACGGCCGGCTGCATCCCCGCAACTCCAGGTATGCCAGATACATCCTCGAGCTTTTACAGGCCAAAGAGCCGGGGCGGGTGCTCAACCGGGATGAATTGATTCAGGACGTGTACGGTGTTGAGTACATGGCTCCGGACCAATACCGCCTGGAACCGGAGCTGGTGGTGGTGCTTCTGGCCGCCCTGGTGTACACGGGCGACGCCGTACTGGCCCTGCCGGGCAACAGAAAATTTGACGCCGGTTCTTTCGGGGAACTGGTGGAAACGCCCATCAAGGAACTCGTCAACTTCCGGCACCTGGAGCGGCCCAAGGAGTGGAACCTGCCGGCTCTGCAGGCCCTCTTCGAGTTTTTTGGACTCCCCACCGGCCTGGCCCGGCAGGTAACCCAGGGGGATAGCGAACCCGTTCAGGGGTTGCAGGCGGCCGTGGAGCAACTTCTTGAGCGGGTGGCGCGGGCGCAAGAGCGTCTTAGAAGCGGGACTTTTCTCTGGGGCCAGGAGCTCCTTCCCAAAGATCGGAAGGAAAATTACGCTGCCAAGTTGGCCGAACTCAAGGGCTTCCTGGAGTCGCTCCGGGTTTACTCCTCGGCCGGTATGCTCAAAAACCTCCGGTACGATGTGCCGGCGATAGAAGCTCAAAGGGAAGGACTGGAAGCCCTGAAGCAGGTAGAAAATCTGCTGGATCTGATTCAGGATATGGACGCCAAAGTGAGGTATCTTTCCGAGGCCGAAAAAGTTCTTCCGGAGCATCACCCCTGGATAGAGGAGGCAAAAAAGGTTAAGGAAGACCTGCTGGTTCGGGTAAGCGACTTCTCATCTGCCGCCAGGGTGGAGATAGAAAGAGAACTCGCGGCTCTAAAAAGGAGCTACATCGAAAGTTACGTGGCCCTCCATGCAAAGGCCAGGCTGGGCGCGGCTGAAGACAGGCGCAAGTCGGAGTTCCTGAAGGACAAGCGCCTGGAGGCGCTGAGGAAACTGGCCACCATAAATATTTTGCCTACCGGCCAACTGACCGACCTTCAGAACCGGCTGGCAGAGCTCAAAAGCTGCCCCAACCTGACCACACAGGAGCTGGAAGAAAGGCCCTGGTGCCCCCACTGCGGCTTTAAGCCCAGGGAGGAAAGCGCAGACGCCTCCGCAGCCACGATTCTCCAGTCTCTAGACGAGGAGATGGATCGGCTTTTGGAAAGCTGGACCGCGACCCTTGTCGACAACCTGGCCGACCCGACGGTGCGGCAGAACCTGGAGCTTTTGAAGCCGGAAGTCAGAGTTAAGGTGGAGGAGTTTTTACAGACGCAAAAGCTGCCCTCGGAACTCGAAAACGACTTTATCCAGGCCGTCCGCGAACTGCTCAAGGGGCTCAACAAGGTAACGATCGGAGCCGACGAGCTAAAGAGGGCTTTGGCTCACGATGGGCAACCTGCCACCTTGAAGGAAATAAAGAAGCGCTTCGAAGATTTCCTGAATGAGCGAACGAAAGGCATGGACCCGGACACGGTAAGAATTGTGCTGGAGTAAGGGAAGCGAGGTGGCGGAATTGGACCTGGAACTTTTTGCGCCGGAAAAGCAGTCTTTGAAGCAGGGCCCAGTGGAATGTTTGGGGCTGACCTTTGAATCTGAGGAGGCGCGTCGGGCCTATTTCCTGGGCAAGCTGCGCGAATCTCTAGAAGAGCTGGAGGCTAAGCTTGGCGGAGTGCCTTTCACCGGCGTGGAAGAAGCGGTGGCACGCTTGAAGTCAATTGAGAAGTGGCCGATGGGGGATGAGGAACGACTTTTGGAGCTGGCCAGGCGGATGGCCAGGGCGGCCCGGCGCGAGCCGCACAAAGATCTTTTGCAGCTCTGGAAGGATGAAGTGGGCTTCCCGCACGGGAAGATGGAAGATATCTTGCGTCTTTCCGATCCACCTTATTACACTGCCTGCCCCAATCCCTTCGTAGAGGATTTCATCCGGCACTACGGCAAGCCCTACGATCCAGAAACCGATAACTACCGCCGCGAGCCCTTTGCTGCCGACGTGAGCGAGGGGAAAAACGATCCCATCTACAATGCCCACTCCTACCACACCAAAGTGCCGCACAAGGCCATCATGCGCTACATCCTGCACTACACCGAGCCGGGGGACCTGGTTTTTGACGGCTTTTGCGGCACGGGCATGACTGGAGTAGCGGCCCAATTATGTGGAGACAGAAACGCGGTGGAGGCCCTGGGCTACCGGGTAGAAGCGGACGGCACCATCTTAAAACCTGAGGAGGAGAACGGCCAAACGGTCTGGAAGCCCTTTTCCAAGCTGGGAGCGCGGAGGGCTATCTTGAACGATTTGTCTCCGGCGGCCACTTTCATCGCTTACAACTACAACACCCCGGTGGATGTGGAAGCTTTTGCGCGCGAGGCGCGGCGCATTTTGGAAGAGGTGGAGGCCGAGTGCGGCTGGATGTACTTGACCCTGCATAACCCCATGGAAGAGCAGATGCAGAGGGCGCTTAAGGAACTCGATGAACTCCCCCAGCGCAAGAAGGGGAGCCCGGACCTTCCCTGGGGCCGGATCAACTACGTGGTTTGGTCAGACGTCTTCATCTGCCCTTCCTGCGCCGGAGAAGTGGTTTTCTGGGAGGCAGCGGTGGATAAGGAAGCGGGGAAGGTACGCGACGAGTTTCCCTGCCCCCACTGCGGCGCCCGCCTTACCAAGCGCAGCATGGAGCGGGCCTGGGTGACGAAGTTCGACAAGGCCATAGGCGAGACTGTCCGCCAGGCCAAGCAGGTGCCGGTGCTCATCAACTACAGCGTGGGCAAGAAGCGCTTTGAGAAGACGCCGGATGCCTTTGACCTGGCGCTCATCGAGAAGATCGAGAGCCTTGATATCCCCTACTGGTACCCGACCGATCGGATGCCGGAGGGGTATAATACCGAGCAGCCGAAAGTGTCTCACGGCATCACCCACGTGCACCATTTTTACACGAAGAGAAACTTGTGGGTGTTGGGAGGACTATACTTTAGATTTCCAAATCGATTAAATGGCTGGTTATGGTTATCTGGACAAAATCGCGATACAAGCAAATTAACAGCAGTTGATATAAAGAAGTTTTTTATAGGTGGCGGCGGTCCTATGTCAGGAGGCGTTAAAGGAACACTCTATGTACCTTCTATATATGTTGAGAAATCTCCTATATTCTCATACATAAACAGGCTAAAAACTTTAACCCAAAAGCGGTGGCATAATGGTTCACAAAGTTTCTATTGTTTTACTAACTCTTCATCGTATTTGCTATTTCTCGGGCAGGATGTTGACTACATCTTTACCGACCCCCCCTTCGGCGGCAACCTGATGTACTCCGAACTCAACTTCCTCTGGGAGGCCTGGCTGAAAGTTTTCACCAACAACAAAGAGGAGGCGGTGGAGAACCAGGCGCAGGGGAAGGGACTTCGGGAGTACCAGGAGATCATGACCCGCTGTTTCAAGGAGTATTACCGGGTTTTGAAGCCCGGGCGCTGGATGACGGTGGTCTTCCACAACTCCAAGAACAGCGTCTGGAACGCCATCCAGGAGGCCATCCAGGAAGCCGGGTTCGTCATAGCTGACGTCCGCACCCTGGATAAGAAGCAGGGGACCTTTAAGCAAGTAACCTCAAGCGGCGCGGTCAAGGTGGACCTAGTTATTTCTGCATACAAGCCAAACGGTGGGTTGGAGGAGCGTTTTAAGCTCAAAGCCGGCACGGAAGAGGGGGCGTGGGACTTCGTCCGCGCCCACCTAAAGCAGCTGCCCATCCCGGCCGGGAAGGGCGGGCGCCTGGAGGTTTTGCAGGAGCGAACGGCCCACATGCTCTACGACCGGATGGTGGCCTTCCACGTCCAGCGGGGGGTGCTGGTGCCCCTTTCTGCGGCGGACTTCTACAAGGGACTGGGGCAGCGCTTCCTGGAGCGCGACGGCATGTACTTCCTGCCCGAACAGGTGGTGGAGTACGACAAAAGGCGCCTTAAAGCCAAAGAGCTGGCCCAACTCGAGCTTTTTGTTGTAGATGAAGCCAGCGCCATCCAGTGGCTCAGGCGCGAGCTGGCCAAAAAGCCCCAGACCTTCCAGGAACTCCACCCGGAGTTTACCAAGCAGACCAGCGGCTGGCACAAGCACGAAAAGCCCCTGGAGCTGAAAGAACTTCTGGCCCAGAACTTCCTCTGCTACGAGGACAGGGGCCCCATTCCGAAGCAGATCGTTTCTTGGCTCAAGTGCTCCGAGAAGTACCGGGACAAGATCAGAAAACTGGAAGCGGAGGGGCGCATGACTGCCGTGGGCCTTGAGACTGACGACCCGGAGCTCATCGCTGCCGCCAAGGACCGCTGGTACGTGCCCGACCCCAACAAGGCGGCCGACCTAGAAAAGCTCAGGGAAAAGGCTTTGCTCAAAGAGTTCGAGGAGTACCGCAACTTCACCGGCCGCAAGCTCAAGGTCTTCCGCCTGGAGGCTGTGCGCGCCGGCTTCAAGAAAGCCTGGCAAGAGCGCGACTACCGGACCATCATCGAAGTCGCCCGCAAAATCCCGGAAAGCGTCCTACAGGAAGACCCCAAACTCCTCATGTGGTACGACCAGGCACTCACGAGGGTGGGGGAGTAACAGCGCATGGCCACATTGGGCTTCCCAAATCGCCTGAGGAGGTGGCTTTGATGACCTTGCAAAGAATGAAGGTTTCTAACTTCAGGTGTCTAAAGAATGTTGAAATTAACTTTGAGCCAGATTTGACAATAATCGTCGGGGAAAACGATAGTGGAAAATCTTCCCTTTTTGATATACTGAAGATAATAGATGAGAAAGGATTACCTGACGCTAACGACTTTGGCTTTGGTGAAAGTGAGATATCTTGTGAACTGGAATTCCCGTCTAGCAAAATCTGTATAAAATTCAGAAAAGAAAGCGATGGAAGAGTTATTTCTATTGTTACTGAATTAGTTTGCTGGGGTGAACTAAAAAAGTATCTGGAGGAACCTGGGAGCATAGATGAAGTTCCGGTTGAAACAATAAAGATATTGCTCATGCGGTATGGAGAACCTACGCGCAGAAGGACTCAGGAGGGTATCAGGCAGGATTTTGTGGCACTCCTCCAGAGGAATGAGGAAAAAATTAAGCGCAATGTGACTGAGGAAATTGAAAAAGGGTCGTTTGACATGCCGGTAGAAGTTATTCGCCTAGACGGAAAAAAGTTTGAGGATATAAGCGCATTTGTCAAGGATATTTACTTAAAGCAAGACCTTCAAGGAACGTGGAACGCCAAGGTTAGAGTAGGAGAAGAACAAAAATCCCTTATTGATATATTTCAGGAAAATCTAGACTGCATTGCAAAGCAAAGACAAGAGGAAGTAAAAAAAGAGGTCCTACCCAGTCTTAGAGAATTCCTACCCAATGTTGAAGAAATCACAATAAATATTGAATATTGTCCTCGTGATGTAGTAAAAGATGTGCAGGTAAGTGTGAAATTCAAAGACAGTACGGGAACGGAGATTCTTTTTGATAAGAAAGGTGACGGCACTAAACGTCGAGCAACTCTAGCTCTGCTTAGACATAGAATGAAAAAAGAAAGCAGTGAAAGGTTTAAGTTGTTGCTCTTAGATGAACCTGATACGCACCTTCATGTAAAAGCCCAGTATGAATTGATTAGTACGTTACAGCAAATTGCGCAAGTAAATCAAGTAATCGTTATAACTCACTCTCCATTTATTTTGAATAACGTGAATCCATCAAGTGTAAGATTGTTATACCCCGAAAATGGTGTAACAAATGTTAAGCAGGTCGGAGATGAAGAGGATGTTAAAAACATTCTTAAGTCCTTAGGCATAGAAAATGTCTCTCTCTTCTTTACTAGGAAGATTTTGGTTGTTGAAGGAGAGTCTGAAGAGATTGCTATTCCGATGCTTTTTAAGAAATATACGGCTAGTACCCTGAACAATGAACTGATCACGCTTTTAAACGCGAAAGGAGTCGACAATGTGGCCCATCTTGCCCGTGTTATAACTGAACTAATGAGTGATATACCGCTAGTGGTTTTGATAGATAGTGATTTTAGATATAGAAGAGAGACTAAGAAACTTTTGGAAGATTTAAAAAGTCATAGAGGAATAAAGCAATTTACAGTGGGCTACAAAGAGTTTGAAGATGCTTTTGAGGTAGATGTGATATACGAGTCAGTAAAAAATGCTTACGGCGATAACATAAAAGATGATTGGGTCAGAGAAAGAATTGAGGAGATTAGGCGCGAGCTAGAACAAAATCCTAATTATAAGTTCAGTGACGCCTTGGTCAAGTTATCAGGTCGTAGCAAAAAAGAAATAGCCGAAGCCATCGCTAGATACTGCCCAGTGGAAAAAATCCCCGAGGACTTAAAAAGGCTGTTTGATTCTTTAAAATAAGGCTTGGGTAGTTATGAGAATTTGGAACTTAACCAGATGGACTGTGATGAGGAGCGAAAACGTTCCTAATGGGAATTTCTGGGCTGTCTTAAAAAGTCGCGGTGAGCCCTGCCGCATCCTCCAAACGGAAACGCTCTGGGGCCAGACCTTCTGCCGCGTCTGGCTGCCCGTTGAGGGTATCGTCGTGCGGGTGCGGGCAGAGGAACTTGTGCCTCTGGAAGAGCACACCTCTTCCCTCGGAGCGCACCACTTGGCTTACGTGGCGGCCGCGGCCCGCATCGAAGAAGCGCTGGCCCAGGGGGTTCTGCTGGCCCCCCTCTCGGCCTCGGTAATTCCACTGCCCCACCAAATTTACGCTTTGTCCAGGGCCGTTTCCAGCGACCGAATTCGCTACCTTCTGGCCGATGAGGTAGGCCTGGGCAAAACCATCGAGGCCGGGCTCATCATGCAGGAGCTCAAGCTCAGGGGGCTTGTGCGCCGCACGCTGGTGGTGGCCCCCAAGGGCCTGGTACGGCAGTGGGTGAGCGAGATGCGCCTGCATTTCAACGAAGATTTCCAGCTGGTGCTGCCGGAAGACCTCTCGGCTTTACGACGCCTGTCAGGCGGCAACCCGTGGAAGCACGTGGATCAGGCGGTGGTCCCCATGGACTCCGTAAAACCTTTAGAGAAACGGCGGGGCTGGGGTGCGGCTCAGGTGGCAGCCTATAACCGCGAGCGCTTTGAAGACCTCATCTCAGCCGGCTGGGATCTCATCATCGTGGACGAGGCCCACCGCCTGGGAGGAAGCACGGACGAGGTGGCCCGCTTCAAGCTGGGCCAGGGCCTGGCAGCAGCCGCCCCTTACCTCCTGCTCCTCTCGGCCACGCCCCACCAGGGAAAGACCGATTCCTTCCACCGCCTCCTGAGCCTTTTAGACCCGGAAGCCTTTCCAGATAGGGAAAGCGTAACCCGGGAACGCGTGCGCAAGTACGTTATCCGGACGGAAAAGCGCCAAGCCGTAGATTTAGAAGGCAAACCCCTTTTCAAGCCTAGGCAGACCCGGCTTTTACCCATCTCCTGGGGAGAGCGGCACCGGGAGCAGCGCCTCCTCTACGAAGCGGTAACGGAATACGTGCGTCAGGGCTACAACCAAGCGCTAAAAGAAAAGAAAAATTACCTGGGCTTCTTAATGATCTTGATGCAGCGCCTGGTGACCTCCAGCACCAGAGCCATCCGCACAGCATTAGAGCGGCGGCTAGAAATCTTAAGCGCTCCGCCGGAGGGGTTCCCGCTTTTCCCGGTAGCTTCTGTGGAGGAGTGGGCCGAGCTCGACGGCGAAGAGCAGATGGACTTGCTGCTGGCCTCGCGCCTTCAGGCCCTTAAGAACGAGCGGGCGGAAGTGAAAACCCTTCTGGAGGCGGCCAGGCGCACGGAAGCGGCCGGACCCGATGCCAAAGCCGAGGCTCTTTTAGAGCTGATCTACCGGTTGCAGCAGGAAGAAGCCGACCCCGAACTCAAAATTCTGGTTTTTACCGAATTTGTGCCCACCCAGGAGATGCTGCGAGATTTCCTGCAAGAGCGAGGCTTTTCCGTGGTCTGCCTCAACGGCTCCATGGATCTGGAAGAGCGGCAGAAGGTGCAGGAAGCCTTTGCGCGTGAGGCGCAGATCCTCATTTCGACCGACGCGGGAGGAGAGGGGGTCAATCTCCAGTTTTGCCATGTAGTTGTAAACTACGATATTCCCTGGAACCCCATGCGGCTCGAGCAGCGCATCGGCCGGGTGGACCGCATAGGGCAAAAGAAAACAGTCCGCGCGATAAACTTCGTTCTGGAGGGCACGGTGGAGCACCGCGTCCAGGAAGTCCTGCAGGAGAAGCTGGCGGTAATTCTGCAGGAGTTTGGCGTGGACAAAACGGCGGATGTTCTCGATTCGGCCGAGGCCGAAAAGATTTTCGATAAGCTGTACCTGGATGCCTTAATGGAGCCTGAAAAATTGGAAGACAGAGTGTCTTCCCTCCTGAAATCCCTCCGGGAACAGGCCCAAGTGATGCGGGAGAGTGCCTCCCTTCTGGAAGGAGAAAAAGCCTTTGACCCCGCCCGAATTTCGCAGTTGATAGACCCGCGCATCGAATACTGGACGGAAACCATGACCGTAGCCTATTTGAAGGCGCACGGCCAGGCCAAACGGGAAGGGCGAACCTGGAGCCTCGTCTGGCCCGACGGAGAAAAGCAGGAAAACGTGGTATTTACTGCTAAAGAGGCCGAAGTTACACCTTCTGCGACCTACCTGGCCTTAAAAGATCCCCGTGTGAGTCGTCTCATGGCCCAGCTTTCGCCTTTCTTCCCAGGACAACCGATTCCCGTCATGCGGCTGGCCGATCTGCCGGAAGAGGTGCGGGGATTCTGGTCTTTATGGAAAATAGCCGTCTGCACCGCCGATAAGTCCTGGCGCAAGCAGCGTGTGATTCCCCTCTTCCTGCATGACGACGGGCGGACTTTTCTACCTGCAGCGCAACGTATCTGGGATCGGTTGCTCTCCGGCGAACCGCAGGAGCCCGAGGAGTACTTGAAAGGTCCGGAAGCTGCTAAAGCGTTCAACCGCCTTCGGGAAATTGCCGAAAAGCAAGGGCACGCAGTTTACGAGGAGCTCCTGAGGGCCCACCAGGACTTTTTAAACCGCGAAAGAGAAAAAGGCATGTACACTTTCAGCGCCAGGAGGCAAGCTGTGATGCAACTTGGCCTGCCCGCTGTGCGCAGCCATCGCCTGGCCAAGCTGGAGGAAGAAGAGAAAGAGTGGCTAAGGAAACTTGAGAAAAAGGCCGATGTGGTGCCGGAAATGGTGCCTCTCCTCGTGGTCAGGGTGGTAGGGGGCTTGGACTAAATGAAGAGCTGGCGCGACCTTATCCTAAGCGAATTTGAGCCGGGAGCAGGGGAACTGATCCTGGTTGCCGATCCGGATAGACTTTTGGTAGAAGAAGAAATTCTTCGCACCCTCCGGGAGCGCAACTACGAGGTTGTTATCTACGACGATCCGGTGCACTTCCGCTTTTTTTATGAATCCAAGTACAAGCCGCTGCAGAAACAAGACAGATCTCTGGGGCTGGTGGTGATCGTTCAGACCTCAAACCTTTACTGCCTCCCTTACGACCTCTGGCAGACCGGACGAAGAGTCTCCTTCAGCCTGGCTGACATTTTCCCTCAGCTAAGCTACCGGGTACTGGTAGAACTGGATCGAGCGGATTTTGACCTCCTTTACAAAGCCTGCCAAGGACATTGCCACAGCAGATTGGGGGACAACGCCACCAAAGACTTTGTCTTAAATCACGTGTTCGGAATTTTTCCGGAGCGTATAAGGGAACCTCACGAGCTCCTTCACGTTCTCATCCGGCATCACTATCAAAGGCGGCGCCTGCCCAAAATCTTGGAAGAACGTTTTATCCAAGTCCTGCAAAGCAAGGGAGGATTTACTGAGTGGCCGCTGGAGCAGATAGTTTCCGATCAAGAAGCTTTCTTTGCCTTCCTGCAAGAGAGGTGGAAAATCTTTCTTGACCGCCTGGTTCACGGGAACAGTTTTGCCGCCGAGCCGTCGGCCACCTATGACCTGCGCTTTGACGGGCCTTTGTTGCTCCCCTTCGATCATCCAGAGGTCAAGCCCTACATGGACAATCTTTTCCTTGAAGGATATCTAACTCCCGTGCCCCACCCGCAGGCGAACAGGCTGGCCGGTCAGTGGGTGTCTGTCGGCCTCAAAAAAGACCCATGGGAGCGGTTCTTCGGCTTGGCCGCAGCAGCGGAAAAGTCGATACCTAAAGACCACGCCCGCTACCACGAATGGCTGGAATTTGCGCGGCGTTGGGCAGAACTTACCGTTTTATATTTCGAACTTCCTCTAGCTCCCGGAGAGCATCTGGAAGAAAAAGCAAAGCAAGCAGACGAAATGTACGGCAATCTCCGCCGGCAGGTGGACAAGGCCTTTTTAATCTGGATGCAGCAGCGTTACAGCGCTCTTTACAACCAGCCGGCCGTTCCTCCCGCAATGGTTCACCATATTCCTCGCTATCTTGCCTACCTACGGGATAAGAAGAAATTTGAAAAACTGGCCCTGATTGTGGTGGACGGGCTTGCTATGGACCAGTGGCTGGTCGTAAAAGAAGTCCTTGCAGATAGATGGCCTCAGTTCCGCTTCCACGAAAGCGCAGTTTTCGCCTGGGTTCCTACGTTGACCTCGGTTTCCCGCCAAGCTATATTTGCAGGAGAACCACCTTTATTTTTCGCGAGCTACCTCGATAGCACTGGTAAGGAATGCTCTTTGTGGCTTCGTTTCTGGGCCGACCAAGGCTTGAGAGAAAGCGAAATAGGCTACCTGAACGTAGCTGGCGACGAGTCTCCAGAAAAAGAAGTAGGAGAAATTCCTGAGCGGCGGAGCTTCGTCTTGGGCTTGGTGGTACAAAAGGTGGATAAGATCATGCATGGGGTAGAGCTCGGAACGGCGGGAATGCACAACCAGGTGCGCCAGTGGGCACAAATGAGCTATCTAGGCAAACTGCTGGAGTTTCTCGTTGAAGAGGGATTTGAGGTTTTTCTGACTTCAGATCACGGCAATCTCGAGGCGCAGGGTATAGGACGTCCGGCAGAAGGAGCGACAGTTGACTACCGGGGCTACCGGGCCCGGATCTATTCCGATAAAGGTCTGAGAAAACGGACCAAGGAGCAATTCCCGGAGGCCTTGGAATGGGAATCCATCGGGCTTCCCGATAATTTTTTACCCTTGCTGGCGGCTGGCCGCTCCGCCTTCTGCCCTAAGGGGGAGAAGGTGGTTTGCCACGGGGGGATCTCGGTGGAGGAGGTAATTGTTCCTTTTGTCTACGTAGAGCGCGTTAGGGGGAAAACCTTGTGAAAGCACAGGTGGGATTCAGCCAGCGGATAAGGCTCGAGTGGCTCGATTACACTGCTCAGCTGGTAATAGAAGGCCATTCGAGGAAGGAAATCAAGGCTCGGCTCGAAGAGCTCCTGAAAAAGCATCTTTCGGTGGGACGGGACTTTCCTACCATTGGTAACCGGGAAAAAGCCATTGTCATTCTGCTAAAAATCTGGTCATCACCTCCCGAGTCCCTGGTGGAGTTTCGAAACGACGGGCTGAAGTTGCTCCAGGCTGTGTCTCCGGAGCTCCGCCTGGCCGTGCACTGGGGTATGACCATGGCAGTTTATCCCTTTGTTGCCGCCGTAGCCGAGATCGTAGGTAGGCTTTTGCTTCTGCAGGGTTCGGTTGCGCGGGCGCAGGTTCTAAGGCGGCTGTGCGAGCAGCTGGGCGAAAGGGAGACCGTAACTCGGGCTGCCCAGCGGGTAATCCGCTGCTTTGTTGATTGGGGCGTTCTCCAAGATACCCCTCGCAAAGGCGTTTATCAGAGTGGCCCGGTGCGCGAGATCGAGGACGAAAGGCTGGCCGCTTGGCTTGTAGAAGCGACCCTTATCGCCAGAGGGGTTACCCTGTACCCTCTGGACCAGCTGGTTGCGTCACCCGCTCTTTTCCCTTTTCGCCTAAGAAATATAACTCCCTGGGCCATAGAAGAAAACGGGCGTCTCACCGTCCAGCGCCAGGGCGGAGACAAGGATATGGTAGTAGCGGAGAGACGCCGCTAAGACCGGCGGTGGCGAACTTGCCGCCCAAAAGGATAAGCGGGGTTTCTCTCCGAGGTACTGGTGCAGCCGGAGCAGAATGTGAAGCCGGGAAGCAAGGAGAGGTGATAGTCATGATATCGCTGGCCGAGAGGATAAGAGGTGGAGTTTACGGGCTGGCGGTGGGGGATGCGTTGGGAGCTCCGGTGGAGGGGATGTCCCGGGCGGAGATCCAGGAGCGCCACGGCATTCTTCAGGATATGGTTGACGGGTGGCTTAAGGCCGGGGAGTGGACGGACGACACGGAGATGATGCTGGCTGTAGCCGAGGGGGTAATCAAGGACCCGGCCGATCCGGTGCCGCACATAGGAGAGGCTTTTCTTAGTTGGTGGGCCACCGATCCTCCGGATATCGGGAACATAGTTCGTTCGACCTTTCTGGTCTACACCTTTCTGAGAGATCGCTACCAGATAGACAACTGGCACCGGGCGGCCAGGGAGGTACACCAGCACCTGAAGCTCACCGCTGGCAACGGGGCGCTCATGCGGACGCTTCCGCTGGCCTTCGCTTACCCGGACCCGGCCGAGCTTTACATGTGGTGCATGGAGATAGCCCGCATGACGCACTGGGATCCGGAGGCGGGGCTCACGTGCTTCCTGTACTGCCGCACAGTGCAGGGCCTGCTGGAAGGGAAGGAGCTCCCGGCGGCCTTTGCCCGGGCGCTGGCCGAGATGAAAAAAGAGGCGCCGCCGGGCGAGGTGGGCCGGGCGGCCTCTTTGCTGACAGGGAAACTGGCAGGAGTGTTTGACTGGCCGGAAAAGCGGCTCAGGCCCAGCGGCTACACGGTGGACACCCTGGCCTGCGCCCTGTGGTGCGCGGCCCACTCGAAAAGCTTGGAGGAAGCCGTGGTAAAAGCGGTCAATCTGGGCGGGGATGCCGACACCACCGGGGCGGTCACCGGGGGCCTTGCCGGGGTGATGTACGGGTACGGAGCCATACCGCAGCGCTGGCTGGCCAAGTTCGATGATAACCAGCGAGCGAGGCTTGACGCCGCGGTGGAGGGGCTTATGGCCCTGGTAGAAGCGGAGCGCTGAGCTTCTTGCTTTTCAAACCCTGGTAAGCCTCACCTTTTCACCGTCGCGCACTCCCTTCAGGGCTTCAAGTTCCCCTTCTACCACTTTCCCTATCACCGTGACGGGGCTGTAGGGTCTGATTTCTCCCGGGCCCGATATGGGGGTAGGGCCGAAGAAGACGCACAAAGCCTGGCCCGGAGGCCAGTAGGCCACCTCCCCGAGCTCCACCGTTTCCTGCGGCTTCTCCTGGAGAAGCTCCAAAGGGGTCGCGAAGTAGATCTCGTCGCCCCAGGTGCTGACCTCAGCTTCAAGGGGCAGGGCTTCCCACACCTTCCTGGCTGTGAGAGTATCGTTGAGGGCGATTTTAAGCTTGAGCGTCCCTATTTCCAGCCACACCTGCATTACCGGCCAAAAACCTCCTTGGAGAAAACCTTCTCTTGTTATCATAATAGCAGGGCCGGAGGGCGGAGACACCCGCCGGGATGGCTCGGAAGGGAAGCCATCGAGTCCCTGGACTTCGGCAGGTTTCGGGATGGCGCTTACCCGGATGAAAGGCCAGGTTTTTCTTTTTCCGGGGAAGTGACAGCAGGAGGCTCCGGTAGGACAAAGGAACCGAGCTTTTCGTGCCGAAAATTTCTACCAGGAAGAAACTCTGCCAAAACTTCTCTGAGTATGATCTTAAGTATTTTTAATGAAAGGGACCCAACGCCAACAAGTTCGAACCGCAGGTGACGGGCGAGGTGGTTTCCTTCATCCAGCTGTCGCAGAGATAATGTTTGCGAAAGGCGATCAGCCGGTCAACCGGGGGGATCAGGGTGGCGTCTTACCAGCTTGATTACCTTCAAGTGCTGCTGGCTTCCTTTTGGCCTCCAGATCCGGTAATGCTTCTGCTCTTTCCCGGGCTGCCTCTGGTATCGCTCCTTTCTTTTATATGGGCGCTGAGGAGCTTGCGCGATAGGGAGAAATACCGGTGGGGCCTGATATTTCTGCTCTTCATCACCTTCTCTATTTCTCTGTGGTGGTTTCTCATGCCGTTAAGCCAGGTGGGTGCCGGCTGGCAGCTGTCGAACGGCAAGCTTCGGATCACCGCCTGGGCGGGCGCGGCCGAACTCGAGGTAAAGAACACCAGGGTGGCACTGGTGGATAGCTCAAGTTCCTGGCGGCCGGTGCTACGAACAAACGGTTACGGCACTCCGGGACTTACCACTGGCTGGTGCAAGCTGGCTAACGGGCAAAAGGCGGTGGTGTTCTGTTACCTGTGCCCCCAAAAGATGCTGGTCTTGCAGTATGATGGCCGGTATTACGTGCTGGCCCATCCGGGTGTGGAAAAGCTTTACCATCTGTTGCTGGCCGGAGGAGCACAGGAAGGAGTGGAAGGACCCGGAAAAGAGATGAAAGAGCCCGGCCGTCCGCCATCCTTCGAGACTCCGCAGGCGGCCAGGTGGGCCTGGCTGGCGCTGGCTCCGGGCATCGCAGGACTCTGGTTTTTGTTTGGGTATCTGGTAGATAGAGTGAAGCGGAGGGAGATAAATAAGGGAAGGACGCTTTTTCGCGAGGTGCAGCGAATGCCCGGTTGGCTTTTGCTGTTGCTTCTCTTCCTGGCAGCCGTGTTCTGGATTATGATGCTCCAGTTCTTCGTTTTAAGCCACGATCCTCCTGAATATGTAACCCCGGTCTTGTGGCTAGTCTTCGGCGTTATCTTTCCCCTGGTCCTCGGAACCGCTTACCTGGAAACAGTAGTACAGGAAGGGGCTTTGTACTTCCGCTACTTTCCGTATCATCTTTCTTACCGGTGTATCCCCTTCTCTAGGCTAGCGAAGAGCCGGGTCAGGATCTTCGACCCTTTCGGAGAGCTCGGCCGCTGGGGAATCTGGTGGTGGGGTGCTGATGGTGTGGCCTATACAGTGACGGGCAACCAGGGAGTGGAACTCTTCTTGACGGACGGAAAGGTGGTCCTGCTCGGTTCCCAGAGGCCGGAGGAGTTACAGCAGGTCCTGGAGCAGGCCCTGACCGGGAACCCGGCGGGCCGCTAAGGGAGATTTTGCCTGGATGTCACAACACTTTTGTACAGTTTGGAAAACCAGGTGGTTTGATGAGGTTGAGGGGTGTTGCCGGGCTTGTCCGCAAAAGCCATGAAAGCTTCAACTCCTGCTGGTGCGAGCTAAAGATACCGGCTTTCGCCTTCCGGTGACCCCGTTTAGCCCGATGTCGGCACAAACCTGGTAGGGTGAATCTTCCAGAGCGGTATCTGCGGTGGCGAGTTGACGCCACCCCTATCCCGGTAAACCACGTTCTGCAGGGGTAAAACGCACCCCATAAGTTTAGGGTAGAAATCTCGGGCCTAGACCCTTTGGCACCTAAAAACTTGCCGGGAAAGGAGGTACGTGCCTGGTTCGGAGGAGTCCTTGCCTGAAGTTAAATGAAGTTAAATCAGGTGGGTTTTACGAACCAGGGAAATAACATGTTCGCTGAGGGGAAAGTTTACGATCTTCCGGAGCTCCGGGGTAAGGAGAGGGTTTTCGCCGACCGGGAAGAGGCGGGGAGGGTGCTGGCCGGAATGCTGGAGAAGTACCGGGGCTCCAACGCTCTGGTCCTGGCCATCCCGGCGGGTGGAGTACCGGTGGCTGCGGTTCTGGCCGAGGAGCTGGGGCTGGAGCTCGATGTGGCGGTGGTGAGCAAGATCACTCTGCCCTGGACTACCGAGGCCGGCTACGGGGCGGTGGCCTTCGACGGCACGTTGCTTTTGAACCAGGAGCTAATTTCCTACTATGGACTGACCGAGGAAGAAATAGAGGAGGGGCGACAAAAGACGGCGGCCAAGGTGGCCCGGAGGGTCAAAGAATTACGGGGGGACCGCCCCTTCCCCCAGCTCAAGGGAAGACCGGTGATCCTGGTGGACGACGGTCTGGCTTCCGGCTTCACCATGCTCACTGCCATCCAGGCCCTGCAGAAACTGGGGGCCGATCGCCTGATAGTGGCCGTGCCCACGGCCCACTGGGGCGCTCTGGAGAGGGTGGCGCCCTATGTGGAGGCCATTTACTGCCCCAACATACGAAGCGGCTGGCGCTTCGCCGTGGCCGACGCCTACGAGCTCTGGTACGACGTGAGCGAGGAGGAGGTCAAGGAGCTCCTGAGCCGGCACAATGGATCCCGCTAAGTTGAAGCGCTCCGCTGCAGGAAGTCGAGAAAAGGAGGGGGCCGTCACAGGCCCCCTCACGGCTTCTTCGATCCTTGGCGGGCGGATCCCGGATGAATTCCTCCCGCCGGGGTAACCGCCTCTTACGGTATCTGCCGGTAATCCAGCGTCTCGCGCTCTGGGCTGGGGCAAAAGCCACCTCCGGCGTAGGTACCGGGAGAAAGCTCTCCCCGGAGGTAGGCTTCTACTGCGTCTTTTACCGTGCCGCCGGCCCCTATGCGGCACTCCATGCCGGCGGCGGCTATGGCCTGAAGGGCGTTGGGCCCCAGGTTGCCGGTGACGATGGCTTCCACTCCTTCTTCCTTAAGCATCTCCACCGTCCTGATGCCTGCCTCCGGTTCTTCCCTCATCCGGTTGGGCACTGCCCGGTAGCTTCCGCTCTCGGTGTCGTAAATGAGAAAGTGGCTGGATTCACCGAAATTGGGCTCCACCAGCGCCTCCGGGGTGTCCCCTTTGGCGGAAACGGCGATTTTCATAAAGTTTTGCCCCCTTTCTTTACCGCCTAATCGACTTTTTTAATTTTTCTCCTCAACCCGCCTCTTCATTCCTCTGCTTGAAGAGGGAATCGAAAGTGGAGTGACGAATAGTGCTTTTCAGCGGGCTTCAGCTAAGGAGGTGGAACCGGTGCCGGTATCGTTAACCTTCTACGACGGTACCGGTTGCATCGGGGGAAATAAGATCTTGCTGGAAGACGGGGAAGCTGGCCTTTTTCTGGACTTCGGTACCAATTTCGGGGCAGAAAGCCTCTTTTTTGACGAATTTTTGCGCCCCAGGGCGACCTTCGGCCTCGCCGATCTCCTGGTGCTCGACATCCTGCCGCCTCTCAGGGGCCTTTACCGCTCCGACCTGGAGTACCCGGGTCTGTGGGACAAGTACTCCTCCCATCCCTGGTTCCGTGAGGTGGAGATTCAAGGGGTTCTTCTTTCGCACGCTCACTTCGACCACTGCGGCTACCTCACCTACCTCCGACCGGACGTGCCGGTGCTCGCCAGCCTCACCACGGCTTTGGCCACCAAGGCCCTGCAGGATACCTCCTCAAGCCAAGTGGAGCTCTGCTACATCACCCCTCGTGAGCTTAGAGACGGTCTTCTCCGCGCTACCGATTACCGCAGCGTCCCGCACCAGCAGCGCCCTTTCTGGGTTCCGAGGGAGTCCATCCCCGAAGAAGCAAGCGGGTTCTGGGAAAAGGCGGTCACTTCCCGAAAGCTCTGCTGCCGACCGCTTAGGGCCTGCGGCTCGGAGATCAGGCTCGGGCCTTTCCGGGTGCGGTTCTTCCCGGTGGATCATTCCATACCCGGAGCCGGCGCTTTCGCCGTCGAGACCTCGGCGGGCTGGGTGGTCTACACCGGTGATCTGCGGCTGCACGGGAAGCAGGCACACCTGACCAGGCAGTTCATGCAAGAGGCGGCGCGGCTAAAGCCTAAAGTTTTAATTTGCGAGGGTACCCATCCCGAAGTGGAGAGGCCCGTGTACGAGCACGAAGTGGCTGCTAATTGTTTTGAAGTGGTGAAGAAGGCGGAAGGCCTGGTGATAGCCGACTTCGGCCCCAGGAACGTAGAAAGGCTCCTCTCTTTTCTGGAGATAGCGGGGGAGACCGGCCGGCTCTTAACCCTTACCCCCAAAGATATTTACCTGCTGGAGGCCCTGCGGGCGGCGGGGGAACCGGACGTACCCGAACCCATGACCGACCAGAGGGTAGCCCTCTACATCCGGCCCAAGGCTCTGCGCAAGCCCTGGGAGGAGGAATTGATGGCCAGATTTGGCGAGCGAGCGCCGGAAAGGCTTATAGAGGCGGCCCGGGTTAAGCGTGCTCCGCAGGACTTCATCCTCTGCTTTTCCTACTACGACTTTCATGCCCTGCTGGACATAGAGCCAGAGGGCGGAACCTACATCTACTCCTCCAGCGAAGCTTACGATGAAGAGATGCTCCTGGACCACGAGCGGGTGCGCAACTGGATCGACTTTTTCGGCTTCGAGCTTTACGGCACTCTGGGACGCGACCGGGAAAAGTCGGGCTTTCACGCCAGCGGGCACATCCACGGCCCCGGAATAGAAGAGCTGGTGGAGACGGTGAAGCCCGAGGTGCTGATCCCGGTGCACACGGAAAGCCGCGAATTTTTCCGCCGGTTTGAGGGGTTCTGCCGGGTGGTGTGGCCGGAGAGGGGGAGGGCTTTGGCAGTCGAGTAGAGGTGTGCTATAATAAACGCCATACTTAAGGAGGACGGGGTGAGGGAAATGGATCCGGAAAAGTTTTGCGGGGAGGGCTTAACTTTCGATGACGTCCTGCTCGTCCCGGCCGCTTCGGCCGTGCTTCCCCGCGAGGTAGACACTTCTACCTATTTTACCAACAACATAAAGCTCAACATTCCCATAGTCAGCGCCGCCATGGACACGGTGACCGAGGCGCGGATGGCCATCGCCTTGGCCCGCGAGGGGGGCATCGGGGTCATCCATAAGAATATGAGCATCGAGCGCCAGGCGCTGGAGGTGGACAAGGTCAAGCGCTCAGAACACGGGGTCATAACCGACCCCTTCCATCTGGGCCCGGACAATACCGTGCGCGAAGCCATGGAGCTCATGGAGCGCTACCGCATCTCCGGCGTGCCCATCGTGGAGGAAAACGGCAAGCTGGTGGGAATCATTACCAACCGCGACATCCGCTTCGAGACCAATTTCGACCAGCCCATAAAGAACGTGATGACCAAGGAAAACCTAATTACCGCCCCGGTGGGAACCACCCTGGAGAAGGCCAAAGAGATCATGCGCCGCTACAAAATAGAAAAGCTTCCTCTGGTGGACGAGAATTTCATCCTGCGGGGCCTTATAACCATCAAAGACATCGAGAAGGCGCAGAAATACCCCAACGCGGCCAAAGACGCGCAGGGACGCTTACTGGTGGCCGCGGCCGTGGGGGTGAACCCGGGGTTCATGGACCGGGTGGACGCCCTGGTAGCGGCCAAGGTGGACGCCATCGTGGTGGACACAGCACACGGCCACTCCACCCGGGTGATCGAAGCGGTCAAGGCCATAAAGAAGCGCTACCCGGATCTTGAGGTAGTGGCGGGCAACGTGGCTACGGCGGAAGGGGCGCGGGCCCTCTTCGAGGCGGGGGCGGACGCGGTGAAGGTGGGCATTGGGCCGGGTTCGATCTGCACCACGAGGGTGATAGCCGGCGTGGGCGTGCCCCAGATCACGGCCATTATGGAGTGCGCCAAGGAAGCCAAGCGCTTTGGCCGCCGCCTCATCGCCGACGGCGGGATCAAGTACTCCGGCGACATCACCAAGGCCATAGCGGCCGGTGCCGACACGGTCATGCTGGGAAGCCTCCTGGCCGGCACGGAGGAGAGCCCCGGGGAAATCGAAATCTACCAAGGCAGAAGCTACAAAGTCTACCGGGGTATGGGTTCCCTGGGGGCCATGCGCGAAGGAGGGGCCGAGCGCTACTTCCAGGATCACGGTCCCAAGCTGGTTCCGGAAGGGGTAGAGGGGCGGGTACCCTACCGGGGTCCCCTGTCCGAGATGGTCTTCCAACTTATCGGTGGCCTACGAGCCGGCATGGGCTACTGCGGCTGCCGGACCATCGAGGAACTGAAAGCGAAAGGGCGCTTTGTCCGCATAACCCCAGCCGGGCTGCGGGAGAGCCACCCGCACAACGTCGTCATAACCAAGGAAGCACCCAACTACACCATTCACCCCACTCCTTAGAGCTTTCCGGCGTGCTTTTTAAAATTCCTCCTGGTGTCAGGAGGAATTTTTTTTGGCCAGAGCGAATGCTAAATATAGCCTTATAAAGAAATTAGAGGGAGGGAAGTAAATGTCAGGTAACTTGGCTTCCCTCACCGACTTGCTGAAATGCACTCTTTACTTCCTGGACGGGATGTTCCTGGAGGAGCTCCTACCCTACGTTCGCCAGCGGATGCTACGGGACCTACCACCTGTAGAACTGGAAAGCCTGGTGCGCAAGTGCCTAGAGCAACACACCTGCTTTTTCCAAGACGGAGAGAAGCGCTGGTGCCTTGACCGCCGGGGTTTGCCGGAGAACGATCCCGTATACGATCTGCTCGCTTCCCGGGGCGAGCCCATGAGCCGCTGGAGCCTCATGCGGGAGAGGAACGGGAAGGAGGGGAAGCTCAATAACGATGGCCGCTTCGTCCGGGTGGGGGAGGAGAAGTGGGGGCTGACCTCCTGGCTGGTGGACCCTTCTTCCTATTCGCTACGCCACCTGGTCATTAAGGCGCTGCGGCAGAACCCTTCGGGCTTACCCCTTTCCCGCCTGGCGGTGCTGGTGAGCGAGTACCGCCCCGTTCAGCCCTCCTCCATCGAGCGGCTGCTGCGCCGCCACGCCTACTTCTACTGTCGGCGCGGCATATGGCATTACGATCCCCGCGCGCATCTGGCCTGGGTGGAGGCTACCGGCCACTTCACCGGCGCTTTGCGCCGGCAAAAGGGGCGTTTGGAAGAAAGAATAGCTCTCTGGCAGCGCCGCTGTGCCCGGATGGAGGCGGAGCTCAAGGAGATCCAGGCCGCCTGGAAGGAAGCAGCGGCCACCCTCGCCCGCCAGCAGGAGGAAAACGCCCTTTACCAGGAAAGGATGAGAGAGAAAGACCTCCTGCTGGAGCTGCGCAAGCGAGAGATAATCCACTACCGGCAGGAGTTGGAGCGGAGCGAGAGAAAAGCCCAAAGCATTCTCCATCAGTGCCGGCTGTGGGTGAAGCGGGCCGAGGAAGCGGAAAAGGCGCTTTCCCTCCTGGAAGAAGAGCTACGGCAGAAAAAAGAGGAGTTGAAACAGGTGAGGGAGCGCCTGGAGGAGACGCGCGAGTACTACGGGAAGGAAGTGGCCAAGCTGCAACGGGAGGTTATAGAGCTCAAACAGCGCCTGGCCCAGCAGAAGTCCCGGGCGGAAGAAATCGAGCAGCACCTGGCGGGGGAGAACCACCGGCTGGAGCACGAGCTTCGGCGCTTGCAGGCGGACAGGGAAGACCTTTTACGCGAGCACCGTTTTCTCCAGTGGGAGCTTAACCGCCTGCGGGAGGAGAACCGCCGGCTGGAGAGGGAGCTTAGACACCCGCTAGTTAGATTTGTAAGACGCCTGAGCTTCCTTTTTGCCCGCGGCTAGTTTCTCGCGGAGGGAAACTTCGAATAGAAGGAGCAAAACGAGCAGGCCCACGCCGGCCCAGGCCCAGAGACCCAGGTAAGTCAGGGTGAGGTGGGAGAAAACCCCCACAACCAGCGCCGTCACCAGCATTATGCCGGTGACGCGCAACATGTCGACCCAGCCCAGCTCCCTCAGAAGCACCAAGAAGGTGGCGATGCAGGGGAAGTAGACGGCCAGGATGGTGCTGGCCACCGTGAGCTGAGCGGGGGAAAGGTTAAGAGGAGCCAGGATGCCCAGGGCCACATCCTTGCGCAGGAAGCCCAGGAAAAGGGCAATTACTGCGTCGCCGGGAAGACCGAAGAGGGGGCCGAACACGGGGCTGAAGGTTCGAGCCAGCCAGTAGGATAACCCTGAGGTGTGGATGAGGTTTACCAGAAGGATGCCCAGGATGACCAGAGGTACAGCTTCACGCAGAAAGTGGCTCAGGCGCAGGTTGAGCTTTTTCAGAAGGGTCTTCGGGCTGGGGAGCCGATAGGGGGGAATTTCCATAAGAAGCGCGGGCGTGTATCCGGCCATGAAGCGGTTGAGCAGAAGTCCCAGGACAAGCCACACGGCGAAGAGGGTGAGGAAGACCTGCGCCAGGTAGAACCCCCCGTGTGCCCCTACTAGGGCGAAGATCATGGCTGTCTGGGAAAAGCAGGGTACCGCTATTACCATGAGGGTGCTGGCGATGAATTTTTGCCGACGGCTCTCCAGGTTGCGGATGGCCAAAGCCGCGGGCACGTTACACCCCAGGCCTAGCACCATGGGAACTACGGCGTAGCCGTGCAGACCCAAGCTGTGCATCAGACCATCCAGTAGCACGGCCAGGCGGGGCAGGTAGCCCAAGTCCTCCAGAAAACCCAGCACGGCGTAAAAGGCAATTATATAAGGAAGAACCATGGCCAAGGGCACGTAAAGCCCTGTGCTCAAAAGCCCCAAGGAGGTTACAAAGTCCACCTTCCCGTCAACCAACTGGCCTACGAGGAGGTCGTGCACAAATCCTTGCCCGCCTAAGAAGCCGCTGAGCTTGGCCAGCAGGGGAGCATAGAGATGGGTGAAAAAAGGATCGAAGAGCCAGTCGATAAGCCCTTCTCCTATGAAGCGCACGAGTTTAAAGGTAAGATAGAGGACGATCAGGGCCAGGAAAAGACCCCCTACCGGATGGACGCTCAAATCCTCCAGTCGCTCAAGAAAGGTGTGATGCCGGTGGCTTATGCGCTGGACTTCCCGCACGATCCGGCCCACCGTGGCGTAGCGCTCGTCAACGGTCTGCCAGCCCACCTTGCCCAGGCGGGCTTCCGGCAGGCGCCGCACCAACTCCTTAAGCCCCCTGCCGCTGGTGGCGGCGGTGGGGACTACTGGAACCCCCAGTATTTCCTCCAGCCGCTCGACGTCAATCTCAATCCCTTTATGTTGCGCTTCGTCCCAAAGGTTAAGGGCTATAATCACCGGCACGGGACGCTCCAGGAGCTCCAGGGTGAGGTAGAGGTTGCGCTCCAGGTTGGTGGCGTCTACCACGTTGACAACGATGTCTCCTTCGGAGAGCATGGAAACCGCCACTTCTTCGGCCTTGCAGGATGGGTCCAGTGAATAGGTGCCGGGAACGTCAATTATTTCCACTTTTTCTCCGTTTAGGTCCAAGTAGCCTTTGGTGTACTCCACCGTCGTACCCGGGTAGTTAGAGGAAATCACGCGCGTGCCGGTAAGCTGCGAGAAAATAACGCTCTTCCCCACGTTGGGGTTACCGACCAGGAGTACTTTCATCGAGTACCTCCACCATTACCCTCTGCGCCAGCCCGTAGCCCAGGGCCACCTGGGAGTGATTGATGTTTATCACCACCGGCCCGTGAAAGGGGAGACCGCTCACTTTTACGATCTCCTTTCCTGGAGCCAGTCCCAGGGCCCTAAGCCTCTTTTCCGCCTGGGCGCCGGCGACAAAATAAGCGATGCGAGCTTTGCTCCCGTTTTTCAACAAGGTTAGAGGGCACAAATTCGACCGCTTGTCCAAATAAGGTTCGCCTCCCTCGCTGCATTATATTTAGGGCGTCAGCTGACAGTCAACGTTAGTGTAAAGTTACCGTAGGAGTTCTTGCAGGAGCCGAGGGAGGAGAAAAAGAAGAAGAGACCTCACCGTCCTTGCTAGGGACGAGCAGTTGACAATCCAACCACTCAGGAGGGTGAGGTCTCTA
>NZ_QSLN01000018.1 GCF_003368535.1 Ammonifex thiophilus
GACCTCACCCTCCTGAGTGGTTGGATTGTCAACTACTCGTCCCTGGCAAAAGGACGGTGAGGTCTCTTCTTCTTTTTCTCCTCCCTCGGCTCCTGCAAGAACTCCTACGGTAACTTTACACTAACAGGGCTTTGCCGGTATGGGGCGGGCTCGTAATTTGGTACTTGACGTTTAAACCGGGGTCTTGTAGGATTTAATAGGCGAAAAAACGGCGGCCACCTTTAAGCCGGTCCGGCGAGGCCGGCAAGGGGCAAAAGTAAGCTTCGGCGGGTTAAGAGACGATGCCTGCTTGCCCGGGGTGGCGAGGAGGCATTTTTTATGCCGGGCAGAGGTGGGTGGCAGTTGGTGATCTTGCGCGATAAGGCCCAGATTCTGGACGCTGAGGGTATGCGCCGCACTCTTACCCGCATGGCTCACGAAATCCTGGAGCGCAACAAAGGGGTGGAGAATCTAGCTCTGGTCGGGATTCGTCGGCGGGGTGTCCCGCTGGCTAAGAGGCTTGCGGCTTTGATCCGGGAAATAGAAGGGCAGGCCGTGCCGGTGGGAGCTCTGGACATAACTCTCTACCGCGACGATTTGACCCAGCTCAGCTATCAGCCCATCGTCTACCGCACTGAGATTGACTTCCCCGTGACCGGTAAGCGGATCATCCTAGTGGACGATGTTCTCTACACGGGGAGAACGGTGCGGGCGGCGCTCGATGCCCTTATGGATTTAGGAAGACCGGATGTCATTCAGCTGGCGGTGCTGATCGATCGAGGACACCGGGAGCTCCCCATACGGGCAGACTACGTGGGTAAGAATGTACCCACATCCCGCAAAGAAGTGGTGGCGGTGATGGTGAAGGAGATCGACGGGGAAGACAAAGTGGTGATCCGCGAGAGAGAAGACTGAAAGGCCCTTTTAAAGGCGGTCCGGCGAGGCCGACAAGGGGCTCCAAAAGGAGGCTCTTGTAAGTTTCTCAGGCCTCGGCCGGAAACGCCGAGGTTTTTAATTCGGGGAAGGGTGAGGGGCGAAGTGGCTCTTAGACGCAAGGATCTTCTGGGATTGGCGGATCTAAGCCCGGAAGAAATCGAGCATCTCCTGGAACAGGCCGAGGCCATGCGCGAGGTGCTCGAGCGGGAGATAAAAAAGGTTCCTGCTCTGCGCGGGCGGGTGGTGGTCAACCTCTTTTACGAGCCCAGCACCCGCACCCGCTTCTCCTTCGAGTTGGCGGCCAAGTACTTGAGTGCGGAGACGGTGTCGGTGGCAGCGGCCACTGCCAGCGTGGTGAAAGGAGAAGGGTTACTCGATACGGCTCGCACGGTGGAGGCTCTGGGGGCGGATGTGGTGGTACTGCGCCACCCTTCCGCCGGGGCGGCAGCCTTCCTGGCACGCCACGTCAAGGCGGCGGTGATCAACGCCGGTGACGGGATGCACGAGCACCCCACCCAGGCCCTGCTCGACCTCTTCACGGTTAAGCGGCACAAGGGGCGCATCGAAGGCCTCACCGTGACCATCGTAGGGGATATCTTGCACAGCCGGGTGGCCCGCTCCAACATCTGGGGATTTAGCAAGCTGGGGGCGCGCGTGCGGGTCTGTGGCCCGGCCACCCTCATACCTCCGGGCCTGGAGGAGCTGGGGGTGGGGGTTTATTACCGGCTCGAGGAGGCGCTTGAGGGGGCGGATGTGGTCTATATTCTCCGACTGCAGCGGGAACGCTTCTCCGAGCAGACTTTCTTGCCGGGCCCGGAGGAGTACGCCCGCCTTTACGGCCTTAATCGCGAGCGGTTGCAACTGGCCCAGCCCGACGCCCTGGTTATGCACCCGGGACCCATGAACCGGGGGCTGGAGATCGCCGCCGAAGTGGCGGAACTCGACCGCGCGGTGATCGAGGAGCAGGTGACCAATGGGGTGGCGGTGCGCATGGCCTGCCTTTACCTCCTCATGCGGAGGGGAGAAGTATGAAACGGATTCTCTTTAAGTCCGGAACGCTGGTGGACCCGAGCTCCGGCCGGGTCTGGCAGGCGGATCTGCTGGTGGAAGAGGGACGCATTAAAGCCATAGATTCTGGGCTAGTGCCCCCTCGCGGGACCGAGGTAGTAAACGCCGGCGGCTGTCTAATTTTTCCCGGCTGCGTGGACGTACACGTGCACCTGCGGGAGCCGGGCTTTGAACACAAGGAGACCATCGCCACCGGCGTGCGGGCGGCCGTGCGCGGGGGCTTTGTGGCGGTGGCGGCTATGCCCAACACGCGCCCGGTGGCGGACAGTGCCGCCGTGGTGGGCTACGTGCGGGCCCGGGGGGAAGAGGAGGGGTTGGCGCAGGTCTTCCCCGTGGGGGCGCTTTCTCGGGGAAGTGAAGGGAAAGAGATGGCCCCGCTGGGGGAGATGCGGCAGGCAGGGGCGGTGGCCTTCTCCGACGACGGCAGGTGGCTGGCCGATGCCCAGCTCATGCGCCGGGTTATGGAGTACGCCCGCATGTTAAAAGCTCCGGTGATTTCTCACTGCGAGGAGCCGGCGCTTACCAAGGGTGGGGTAATGAACGAAGGAATAACAGCCACCGTTCTGGGGCTGAGGGGGATGCCGGCGGCGGCAGAAGAGATAGCGGTAGCGCGCGACATCATCCTGGCGGAGTTCACCGGCTGTCATCTCCACGTGGCTCACATAAGCACCGCGGGTGCCGTGCGGCTGGTGCGCGAGGCCAGATCCCGGGGGTTGAAGGTGACGGCGGAGGTCACCCCCCACCACTTCACCCTGACGGAGGAAGCGGTGCAGGGCTATAACACCAACGCCAAGGTCAACCCCCCGCTGCGCACCCGCGCCGATGTGGAGGCGCTGCGGGAGGCGCTGGCAGACGGAACCATCGATATCATCGCCACCGATCACGCTCCGCACGCCAGAGAGGAAAAGGAAGTGGAGTTCGACCAGGCTCCTTTCGGCATCTCCGGCCTGGAAACGGCCATAGCCCTGGTATTCACCGAGCTGGTGCATAAAGGGGTCCTAGACTTGCCCCAAGCGGCGGCCAAGTTAAGCCTCAACCCCCGCCGGCTCCTGGGTCTTCCCGGCGGAGTTCTGGCGGAAGGGGAGCCGGCAGAACTCACTCTGATAGACCCCGAGCGGGAAGAGGAGGTGGATCCAGCTACCTTTGCTTCCAAGGGGCGCAACACCCCTTTTGCTGGCTGGCGTCTCAAGGGCTGGCCGGTAGGGGTGGTGGTGCGGGGGAAGTGGATACCGGTGCGACCGTTGCCCGGCGAGGGGCTGCGGGAAATCTAGTCTTGAGAAGGATGAGGGTGGTAAAGTGCGAGCTTTACTGGCTTTAGAGGACGGGACGGTCTTTTCCGGCCGCGCCTTTGGGGCCTGCGGGGAGGTGTGGGGAGAGGTGGTCTTCGCCACTGCCATGACGGGCTACCAGGAGGTCTTGACCGATCCCTCTTACTGCGGCCAGATCGTGGTGCTCACCTACCCGCTAGTGGGCAACTACGGCGTCAACCCCGAAGACAACGAAGCCAATCGCGTGTGGGTGCGGGGGTTGGTAGTGCGGGAGTATTGTCCCACCCCTTCTAACTGGCGCTCTACCTGTACCCTGGCCGAGTTCCTCCAGACGCACGGGGTGCCGGGTATGGAAGGGGTGGACACCCGGGCCCTTACCCGGCGCCTGCGGGAGCACGGCTCCATGCGGGGAGTGATCTCGACGGAGGATTTAAATCCCGAAAGCCTGGTGGCCAAGGCCCGGTCGGCTCCCAGCTTGAGCGAGGAGGACCTGGTGGGCGAGGTGGTGACTCGCTCGGCCTACACCATCCCCGGCGAGGGCCCGCGGGTGGTGGTGGTCGACTTCGGGGTAAAGCAGAGTATCCTGAGGCAGCTACGGGAAAGGGGCTGCGAGTTGGTGGTCGTCCCTCCCCACTCCTCTGCTCAGGAGATCCTGGCCTTGGCTCCGCAAGGGGTGCTTCTTTCCAACGGTCCCGGCGATCCGAGCAGGCTGACCTTTGCCTTAGACACGGTGAGGGCGCTTCTGGGAAGGGTTCCTCTCATGGGCATCTGTCTGGGGCACCAGGTGGCGGCCCTCTCTTTAGGGGCGCGCACTTTTAAGCTCAAGTTTGGGCACCACGGTATCAATCACCCGGTAAAGGACCTAGCTACCGGCAGGGTCTTCATCACCTCTCACAACCACGGTTTTGCGGTGGACCCGGCCTCCTTGCCGCCGGAACTGGAGGTTTCCTATATAAGTCTCAACGACGGTACGGTTGAGGGTTTGCGGCACAAGTCTTTGCCCTTTTTCTCGGTGCAGTTCCATCCCGAAGGAGGTCCCGGACCGCAGGACGCTGCCTTCATCTTCGAACGTTTCCTAGAACTCCTTCAGGAGAACGCGGGGCGATAGGGAGTATGCCACGGAGGAAAGATCTCAAGAAGGTTATGGTCATAGGGTCTGGCCCCATCATCATCGGCCAGGCGGCGGAATTTGACTACTCGGGTACCCAGGCCTGTCGTGCTTTACGCGAGGAAGGCCTGGAAGTGGTGTTGGTCAACTCCAATCCGGCCACCATCATGACCGACCCCAACATGGCCGACAGGGTTTACATCGAGCCTTTGACCCCGGAGTTCGTAGCCAAGGTGTTGAGAAAAGAGCGCCCTGACGGCCTGCTGCCCACTTTGGGAGGACAGGTGGGGCTCAACCTGGCGGTGGAGCTGAGCCGCATGGGGGTGCTGGATGAACTAGGGGTGGAGCTCCTGGGCACCCCGCTGGAGACGATAGAAAAAGCCGAAGACCGGGAGCTTTTTAAGGAAACCATGCGGGCCATCGGCGAGCCCATTCCGGAAAGCCGCATAGTGTCCCGACTGGAGGACGCGGTGAGCTTTGCTCGGGAAATAGGGTTTCCGGTGGTGGTGCGCCCGGCCTACACCCTGGGGGGGACGGGTGGCGGGATTGCCCGCAGCGAGGAAGAATTGGTGGAGATCGCGACGCGGGGGCTCAAGCATAGTCTTATAGGTCAGATCCTGGTGGAACAGTGCGTGTCAGGCTGGAAGGAAATAGAGTTCGAGGTGATGCGGGACGGGGCGGACAATTGCATCACCGTCTGCTGCATGGAGAACCTCGATCCCATGGGTATCCACACCGGGGACAGTATCGTGGTGGCCCCATCCCAGACTCTAACCGACAAGGAGTACCAGATGCTGCGCCGGGCGGCCATCAAGATCATACGCGCCTTAGGGATCAGGGGTGGCTGCAACATCCAGTTTGCGCTCGACCCCAGAAGCCTGCGCTACTATGTCATCGAAGTCAACCCTCGTGTATCCCGCTCTTCCGCCCTGGCCTCCAAGGCCACCGGTTACCCCATCGCCAAGGTGGCGGCCAAGATTGCCGTGGGCCTGCACCTGGACGAGATCCAGAACGCAGTGACCGGCAAGACCACAGCCTGTTTCGAGCCCTCCATCGACTACGTAGTGGTAAAGTTCCCTCGCTGGCCTTTCGACAAGTTCGCCTTGGCCAACCGCGTGCTGGGGACGCAGATGAAGTCCACCGGCGAGGTTATGGCCATCGGGCGCACCTTCGAGGAGGCCCTGCTCAAGGCGGTGCGCTCGCTGGAGATAGGGCTGCACGGGCTCGTGCTGCCGGAGGCCGAGCGCTTCTCGGACATGGAGATAGAGTCCAAGCTGGAAAGCCCCACCGACGAGCGGCTTTTTGTGGTGGCGGAAGCCCTGCGGCGCGGCTACCCGGTGTCCAAGGTGGCCAGCCTTTCCGCCATTGACCCTTGGTTCCTGGAAAGAATTAAGCGACTGGTGGAGTTTGAGGAGGCTTTGCGCCGAGCGGGCAAGGAGTTGAACTCTGAGATCCTGCGCCAGGCCAAGGCTTTGGGCTTTTCCGACCGCACCGTAGCGGAGTTTACCGGCTTGCCGGAAGACGTAGTACGGGAAAAGCGGAAGGCCTGGGGCATAAAACCGGTTTACAAAATGGTAGACACCTGCGCGGCCGAATTCGAAGCTGCCACCCCCTACTACTATTCCACCTACGAGCAGGAAGACGAAGCTCCTGCCCTTGAGGGGAGCAAAATTGTGGTTCTGGGCTCCGGTCCCATTCGCATAGGGCAGGGGATCGAGTTCGACTATTGCTCGGTGCACTGCGTTTGGGCCCTGCGGGAAGAGGGGATCAAGGCCATTATCATCAACAACAACCCGGAAACGGTCTCAACCGACTTCGACACCGCTGACCGCCTCTACTTCGAGCCTTTGGTAGCCGAAGATGTACTCAACGTGCTGGAGAAAGAAAAACCGGAGGGAGTGCTGGTGCAGTTCGGCGGCCAAACGGCCATAAACCTGGCCAAGCCCTTGGCGGCGGCCGGCTTCAAGATTCTGGGCACGGCAGTGGAGGACATCGACCGGGCGGAGGACCGGGAAAAGTTTGACCAGGTGCTGGAGGCGGAAAACATACCCCGCCCGCCGGGCGGAGCAGCCAAGTCGCTGGAGGAAGCCCTGGCGGTGGCCGAGAGGGTGGGCTTTCCCGTGCTGGTGCGCCCCTCCTACGTGCTGGGCGGAAGGGCTATGGAAATAGTCTACAACCGGGAGGAACTGGAGGAGTACATGCGCTTCGCCGCCCGGGTGAGCCCGGAGTACCCCGTCCTAGTGGATAAGTACGTGTTTGGCAAAGAGGTGGAAGTGGACGCCATAAGCGATGGGGAAGATGTGCTCATTCCCGGCATCATGGAGCACATCGAGCGGGCGGGTATCCATTCCGGGGACAGCATTGCCGTCTATCCTCCCCGCACCCTGAACGGGGAAGTGGTGGAACAGGTGGTCTCCTACACCACCGCGCTGGCGCGGGCCCTGCGGGTCAGGGGCCTCCTCAACATCCAGTACGTGGTGGACGCCGAGGGAAGGGTTTACGTGTTGGAGGTTAACCCCCGGGCCAGCCGCACCGTTCCCTACCTCAGCAAGATCACCGGCATCCCCATGATCCCGTTGGCGGTAAAGGTGATCCTGGGCAAGAAGCTAAAAGAGCTGGGCTACGGCACGGGCCTTTACCAGGGTGGAAGGTACTTCGGCATAAAGGTTCCTGTCTTCTCCTTTGCCAAGCTTTTGGACGTGGATGTGAGCCTGGGCCCGGAGATGAAATCCACCGGTGAGGTCATGGGGGTAGCGGAGGACTTTGCCGCCGCCCTCTATAAAGGGTGCGTGGCGGCGGGTTACGCCTTTCCGGAAAGGGGGGCGGTGCTCGTCACCGTTTCCGACCGCGACAAGGAAGAAGCGCTTCCCCTGGTGAAAGAGTTAGCCCAGTTGGGCTTTAAGATCTTGGCCACTTCCGGCACGGCCCGCATGCTCTCGGCGGCCGGCATACCGGTGGAGACGGTTAAAAAGCTTCACGAAGGCTCCCCCAACATCATCGACCTCTTGCGGGCGGGGAAGATCCAGATGGTGCTCAATACCCTCACCAAAGGGAGGCGGCCGGAAAGAGAAGGATTCCGCATAAGGCGCACCGCCGTGGAGCTGGGCATCCCCTGCATCACCTCTTTAGACACCATGCGGGCGGTGGTGGAGGTGATGCAAGCGCGGCGCCAGGGGATCCGCCTGCCGGTTGTCTCGCTTCAGGAGTACCAGGAGAGGGAGAAGGAAGCATGATCCACGAGGCCGAAATTTTAAGTCAGAGACGCCTGGCCCCCGACATCTACCGGCTGGAACTCTTTGCCCCCCGCGTGGCGGAGCAGGCCCAGCCAGGCCAGTTCCTGATGGTGCGCACGAGTATTTCTCTGGACCCCTTCCTGCGTCGACCCCTTAGCGTGAACGCGGTGGACCGAAGGAGAGGGGCGGTGGCGCTGCTTTACCGTGTGGTGGGGCGGGGAACCAGGCTTCTGGCGGAGCGCAAGCTGGGGAAGAGGCTTAACGTGGTGGGCCCCCTAGGCCGGGGCTTCACCGTACCCCTTTCCGGCCCGGTGGTGTTGGTAGCGGGCGGGCTGGGGATCGCTCCCCTTTTCTTCCTGGCCGAAGTGTGCCGCCAGCGCGGCAACGAGGTTATCCTCTTCTACGGTGCACGCTCTCAAGAGGAGCTGGTTTTGCGCCGGGAATTGGAGAGCTTGGGGATAAAGGTTTTTTGGGCCACGGACGACGGCTCTTTGGGAGAGCGGGGCACGGTGGTGGAATTGCTGAAAAAGAAGGGGCTTCCGCCCGCTGCTCCGGTCTACGCCGCCGGTCCTCCACCCATGCTCAAGGCTCTAGCCGCCGCTTTGAAAGACATGGGGCGGGAGGCGGAATTTTCTCTGGAGGAGCGCATGGGGTGTGGGGTGGGAGCCTGCCGGGGCTGTGCCGTGAAGGTGCGCGAAGGGAAGGATTTTGTTTACCGGCGGGTCTGTGCCGATGGGCCAGTTTTTAAGGCTGGCGAGGTGGTCTGGGAATGAAAAAGCCCCGCCTCGCCGTAGATTTGGGGCCGAATCTGGTTCTAAAGAACCCGGTGGTAACCGCCTCGGGCACCTTCGGTTTCGGCCTGGAGTACGCTCCTTTCGGCGATCTCGCCCTCCTGGGAGCGGTGGTAATAAAGAGCGTCACCCGGCATCCCCGCCGGGGCAATCCCCCTCCCCGGTTGGTTGAGACGCCGGCGGGGGTGCTCAACAGCATTGGGCTGGAGAACCCCGGCGTGGAAAAGGTGGTAAAAGAAATTTTGCCCGCCCTCCGGGCCACGGGGGAAGTTACCGTTATCGGCAGCGTGGCGGGAGAGACGGTGGAAGAGTACGTAGAGGTGTCCTGCCGCCTAGCCGAAGCGGGAGTGGCGGCGTTGGAGCTCAACCTCTCCTGCCCCAACGTGAAGGCCGGCACCCTTTTCGGCCACGATCCCCGGCTGGCAGCCCAGGTCACGCGGGCGGTGCGCGAGGCCTTAGGGGACGGCTTTCCTTTCCTGGTAAAACTGGGGGTAGTGGGCAACGACTTTCTGGCGGTAGCGCGAGCGGTAGTGGAGGCGGGAGCTACTGGCCTTTCCTTAATCAACACCCTGCCCGGTCTGGCGGTGGACGTCAAGCGGCGAAAGCTGCTTTTGGGGCAAGGTACTGGTGGACTTTCGGGGCCGGCCATAAGACCGGTGGCCCTGTGGGCCGTGTGGCGGGCCTACCGCGAGCTTCGGGTCCCCATCATCGGCATGGGCGGGGTGGCGGGCGTGGAGGACGTTTTGGCCTTTCTGCTCTGCGGCGCCCGCGCGGTGGCGGTGGGGAGTGGCACCTTAGCTTTCCCCCGCCTGGCTTGGGAGCTGGTGGAGGGGCTAGAACAGGCCCTGGCTAAGGAAGGAGTGGAGGATGTACGGGAGCTCATAGGTATGGTAGCCGGAAGCTAAAGCGCCCCCGTTTGCTGGTGGCGCTTGATTTGGACGATTGGCAAAAAGCCCGGGATATGGCCGAGCTCTTATCTCCGGTGGTGGACGGGTTCAAGGTGGGGATGCGGCTCTTCTACCGGGTGGGCCCCAAAGTCTGGGAGTTTCTCCAGGGGAAGTCCGAGATTCTCTTCGCTGACCTCAAGCTGCACGATATTCCCAGCACGGTGGCGGGGGGAGTGAGGGCTCTGGTGGCCCAGGGGGTTAACCTTTTAAATGTGCACGCTGCCGGCGGGAAGGCCATGATGCGGGCGGCGGTGGAAGCAGCGGCGGAGGAAGCGAGCCTTCAGGGGCTGCCCCGGCCCTGGCTGGTGGCGGTGACGGTGCTCACCAGCCTGGACGATGCCTCTCTGCGCGAGGAAGTGGGGATACCCGAGGCGGTTTCCCAGAGGGTGCTGGCCTGGGCGCGGCTGGCGCAGGAGTGCGGGCTGGACGGGGTGGTGGCTTCTCCGCTGGAGGCGGGTCTTCTGCGGCGGGAGCTGGGGGAGGACTTCCTCCTGGTCACCCCTGGCATCCGGCCGGCGGGTCATCCTGCCGGAGACCAGAAGCGCGCTGCGACGGTTGCTCAGGCCCTGCAGGCCGGGGCCGATCTTTTAGTGGTGGGAAGGCCCATCTTGGCTTCCCCCGATCCTTTGGCCGCCGCCCTGGCCATAAGGCGGGAAATGGAGGGATTTGGGTCTTGCGTGCCGAAGAAGTAAAGGAACTTCTGGAACGTACCGGGGCTTTGCGCAAGGGCCACTTTATCCTTTCTTCGGGGCTGCACAGCGATACCTACGTGCAGTGTGCTTTGGTGTTGCAGTACCCCGAATACGCTACCAGGCTGGGGGCAGCCCTGGCCGAACTTTTCGGCGATCTGGAAATAGAGACGGTGATAGCCCCGGCCTTGGGAGGTATCATAGTGGCACACGAGGTAGCTCGGCGGCTCGGAGTTCGCTCCCTCTTCACCGAGCGGGTGGCGGGGAAGATGGAGCTGCGCCGGGGTTTTGTGCTGCGGCCGGGGGAGAAGGTTCTGGTAGTGGAAGACGTGGTGACCACGGGCGGATCGATGAAGGAGGTGGCCGCCGTGGTAGAGGATTGGGGTGCCAGGGTGGTGGGCTTCGGAGCCCTGGTGGATCGCAGTCAGAAGCCCCTCGACCTGCAGCCCTTTCGCGCTCTCCTGCGCCTGGAAGCAGAGGCTTGGGAGCCCTCTTCCTGCTCCCTGTGCCGCGAGGGTATTCCGGCAACCAAACCTGGTAGCCGAGGGCTTTAGGGACTATGTCCTCCTGGATTCCCTTCCCCCAGCAGCCTCTGGCTTGCGCCCTGTGGGCGCGAGAGTTGGGCATCGACCCGGTGCTGGCTCAGATCCTCCTCAACCGGGGCGTGAAAACCCTGGAAGAGGCGGATTTTTTCCTCAACGGCGGGCTTGCGCAGCTCCCTTCTCCCGGCCGGATGAAAGACTTGGAGCGGGCGGTCGAGCGCATAAGGTCAGCGGTGGCCAACCGAGAAAAGATACTGGTCTGGGGGGACTACGATGCCGACGGCATAACCGCCGCTGTTCTCTTGACCTTGGCGCTGAAGCGTCTGGGGGCCGAGGAGGTCGCCTACCACCTCCCCACCCGGGCTGACGGCTACGGACTCAAGGGAGATTTCCTACGGGCAGCTAAGGAGCAGGGAGTAAGCCTGGTGCTCACCGTGGACTGCGGGGTGAAGGCAAAAGAGGAAGCGCGCCTCTGCAAGCTACTGGGGCTTGATCTCATCGTCACCGACCACCACGAACCGTCGGACGAGCTTCCGGAGGCCTGGGCCGTAATAAACCCCCGGCGGCCCGATTGCCCTTATCCTTTTAAGGAGCTGGCTGGGGTAGGGGTGGCTTTTAAGCTGGTCACTGCCCTTAGCGGAGAAGCGGCAGGGGAGTGGCTCGACCTGGTGGCGCTGGGGACGGTGGCTGACGTCATGCCGTTGGTGGGGGAGAACCGCGTGCTCGTCCGGGAAGGTTTGAAGCTTTTTAACTCCTCCCGCCTCCGCCCCGGCCTGGCCCGGCTCTTGGCCACTGCCGGCGTTTCTTCACCGGTCACCGTGCGCACTTTGAGTTTCGTCCTGGCGCCGCGCCTCAACGCGGCGGGAAGGCTAGGGGATCCTCTCATAGCTGCTCGCTGTCTTTTGGCCGCGGAGGATGAAGCGGAGCACTGGTCAATAAAGTTGGAAGAACTGAATCGGGAACGGCAGCGCTGGGAGAACGCCTGCCTTAAAGAGGCGGACCTACTGGCAAAAAAGGCGCGAGAAGCTTCGGACCGAGTCCTGGTGATCGAAGCCAGCGACTGGCCAGTAGGGCTTACTGGTCTCATCGCCCAGCGCCTCCACTCTCTTTACCGGCTCCCCACCTTCGTCGTCGTCTGGGAGGGGGAAGTGGGGCGGGGCTCGGGGAGAGCCGACGAAAGTTTCAACGTCTACCAGGCCCTAAGCCACGCTTCCCCTTACTTGCTGGACTACGGGGGGCACGCCGGAGCGGGGGGCTTCGTTTTAGCCCGCGAATCTTTCCCCCACTTCGTCGCTTCCCTGGAGGAATACGCCCGGAATCTCCCTCCGGGAGGAGAGCGTGCCTGCCAGTACTTCGATCTGGTTCTGGATTTGGAAAAGCTCACCCCCCGGCTCATGGAAGAGCTCGGCCGGCTTGAACCTTTCGGCCCCGGTAACCCTCCTCCCCGCCTGGTGGCCCAAGGGGTGGAGGTACTCGAAGCTCGCCGGGTGGGGAAGGAAGAAGAGCACTTGAGGCTTAAATTGCGGCAGGGCGGGGCTTACTTGGAGGGAATAGCCTTCGGGCAGGGAGGGGAAGAGCTCCCGCGCCTAGTCGATTTGGTCTTTGAACCGTCAGTCAACGAGTTAACGGGGCAGCCGGAGCTGAAAATACTGGACTGGTGGCCGGCAGGCCGGACGGCTTTTCTTGCCCGCTCTCTTCCGGCCGCGGTCTTGGCACGCGAGGCTGCCTCGCGCCTGGCCCTACCCTTCGATGTTCACCTCCCGGAGAAGACCACACCTTCTCTCCCCAGGGTTTGCCGGAGGGAGGCCCTGGTGGACCTTCGCGAGCACCCCGACCGGTGGCGGGTACTCCTGTCTTGGCTCGATGCGCCGGTGGCGGTGGTGGTGGCCACTCCAGCTCGGGCCTGTGAGGTGGCGGCTTACCTTTCTCTTCACCTGCCCGAGCGGGCCGATCAGATCCTGTTCTTCTACGGTGGCCTGGAAGATCACAAGGAGTGGCTTCGTCAGCTGGCGACCGCTGGCGAACTGCCCATCCTGGTGACCACGCCGGCCCTGGGCGGGAGGTTTTCCTCGGAGAGGGACGTAATCCTCTTCGATTTGCTCTTTTCCCGGGAGCAGTGGGAGTGGTTGCGGGGGGCAGGGGGAAGAAGACTTATCCTCCTCTTTAACCGGCAGGACAGGGAGGCGGCCAGGCAGCGCCTGCGCCTCCTGGCTCCGCCGCGCCGGGTGCTGCTCGATTTCTATCGCTTTTTGGGGAAGAAAGCCCGAGGATCGAACGAGGTGTGGCTCAAGCCGGAGGAGGCGCTGGCCCGGCTCAAGTGTGCCGGCCTCTTGAGCCCGGGGGAAGAAACTCTGCGCACGGTTCTGCAGATCTTGAGAGAACTGGACTTAGTGAAGGAGTTGGCCAACGGGGAGCAAAGACTACGTCTCCGTTTGACCCAACCCCGAAAGCGGCGCTTTCTCCCGGAAGCTCCCACCTTTGCGGCCCGTCACGCCTTTAAGCGCGAAGTCCTCTCCTTCCAGCGCTACTTCCTGGAAGCGCCGGCAGAGGAACTGAGAGAGTTCTTCAACTGTGATATAATTCAAAACCCCGACACCGGCGATTCGTAAGGCTTTCGGGGCCGCGCGGGGCTCAGACTGAAGCCATTCTCAGTACCGTGTAGTCCTCGTCAGTCCTGACTCTCCGATTTAGTCCGAAGAGTGCAGATTGACAAACAGATTGACACCTGAAATTTCCAGCTATGCTTGTTCTCTGGAAAAAGTAAGTTTCCCTTTTTAAAAAACGAGCGCAGGGACGCTTTCCGCGCCCTGCGCTTTGATTTGCAGGTCTCTTCAGATTTGCAGGCCTCTTCAGCGGGCAAGCACCTTCAGCGCCTCCGCCGCCGCCCGCCCCGGCAGGCCGTAGTGGCCGGCGAAGCGGAAAACGTCCCGCCCGAAGTCGAAAAAGAAAGAGTCCCTGTCCCACTCGAGCAGGTAGAAGAGCGCGAAGAGATCCGCTTCCAGCTCCTTGCGCCCGTGGGAGAGGAAGGTCCTGAACTCCAGGAAGAGCCTGTTTTCCCGGTCACCGTGGAGCACCCGGTGGCCACACTCGTGCAGGACTACCGCGTGCTGCCGGGGGTAGGAAAGGGCGGAGTTCACCACCAGCATCCTCCCCCCGACCAGGATCCCCTGTACCGTATCCCCTACGGGCAGGCGCTCGACGGCGATGCCGAGACAGGAAGCGAGGTCGCAGGGGTGCAGCAGCCCCCGCGTGGAGACGACTTCCCGCACGGAGTGCCAGACCCGCTCGGCGAGCAAGGAAGATCAGCCCCCTTCGCCATCTGGTGTTTTAGAATCCACACTTTCACCTCCTCCCCGCGGGCCGCCCATTTTCCCGCTTCCCCTGCTTCCTCGCTGGCTCCCCCCTCCAGCTCCAGGAGCCTCCGCTTGTCGCGTATGTGGGCCAGCACCACCCGGAGGGCGTTCTTTATGTCCTCAAGCACCTCGGGCGTGATCCTGTCCACCCCGCGGAGACAGAATTGGATCGGGATCTCACCGGAAAGAATCTTCTGAAGGTAGGTCTCGATATCGCCCACGTCTGTGCCCTTGGGCGAAGGATCGTCGGTCTTGCCCAGGAGGTAATCAATGGAAACTCCAAAGAAGTCTGCTAGCTTTACGAGGTGTTCAGTTTCGGGAAGGGATTTGTTTGCGGGAGATTCCCAGGAAGCGTAGGTACTCCTGGGTACTCCTATTGAAGCAGCTACTTCCTTTTGCAGCAAACCCTTTTGCTTCCTGAGATTCTTCAATCGCTCCTTCAGAATCAAAAAGTCCCTGTTGACCATTTCGTTTCCCCCTTCTCTTCGGATGTTAATTTCACCGACTTCTCAAAATGAGAATACCCCCAAATGTCGCTAGTTGCAACAAAAGACGATGAAACCGACCTTTTTCTTGACAAGTCGATGCTATCGGCGTTATTATGTCGGTAGGATCGACAAAAGGAGGTAAGCTCGGTGCGCAGGCCGAAGAGCCGACACCCCCTCCAGCGAATCCTCAGCGAGCGGGGACTCCGCCATCAGGACCTGGCGAGGTTGGTTCCTATCTCCCGCTCGTACCTCACTCAGATAATCAACGGGCAAAGGATTCCTTCCCTGCCCGTTGCACAGAGAATAGCTGCCGTCCTGGAAACGTCGGTAGACCAAATCTTCCCTTCCCAGAGAGGTGAACCCCCGTGTTGAACAGCACCGCCAGGGAAGAGCTTATCCTGAAGCGCCTGGAGAGCCTTGAGAGGAAGATCGAAGAGTTTCAGAGCGAGTTCCAGAGCCGGGTCCGCTGCTACACCCGCACACCCGCGTTCTGGACCGAGATCAGGAGTGAAGCGGCCCGGGCAGCGGGGAACGACCCGCTGTTGCTCCAGAAAGTCATCGCGGTGGTCTCCGCCATACTCCGCATCCGCTTCGGGGTGCGGCACATCCAAAACCTCAAGGAAGAGCAAGCTCCCGAAGCTATAGAGATTGCCCGCGAAGCTCTGAAGCTCATGGGCCTCGCCCCCGCCGGAGAAGGAGGGGAGCGGGCGTGAGAAAGACGGTGATCTTCTTCTACTCCGGCAAGGCACGTGGCCTCCTGGCCGCGCTGCGCGGGGCACTGAAGAGGTTGAACTGAAGGGGGCGAGAGCGTGAATGCAGACACGACCGTCGCCAAGACACGCCACCCCGCGCCCCTAACGGGCGTGTACGTGGAAACCGAGCAGGGCACGGTACGCGCCTGCAGCGTGTCGGTAGAGGTGGCGTATATCCTCCACGACGAGGAGCGGGGGAAAAAGTACTACGCCGTCCGGCTCGGCCCGCCGCTGGACACCGAAGTCCTCGTCCCCACGGGGAAGGGGGCTGCTGGCATCGCCCGCGCGGTGGCCGAGGCTGGGGCGTGGGTGAACGTCAAACTCCTCGCCCAGCACTTGGACAACTGGCTGGCGGAAAACTGGGCCGGGCTGCCTGTAAAAACCCGCGCTCCCGGGGAAAGCCAGGACGACGACCCGGAAGCACTGAGCATATATGAACAATTCTTGCTCTGGGTAGACGCGAACGTCTCCGCGTTCGATTCGGGGCAGTGGGGGTACGTAGAGGAGGGCAATCCGGAGCGGCGGATACTGGTCCTGCCGCCGGTGCTCGGGGCGTTTTTCCAGAAGGTGGGCGTACGCACGGAGTCCGAACGCCGGGCGGTGCTGCGGTGCTGGAAGGAGCGCGGATGGCTGAGGGTTCAAAACAACAACAAGTTCACGGTGGTACGGAGGGAACACGACGGACGGCTCAGGCGCTTCTACGAGGTGGTTGAAAAGGTGGTTGAAAAATTGGAGACGGGGTCGGTATAGCCTCGGCAGGAAAACCCGCATGGTTACACCACTTGCGGGGTGTTACACCGGCAGGCAAACCCGAAAGTCGCGTGGTTACACCGGTTACACCTGTTACACCTGAAAAATGGAGTGAGGGCCGTGGGGTGGCTCCCCAAAAAGCAGAGAACGAGAACTGAAAAGCAGAAGAGTAGTGACCGGTCCGCCCCCTCGGACGCGTTCGCAGCGAAGGTGGCGGGGCGGCTCGCCGCCCGGCTGGCCGCGGCAAGGGAGAGGGCTAGGCGGCGGTTGGGGCCGCAGCTGGAGGCCCTCGTCCGGGGCCTGGAAGGCGAGGACGCAGACCCGGTGACCCGGGAGCACAACCGGGCCCTAGCGGAACGGCTGCTGGAAAGGGCGGAGAGGGAAGCCGCCAGGGAAGTGTGCCGCAACTTCCCGCCGCTCCTCTCCCTGCCGGAAAGGCTCAGGAGGGACGTCCTGGCCCGGGTGGGGCTCGGCCCGGGGGTCCTGGAGAGCCCGGCGGGCCGCCGCGAGCCGGGAGTCCCACTCCGTGTGGTGCCACCGGGGCCAGGCCAGCCGATGCCGGAGTTTTATTTTTGGTTTTATTACCCAGAAGACGAAGAGGAAAGCGCAACGAGGAGGGAGGTAGTGGAAGTCCTGGAAGACGAGCAGGTGCAGTACTTAATGAACGGCGACGGCAGGAGGGGCGGGAGGGGGAGGGCGGAGAGGTTGTCCGCCGGGCTCCTCCGCCCGGGCGAGAGGTGTGTCAGAGTCTACGGGAGTCGCGGAGAGGAGGGGTAAAGGTAGGCAAAAGCTGGAACAGAAACCCCTGGTTTGGGGTGTGGGGCGAGGACACCGAGTACGGGTGGCCGCCGCCCCACGAGCCGCTGGCCACAGAGGGGCGTACCTACGTCATGCCGTACAAAGAGCGTCTAAAGTACATGCCCACTTACGCCAAAGTGGGGAAGTACGAGTTCTGGAACATAACCTACCCCACCAGAAGGAAGTACATCCCGCTCTTCCGCTACCTGATAGCCGTAGGCCTCAGGGACGACGGCGTCTGGAACAGGCCCCGCCCCGGGCACTGAAGGGAGGAAAAATATGGAAGCACTTACCCCTGTCTCACTCACCCACGTCTCCGTCTCCTTACTACCGCCCCCCAAGGTGGGGACGGGTATGGGGAAGGCCCCCGGCGGGGAGACCCCGGCGGAGGCCGCCCGCTTCTCCCGCGCCTTCACCCGGGAAGAGGCAGAGCGGCTGCTCGCCAGCGCGGGGATACCCTTTTTGAGGGTGGAACTCACTTACGTGGCGGGCTGGCGGGACGGGCTGCGGCGACATTCCTGGGCGCAGGCCGTGGCGGCCAGGGTGCCCGCGACCGTCATGAGCAGGCCCGACGCCGGGAGGGAGAAAAGGCTCCCCGGCGAGACGGTCGTGCACTTCTTCTTTAAGCCTACCCGGCGGGGGTGGGCGCTGGTGGCCTGGGCCGAAGAGGTATCGGCCCGCAAGGTTCTGCCCCGGGCGGGTAACCCGGACAGCACTAAACTCCAGAATTTCAAAACTTTTGGAGGGGAGTGGTAAAGATGGGTATCCGTGATGCGTTGAAGAAGATCAAGGAAGGGAGCGGCCTTGGCTTCATCGCCGGCCGCGAGAAAGGTGAAATCGACTCCCTGCTCAACCGCGACATCACCATCGAGGAGCTGGCCTTTGTCACCTCGAAGTTCGAAGGGAAGGAAAACGCCATCTTCATCGTGAAGGAGGAACCGAAGCTCTTCTTCCGCACCGGCTCGGACACGGCGGTAAAACAGCTCCGAATCCTCGCCGAAGGGCTGGAAGAGGACGACCTCGATTGGGAGGATCTGATCGTCAGGTTTGAGCGGGTGAAGAGCAAACAGGGCCGGAAGTACTACGTTATCCAAGCCGATCTGAAGCCTGAGGCGGAGGCGAAGTTGGTAGAGAGGGAGAAAAAGGGAAAGCAGAAAGAAGATGTGGTTGCAGGGGAGGATGATATACCGTTTTAAACAAAGCCCCGGTTCCCGCCGGGGCTTTTTCTTCTTGGGAAGGCCTTTTCCCCCGGGCTTTCCCTCTCAGCTCACCCGTGGCTTCTTTGCCACGGGTTTTTTGAGCTGAGAAAGCGGGAAAGGGGGACGAGTTGTGGAGTTGAGACCGACCGACTTCTTCGCCCTGCTCTACCCCACGACCACAACACCCGACAACGCGTGGCTCACGCTCTGGACCCGGCAGGACAAGCTCACGCGGTCCTTCCCGGCGACCCCTGAAGGGTTCCAGCAGGCAGAGGAGGAAGCCCTGCGCCTGGACGGCGAGGGGAAGGACGTGTACTTCGGCGTGGGGCTGCGGAAAGAGAAGCTGCCGCCGGAGAAGCGGGGAGCCGCCGGGGACGTAGTGGCCCTCCCCGGCCTCTGGGTGGACGCTGACTGCCAGGAGGGGATCCACAAGGCGGGGAACCTCCCCGCGAAGGGAGAAGCACTGCAAACCCTGCTCGATCTGCCAGTACCACCGACGGTGGTGGTTGACAGCGGCGGGGGCCTGCACGCGTACTGGCTCTTCCGCGAACCCTGGGCCTTCGGGGGCGAAGACGACAGGCGGGAGGCCGCGTCCCTGTCGGCCCGGTTCCAGCAGGCCCTCCAGGCCCTCTGGCGGGAACAGAACTGGGAGCTGGACAACACCTCCGACCTCGCCCGGATCCTCCGGGTGCCCGGGACCAGGAACTGGAAGGACCCGGGAAACCCGCGAGAAGTGAAGGTGGTCCACCTGGACCCCGGCCGCCGCTACGCCCTGGAGGAGCTGGCCCGGTGGGCCGGGGAAGTCCTCCGGCGGGAGGGCAAGGGCATCCGGGCAGCCCTGGAGAGGGCGAACGCCGCGGCCGCCGCGCCCGGCACGGACGCAGACGTGGAAGCCGTGGTGGGGGCGGTAAAGCCCTGGTGGTCCGAAGGTGACAGGCACAACCGGGCCCTGGCCCTGGCGGGCTTCCTGGCCAAGCGCGGCGTCCCGCAGGAGACGGTGGAAGCCATCATCGCCCGCCTGGTGGAAGAAACGGGGGACAGCGAGGTGAAGGACCGGCTCCGGGCAGTGGCCGACACCTACGCGAAGCTCGCCGCCGGGGAGCGGGTGACCGGCCTCTCGGCCCTGCCCCAGGAGCTGGCGGAGAAGCTGGATTCCCTGGTCCGGCGGCCCGACCCGGTGCAGGCCATCCTGGCCGACCTCGGCGACCCGCCGGAATGGCCGCGGCTGTTCGAGCAGTCCGTACTCCGCCGCTTGGCGGGGCTGCGGGAAGAGGACTTCCAGCGGTTCCTGGCAGAGGTGAAGGCCCGCGGCGGCGCTAAGGTGGTGAGCCCGGGCGACTTGAAGAAGGCGGTCAAACAGGCGCGGGCAAAAGTGAAGGCCGAAAGGCGCGGCCTGGAGGTCCTGGAGGGCGGCGGCGACCCCTTGGCGGGGCCCAGGACGATAGCGGAGGCCTTCCCGCCGGCAAAGGATGTTTTACCCGAGGGCTTCCCGTTCCCGGCGTTGGAAGACGGTTACTACGACATCCGCCGCGACCGGGTGGTCCGTGTGGAGCTGAAGCGGAAAGGCGAAGAGGAGGAAGAAGAGGAGGAAGCGATAACAGACACCGTCGTGCTGCTCACGCGGAGAATCACCCCCGTCGAGGCGGACTCGGGGATTGAGAAGTTCAGGGTGGCCTGGTGGGAGCGCGACCGGTGGCGCTTCGGCGACGTGCCCGCGAGGTACCTGTTCGACCGGAAGCGCGTGGCGGAGCTGGTCGACCTGGGGATCCCCGTGAGCTCCGGGAACGTCGACAAGCTCATCGACTGGCTCCACCGCCTGCGCTGCATGGCCGTCCTGGGCCACCAGGGCGCGCCCGAACTGCCCACCGTGCACGCGGTGAACCGCTGCGGGTGGCACGAGCTGAACGGGGAGAAGTTCTTCGTCCTGGGGAGGGAAATCCTCCGCCCGGGAGGGGCTTCCCTCCCGGCCGACGCCGGGGACAGGGAGGAGATCGAAGCCGACTCGCCCCGGACGGACACCGACGTCCGGTGGGCGGAAGACCTTTCCGCGCTGGAGAGACAAATCCTCTCCGGCTTCCGTTGCTCCGGCGACCCGGAAGAACAGAAGAAGTTCCTGCTAGACACGGCGATCCGGTATCCGCAGGTCGCCTTCGGGGTCGGCTGCGCGGCCGGGGCGCCGCTCCTGCGCTTCGCCCGGGAAGCGGGTCTCCTGGACGTGAACGGCTTCACGGTCCTCATGGTGCCCCGCGCCGGGGGGCGGTCGAGGCACCAGGGGAAGAGCACCTGGAACATGGTGGTGGCAAGCCTGTACGGGAGCCCCGCACGCTGCCGCAACTACGATGCCACGCAGGTGGCCCAGGAGATAGTCCTGGGCACCTGCTGCGACCTGACCGTCCACCGGGAGGACCTGCAGCTGGTCGGCACGCGGGGTAAGAAGGACCGCGAAGCCGAGCTCCTGCGCCTGGTCCACCAGGTCGCTAAGGGGGAGGGGAGGGACAGGGGTGCAAGGTCGGGCGGCGGCCGGAAGACCAGGGAGTTCTTCACAGTCCTCTTCGCCACCGCCGAACTGGACGTGACCACCTGGCTCCCCACCGAGAGCGGGGCGCACGACAGGATCCTGAAGCTCCCTCCCCTCCTGCCGGAAGAGTCGGACGAAAACCGGGCGGAGTCCGAACGGCTGCAGCAGGTGGCAGCGGAGCACCACGGGCACGCCGGGCGGGAGTACCTGGCCTGGCTGGTCGAAAAAGTCCGGCGGGAGGGCGATGGCTTTATCAGGGAAGGCATCAACGATGCGCTGGGCCTCTTGCGCCGCAACCTCCCCGGCGACGCGCGCCGCGCGTCCGCTGGCCGGCTGGCCTCCCGCGCGGCGGTCGGGCTGTGCGGCCTAACGCTGCTCCTGGAAGCCTGGCAGGTGGGGGACGAGACCGCCTTCGCCGCGATAAAGAGCTTCCTCCGCGGCTGGGAGATGGCCGTGGACGCGGTTCCTGCCGAGACCGTGGCCGACCGGGCGCTGGAAGCAGTGCAGGCGTTCGTGGCGGCGAACCGGGAGCTGATCCAGGGGCTCCGCGGCCCGGACGCCAAAAACCCGCCGCCAAAGTGGATCGGGACGCTGACCGAAGTGGTGGACGACAGCGGGCAGAAGGTACGGGTCGTGGCACTGACCGAGCCGGCGTTCGCCGAAGCCGTGAGCCGCGAACCGTTCGACCTCGACCCGCACCACGCGCTCCAGGCACTGGCGGCAAAGGGATACACGGTAACGAGGAAGGAGAAAATGACGGACGGCAAGGAGAAGGTTCGCACAAAACTGCCGGTCCGGATAGCAGGTACAGTAGCGCGTTGCATCTGCATACCATTTCACGTCTTCACCACAGGAGAAGCGGATGGCAGTGAGGGTGGCGCATCCCCCTCCAACCCTGATGTGGATGAAATACCATTCTGATCTCCTTGCGTTCGCCATCTAAAACCTTAACTTTCTTTCAGCGTAAATTTTCGCTCACGCTATGCTGACAGCGAACGATATGCCCCCTACCCTATGTGGGAGACGGAAAACCTTGTATCTCAAGGTTTTGCGGGCACGAAGGGGATCTGTAACCCCGACTGTAACCCCATGTAACCCCATCGGGGTTACAGGAGCGAAGGGGCGCAAAGCCAGGAGCCATAAGGCTTTCGAATGCTGGAAGGATATGGATGTAACCCTTTGGGGTTACACCGTTTTTTCTTACTCCGAAGCTGGTTTGAACGTTCTTTCGTCTATCGTGTAACCCCATTCCGACACAAAGGTTATTCTATAGCGCGGAATTTTTCTCTCTCCCCCCCCTCTCGATCAGGCCGGGAAGAAAAGTTTTTCTCCCGGATAACACACCCTTTCTGTCGGAATGGGGTTACAAACGCTCCCGAATCGCTTTCGAACCAGCCTGGTAAGCGGGAAAAGGCGCTGTAACCCGGCGGGGTTACAAGGGTTACAGGTAAAACTTTCCACACACCGGAAACCTTATGTCACAAGCTTTCGTGGCTCCCCACCCCGTGCCCCATCGGGGTTACGGTCGGGGTTACGGCGGGGTTACAGCCTTCCCCCGTTCCCGGGAACCCGCGCCACGCCTGACTTTTCTAAGACCCGGTACCCACCGGGGTAGGTGTTCGCCGGTTGGTATAGTGGTGGCGAAAGTTTTCGCTAGACTCACAAAAGTACTTTAATCTAGCGAAAAGCGGGCCTCTGTCAAGTAATCGAGATGCGCAGCGCTCAGGCCGGGGTATTCTGCTCCGGCCTTCCCTTTTGTTTTCTGGGGGTGAGGGTAGTGAGTTCTCTCCTTCGTACCTATCTCTTCTTGCAGAAGAGTATCCGGACTGCCCCGGATCCGGACCCGGCGTCTGGACCTGATGTGTCACGCACCTTTTCCCGTTTGGCCATCGATGTCATCCTTTCCGCTCCCGGCCTGAAGCGCCGGGACGGGCAGCTCAGGATGGCGGAGACCGTCGCGCAGGTCCTGGCCGGGGAGCGGCCGGAGCGGGCGGCGGCCGTCGAGGCCGGGACGGGCACGGGGAAGAGCCTCGCCTATCTAGTTCCCGTCATGCTCTACTGCGTCCGCGAGGGCAGGCGGGCCGTGGTGGCCACCGGGACGAAAAACTTGCAGGAGCAGCTCGCCACGAAAGACGCCCCTTTCGCTGCAGAGCTGGTGGAGAAGGCGACCGGGAAGAGCCCGACTTTCGCGGTCGTGTACGGCCGGGCGAACTACCTGTGCCCGGCCCTGTTGGAAGAGCGCCTGGCGGAGCTGGAGGGAAAGAAGGACAGAAGGGGCCGGGAGGGGCAGGAGCTGGAGTTCCTCCGCGCCGTGGTGGAGTGGTGGCGGAAAGGGGGCAGTGGTCTCCGGGACTCCCTGCCCTCCGAGCCGCCGGAGGAATCCTGGTGGCTCCGCGTGAGCGCCGATGACGACGGTGCCGACTGCAGGGAGTGCCGGAAGACCGGTTGCCCGTTCGCGCGTGCGAGGGAAGCCGCTTCCACCGCCCATGTGGTGATCACGAACCACCACCTGGTAGCGGCAGACTGGAAGGTGCGGCAGGTAGCCGGCCTCTCCCTCTTCGCCGGGCGGGGAGACGTGTTGCCTTCGGTCTTGGTCATCGACGAGGCCCACGATTTCCTGGATGCTCTCCGCAGCTCCCTGTCGGTCTCGTTCACCGCCGGGCGGGTGAAGAGGCTGGAGACCGACATCCGGAGCCTCGTAAAAGACCTGGAGAGCCTGGTGGAGGACGCCGAGGAAGAAAGGAGAGAAGGGAACGGGAAGGGGTCACCGGGGCTTCAGGCGTCCCGCGGGGCCCGGGAGGGGCTGTGCGTGGGAGTGGGGGAGGGCGAGGACCTGTGGAAGCGGCTGGAGGACCTTTTTGCCTGCGCTGAGGAGTTCCGGCGGCAGAGAAAAGCGGAAGCACTGTTGCTGTTCCCGCCCCCGCTGTTCGATAGCGCGGGCTCCCTCCTCCCGCTCCTCCAATCGCGCTTCTCCTCCCTGCTCGATTACGCCGACTGGCTCTTTTCCGTGAGTCCTGTGGACGGGAAGGAAAGGAAGAAGTTCGAGCGGAAGCTGGAGCGCTTCCGGGAGCGCCTTCTGGAGGTCTCGGAAGCCTTCCGGCGCGCGGTGCTGCTGGAGAGGCACTACCGCACCTATGGACCTCCCGGGGATGCGTGCTGGTACGAGGAGAACCGGTTCTGCGCCGTCCCCGTGGACGTCTCCCGGCAGGCCCGGGACCTGTGGTCCGACTACCGGCACGTGGTGCTCACATCGGCCACCCTGTTTCCGTTCCCGCAGTCGGAAGGGTTTTCCTGGTTCCGGGAAGCGTACGGGTTTGAGGAGGGCGAGATTGCACTCGGGATCCTGCCCTCGCTGTTCGACTACGGGAAGCAGATGAGGGCCTATATCCTCGCCCGCCCGGAGCTGGAACCGGAGGAGTCCAGAAAAGGCAAAGACGGCAATGGGGAGGACAGGGCGGAGCACCTGGCGGAATCCCTGCTGGAGCTGGTAAACGGGGTGTCCGGCGGCGTCCTGGCGCTCTTCACCAGCTATCAGGAAATGCGCAGGGTGGCTTCGCTCGTCAAGCCGAGGCTCCCCAAAGACCGGCTTTTGCTCATCCAAGGGGAGGCGGGCCGCTACGAACTCCTGCAGCGCTTCAAGGAGCACGGGCGGGGGGTTCTTTTAGGCGTCTCCAGCTTCTGGCAGGGCGTGGACGTCCCGGGTGAGGCGTTGAGCGCGGTCTTCATCGCCAGGATCCCCTTCCCGCACCCGGAGGACCCGGTGGTAGAAGCGCTGACCTTCCTGGCCGGCCGCGAGTGGTTTGTGAAGGTCTCCCGTCCGATCGCGGCGCTGACCCTCCGCCAGGGGATTGGGCGACTCATCAGAACCGAAGACGATACCGGGGTGGTGGTTATCGCCGACCCGCGGGCTGCCGGGAAGCACCGCAGGCTGGTGGAGTCCTGTTTGCCTGTGGAGCCGGAGGTGAAGAGTCGTTGAGCCTTTTGCTTAAGAAGTACCTGGAAGTGCAGCAGCGGGGGGAGGGGGAAGAAGCGCCGGTTGTGCCACAGCCCCCCGCTACCCCGGGTTCGGACGGGGATGCCTGTAGTTCCACCTACCACCTCGCGGCCGCGTTCCTCAAAGAGCTGGAAAAACAGTGCTCCGCCGGCGCCCCGGTGCGGGCGTGGGGGGCGGATCCCGGCGCCCTCGCCTGCTTCTTCGCCCTCGTTGCGGAAGCGCTCCGGGCGGCCCTCGGCTGCGGCGCGGGCGGGGAGGAAGAGGTCCGCCTCCTCCTCGCCGCGGCCTGCGGCGCGTGGGAGGGCGCCACCGGCCGCCCGCTGCCCCTGCCTTTCCGCCCGGCCGGGGGTGAGGGGGCGGCGGGTCCGGCGGCAGCGGCCCGGCAGCGGGAGGAAACCGGGGGCGGTGCGGCGAACGCAGATGCCGGTGGAGACTCGCGGGAGGGGGGAGACGGCAGCATGAGGCGGCCCGGCGAGCAGCTCACCCTCTTCGGTGGCTGCGGACCCGGGGATCCCGGGGTACCCGGCATGTCCTCGCCCTTTCGCTCGCCCTGGCAGGACTGGCTCGATAACGCGGAGATAAAGCTGTTGACTGACCTGACCTCCTGGGAAAAGGCGGTGGAGGAGGCCCGCGGGGCCGGGGTCTGCGGCCTGGACCTGGAGACGACCGGCCTGGACCCCTTGCAGGCCCGCATCCGCCTGGTGCAGCTGGCCGTGCCGGTCTACGCGGGTGAGAAAAAGCGCCTGGTGGCGGGCGACTGGAGGAGCCCGGAACCCGGCTCCTCGGCCCGGGCCTACGTGCTCGACCTCTTCGCCCTCCCGGAGCCCGACCGGCGGGAGGCGCTCGAGCTGCTGGCCGGCCTGGTGGCCGACCCCGGCGTGGTCAAGGTGGGGCACAACCTGGCCTTTGACCTGGCGTTCCTGCGCGCGGCCCTGGGGCGGCGGCTTTCGGTGGAGAGGCTCTTCGACACGATGCTCGCTTCCCAGCTCTGCAACGCCGGGGACTTCGTGCCGGGCGGGCGCTGGGAGAAGTGGGTGGAGGAAAACGGGTACCGGTTCGCCACCAACGACCGGGGGCAGGAGCTGAAGTCGGTGCTGCTCGATGGCCACGGGCACAGGGTGGCGTTTGAAAGCGACCACCAGAAGGAGGTCCGGCCCTTCTACCCCACGCACTCCCTCCAGCAGGTGGCGCACCGGCACCTGGAGGTGTGGCTGGACAAGCGGTATCAGGCGTCTGACTGGGCCGGGGAGCTGTCGGAGGAGCAGGTCCGGTACGCCGCCTGGGACGCGGCGGTGGTCCTGCCGCTGAGGGAGGTCCTGCGGGAGTTGCTGGTCAGGAACAAGCTGGTGAGGGTGGCGGAGGTAGAGTTCGCCTGCGTCCCGGCCACCGTGGAGGTCGAGCTCTCCGGCATGCCCTTCGACGCGGGCCGGGCGGGGGAGCTCCTGGCGCAGGCGGAGGGGGAGGTGGCCCGCTGCAGGTCGGAACTGGAGGAACTGGCCCGGGGGGTGGGCTTCGTGCCCCCGCCGAAGAAGAACCGGAAGCCTTCACCCGCCTTCAACCCCGACTCCAGCGCGGACTGCGTGGAGTTCCTGCGCCTGCTGGCCCGGGGAGAGGACTGCCTGTCCTCCCGGGAGAAGAGGGGCGGCGGGGTGGAGGAGTTCCTGGTCGTGGGGGGCGAGGTGTTCCCCCTGGAGACGAGGGACGACACCCTCAGGCGCGTGGCGGCCCGGCTGCCGGAGGGGAGCCGCCTGCGGAGGTTCGCGGAGCTGTTGAGGGAGTACCGCGCCTGGAAGAAGAGGGCGGACTTCCTGGGGAGGTGGCTCTCCAGGCTGCACCCGGCGACCGGGAGGCTGCACCCCGACCTGAGGCAGCTCAACCCCCAGTGCGTGGGGCGGTTCTCGGCCAGCGGCGCCAACCTCCAGCAGGTCCCGCGGGGTTCGGAGTTCAGGGCGCTCTTCCGGGCCCCGGAGGGGCGGGTGCTGGTGCTGGCGGACTTTTCCAACATCGAGATGCGGGCGGCGGCGGCCATCTCCGGCGACGGGGTGCTGCTGGACGCGTTCCGGCGGGGGCTCGACGCCCACCGCTTCACCGCCAGCTTCATATCGGGGAAGCCTATAGAAGAGGTTACCAAAGAAGAGAGACAAATGGCAAAAGCCCTAAATTTTGGGTTGATCTACGGCATGCAGGGGGAGACCCTGCGGACCTACGCCGAGACCGGGTACGGGGTGGTCCTGTCGCCGGGGGAGGCCGAGGAGGTCCGCCGGAAGTTCTTCGAACTCTACCGGGGCGTGGACCGGTGGCACGGGGAAATGAAGCGGCGCTGCCGGGACGAGGGGGAGTTCATCAAGTTCTGGCAACACGACTACCGCCGGGGCTTCTACTGGGAGGGGCGGCCCTACGTGAGGACGCGCCTGGGCAGGCTGCGGGTGTGGCCCGTGGTGGAGGACGGGAATGGCGGGAAGCGCAAGGCGGGGGCGCTGACGGAAGCCCTGAACACCCCGGTGCAGGGCAGCGCGGCGGACCTGCTGAAGCTGAGCATGGTCAGGCTCTACCGGGAGCTCCTGCGCCGGGGCTGGGAGGACGTGTGGATGACCGCGACGGTTCACGACGAGCTGCATTTGGAATGTCCGGAAAACCTGGCGGAAGGGGCGAAAGAGCTCCTGGTCTCGTGCATGGAGGGCGCGGGCCGGGAGCTCTTCCCCGAGGTGCCCGTCGTGGCCGAGGCGGTGGTGGCCCGGGACTGGGGGGAAAAGGCCTGAGCGGGCTGGCGCTCCCGGCAATGCACCGTGGCACGGCAAGGCGCGGCTGGGTAAGGTTTGGCGGGGCCTGGTGTGGTTAGGCGGGGTATGGCCCGGTGAGGTGGGGCTTGGTGCGGCGAGGTTTGGTAAGGCGAGGTGCGGCGGGGCGAGGCGTGGCGAGGTTAGGCTCGGTGGGGCGAGGCGTGGCGGGGCATGGTGTGGTCTGGCACGGCGTGATTCCGGGCCGGGGATTTTTCCCCGGCCCGCTCCTCTTTTTTTGGGCATCTGGTGCGCTGAGCCCGGTGCGGTGTGGTTTG
>NZ_QSLN01000019.1 GCF_003368535.1 Ammonifex thiophilus
GAACTAAGCCGGCCTAGCCTCAGTAGTTTGATCCCTTAATGGCGCAGGTACCGGGACTATCCTGGCGGCGAGGTTTCCATGAAGAGAAGTTTTCTCCCGAACCACCTACTAACTCTTGACGCGCACTGTGAAGTTCCTCCTGGCTTGACAAGGGGCAAAAGGGGATATATTTTTAGAGACAGGAACTTTTAGCACTCAGCTAGTTTGAGTGCTAACAGCACGGGTGAACGGCTATGCTGCTGGACGAGCGCAAGGCCCGGATACTGGCGGCGGTGGTGGAGGATTTCATCAGCACAGGGGAGCCGGTGGGCTCGCGCACCATAGCCCGCAAGTACGGGCTGGGGGTGAGCCCGGCCACCATAAGGAACGAGATGGCCGACTTGGAGGAAATGGGTTACTTGGAGCAGCCTCACACTTCGGCCGGGCGCATCCCTTCGGAGCTCGGCTACCGCTACTATGTCGATCACCTCATGGAGCCCCAGGAGCCTACGGAGGAAGAGAAGGAGCTTATACGGGCTCACATCAAGCGCAAGGCTAAAGAACTGGCTACCGTCATCCAGCGGACGGGGCAGATTCTAGCCGAGCTCACCCATTGTGCCACTTTGGCCACTGTTCCCCGAGGGAGCGACGTCTTCCGGCACCTGCAACTCCTTCCCTTCGGACGAGGAAGGGCGCTGGTGCTGGTAGTGCTGAACTCGGGAGAGGTGGTGCACCAGTTTATATCGGTACCTCCAAGCGTAACCGCCTACGACCTGGAGACCATAAGTGAGGTGCTCAACGCCAAGCTCAGAGGTGTCTCGGTAGCCGACATAAAGGCCACCCTTTTGCAGGAGCTGCGGCGGGAGTTGGTCCGCTACCGGCGCTTTTTGGATACGGTGCTGGAGCTTTTACGTGAGGCCACCGAAACTAAAGGAGACCGGATCTTCCGGGGTGGCCTTCCTCAAATACTTTTCCAGCCCGAATTTCACAACGTGGAGCGCCTGCGCACTTTGCTGGGGCTGCTGGAGCAGGAGGACTACCTTTGCAACCTTCTATCCCCCCAGGGCTCTTCTTCCGAGGGGGTTTGTATTCGGATCGGCAGTGAAGTCAACCGGACGGGGAACTTCGCCTTCAGCCTGGTCTCGGTGCGCTACCGGCTACCCTACGATCTGGAAGGGGTGTTGGCCGTCCTGGGCCCCACGCGCATGCCTTACGCCCGCATAGTGGGGCTTCTGTCCTGGGTGGCCGACAACCTTAACAAGGAGCTCAAGCGAATCTTCGGCTAAGGGGAGAAAGAATGAGCTTAAAAAGCCAAGCGAGTGCCGGTTCGGAAGTGAACGAGCGCCTGGCGGCGCTCATTTCCAACGCCAATGCCGTGCGGGCCATTGCGGCGGCGGTGGAAGGCACGCTGGGGCCCAAGGGGCTTGACACCATGTTGGTGGATCGCTTCGGCGAAGTGGTCATCACCAACGACGGGGTGACCATTCTCACCACCATGGAGGCTACCCACCCGGCGGCCAAGATGGTGATAAACGTGGCTAAGGCGCAGGAGGAAGAGGTGGGGGACGGGACCACCACCACCACCGTGATGGCCGGGGCCATGGTCGGAACGGGGCTGGAGTTGGTGCTCAAAGGGGTACCGGTGGCCCGGGTCATAGAGGGGCTGAGGAAGGGATTGGCTTTTGCTTTGGAGGCGCTGGCGGCCAAAGCCTCGCCCCTTGACGGTCTGGAGGATCCGCGCCTTTACCAGGTGGCCCTCATAGCGGGCAGGGGACACGAGGACATAGCCTCCCTGGTGGTGGAAGCCGCCCGGCTGGTAGGGGAGGAAGAGTTGCGGCGGCCAGCTTTCAAGCTGGCCGATATAGTGGTGGCTGAGGAAGGCGCCGAGAACCAGGTGTTCCGGGGGGTTATCATCAGCAAGAGCCGGCTCAACCGGCAGATGCCGGAGCGGCTGGAGAAAGTGCGGGTGCTGGTGGTGGACGACGCCCTGGAGCCGGAGGAAATAGAGGAAGGGGCCTTGCGCACGGAGGCCGGTTTTGCCCGCTACCTCGCCCTCCAGGAAGAGTTCAAGCACAACCTAAAGAAGCTTGTCGATCTGGGGGTAGGGCTGATCCTGGTGGATCGCGGGGTGGCGGATATAGCGGAGGAGATCCTGACCGACGCCGGTGTTATGGTAGTGCAGCGGGTGTTGAGCCGGGAGCTCAGGCGGGCGGCCGAGCACACCGGGGCCAAGCCCATAAAGCGCACCGGGCTTAAAAAGAGCCCGGAGGAACTCGAACGCTATTTGGGCTGGGCGGAGGAGGTTTTTGAGGAGGAAAAGCTGGAGAAAATCTTTCTGCGCGGCGGGGGCAAGCCCATGGCTACCATCGTGGTAGGAGCTGCCACCGCCGAAGTGGTAGGGGAGCGGGAGCGCATCGCCAAGGATGCCGCCGCGGCGGTGCAGGCGGCCGTTAAAGGCGGGGTAGTTCCCGGCGGGGGATCGGTGGAGCTCGCGGTGGCGCGCGAGGTAGAACGGCGCAAGAGCGAGATACGCGGCATGGCCGCCTACGGGGTCGACTGCGTAGTGGAGGCGCTCAAGCGCCCTCTGGCCCAGATCGTGGCCAACGCCGGCTTTAACCCTCTGGAGAAGATAGGGGACGTGATAGCGGCGCAGGTGGCTTCCGGTAAAGACTCCTTGGGCATAGACTGCGATACTGGAGAGGTAAAGGATATGGTGGAGGCGGGGGTGCTTGACCCCGCACCGGTAAAGCGGCATGCCCTCAAGGCGGCGGGGGAGATCGCGGAGGCCATCCTGCGTATCGACACTATCATCCGAAAAAAGGAAGATAAACCGGAAAGCGGGGAAGGGAGTAAGGATGGAGGAGCGGGATAAAGAGGCCAAGCCCGGTCCCAACGGCGAGGCGCAGGAGGCAGTAGGCGAGGGTAAGGAAGCGGTGACCGAGCCGGTTCCTTCTCTGCCGGAGCTGGAAGCGGAAATCCAGCTGCTCAAAGAGGCTTTAGCCCAGGCAGAAGCCCGAGCCGAAGAATACCAGCGGCAGCTCCTGCGCCTGCGGGCCGATTTTGAAACTTTCCGCCGCCGTCTGCAGCAAGAAAGAGAAGAAATTTTAGCTAGGGCTGCGGAAAACCTGATCAAGAACCTCCTGCCAATACTTGACGACTTTGAGCGGGCTCTGGCGGCACGGGGGGACCGGCTGGAAGATTTCTTGCAAGGTGTGGAATTGATCTACCAACGCCTTTTCTCCACCCTCCAGCAGGAGGGTCTGGAACCCATAGCGGCGGAAGGGAACAAGTTTGACCCCTTCTACCACGAGGCCTTTGCTTTTGAAGAAAAGGAGGATTGTGAAGACGGTATCATCCTGGAGGAATTCCGCCGCGGCTACCTTTTCCGCGGCAAGCTCCTGCGTCCTTCTCTGGTGAAAGTAGCCAAAGCCAAAGCCGTTGAAACCGAGGCCGAGGAGGAGGAGAAGGATGGAGAAAATTCTGGGAATTGACCTGGGTACTACCAACTCGTGCATGGCAGTGATGATGGGCGGTGAGCCAGTAGTGATTCCCAACGCCGAGGGGGGCCGGGTGACTCCCTCGGTAGTGGCCTTCTCTTCCACCGGGGAGCTTCTGGTAGGAGAGCCGGCCAAGCGCCAGGCCGTAATCAACCCGGAGCGCACGGTCATTTCCATAAAGCGCCACATGGGTTCCAACTACCGGGTGAAGATAGACGACAAGGAATTCACCCCTCAGCAGATTTCTGCCTTTATATTGCAGAAGCTCAAAAGAGACGCAGAGGCTTACCTTGGAGAAAAGATCACCAAGGCGGTTATCACCGTTCCGGCCTATTTTGACGACTCCCAGCGGCAGGCCACCAAAGACGCCGGGCGCATCGCCGGGCTGGAAGTGGTGCGCATCATCAACGAGCCCACGGCGGCAGCTCTGGCCTACGGCCTGGACAAGGAAGGAACCCAAACCGTCCTGGTCTTTGACTTGGGAGGCGGTACCTTCGACGTCTCCATCCTGGAGATAGGCGAAGGGGTCTTCGAGGTGAAGGCCACCAGCGGGAACAACCGCCTGGGCGGGGACGACTTCGACCAGCGGATCATCGACTACCTCGTTGCCGAGTTCAAGAAGGAGACCGGAATCGACCTCCGGCAGGACCGGATGGCCATGCAGAGGCTTAAGGAGGCGGCGGAGAAAGCCAAGATCGAGCTTTCCACGCTGACCTCCACCACCATTAACCTTCCCTTCATCGCTGCTGACGCTTCCGGTCCCAAGCACCTGAACGTGACCCTCACCCGAGCCAAGTTCGAGGAGCTGACGCGCGATCTGGTGGAGATGACTATGGGCCCGGTAAGGCAGGCTTTGACCGATGCCGGGCTCAGGCCGGAAGATATCGACAAGATTCTTCTGGTAGGCGGTTCTACCCGAATGCCTTGCATTCAGGAGGCGGTGCGGCGCTTCTTCGGCAAGGAACCGCACAAAGGGATAAACCCGGACGAGTGCGTAGCCATAGGAGCGGCTATCCAGGGGGCCATAATCGCCGGTGAAGTTCGTGACGTGGTCCTGGTGGACGTCATACCCATAAGCCTGGGCATCGAGACCCTGGGGGGAGTGTTCACCAAAATCATCGAGCGCAACACTACCATTCCCGTGCGCAAAAGCCAGATCTTCACCACCGCAGCTGACAACCAGACCACGGTGGAAATCCATGTACTCCAGGGAGAGCGGCCCATGGCGGCCGACAACAAGAGCCTGGGGCGCTTTCTGCTGACCGGTATCCCGCCGGCACCGCGCGGGGTGCCCCAGATAGAAGTGACTTTTGACGTAGACGTCAACGGCATCCTGAACGTCACCGCGCGCGACCTGGCCACGGGTAAGGAGCAGAGCATCACCATAACTGGCTCGACCCGGCTCTCCGAAGAGGAGATCCAGCGGATGATCAAGGAGGCGGAGCAGTACGCGGAGCAGGACCGCCGGCGCAAGGAGGAGGCCGAGACTCGCAACCAAGCCGAGTCCCTGGTTTACCAGGCGGAAAAGGTGCTCAAGGACTTCCGCGATAAGGCGGACAAGGAGAAGGTGGAGCGGCTGGAGGCGGCCCTGAAAGAACTCAAGGCGGCTCTGGAGAGGCAGGACATAAACGAGATCAAGCAGAAGATGGAGGCCCTTACTGAGCCGCTGCACGCTCTCACCACCGAGGCTTACCGCCGGGCCGCTAGTTCGGCCTCCCAGACTACCTCTTCGGGCGAGCGAAGGGGAGAGCAGGGGAAGACCCTGGACGCCGACTACGAAGTGAAATAGGGTGTTAGATTATGGCTCACAAGGATTACTATGAAATCCTGGGGGTGCCACGTAACGCTACCCAGGAAGAAATAAAGAAGGCTTACCGCCGGCTGGTGCGTAAGTACCATCCCGACGCCAACCCCGACAACAAAGAAGAGGCGGCGGCCAAGTTCCGGGAGATCACCGAAGCCTACGCCGTTTTGTCCGACCCGGAGAAGAGGGCCCAGTACGACCGCTACGGCCACGTGGGGCCAGAGGGGCAGGGTATTAACTTTGATTTCCGGCAGGCCGACTTCGAGGAAATCTTTCGCGATCTGGGCTTCGGCTTCGGTGATCTCTTCGAGACCCTTTTTGGCTTCCGCCGGCCGCAAGCTGGACCGCGTCGGGGAGCAGACCTGGAGGTGGAGCTGGAGCTCAGCTTCCGGGAAGCCATCTTCGGCACGGAGAAGGAGGTTTCTGTCCCCCGCACCGAGCGTTGCCCCACCTGCCAGGGTACCGGTTGCCAGCCGGGAACGAGGGTGGAAAAGTGCCCCGCCTGCGGCGGTACCGGCCATCTGACCTTCGCCCGCTCCACCCCCTTCGGCCAGTTCATCCAGACGCGCACCTGCGATCGCTGTGGGGGTACGGGGGAGTTCATCCCCCATCCCTGCACCAACTGCCGCGGCACGGGCCAGGTGAAGAGAAGGCGGCAGGTTAAGGTGCGGATCCCGGCCGGTGTGGAGGACGGAATGCGCCTGCGCCTGCGTGGGGAAGGGGAGGCGGGAGTTCACGGCGGCCCGCCGGGAGATCTTTACATCTTGTTGCGGGTGAAATCCGATCCGGTGTTTAAACGGCAGGGGGACGACCTCTGGTGCGAAATACCCATCTCCTTCCCCCAGGCGGCACTGGGGGCGGAAGTGGAGGTCCCCACTCTGGAAGGTCCGGACCGGGAGGGAAAGGTCCGCTTGCGCATTCCTCCTGGCACCCAGCCAGGGGAGCTCCTAAAGGTCAAGGGGAAGGGGGTTCCCACTCCCTACGGCCGGGGAGACCTGTGGGTACAGGTGAGGCTGGTGGTGCCTACCAAGCTTACGGAGCGGCAGAAGGAACTTTTGCAGGAGTTTGCCCGCCTCTCCGGGGAAGAAGTGAGACCCGAGGAGAAAAGTTTTTTTAGGCGCGTGAGGGACGCCTGGCGATGACAGAAGAAAATTGGTGGGAGATAAGTATTCCGGTCAGAGAAGAGGAGGCCGAGGAAGCGGCTAACACCTTGGCCAAGGTTGCAGGGCGCGGGGTGGCGATCGTCCCCGCTTCTTCTTTTTCCACCGTGGTGGCCTATCTCCCGGCGACTACACCGGTGGAGAAGCTCTTGCGCTTCTGGGCGGAAGGAGAGAGGTGGGCGGCCGGGGAGATCGAGGTGCGCAGGCTTCGGGAAAAAGACTGGCTCACCTGGTGGCGTCGGGAGTACCACCCTTTTCGGGTGGGTGAGCGCCTGGTGATCAAGCCTACCTGGGCCGCCTATGAGCCCGGTTCGGAGGAGGTAGTGATCGAGCTCGATCCCGGCCTAGCCTTCGGCTGCGGCACCCATCCTACCACCCGCCTCTGCCTGCGGCTTCTGGAGAAGTACCTCCGTCCGGGTATGAAAGTCTACGATGTTGGCACGGGTTCGGGCATTTTGGCAATAGCCGCCGCTTTGCTTGGCGCGTCCCAGGTTTACGCCATAGACGAGGACGAGGTGGCAATAAGGGTGGCACGCGAGAACGTGACCCGCAACGGAGTGGCGGGCCGGGTTCAGATACTGTGGGGAAACCTCCTGGAGGGAAGGGAAGAAAAGGCGGATCTCATAGTGGCGAACCTCACCGCGGAGCTCATCCTGCAGCTCCTGCCCCGGGCGGCGAAGCTGCTGCTTCCCGGAGGGGTACTAATAGCGGGTGGCATACCGGTGGAGCGGAAAGGGGAAGCGCTTTCTTCTTCCCTAGTGCTGGTGGAGGAGTTGGAGGAAGAAGGCTGGGTGAGCCTGGTTTTAAGCGCGAGGTGAGAGGGTGCGCCGCGTTTTCGTCCTGCCGGAAGAGCTAGGTGAAACTAAGGTGGTCTTGCCGCCGGAAGAGAGCCACTATCTCCTTAGCGTTCTGCGCCTGCGGGCAGGGGACCGGGTGGCGGTGCATGACGGGGAAGGGCGCGCCCGCGCAGGAATAATCTTGCGGGAGAACGGGGGAAGAGTGGAAGTAGAACTAGGCGAATATCTTTCCCTACCTCCGGAGCCCCCGGTATTCGTCACCCTCTTCCAGGGCATACCCAAGGGAGAGAAGATGGATCTGGTGGTGCAGAAAGCTACGGAACTGGGTGTCTCCCGTATCGTTCCCCTGCTTACCGAGCGGGTGGTGGTCCAGTGGGACAGGGAACGGGCCCGAAAGAGGAGGGAGCGCTGGCAGCGCCTGGCCCGGGAGGCGGTACGCCAGTGCGGCCGCAGCACCGTCCCCCGGATAAAGGAGGTCACCCCGCTCTCGCAGGCTCTGGAGGAACTGGAGCCGGAAACAGTGGGAATCATGCCCTGGGAAGGGGAAAGAAGCCTCTCTTTGCGTTCTTGTCTCCATTCCTGCCGTCCTCGGCGGGTGGCCCTCTTCATCGGCCCCGAAGGGGGCTTTAGCGAGCGGGAGGTGGCTCTGGCCCAGAAGCGAGGAGTTTTTACGGTGACCTTAGGACCTCGTATCCTGCGCACGGAAACGGCGGGGCTAGCAGCTTTAGCCCTGGTGCTTTACGGTTGGGGTGATCTGGGAGGCGAAAATAAAGATTGGTAGAAAACAAGGAAGAGCGGCCACTGCGAGTGGCCTTCTACACCTTGGGCTGCAAGGTCAACCAGTGCGACACGGCCGAGATGGCTGCCCTTTTTGCCCGGCGTGGCTACCAGATAGTGGACTTCGGGGAACCGGCCGATGTTTACGTGATCAACACCTGCGTGGTGACCCACACGGCGGCCCAGAAGTCCAGGCAGGCCATAAGAAGAGCCTGGCGCCGTAATCCCCGCTCCCTGGTGGTAGTCACCGGTTGCTACGCTCAGCTAGACCCTGAGTTTATAAGCTCCCTCCCCGGCGTGCGGGTGGTGGCCGGAATAGGCGCCAAGAGGGAGTTGCCCAATCTGGTCGAGGAGGCCCGCCGTTCCGGCAAGCAGCTGGTGGCGGTAGGGGATGCCCCTTATTCCTTCGAGGACCTGCCCGCTTACTTTTTCGGGCGCACCCGAGCCTTTCTCAAAGTGCAGGAGGGGTGCCGCGACTTCTGCACTTACTGCATCGTTCCTTATATCCGGGGCCCTTGTCGCAGCCGCCCTCTGGAAGCGGTCTTAGAGATGGCCCGCCACTTCCTGCGAGAGGGATTTGTGGAGTTGGTTCTTACCGGAACCCATCTGGGGCTTTACGGGCAGGATTTGACCCCGCCGCTTAACCTGGCTCACCTGGTGGAGAGGCTGCTGGAGCTTCCCGAACTCAAGCGGCTGCGCCTAAGTTCCATCGAGCCTTTGGAGGTGACGCCGGATCTCATCGAGCTTCTGCGCCGAGATTCCCGTTTTTGCCCCCACCTACACATCCCTCTTCAAAGCGGCGATGACGAGATCTTGCGGCGTATGGGCAGGCGCTACACCACCGCGCAGTACCGGGAATTGGTGGCGAGATTGCGGGAAGCTGTGCCTGACATCGCCATCACCACCGACGTGATGGTGGGCTTTCCGGGGGAGACCGAAGAGGCCTTCGCCCGCACGGAGCAGTTGCTCAGAGAACTTGAGCTGGCGGGGATGCACGTTTTCCCCTACTCTCCTCGTCCCGGCACCCCTGCCGCCCGCTTTCCAGACCGCGTCCCCTGGCCGGAGGTGGAGAGGCGTCTTGAACGTCTGCTCCTTCTCCGGGACGAGCTGCGGCAGCGGTACGCCGGGCGCTTTCTCGGCCGGGAGGTAGAGGTGCTTCTGGAAAAGGTAGAGGGGAAACAGGGACTGGGCCTTTCGCCCCACTACCTCTCCGTGATCGTCTTCGGTCCCCACCTTTCTCCCGGCAAGCTGGTGCGGGTGCGGGTGGAAAGGGTGGCGGAGGGGACGCTTTACGGGCATCTTTATCCGTAGGCGGTTTTGTGGTAAAATGCAGCTAAAAAGACGCAAAACTAATCGCGGGAGGGAAGAAACCTTGCAGACCCTCAAGGTATCAAGCAAAACCGATCCCAAGAAGTTGGCCGTAGCTCTTTGCGAGAGTTTGAAAGAAAGCGGTGGGGAAGTGATTCTGCAGGCGGTGGGTGCCGGCGCGGTGAACCAGGCGGTCAAGGGAATTATTATCGCCCGCGGTTTGGCGGCACCTGAGGGGGCTGATCTGAAGGCGGTGCCCGGCTTTGCCGAAACGGAGCTCGACGGCAGGCAAATAACCGCCGTGCGCTTCCGCGTGCTGTGGCGTTAATAGGGCGATGCCCTTGCGCGTTGCCTGGAGTTCCACGCACCAGGAGTTTCTCCTTTCAGACGGTTACTACTTTTCCGGTCTGGCACGGGAAGCGCACAAGCGGGGCATCGTCATAGAGGAAATCGGCGATTTTGCCGCTCTTTTCGCACAGGAGGTTATCGTGTTTAACTACCCGGAGAAGCCTTTTACTCCGGAAGAGAAAGCCAGAATAGAGTGGGCGGTAAAGAACGAGGGAAAAAGAGTCGTCTTTACCGCCCATTTTCGCAACAAGGACGGGGTGGCCGCCATCTGCTCGGAGGTGACCGAACCTCTGGGCATCAAGGTACTGCCCGAAGGGGTGAGAGACGAAGTCCATTCCCTGGATGGAGATCCCTTCATCCTGGTGACGGAAGCGGTGGAAGTCTACAGGGAAAAGGTGAAGAAAGTGGTTTTTCCTTATCCGGCGCCCCTGGAGGTCGGTCCAGAAGTGAGAGTAATCTTGCGGGGGATGGATACGGCTCGTTCTGATGGGGGTGTTTTTGCCCCCATTCTGGTTGCCGAGCGCGCCTTCCCAGGGGGTGGGAGTCTGGTGGTTTGCGGTAGCTGCATCTTCTGGGATAACTATTCCCTCTTCCGCCTGGATAACCTGCCTTTCGCCCTCAGCATTTTGCAAGGAAGGGAAGTAGATGCATGACGCGGCCGGTGGCCTTCCTTTCCGATTTCGGTTTTTCGGTCTACGTTGGGGTGGTTAAAGGGGTCATCCTCTCCCTCTGCCCCGGTGCTAGAATCGTGGACCTTACCCACATGGTTACCCCTTTCGCGGTGAGGGAGGGTGCCTGGTACCTGCTTTCCAGCTACTCCTATTTTCCTGAAGGGACAATATTCCTGGCGGTGGTAGATCCGGGGGTGGGCGGTCCTCGTCAGCCCCTGGCCATAAGGACGCAGCGCTACTACTTCGTGGGTCCGGACAACGGCCTGCTCTTTCCAGCCGCGGAGGAGGACGGCATAGAGGAGGTATTCGCCCTTCACCGCCATCTGGGGGCTTCCAGAACTTTCGAGGCGCGCGATGTTTTCGCGCCGGCGGTAGCTCGCCTGGCTAGAGGGGAACTGCTCACTTCTCTAGGGCGGCCCACCACTATCGAGACCCGTCTGCGCTTTCACCGCCGAGGAAGAGAGGGGGAGGTGGTGGTTATCGATTCCTTTGGCAATATCATCACCAACCTTCACCCTCTGCCGGGAGCGAATTGCTACCGGTTGCGCAGTGCAACGGGGGTAGAGATAACCTTGCCCTACTATTCCACCTACCCAGAAGCTCCTAAAGAGGAGCTCTTTCTCACCACCGGTTCGGCTGGCACCCTAGAAATCGCCCTGCGCGAGGGAAGGGCGGCTGATCTGCTCCCCCTCTCCCCCGGGACTATTGTGGAGCTTGTGGCCACAAACCTGCTTCCTTGAGGCGTTCGACGGCAAAACTCCGGGCTTTTCTCTGCTCCTCCTCGCTTAGAGGGCGCGGCTTCATGAAGTCGGGGGCGAAGCGGGCCAGAAAAATGCCCTTCCCTTGGGTCTCCACCACCAAGTAAAGGTAATTTTCTTCCTCCACTGGAAACGCGTAGTCTCTTCCCCGTACCAGGTAAGCCGGAATGGAATCTCTTCTCTCGGCAAACCGCTTTATCGCTTCTTTTATGTCCATTTTTATCCCCTCCCGACCTTTGGCTGATGGTGGCTCTGGGAAGATTTTATCGGTTTCTGTGTCCACTTGGGAATAAAGTCTGGCGGGAATTTTCTGGGGCCGGGGGTGCCTAGAGCTGTTGCCCGGATCTCCTGTAGTAGCTTTTCCGGTGTTATCCAGGGAGCTCCAGCGTTTATGCGGAAGATATGGTGCGGGTCCTGGCCGTAGCAGTTGGCCCCGTGCAGAGTGGTGAAGAAGCAAGAGTAACCGGCCTCTTTCAAGGCGCGGTCGAGTTCCGGCGTGTAGGCGCCGTAGGGGTAGGCAAAGAAAGGAGAAGTTTTACCTATTTCCTGGCGGAAAAGCTCCTGCTCTTTCTGGCTATCTTCCAGGACCCTGGCGTGGTAAGCTTCCGCCGTTTCGCTTTTTCCCGTCCGGAGATCGTAGATGCGGGCCACCGTGGCTGGGGAGGTGGTATAGGGATCTATGGGTACCCCTTTGTGCAGGTCGTAGGTATGGCCGCCGAAAGTTACCAGTCCTGACTGGGCCATTTCCCTGACCTCTTCCCAGGTGAGGAAGTTAGGGTGATGGTTTATAAGGCTGCCGATGAGGAAGACGGTGGCCGGCACCCGGTACTTCTTTAACACGGGAAAGGCATAAAGATAAGTACCCTTATAGCCATCGTCAAAAGTGATAACCACCGCGTTGGGCGGTACTCGGGTTTTTCCCTCTAGGAAGGAAACCAACTGCTCCGCCGTTATAACGTTGTAACCTTTTTCCACCAGCGCTTTGACGTCGGCCTCAAAGGTTTCTGGGGTGATGGTTCCCCTGCCCTGGTAGGTGGGATCTATGTTATGGAACATCAGCACCACCACCTTGTCCCGGTAGTGTACCGGTACGTCGAAGCGCGGCGGCGCAGGGGAAAGGGCAAGGGAGGTAGGGGCGGTTGCCTCCTTAGCCCGGGCGATGGGTATAGGTTTCGAAACTTTGTTCTCCAGCAAGTGACCCCAGTAAACCGTTATCCCTACCCCTGTGAGAAGCAGGGTTAGTCCTAGGAGGATCTTCACGGCGGCTTTCACTTCAGAGCTTACCCCTTTCTCTCCGGAGGCTTTGGTCTTAAAAAGTTCATTCGCAGCGCCAGGGCCATTTTCCTGGGGAGAGCGGGGTATTTAAATACTTTTTACTCGGCGGTTAGGTTCCTGCAGGATGAAACGGGAAGCGGAGCCAAGATAATGGGTGAGGGAGGTGTAGCGATGCTGCGGGTGATCAAGGGACACAAGATCTGGATCGAGCTAGACAGGGCGCGCCTGGAGAAAGGGGAAGTGGCGGCGGGTAACATTTACTGGGGCCACGCCATGCAGCCTGATGGCCTTCCCGGAGGGGGAAAGATCAAAGGGGCTTTATTCACCCCGGGCGGGGAGAAGTTTTCTCTTCCCCTCTCCCCCGAGGGTAAAGGTCTGCGCTGGCGCTGGCGGCCGGAAAGAGAGGGGCTGTGGGCGGTAGTGGCAGAGAACGAGGTAGGAGTTCTGGTTCTCACCCGGGACGGCCTTTACAAGCCCGGCACGCGGGCCGACTACCCCGATGCGTGCGAGGCGGCATACTACCGCCAGTACGCCAAGGCTTACTTCCAGGTGGCCCCGTTCTGCCTTGTCTGTGGTGATCTGGAGCGCCAGAGCGACCTCTCCTTTCTAGGGCAGGAGCTAGAAATGGTGGCCGCTCCTGACTTTTACCGGCCGGGGAGGGAAATTGTTCTCACCGTTTTTTACCGCGGTCTCCCCCTGCCGTATGCTCCTGTGCTGGCCACTTTTGGCGGTTGTTCCCACCCCAGCTGGGCCTACCGCCGGGCGACCGACGGGCGGGGTAGAGTGTCTTTCCCCCTCGGGCGAGAGGGGAGATGGCTCTTTTACGTGCGTCACGTCGACCCGGAGAGGGGGGAGCCGGGACTTTACGAGCATCGGGTCCTCGATGCCACTTTTTGCCTGGACATTTGAGAGCTTCGAGGTTATAATTGAAACAGCTACAATTTAATCGCGCGTTAAAGGACAAGCTCTGCGCCTGGAGGCGGGGGAGAAAGGCCACGAAGGCCGGGGAATTTCCTTGGTTTTCGTGGCCTACTTTTTGGGGAGGTGGTAGGAGGGGAAAGCGGGATAAAAGTTGGCCGGAGCGGGGAGAATGGAAATGCTACCACGAAGGAGGGAGGCTAAATGGGCGTGTATATGATCGGGATTCTGGTGGAGAACCGCAAGGCGCAGGCCGTTAAGGTGCAGGAGGTCCTAACGGAGTACAGCGACAAGATCGTTTGCCGTCACGGATGCCCCTATCCCAACCGTGAGAGCGGGCTTATCTCTCTCCTATGTGAGGCTACGCCGGAAGAAGTGAATGCACTCGTCTCCAAGCTGCAGTCCCTCCCCGGGGTCAAGGCTAAGGCCATGGAGCTCGAGGTGCCGACGGGGCTCAAGGTCTGTTAAAGCGCGGGAAAAGCTTGGCAGTCCGAGCCGCAGGGGGTCGCTTTAAGCGGCCCCTTTGGTTTGGGCAGGAGTTCCCGCAACCCAAGTGGAAGTTAATCATCTTGGAATTTAAGAATTGCAAAAGGAGCGTCGAGGAGACTTTGGCTTTGCAAGAGGTCCGCGTAACTATCCTTCCGCACCTGAGAGATCCTTCGGGAGAAGGGGTCTTACACGAGATTCGTCAGAGTTTGGGCATAACCTCGGTGGAAAAGGTGCGCACGGTGAAGGTTTACCGCTTTGAGGGTATAGGGGAAGAGGAAGCTCGCTTCTTGGCGGAGCGCCTTCTCTGCGAACCTGTGTTCCAGCACTACACCCTTAACCGCCCGATCATAACCGATGCTTCCCGGATCGTAGAGGTAGCCTACCGTCCCGGCGTTATGAACCCGGAGGCGGCCTCGCTTATGAAGGCAGCTCGTGATCTCGGGGTGAAGGGATTGCTTGCCGCCGACTCCAGCGTGGAGTACGCCTTTTACGGAGCGCTTAGATCGGAAGAGTTGGAGCTCATAATTAAACGCCTCTTGGTGAACGAGACCATCCAGCACGTTCTCGAAACCCCTCCCCGCACTTTGCTTCTAGGGAGCGAGCCGGGGCGCACTCAGGTCATACCCATCCGGCAGATGAGTGATGAGGAGCTCCTGGCCCTCTCGGCCGACCGCCTCTTCCTCAACTTAGAGGAGATGCGCCTTATTCAACAGTACTTTCGCGAAAAGGGTCGCGACCCTACCGATGCCGAGGTGGAGCTTCTGGCCCAAACCTGGTCGGAGCACTGTGCGCACAAGACCTTCAAGGCCAAGATAATCGTCAACGGCCAAGAGAAGCTCCCCTTCCTTACCCGCCTGCGCCAGGCCACGGAGAGGGTGGGCAGGGAGGATCTGGTGCTCTCCGCCTTCGTGGACAACGCCGGCGTGATGGCCTTTTACGAGGGCTGGGCGATCTGCGGCAAGGTGGAGACGCACAACGCCCCCTCCGCCATCGAGCCCTACGGAGGAGCGGCTACGGGGTCGGGAGGGGTTTTCCGGGACGTTATGGGTACAGGGCAGGGAGCCAAAGTAATAGCTTCTACCGATATGTTCTGCTTCGCCCCTCCGGATACCCCGCCGGAGGAAGTGCCTCCGGGCTGCCTGCATCCCCAATATCTTCTGCGCCGTGTGGTTGCAGGGGTGCGCGACTACGGGAACCGGATGGGGGTGCCGACCAACAACGGTTCGGTGCACTTCCACCCCGATTTCCGGGCCAAGCCCACTGTCATCGTAGGGGCTTACGGACTCCTGCCGGCGGCGCGGGCGGCCAAGGGGAGACCGCTTCCCGGAGATGCCATCCTGGTGGTGGGAGGAAGGACGGGGCGGGACGGCATCCACGGGGCCACCTTCTCCAGCGCGGCCATGACCGACCGCACCCTGCACGTACATTCCCAGGCGGTGCAAATAGGTCACCCCATCGAAGAGAAGCGTATGGCCGACGCTCTGCTGGCGGCCAGGGATGAGGGGCTGATAAGGGCCATAACCGACTGCGGGGCTGGGGGATTCGCCTCTGCGGTAGGAGAGATGGGAGCGGAAACCGGAGCACGCCTTTATTTGGACCGGGTGCCCCTCAAGTATTCGGGCTTGGCCCCCTGGGAAATCCTGCTTTCGGAAAGCCAGGAGCGCATGGTGGTGGCGGTAGACCCGGCTAAAGTCGAGCGCTTTATAGAGCTCTGCCGCTTCTACAACGTGGAGGCCACCGTCATCGGGGAATTCACCTCGGACCGGCGTTTCCAGGTCTTTTACGGCGAGGAGCGGGTGGTGGATATCGAAATGGACTTCCTGCACCGGGGGCTTCCCCAGAGGGTCCTTTCCTGCCAGTGGACTCCCCCGGAGCGGAAGGAGGAGTCTCCTCCGCCGGTTGAACTAGGAGAAGATTTGCTTTGTCGCATCCTGGGGCACCTGAACGTTTGCTCCAAGGAGCCTATAGTGCGCATGTACGATCACGGCGTGCAGGGCACCAACGCCCTCCCTCCCTACGGAGGGATAAGGGGAGATGCGCCGAACGACGCAGTTTTGCTAACCCCCCTCCTGGGCAAACCCTACGCCGTGGTTATTTCCCACGGCCTTAACCCCGTCCTCAACCGCCTGGATCCCTACTGGGGGGCTCTGTGGGCGGCCACGGAGGCGGTGGCCAACGCCGTGGCGGTGGGAGCAGATCCCCGGGAGCTCTGCCTCATCGACAACTTTATATGGCCCGTGCCCGAAGGGGAGTTTCTGGCCTGGCTTGATCGGGCGGTGGATGCTTGCGTGGACTTCAGCCTCAAGATGGGGCTCCCCTTCATTTCCGGCAAGGACAGTCTTTCCAGCACCTACCGCAGCGGTGAGTTGGTGATCCATATCCCGCCGGTGGTGTGCATTTCCGCTTTTGGCCGCTTGCCCGATGTCGGCCGCACCGTGTCGAGCGACTTCAAGGGAGAAGGTAATCTCCTGGTTTTGGTGGGCGCGAGGCGGGAGGAGGAGATGGGGGGTTCGGTGTACTATGAACTTCGGGGTATCGAATCGGCGAATCTGCCGCGGGTTGACCTGGAGCTCTTGCCCTCGGTTATGAACAAAGTGCACCGGGCCATAGCCGGAGGGGTGGTCCTCTCCGCCCACGACATAAGTGAAGGGGGACTTTTCACCGCCGTGGCGGAGATGGCCTTCGGCGGTGGCCTGGGGGCAGAGATCGTTGTTCCTGAGGGATCGAGACCCGACTTCTTCCTCTTCAACGAAACGGCGGGCTGCTTCGTTCTGGAACTCAAACCCGGCGCTTCCCCGGAAGAGCTTTTCGCCGGGGTTCCTTTTCTGGTCCTGGGAAGGACACTCGGCCGGCCGGTTATCAAGGCGCGCTGGGGAGATAAATTACTCTTTTCGGTGAACTTGGATGTTCTTCGGGCAGCCTATCAAGCACCGCTTAAGGAGGTTTTCGGCTAAATTGCGGGTGCCGGTACTTATCTTGCGTACGGACGGGACCAACTGTGATGTGGAGACGGCCTACGCTTTCGAACTTGCGGGGGCTGAGCCTCATCTTGTGCACGTGAACCAACTCAGGCGGCGGGAGGTGCGACTTACCGACTACCGCCTGCTGGTCATACCGGGAGGTTTTACTTACGGGGACGATATAGCGGCAGGCAAGATCCTAGCCGTGGAGCTCACCTCCTTCCTGAGGGAGGAGATAGGGGAATTTCTGGCCAAGGGCGGGCTGGTCTTGGGTATATGTAACGGCTTTCAGGTGCTGGTACGAACCGGCCTTCTTCCCTTCGGCAGGCTGGGCGAGGTGCAAGCGGTGCTCATGCCCAACGCCAAGGGAAGGTTTGAGTGCCGTTGGGTGCGGCTCCGGGTAGAGAAAAGCCCTTCCCTTTTCACCCGAGGAATGGAGGGACAGGTGGTGGAGTGGCAGGCGGCGCATGGGGAGGGGTGCTTTTACACGAACGCCGAGCAGCTTAAGACCATAGAGGAGCAGGGCTTGGTGGCCTTCCGCTACGTGGATGCGGAAGGCAGGCCCACCCAGGAGTACCCCGATAACCCCAACGGTTCACTGAACGCCATCGCCGGGCTGAGCGACCCCACAGGAAGAATTCTGGGAGTTATGCCCCACCCGGAGCGTTTCGTCCTTCCCACCCAGCACCCCAACTGGCGCCGGAAAAAGATCCCACCCGCCGGGTTTTTTATCTTCCAGAACGCCGTGCGGGCGGCGGGGGGTTGATCCCTTTGCGCGCAGCAGTGCTCGGAGGGGGAAGCTGGGGTACGGCCTTAGCCTACCTCCTGGCCCGCAAGGGCTGCAAGGTGAAGCTCTGGGTTAGGCGCAAAGAGGTGGCGTCGGAGCTTAACACCCGCCGGGAGAACCTCCGCTACCTCCCTGGGGTTTTCTTGCCGGAAGGAGTAACGGCTACTGCCTCCCTGGAGGAGGCGCTGAAGGGAGCGGAGGCGGTGATCTTCGCCGTTCCCTCCCATGCCTTCCGGGAGGTGGTGCGCGAAACCTTGCCCTTCCTCCCCCCAGGGGCTTACGTGATAAACGGGGCCAAGGGGCTGGAGCTGGAAACACGTCTACGTCTCTCCCAGGTATTTGCCACCGAGGCCGGGGAGGGGGCGCTCGACCGGTACGTGGTACTCTCCGGCCCCAGTCATGCGGAAGAGGTGGCGCGGGAGCAGCCCACCGCCGTGGTAGTGGCCTCGCGCCGCTGGGAGGCGGCGGAGTGGGCGCAAGAGTTCCTCATGTGTCCCTTCTTCCGGGTTTACACCAACCCTGACTTGGTGGGGGTGGAGCTGGGCGGAGCACTCAAGAACATTATTGCCCTGGGTACGGGCATTTGTGAGGGCATAGGCTTCGGGGACAACGCCAAGGCGGCCTTGATGACCCGGGGCCTGACGGAGATAGCCCGGCTGGGGGTGCGGCTGGGAGCCAACCCGCTGACCTTCACTGGGCTGGCGGGTGTGGGGGATTTGATTGTGACCTGTACCAGCCGTCACAGCCGCAACCGGCGGGCGGGCTGGGAGATAGGGAAGGGGAAGAGCCTGGAGGAAGCTCTGGCCGCGGTGGGGATGGTGGTCGAAGGGGTCAGGACCACCAGAGTGGCTTATGCCCTGGCCCAGGAACTAAGAGTCAAGATGCCCATTACGGTGGAGACCTACAAGGTTCTCTTCGAAGGTCTTTCCCCTTTGGTGGCCGCCCAGAATCTTATGGGTCGGGCTCGCACCCGAGAGATAGAGGAGGTTGGTTACTGTTAGGGATCAAAAAGGCGGTGCCACTGGCGAAAGATCTCCACTTTGTCTTCCCCTATTTTACGCAGCTCTTCCTCGATCTCCTTTATTTCTTTTTCCTTAGTCAAATGCCTAGGGCCTTTAGAAAAGAACTTATCGGCGTAGGCGATGATTTTCTCCTCCAAGGTTACCGGCACCATGTCCCGCGGGGGGAGGGGGAGGTTGCGCTTTAGTATTTCCTCGCGGGTTATCCCTACCCCTACATGTCTTTCGCAGACCAAAGCGTGGCGCGGGTAGCCCTCTTTCTCCAGCAACTCCCTGCCCAGATAGCCGTGGCACAGGTAGGGCTTGTCGCCGTAGCAGCCTATGGAAGGAGCGTGGGTGAGAAAGATGCCGATGTCGTGCAGCAAGGCGGCCTCGTAGATGAAACGCCGGTCAGGTTTCAATTCCGCCACTTTTTCGGCCACCCTTAAAGCTTTGCGGGCCACCATGATTCCGTGTACCAAGAGCAGTCGGTAAAGGGGCGTTCCTGGGGGATAGTACTTCTGCAGTAACCGGTAAGGGTTCAAGGCTTTCTTCCCTCCTGTTAACTCGTCCCTTTTCTAATTAGGCATATTTTGCTCTCTCCCCTGCCAACGCGCCAGCGTGCTATAATATACCGGCGCGGGTTTGCAAAAGGGGGATTCTCGTTCATGCAGTGGCACAATTTGCGCTGGAAAGTGTTGCTTTCGACTTTTCTGTGCGCTTTGGCGCTTTTGTGGGGAGGGCAGTGGTTTTACGACCATTACGGTTTCCAACGCTCACTGGCGGAAGCCCTGGCGAAGGAGCCGCTGGTGGCGAGCTACGAGGTGAAGAGTGAGGCCGATCGGTGGCTGGTCGAAGTGCACCTGCGGGCGGCTCCAGCCGATCTACCCACCTTCTACCATCGCCTGGAGCGCAAGGTGGGAGAGACTATGGGCAGGCGCCCCTTTGTTCTCCGGCTAACCGATCAGCGGGATAAAACGTTAGAGGAAGTTTACTACCGCAGTCAGTTCCCCATATACCAGGCTCTGGCGCAGGGGTGTTATACCGAGATGGCCCGGGAAGTGGAGCGCTACGCGGCAGAATCTGGAGTTCAGGCCCGCATCTATCTAGACGACCGCAACCTCTACCTGACCCTTTCTCACCAAGATCACTTCCTGGTGGCGGTCATTCCCAGGGCCGCGGCAAAGGAAGGTGGTCAGCGTGTACTATAAGGAGATAGGTTTGGGCTTGGGGGCGGCGCTTGTTATTTTTCTGGCAGCCAAGGGTTACGACGTGATCCCCCTCATCTTCCTGGGGGCAGCGGCAGGGCTCCTTTACCACTTCCTCCACAGCAAGGGGATGGTCAAGAGCTTAGTAATTAAAAGTAACGAGGAAGAAAATAATATCACCTTTGCCGATATCGGGGGACAGCGAGCGGCGGTGGAAGAACTTAAAGAAGCGCTCGACTTCATCAAGCACTACCCTCAAGCCCGGCGTCTGGGGGTGCGTCCACTCAAAGGGATTTTGCTCACGGGCCCACCGGGCACGGGAAAGACACTTCTGGCCAAGGCTGCGGCCGGATACACCGACGCGGTCTTCATCGCGGCCAGCGGCTCGGAGTTCGTGGAGATGTACGCCGGTGTAGGAGCTCAGCGGATAAGGAACCTCTTCCGGCTGGCCCGCGAAAAGGCCCAGCAGAGCGGGAAGAACCGAGCCATCATCTTCATTGACGAGATAGACGTCCTCGGCGGGAAGCGGGGCAAGGTTAACAGCCACCTGGAATACGACCAAACGCTTAACCAGTTACTAGTAGAAATGGACGGTATAAAGGGAGACGAGAGGGTAAATATCTTGGTGATAGCGGCTACCAACCGGGCCGATCTACTCGATCCGGCTCTGCTTCGTCCCGGGCGCTTCGATCGTCAAGTGCGGGTGGATCTTCCCGATAAAGAAGGAAGGCTGGAAATTTTACGCCTACACACGCGCAACAAGCCTCTGGCCCCCGACGTCGACCTGGAGGCGGTGGCCAAAGAGACCCTGGGCTTTTCCGGGGCGCACTTGGAGAGCCTGGCCAACGAAGCGGCTATTTTAGCCTTGCGCGAGGGGGCCAGCGCCATAGGGCAGCGGCACTTCATGGAGGCCATCGAGCGGGTCATGCTGGGAGCCAAGCTCGAGCGCCGTCCCAGCAAGGAGGAGCTTTGGCGAGTGGCGGTGCACGAAACGGGTCACGCTTTAGTAAGCGAGTGGGTTCGCCCCGGTTCGGTGACCACCCTGACGGTGACACCCCGGGGTGGGGCGCTCGGCTACTTTCGCCAACAGCACGAGGAGGACAGCTACTTGTATACTCAGGGACAGCTGGAGGATCGGCTGGCCGTGCTGCTGGCAGGGGCGGTGGCGGAGGAGGTAGTTTTGGGCAGCAGGAGCACCGGTGCGGCCAACGATTTCGAGCAGGCCACGCGGGTGGCCGAGACCATGATCCGCGCCGGTATGAGCCGGCTGGGCGTGGCTGGGAGCGCCGAACTGCCGGAGGAGACGCGCCACGAACTTTTGCGCGAGATCCTCTCCCGCCAGGAAGAAAGGGTGCAGCAGTACCTTCGCGACCAGCGGGAAAAGCTTATCCGCATAGCGCAGGAACTTTTGGCGGCTGAGCGTCTGACGGGGGAGCGTTTCCGGGAGCTGCTTCACGGGCAGGAATCGGCTGCCTCTCAGCAGGAAAAATGGGCGGCCGGAGCAAATAAGTGAAAAAAAGTGCAAGTGAAAAAGGTGGGTTAGATGAAGGCAGAGATCATATTCACCGGTACAGAATTGCTTCTGGGGCAGATAGTTAACACCCATGCCCAATATCTAGGAGAAAGGCTTTCGGCTTTGGGAATAGAAACCACCCGCCAGGTTACCGTCGGCGATGACTGGGAAGGAATAACCAAAGCCTTGCGCGAGGCCCTGGGGCGTGCCGATCTGGTCATCATCACCGGGGGGCTTGGGCCGACCGAAGACGATTTGACCATGGCGGCGGTGGCGGAAGTGCTGGGGCGCCCTCTCGTTCTTTACGAGCAGGCTCTGCGCCGCATCGATGAGTACTTTGCCGCCCAGGGGAGGACCACTCCACCTAATGTGGTAAAGGAGGCCTACCTTCCCGAAGGCGCTGAACTCTTGCCTAACGAAACCGGAACCGCCCCCGGCTGCCTGCTGGAGGATAAGGGGAAAATTCTGGTGATTCTTCCCGGTCCGCCCAGAGAGCTCCAGCCCATGTACGAGAAGTATGTGGAACCCCACCTCCGCAGGAAACTAGGGACCGAGGCCGGCGTTTTTTACTACCGAGTCTTGAAGCTTACCGGCATTTCAGAGTGCGCTACGCAGGAAAAGCTGAAAGATCTGGCCGCGAGCTTGGTAAACCCCCGCATCGGCTATATTGTAAAGCCGGGCGAGGTTCACATCCGCGTCTCAGCTACCGCTTCCACCCAGGAAGAGGCCCGGCATAAGGTGGAGGAACTGCTAAAGAGGGTAGAAGAAAGAGTAAAGGATTATGTTTTCGCCTATGACGAGGAGCAGATCGAGGAAGTGGTGGGCCGGCTTTTGCGCGACCGGGGCTTCACCATAGGAGTGGCAGAGTCGTGCACCGGCGGCCTTCTGGGAGGCCGGCTGACCGACGTGCCCGGGAGCTCAGACTACTTCCTGGGAGGGGTTATAGCCTACGCCAACGAGGTTAAGGAGCAGGTCCTGGGCGTTCCTTTGGAGGTTTTGCGGACGGTAGGAGCGGTAAGTTCCCAGACCGCTCAGGCCATGGCCGAAGGAGTAAAGCGCCTGCTAGGGACCACTTTGGGAGTGGGGATCACGGGCATAGCCGGCCCCGGAGGTGCTACGCCGCAGAAACCGGTGGGCTTGGTCTACATAGCGCTGGCCACTCCAGAAGGTACTGAGGTCAAGCGCTTTGAGTTTCCCGGTCACCGGGCGGCCGTGCGCCAGGGGGCGGTCAACGGGGCTTTAATGTTGGTACGCCGCTATCTGGAAAAGGGAATTTAGTACCGGCAATTTTTCTGGTAAAATGACGGTAACCGAAAGATGAGGGGGTTGGATTTCTTTTGAGCGACCGCCAAAAGATGCTTGAAACCACCTTAGCTCAGATAGAGCGCCAGTTTGGTAAAGGCGCCATAATGCGCCTGGGTGAGGCAGCAAGCCGCTTCCAGGTGGAAGTGATTCCTTCCGGCTCCATAGCTTTGGATGTTGCCCTGGGCATAGGGGGCTTTCCCCGGGGAAGAGTGGTGGAGATCTTTGGTCCCGAATCTTCGGGGAAAACCACCGTGGCCCTGCACGCGGTGGCCGAGGCCCAAAAAATGGGGGGTATAGCGGCGTTCATCGACGCCGAGCACGCCCTCGATCCCGTCTACGCCCAGAGGGTGGGTGTTGACGTGGACAACTTGCTGGTGTCCCAGCCGGACACGGGGGAGCAGGCCCTGGAAATAGCGGAAGCCCTGGTCAGGAGCGGCGCGGTGGACATCATCGTAGTGGACAGCGTAGCAGCCCTCGTCCCCCGGGCGGAGCTGGAAGGGGAGATGGGGGATGCCCACGTGGGATTGCAAGCGAGGCTCATGTCCCAAGCCCTGCGCAAGCTCACCGGGGTTATCGCCAAGTCCCGCACCACAGCCATATTCATAAACCAAATTAGGGAGAAGGTGGGGGCCTACGGCAACCCTGAAACCACCCCTGGCGGGCGGGCGCTGAAATTTTACGCTTCTGTCCGGCTAGAGGTACGAAAGGTGGATGACATCAAGCGGGGCACGGAAAAGATCGGGACGCGGGTGCGGGCGAGGGTGGTCAAGAACAAGCTGGCCCCGCCCTTTAAACAGGCGGAGTTCGACATCCTCTTTGGGGAGGGAATTTCCCGGGAGGGGAGCTTGCTGGATGCGGCCCTGGCTACCAAGCTGATAACCAAAACCGGCTCCTGGTACTCCTACGGCGACCTTCGGCTGGGGCAGGGCCGGGAAAATGTGCGTGAGTATCTCAAGGAGCACCCGGAACTCTTCCAAGAAATTGAGGGCAAGATAAGGCAGCTACTCCAGGGCGGGCAAGCGACACCCCTGGTTCTTTCCACCTCCGAGAGTCCGGAAGGAGAGGAAGGCTAAAGCTTTTCCCAGCTCACTATATCCTTATCCAGCAGGTGCAGGGAGAGAAGATCTCCCTCTTTTATTTTTCCCTCCACAAAGTGGGCGAAAATCTCGCGGTGGTAAAAGCGATCTTCCTCGCCGTTTTCCCGCCGCACTACGATGATCCCCGGCGCTCTCCCCCACAAGAAGACCACCTTCTCTTTTACGATCGGGGTGGAACCGAGCTTCAAGGCCAAGAGCACCCCCGGAAGAACGATAAGAGCCGCCAAAAAGGCGGCTATACACCAGCCACGGGGCCAGTGAGGGTGAGTGACGGCCAGGAAGGCGATGAGCAGCGCTATTGCTATAGGCCAAGCTAAGGTGGAAAAGTAGCTTATCCGGCGAAAGTAATCCCGCACTTTTCCGAGCCCCCTTTATCCCCAGGTAAGGACCCCTCCGGCCAAGAGGAGGTTGGTGACTTCGTAAGCGTTAGTGGGACGACCCACCCGCAGGGAGGGCAGCAGGTTAAAGTGGTTGAGACAGGTGCCGCAGGCGAGGATCTTTACTCCCTTGGCTTCCAGATCGGCCAGCGCCTCCAGCACCTCCGACCCTTCGCAGGCGAGCTTTACCCCCGCGTTCATAAGTATTATATACTGCGGCTGCTGCTCCTGGACGGCAAGGGTATCAAGCAAGATTTTCACCAGCTTACGGCCCAGCACGGGGTCATCTTTACCCAGGGTATCGGAGAGCACGAGCAGGGTTTTTACGGAAGCAGGAGCGGTTTCGCCCGCCTCCTCTGCTTTTTCTTCTAATGGAACCCCTTCCTTGCGGCCCACTAGGCGGAAGTATCCTTCCTTTTCTTCTACGGTTATGCTGAAACCACTTCTTTCGGCGAAGCGCCGCACGTTTTCCACCGAAGCTTGGCTGTCTACCAGTACGACAAAGGAGCTAGCGCCGGCATCCACTACCTCCTTAACCATCAACACTGGTTGAGGGCATGGCTTTCCTCGCGCATCAATCTCTCGCACATTTGTTCACCTCTAGTTATCTTGGCTATTACGAAAGCTTAAGCCAGCAACCTCGTTTTGTCAAGGAGAAAAGAGGATTTCCCTTCCCGGGCAGAGTATTAAGGAGAAAAGACACCTAGAAATGGGAAAGGAGCGTTCCGGGCGCGCAATGTACAATAAAATCCTAGTGGCGGTGGACGGGTCGGAAAACGCCTTACGCGCGGTAAGAGAAGCGGTGCGGCTGGCCAAGGGCAACCCGGAAGCGGAAATAACCTTGATCACTATAGTGCCCCCTCTTGATTCGGCCTTTGCCTACGGCACCTGGTTTACCCCTCAGGAAGTGCAGGACCGGGAGAAGAAAGTCATCGATGCCTTACTGGCTCGGGCGGAAGAAATAATAAGGGAGGCGGAGGAAGTAGCCAGAGAAGACGGTGCGGAGAAAATAAAAAGCGTTGTTCAGGTGGGGGATCCAGCTCAGGCCATCGTAACCTACGCCGAAAAGGAGAAATTTGACGTCATAGTGATGGGGAAAAGAGGAAGGGGGATAATCCGCGAACTGCTCCTGGGGAGCGTGAGCAACAAGGTTGTTCACTTGGCTCCCTGTCCTGTACTGCTGGTGCACTAACAGCTTCGGAGGGGACAGAATGAAAAGTTTGACTATACAGGTACCTTATCTGAAGCCCTGGGTCTTGGCGCTGATCCTGGCCTGGTCTCTCTTTTGGAAGGGCTGGGCTCTTTGGCGCTCGGCGCGCAACGATCAGCGGGGCTGGTTTATAATACTTCTTCTGGTGCATACTTTAGGATTGCTGGATATAGTTTATCTGCTGATCTGGGGAAGACGGCGCCCGGTCTGGAGCAGGAGATGGTGGTAAGATCTTTGGTGTATGCGGAAGGTTCGCCGAAGAGGAGCGGCTGAAAAGAAGCTGTCCCTGGCCGACTTGGTGGCTCTGGCCTGGGGAGGGATGATCGGAACCGGGATTTTCCTGGCCTCAGGAATTCCCATACACTTGGCCGGTCCAGCAGCGGTGCTGGTCTATCTTTACGGGGGTCTGTTGGTTACCTTGGTGGCCAGCATGCTGGCCGAGATGACCGCTTATCATCCCCACGATGGCGGCTACAGCTTTTACGTCCAGGAATACCTCGGTCCCTTCTGGGGTTTTCTGGTGGGCTGGAACTACTGGGTATCCGGCGTATTCACCCTACTCACCGAAGTGATAGCGGCGGCCCTGCTCACCCGCTGGTGGCTTCCCTCGGTTCCCCTCTGGCTCCTGGTCCTGGCCTACTCCTTGCTGGTGGTGGGCATCAACCTCTTAGGGCTTAAAAGCCTAAGCCTTTTCGAAGACTGGATGGCCTTCGTCAAGGCAGCGGCCCTGGCCCTCTTTGCTTTATGGGGTTTCATTACACTCTTGCGCGGCTTTTCTGGTGAAGTCGTTCTGGAGTGGCGAACCGTTTTCCCCCAGGGATGGCGAGGGGTGCTGGCCTCTTTCCCGGTGGCGCTCTTCAGCTACGCGGCCCTCTCGGTGGTTAGCTTAGCTGCTCCTCAGGCCGAAAACCCGGTCAGGGATGTCCCCCGGGCTGTTCTGCTGGCGGGTATGGGTTGCACTTTGCTTTACAGCGCCTGCCTTCTGGTGATGGTCTGTCTCTTGCCTTACCAGGAAACTCCCTTGAACTCCAGTCCTCTGGCAGCGGTGTTGGTGAAGGCAGGTTTCTCGTGGGCGGGGAACGCGCTAAACGCTCTAATCCTGGTGGCCGTCTTGTCGGTTATGCTTACCTCCCTCTACGGGGTGAGCAACATGCTGGCCTCCCTGGCAGAGCGCGGAGAAGCGCCCGCTTTTTTGGCTGCCGTGGATTCCCGCGGCATTCCTTACCGCGCTGTTTGGCTCACCGTCGCCTTTCTGGCTCTGGGAATCTTCCTTTCCTACCTTTTACCCCGGCAGGTGTTTGGCCTGGTAGTTTCCAGCGCCAGCTTCCTTTCCTTTCTTAACTGGGTTCCCACCGTCATAGCCTACCTCGCCTTTAGGCGCCAGGTTCCCCTGGCCCGTCTTCCTTTTAGGGTGCCTGGATTTCCCTACCCTGCTGTTCTCGCTCTTCTTTCTCTGCTGGCGGTGATCGTGGCCGTGCCCCTGGTTCCCTCGCAACTGCCCGCTTTTTGCTTGGGCTTGGGTATTGCCCTTCTCCTGAGCCTCGGTTACTTTCTTTTTCATTAAACGAGGGCGTACAATTTCAGTAGGTGACGGAGGAGACTCATGAAGGAGGAGACCTCGCCCCTCGCGGACAATTTTCATGGACTGAAAGGAGGAGCGAGGTCTCATGCACAATCAACCTATTTCAGACA
>NZ_QSLN01000001.1 GCF_003368535.1 Ammonifex thiophilus
GCTCCGCTACCCTCTGGAACTTCTCCCAAATCTGCTTTATAATCTGCATAGAGACCTCACCCTCCTGAGTGGTTGGATTGTCAACTACTCGTCCCTGGCAAAAGGACGGTGAGGTCTCTTCTTCTTTTTCTCCTCCCTCGGCTCCTGCAAGAACTCCTACGGTAACTTTACACTAACTGGGCTCTAAGCTAGAAAGTGTGGGGGCAAGAAGGAGGAAGCGGCTACACTTTGAAACGGGCTACCTGATCCTCCACCCTCTTGGCCACTTCCAGCACCTGCTGGGCGCTGGCAGCTATTTCCTGGGTGGAGGCAGAAAGCTCCTCAGCCGAAGCTGACACTTCCTCCGCCGAAGCAGAGATCGCCTCCGTCTCCCGGTGGGAGGCTTCAATCATGGGAACCATACTCTCCACCGCGCCAAGGATTTCATCGAAGTCCTTGATGGTATGCTCCACGTTCTCCAGTTGGTTGGCTATCTGCCGGGCCACGTCCTCGGAGGTGGCCACCACCGCGCCGGTCTCTTCGTTGATATGGCGCAAAAGCTCCCTTATTTTGTCCGAGGAAGCTCGGGACTGCTCGGCCAGCTTACGCACTTCCTCCGCCACCACCGCAAAGCCCCGGCCCGCCTCCCCGGCTCGCGCCGCTTCTATGGCGGCGTTCAAGGCGAGCAAATTGGTCTGGTCTGCTATCTCGTTGATGACCTCCAGGATATTGCCCGCTTGGCCGACAGAGTTTTTAAGAGACGCGAGCTTTTGGGCCACCACGCCGAAGGCTTCCCGTACCTTCCCTATGGAGGCGATGAGTTCGTCGAGCTCCTGCTTCCCCGCCTGAGCCAGGCGCGCCGTCTCTTCGCTGCTGGCCTTGGTCTGGCCGAGCTCGGTGTTGATCCGCTCTAAACTGGAAGCCGCCTGCTGGATGGCCTTGGCCACCTCGCTGGAGGAGGAAGCGATTTCTTCCGACGTGGCGCTCAGAGCCTCCGAACTCGCGGCCAGGGTTTTGACATCGCTTTTGAGCTGGGAGAGAAGAGGACGCATTTTTGCTTGCAGAGTTTTTAAGGCTTGAGCCATCCTGCCTATCTCATCTTGGGCCCGCAAGTACTTTTCGGGAACCTCGGCCGTGAAATCCCCTTCGGCCAGCAGTCCCAGGTGCTTCGCGGTCACGGCGACGCCCGCGGTTATGTTGCGTGCGAAGAACCAGGTCAGGGCTAGAACCAGCCCTATGATCAGGGCGCTTATCCAAATAACGGCGTGGGTAAGTCCCGCCGTCTTTTCCAGCACCTCCTCAGCGGGCACGTTGATCCCTATGGACCAGCCGGTGGTCTTAATGGGAGCGAAGCCCAGATACTTCTCCACCCCCTGATAGGTGTAAAGCCCCACGCCTTCCTCTCCCCGCGCCATGCGCGAGTGCACCGCCGCCAGGGAAGCCAAGCTAGAGTCGGTCTTGGCCTTTTCGATGAAGTTGGCCTGCTCCAGCACCAGTTTGCGGTCCTTATGGGCTATAATCTTGCCCGTGCTGTCGAGCATGAATCCGTAGCCGGTACGGCCGTAGTTGATGGAGGAGACAAAGGCGTTAAACTTTTCCGCGTCCAGAGTCGCCAGCAGCACCCCTTCGATCTCGCCCGTTTGGTAGGAGCGGATAGGCGCGGCGATGGGGAAGACCGCCGTTTGGTCCACCTTGCTGATCACGGTGGTGCTGACGTTGGTCTGCCCGGCCAGAGCCTTCTTGAAGTACTCCCGATCTCCCAAATAGACGCGGCTCCCGTCCTGGTAGATGGCATTTCCTTCCTTGTCAATAATAGCCATCCGCTTGAAGCCCAGCCTTTTTGAACGCTCCAGCTCTTCCCGCAGAAGCGCCAGCTTCTCCTCCAGCGTGGAGGCGCGGTCGCCCGAGCGCCCGCGGATGATGTTGCGGTTGGCGATGTCCTCGACAAGGCGCATTTGCGCCTGGAGCTGCGTGTCCACCGTTTCCGCCGCTTGCTTCGCAGTCTTTTGCAGAGCCTCCAGGATTTGTGCCTCCAGAGCCTTGCTGGCCTGCCTCCAGCTGGCGTAGGCCAGCGCCAGGCAACCCAGGAAAACGATGAGTCCGAAAAGAACGGTCATTTTGGTGCGCAAACTTCCCCTTAGCGCTTCAAGCTTCAACCCTTTCATCCCTTAGCTCCACTCCGCCCAAGGGCGGAGCTCCTTAGCCTCCCTCCTTGCCGCCTAGTTCTTTTTAGACAGATATCGAGCTAACCAGGAAGAAATTGAGTCTTCCCGGTGCGATTTTTTAACTTTTGGGTGCCAGATTCGGCGGTGACAGTCCTTGGGGAGTTTAGGAGAAAAGAAGGTGCAAGAGCCTAAGACAGCGCAGGGCCATTCCTTTATCTAGAGGCCGGTTGCCACTGCCGCACTTGGGAGACATCACGCAGGAAGGGCAGCCGTCCTCGCACTGGCAGGAAGAGACCAGTTCCCGGGCCACCTCCAAAAGCTGGGGAAAAGCGAAGAAGAGACGCTCCGTGATCCCCGACCCTCCGGGAAAGGCGTCGTAGAGGAAAATCCCCGGGCCACCTAGCTGCCGATGGTACAGGGTGCTCAAACCACCCAGATCCCAGCGGTCGGCCATAGTAAGGCAAGGGGCAGCGGCGATCAAAAGATGCTCTATGGCGTGCAGGGCCCCGGCGGGATCCCCCGGACCGGCCCGTCGCAAAAGCTCAGGAGCTATGCCCAACCACAAGCCGGAAGTGGAAAACCTCACGGCCGGCGCCTGAGGCAAAGGGTAGCTCCTGCCTTCCTCCTTGCTCCCCACCCGTTTCAGCACGTACTCCACCACTTTCTCCACTACCGTGACTTCACCACGACAAAGGGATAACTCCTCGACTTTCCGCTCCTCCTGCAAGCGGTCAACGGAGACCTCTACCAGACGTCTGGATTCGGTATAGACGTTGGGAGGCGCCTCCCGCAGATATATGCGCCGGCCTTCCAGGTCCTGCTTCACTACCTCGTAGGCCTGCCCCTGGTGGAGGTAAATGGCTCCCGGGTAAAGTTCCAGGCAAGCCCGCCGGTACTCCACCTCCTCCAGCTTTTCCCCCTCGTGCAAAAGCCAAACACCCCCTTCCTCAAAAGCATCCAGGGATACTTTGAGGGAAGGGGGAACCTCTTCGGTGCTGACGTAGCCCCGGTGACCCATGCGGCACGCCAGGCCCGCCTTTTCCAGATCCTGCAGGCAGGAAGAAAGCTTGGGGCCGAAAAAGGCCACGTCGGCAGGGCAAAGCGGCAACTCATCGGCCGCGCAGCGCAGGTGCTGGGAAAGAACATAAGGGTTATCCAGGGGGATCACCGCCTGCTCCAGAGGGGCGGAAAACAGACGATGAGGGTGCCGGGCAAAATACTGGTTCAAAGGTTCTTCCGTAGCCACCAGCACCACCACCGACTCGCGCCTCCCCCGCCCCGCTCTTCCCGCCTGCTGGCGGAAGGAGGCCACCGTCCCGGGATAGCCAGCAATTATCACTGCGTCCAAGCCCCCCAGGTCCACACCGAGCTCCATGGCGTTGGTGGTTACCACTCCCCTGAGTTTTCCTTCCTTTAACCGGTTCTCTATGCTCCGACGAACCTCCGGAAGGTAGCCGGCCCGGTAAGGGCTTATTCCCTTCTCTTCTCCCCCGGCCCAGATGGCGATGAGTTCCGCCATCTTGCGCGAGCCGGTAAAGCAGAGAACCTGCCAGCCCTCCTCTACAAAGGTCTGCACTAGCCGCGCCGCCTGCAGGAAAGGAGAGAGATCGGGGAAAAGAGCCGCGTTGAAGAGGAGATAGCGCCTCCTGCCTCGCGCTGCCCCGTCCTCCTCCACCACCTGAAATTCCTTCCCCGTGAGTCTGGCCGCGTGCTCTGCCGGGTCGGCCATGGTGGCAGAAGAAAGGATGAACTGGGGGTCAGCTCCGTAGTAGGAGAGTACCCGGCGCAGACGCCGGAAGAAGTAAGCTACATGGGCCCCGAAAATCCCCCGGTACCAGTGCGCCTCGTCCACCACCACGAAGCGGAGATTAGACCAGAAGCGGGCCCACTGGCGGTGGTAGCGCAGGTAGCGGTGCATAGCGTGGGGATTGCTGAGGATAAGGCGGGACTTGGCCCTTATCTCTCTGCGCTTCTCTCCTGGAGTATCGCCATCGTAAACGGCGGGAAAAATCTTTCCCCGCGTTTCCCTTTCCAGTTCCCGTAAAAACTTCAACTGATCGTAGGCCAGGGCCTTAAGCGGATAAAGAAAGAGGGCGGTAGCCTGGGGATCTTCATACAGGTGCTCGAAGACCGGCAGGCAAAAGGCTAAAGTTTTACCCGAGGAAGTGGGGGTTACCAGGACCACGTTTTCCCCGCCTCTTACCCGCCGCAAAACCTCCGCCTGATGTAGGTAGGGCTTAATTCCCCGCCTTTTGAGCCAGGAAGCCAGGACCAAAGGAAGGGGGGGATCGATTTCGCCGTAGACCGGGGTTTTGGCCGGTTCCTCCCATTCGGAGACCAGCTGCCGGCCCTCCCCCGGGACTCGGCGCAAAAGAGCCAAAAGATCGGGACTAAACTTACTCTTCTCCCTTGCCCTCATCGTTCTTCCTCTTTCTTTTTCCCTCCAAAAGCTCCACTAGCACGCAGGCCAGTACAACTGCGCTCCAAAAGAGGCAAAAGAGCCCTATCGCCCAGGAGTAGCCAGGCAAAACCTCCATGGTTTAAATACTTAGGCGGGTGCCCTCTTTTCCCTTCCCGCGTTGCGCAAGATCTCCCGGCGCGCTAAATTTTAGGGGAGAGGGGGAGTAAGGTGGCGACCATATGGGAAAGACCGGTACAATACCTTAAGGGAGTAGGGCCGCAGCGGGCGCGCTGGCTCTCTCGCCTGGGCATAAACACCGTAGGAGACCTTTTATACCACCTCCCCCGCCGCTACGAGGACCGCACCTTCAGCCGACCTTTGCAAACTTTGGCCGACGGGGAAACGGTAACGGTTCGGGGAGAGGTTTTAACCGCAGAAGAAAGCACGACGCGCTCTGGGCTCAAGATAATCCGGGCCGCTCTGCGTCACCCCGAAGGAACTTTTTACGCCTTGTGGTTTAACCAAACCTACCTCACTCAAATCCTCAAGCCGAGAGTTAAAATTACGGTCACCGGGAAGGTGCGCCGGCTGCTGGGCTTGGTAGAAATCCAGGTGACTGACTTCGAGATCGGAGAAGACGAGGAAGGAATTAACTCGGGACGCATCGTCCCCGTTTACCCTTCTACAGAGAAGCTGCCCCAGCGCACCCTCCGCTCCTTAATCTTCCGGGCGCTGGAGGAAAATGCCGCTGAGCTCCCGGAGCTCCTGCCTCCGCACCTCCTCCGCCAGGGCTTTCTCACCCGCGCTCAGGCTCTGCGGGAGGTTCACTTCCCCTCCACCCTGGAAAGGGCGGAAGAAGCCCGGAAGAGGCTGGTGCTGGAAGAGCTCTTCCTCCTTCAGCTGGCCCTGGGGCAGCGCCGGCGCCACCTAAGCGCGGCCCGCAAGCCGCAGCCCTGCGCTCCCGATGGCCCTCTGGTGCAGCAGTTCCTGGCCAGCCTCCCCTTCTCCCTGACCCCGGCCCAGAAGCGGGCCTGGCGGGAAATCGCTCGAGACATGGAAAGCCCCCGCCCCATGCACCGGCTACTTCAGGGAGACGTGGGGGCAGGCAAAACGGTGGTGGCGGCCCTGGCTCTGGTTAAAGCAGTGGAAAACGGGAAGCAAGCCGCCCTCATGGCCCCCACCGAAATACTGGCCGAGCAGCACTACCTAAATCTTCACCCACTTTTAGAAAAGATTGGCGTAAAGGTGGGGCTGCTTACCGGCAATCTAAAAAAAGAGGTGCGCTGGCGGCAAATCGCGGCCATAGCCCGGGGGGACATAGATATAGTCATAGGCACCCACGCCTTGATCCAGGAGGAAGTGAACTTTCACCGCCTGGGGCTGGTGGTGATAGACGAGCAGCATCGCTTCGGCGTGCGCCAGCGAACCGTGTTGCGCCAGAAAGGGGAAGCGCCGGACGTCCTGGTCATGACCGCCACCCCCATCCCCCGCACTTTGGCCCTTACTCTCTACGGCGATCTGGATCTTAGCGTGATAGACTCCCTCCCTCCGGGAAGGCAGCCGGTAAAGACCGTATGGATAAAGCCGAGCGCCCTCCCCCGCGTCTATAACTTCATCCGCCAGGAAGCAGCTCAGGGGAACCAGGCCTTCTTCGTCTGCCCCCTTATCGAAGAGTCGGAGGAACTCAACGCACAGGCGGCCAGTAAACTGGCGGAGGAACTCAAGAAGTTCTTTCCTGACTTTCCGATAGGTCTCCTACATGGGCGGCTTAAGCTGGAGGAAAAAGAGCGGGTAATGGCCGCCTTCCGGAGCGGAGAGATTAAACTGTTGGTTACCACCAGCGTGGTGGAAGTAGGGGTCGACGTTCCCAACGCCACGGTGATGGTGATTTACGATGCCGATCGTTTCGGCCTGGCCCAACTGCACCAACTGCGCGGCCGGGTGGGGCGCAGCGATAAGCCCTCTTACTGCATCCTGGTGGCCGACAAGGTGACTCCTGAAGCCCAGGCCCGGCTCAAGGCCTTCACCAACTTGAGAGACGGCTTTGCCTTGGCCGAAGAAGACCTCCGGATAAGAGGGCCAGGGGAATTTTTCGGCACCCGCCAGTCGGGCCTGCCGGAACTGAAAGTGGCCGATCTTTTGCGCGACCATCAGCTCCTTCCCTTGGCCCGGGAAGAAGCTGGGCGCTTTTTAGAAAAAGATCCCTCCCTTTCCTCCCCACTGGGCAGGGTTTTGCGCCAAGAGATCGCCCACCGTTTCGCCGCCTTCAGAGACTTCGTGGGCTAAGTTTTACCGCGTATGACTCCCCTTATACCCACGAAAAATAAGACCAGAAAGGCGGCGAAGGAGGTGAAAAGAATGGCACAGGGTCAGCGCACCAACCGGGTGCTGGTGCCCGAGGCGCGGGCGGCGCTCGACCAGATGAAGTGGGAGATCGCCCGCGAGGTGGGCATCAACCTGCCGCCCGGGAGCTACCTCGGTGACGTCCCCTCCCGTATGAACGGGGCCATCGGGGGTCACATGGTCCGCCGGATGATCTTGGAGTACGAGCGTAACCTGGCGGCCAATGTCTTGGGCACCACCCGTTAAGCTTTGCTTACCCGCGGGTGGAAGAGGAAAGGCGCGACCTTATAAACCTCCTCCACCCGCGGTTTTAATATAGATACAGGTAGGCCTCTTCCGGATCCATGCCCGGATGAAGAGCTACCGCCAAGCCCCCGGCCAAAATGCGCGCCGTATTCTGCACCAGCGTGTCGATCTCTTTGGGCGTAACCATCAAACGCCCGCCGAAGGGAGCCAGTAGCTGATCGATCACCCGCTGAACCAGCTCCGGATGCAGGCATTTATACACTTCTCGCAAGCGCGGGTGCTGGTTGAGTTCCTGCCAGAGCTTTTCCATGGCGTCCTGGGCGATAAAGGCAGCGTGAACAACGGTGGGAACCCCTACAGCTATCACCGGCACCCCCATGGTTTCCCGGTTGATACCTGCCCGGTCGTTGCCTATGCCTGAGCCGGGACTTATACCTGTATCGGCCAACTGTATGCTGGTGGCTATCCGGGCCACGCTGCGGGCCGCCAGCGCGTCTATGGTGATGACCACGTCAGGTTTTATCTTCTCCACCACGCCGCGAATTATTTCCGCCGTCTCGATTCCTGTGGTACCCAGCACTCCCGGCGCTAGGGCACTCACCTCCCTGAGCCCTCCCCGCAACTCCTGAGGGGCATAGTGAAAGAGGTGCCGGGTAACCAGGGTGTAATCGACCGTGCGGGGGCCCAAAGCATCCGGGGTGGCGTGCCAGTTTCCCAGGCCCACTACTAAAGCGCTGGCCGTCTCGGGCAAGTCTTTCAGCAGTAGACGGAGCTTTTCCCCCAGAAGCTTTATCAATTCCTGGTGGATTTGCCGGTTATTCTCTAAAAGTGCAGGGGACTCGATGGTGATGTAAGTCCCCTTGGGTTTTTGCATCAAGCGCTCCGCCTCTTCCGTCTCCACCCGTACAGTGGTTACCAGAGCGTAAGGACGCTCTTCTTTTTCCACCCTTACCCCGGGAATTTCTTTACCGGTTCGTGCCCGGGCCAGATCGTGGGCTTCTACCGCCAGATCTAGCACTTTATTACCTCCCCGGCGTTCCTTCCCCTATTTTCCCCCCAACCCCAGCCTCCTATGCGGCTTAGGTGGGGCTTCTGGGCGGTCTTGGTTTTTCCAGGATTTACGGCGCTTGACCGTTCCGGCTATAATTAAGTTCGAGTAAAGTGCCGAATATCGATGTGGGGCGATATTATGCGGGTGATCGGTGGGGAAGCCAAGCGTTGCCGGCTAGCCACCCTGAAAGGGAAAGACCTTAGACCCACCTCGGAAAGGGTGAAGGAAGCCCTTTTTAATATCTTGGCCAACCGGGTTCCCGGATCCCGGTTCCTCGATCTCTTCGCCGGGACGGGAGGCATAGGTATTGAAGCCCTCAGCCGGGGGGCCGAGTCTGCTGTTTTCGTAGAGCGGGACCCGCGAGCGGTGAAGCTTATCCGAGAAAACCTCGAGCGCACCGGCCTCTCCAACCGGGCGCAGGTTTACGGCCGCGACGTCCTCTCCCTCCTTCCCTACCTAGCCCGCAAAAAAGAGCGCTTCGACTTGGTCTACATCGATCCCCCCTACCAGAGGGGGTACGAGAAGAAGGTTCTGCGGCTACTTGCTGAACTGGATCTGCTGGAAGCAGAGGGCCTGGTCGTGGTGGAAAGCTCGGCCCGCGAGCTGCCTCCGGACAAGGTACACCGGCTGGTGCTCAAGCGCCGCGAGCGCTACGGCGATACCGCTTTATCTTTTTATGCCCTGGAGGAGGAAAAGGTTTGCGAGTAGCGGTCTATCCGGGAAGCTTCGATCCTATAACCAACGGCCACCTGGACATCATAAAGCGTGCCTGCCAGCTCTTCGATAAAGTGATCGTGGCCATCGCCGAAAACCCCCAAAAGAAAGCGCTTTTTACCCTGGAAGAAAGGCTAGAGATGCTTCACGAGGTCCTAAAAGACTTGCCCAAGGTGCGCGTCGACGCTTACCACGGCCTCACGGTGGAATACGCCCGCCGCCAGGGGGCCTGCGCCATAATTCGGGGCCTCAGAGCCATATCTGACTTCGAAAACGAGTTCGTTATGGCTCTCACCAACAAAAAGCTGGCCCCCGAAATCGAGACCCTTTTTCTGATGACCGAAGCCCAATATTCCTTTATAAGCTCCAGCGCCGTGAAAGAGGTGGCCTACTACGGCGGATGCCTCAAGGACATGGTGCCACCACCAGTGGAAGTCCGTCTTAGGGCCAAGTTCCGGGAAATAAAAAGACTGGGGGAGGAGTAAAACCTTGGAATTCTTAGAACTGCTTAATGAGCTGGAGGCGCTTATCGAGCAGTCCAACCGCATACCGCTGACCAGGAAAGTGATCGTAGACGAGGATAAAGTGCTCGACCTTCTAGACAGGCTACGGAGCATCCTGCCAGAGGAGTTGCGCAGAGCCAAGTGGTTGGTCGAGGAGCGGGAAAAGGTGCTGGAAGATGCCCGCAAGGAAGCCGAGCGGATAATCTCGGCCGCCCAAGAGGAGGTGGCTCGCCGCGCCGAGGAAAGTGAAATCGTGCGCCAAGCTAAAGAGCGAGCCGAAGCGGTGGTAGGCAAGGCTGAGGAGATAGCTCGGGAGATAAAGGTAAGGGCCAGAGAGTACGCCGACGAGGTGCTGGCCCAGCTGGAAGACCGGCTCAATCGGCTGCTAAGAGAGATCCAGGAGGGAAGGTCTGAGCTCCGCGGCATGAAATAGCTCTCACAGGCGAGATCGGCAGCAACTCGTGACCAGAGCTAGAAGAAGCAGGAACAAAAAGCTCGCGAGGCAGAGACCGGTGGAGCGTAGGAGAATCCAGGAGAAGGAGGGGGAGAAAGAAAAGTGACCGGCAGCGGCCTGGGACCAGCCGGGGGCAAAAAAGGGAAAAAGGGCAAAGGTGAGAATAGAAGCGTAGACGATCTGCAGGAACCTCCCCCCGAAAAAAGGGAGGAGAGAAACCCCGGCTTGCCCCAGAAAGCTCCAAACCTGAACTATGACGCTCAGCCCTTGCCAGGCAAGCCAGACCTCCGTGACCCATACTTTTATCTTTAGGGGAAGGGCCGTTTCGGCTACTCCTTTGACCCCCAGCGTCACCTCCAAAAAGCCCGCCCCCGCCTCGAAGAGAAGCGAAGCGCTCCCCTGCCAGTTGCTCACCTCTCTTATAAGCTCCCATAGTACGCCAAAAAGACCGATGAATCCCGCAATAACCAGAAGATTGGTTACCGATTGTCGCACAGCCTCGCCCAGTGTTTGTCCTAGAGAGGCAGGCTTCCGCCCCTCGGTCGGCGAGGGGCGGGAGCGGGGAAGATAAGGGCGTCTACTGGGAGAAAAGAAGCGGAAAGTCAGTCCCACTAGCAAATTGCTGCCGTAGTGCACCAGCGCCAAGAAAGGCCCCATTTCCGGCAGGTGATAAATCCCCACGGCAACTGCCACCAGAATAAAAAGGGGGCTAGCGTTGTTGGCGAAAGCGGCTAGGTGCGCCGCTTCCGCGGCGGTCAAGAGACCCTGGCTCTTGAGTCTGGCTGCCGCCGCCGCCCCCATGGGGTAACCTGAAGTGAAACCCACTGCCAGCACGAAGGCTGCCGCTCCTGGCAGGCGGAATAGGCGAAAAGTTATGGGTTCGAGCAGCGATCCCAGGAGGTGGATCACTCCAAAAGCCAGAAGGAGCTCGGTGGTGATGAAAAAGGGGAGTAGAGAAGGGAAAACTACCTCCCACCAGACGTTAAGGCCTCTCAGCGCTCCCCGGTACACGGCAGCGGGGTGGGTAATCATAAGAATAAAAAAAACAACGAGCAACGAGCCTGCCAGAGCTCTGGCGGTGGCCGGACGCACCCCTCCACCACCTTCCCCGACTTCTGCTGATTCTATATGACCGGGCCGCGGCTAACTTGACAGATAGAAAACGATGTGCAATAATGGAGGCAGCGAGGGCGGATAGTTCAGTGGGAGAACGTCTGCTTGACGCGCAGAAGGTCGCTGGTTCGATTCCAGCTCCGCCCACCAGGGAAATCAAGGCTTCCGGTAGATTACCGGAAGCCTTTGATGCTTCTTGGTGTTGACACGAAGCCACCGATCGCTTCTAGCGCTGGCTTGACAGTAGCTCCGCTATTTTCTCCTCCATGAAGGACACGCGGGCTTCCCAGGAATGGAAGGCTACGCGCGCTAGCCTTTCCCTCTTCTTCTCCTCGGTTTCCTCCGCTAGGATGCGCTCCACCGCCGCCACTGCTTCTTCCGGCGTCTGAGCCAGAACCACCAGGTCCTTAAGCTCTCCGAAATCGAGCCAAGGAGTGGCCAGGACGGGTCGGCCAGCAGCCAGATACTCGTAAAGCTTTAGGGGGTTCACCTTGCTCGTGAGTTCCCCGGGCCGGAAAGGAGCCAGACAGACGTCACACCCCCTAAGGTACCGGGGGAGCACTTCGTGCGGCCGGGGACCCAGGAAATGCACATTGGGCAACCTGTCCAGTCCTTCCATCGGAACGCCAGGGGCGACAGGACCGATCAGCAGAAGCTGCCAATCGGGGCGCAGACGAGCCATTCCGGCCAGAAGCCCGGTGTCTATCCACTCCTGGATGGCCCCCACAAAGCAGAGGCGCGGGCGGGGCAAAGAAGCTACCTCTTCCGGCACGGGGGTTTCCTCTCTCAGGGCCTGAGAGAAGAGCTCCACGTCGGCGGCATTGGGCACCAGGTAAATTTGGCGACAGAAGGGGCGTCTGCGCTCCAGAAGGCCGGGCGTGGTGGCAAAGACCAGGTCGGCCAGACGCAAAAGCGCCTTTTCCTGCTCCCAGACCACTTCGGGCCGAATAAGCCCTTTGAAGGCTCCGTGCTCGTCCACACAGTCGTAGATTACCAGTCGATGGGGGAGAAGACGGATAAGCTCGGCCGTGCCTGGAAGATAGGTGAAAACGATGGGCTGGGTCAGCTTAAGCCGGCGCATCTCCCGACGGATCCAGGGGGCCAGCCAGCGCTGGTTGAGCCAGGCCACCGGCTGCCAGTAGCTTCCCAGGGGCAAAACCAAAGGGGGCTGGTAGACGGTCAAAGAGGTGCCCTCGGAGTACCTCTTCCCCCAGGGGCGCCATTTGGGCCAGAAGGCCGGATCTTTGAAGGGAGAAAGCAGAGTGGCGGGCGGATTAACGTAAAGAACCCGGTTCCTCCTGGCCAGGCGCAGCATGATCTGGTGGATGCGGGCTAGAAGGGAACTCCAGTCCACCGGTGCCAGGCAGAGAATTTCTTGCCCTGCGAGTTCAGCCATTTGCCCTCTCCTTCCGAAGCAGAACCGTGCGGTAAACCTCCAGAGTGTTCTGAGCCATGCGGGTGGAGGAAAAATCGCGCGCCACCATCTCTTTGCCCCGGGAAGCCATGCGCCGCGCTTCCTCTTGGTGTTCTAGCATCCAGAGGATGGCTTGGGCTAAAGCTTGGGAATCGGCCGGCGGAACCAAAAGCCCCGTTTCCCCCTCCCGCACCACCTCTGGAACCCCGCCTACTCGGGTGGCCACCACCGGAACCCCCCGAGCCAGCGCCTCCAGCACCACGAGGCCGAAACCCTCCATGAGCGAGGCCAGTACCAGCAGATCGAACTCCGGGTAGCAGGAACTCACCTCGGGCAGAAAGCCGGTGAAGATTACCCTGTCGGCGAGGCCGAGACGCTGGGCCAGCTCCCTGAGCTCTTCTGCTTCCGGACCCGTGCCGATGACGGCGAAACGGGCATGAGGCAGACGGCGCCCCACCTCTGCCGCCGCCTCCAGGAAATAGCGGTGACCTTTCACCGGGTGGAGCCGGCCCACCGTAGCTACCAGGGGGGCGTCAGAAGGCACGTTCCAGCTCTTACGGAAACCGGCGCCGGAGGAGGAAGAGGAGGGAAGCTCGATGCCGTTGTAGACTACGGTTACCTTCTCCGGCGCGATCCCCTCCTGCACCAGGCACTCGGCCAAGAAGCGGGACACGGCGATGAAGTGATCGGTACGGGAACAGGTCCACTTCTCGATAAGTAAGTTTATCTTCCTATCCCACCAGCGGGGGTAGTCCTGGGCCAGGCGGCTGTGGACGGTGGTAACCACCGGGCCGGGCCAAGTCCAGGCGGCCAGACGCCCCAAAAAGTTGGCCCGGACGCCGTGGGTGTGTAGGAGATCGTACCCCCCCTTGGTCAGGAGCTGCCGTAGCCGCCGGACCACCCGCAGGTCGAACTTGTTCGCCATGGGCAGCACTTCCACGCGCATGCCCGCTTTTCGGGCCAACTCGGCGAAGGGGGCGGGGAAAAGACAAACCACCTCCATCCGTACCTTGTCCGGGTCAAAGGCCCGGTAAAGGGTCAGGATGTGCTTCTCGGCCCCACCGAATTCTCCTCCGCCGATAACGTGGAGAACCTTCATCCCCTACCCCCGTCCGATCTTCCGGCGTTCCTAGTTCAAGCGCCGAACCCAGGTTTTCAGCGCCCGCACGCAATCCCAGGCCAAGCAGGCCGAAGTCGGCCACCAGGACCAAGAAGGGGCGACCCTCCTTAACCATCCGCCGGCAAACTGACCCGTAAAGAAGGCCAGGACCAGAGGAGGAAAGGTAAACCAGCTCCAGCCCAGCCCAGAGGTAAACCTTAACCAAACCACTGCCGGCACGGGCAGATGCACGGCAGCGAACCACTGCCAGGAGAACTTAGGCACGGAGGCCCGCCAGTAACCGAAAGGGAGATTGAGCAACAAAACTAAGACAGCGAGCTTCAGGATAGGCATGGATTTTCCCTCCCCCGTGTGACTTTGCGGATTTGCCCTCGCCCCTCACCTGAACTACAATGATATATCATAGCGAACCACCCGAAAGAGGAGGAAGATTCCCTTGACCTCCACCCTTTCCTCTTGGTGGCAGGGAAGTCTGCTCTCCCGGATGCAAAATTTCCTGGGTCGTGCCTGGCAGAGCAGCCGGCTGGCCCGCTTTCTGGCCGCTCGGCCCTTCTGGGAAGGAAAGGCTTCCCTGGTCATGGCAACTCTGGCCAAGCTGGCGCCCCATTCCTGGCGGGTACGCTGGGAGGAAGGGACGCCTCCTCTCCCCTGGGCCGCCGGAAGCAGCCTCTTGCGCTGGAGCGAACCGAGAAGCTATTACCTCTTGCTGATGCTCACCGCCTACCCCATAATCGACTACTTCATCCGCTACGGCCAGCCGGTAGGAAGTGTAGCAGGCGGCTGGAAGGAAGCGGCCCTTATACTCGGCCTGGGACTGGTGGCGGCCAAGCTCCTCTTGCGCGGTAAAGAAGCTTATCGCCCCAACCCCATAGCTTTTCCCCTGGCCGTCTATTTCGCCGTTTACATTTTCCTCTTCTTCGTCCGCTCCCCTGACCTCGGCATAGCCTTTGAGGGGTTGCGCATTTACCTGGAGTACGCCCTCTGGTTCTGGGTAGGCTTTTACCTGCTTGACGACGAGCGCCAGCTTCACCTTTTCTCCCTATGCCTCCTTCTCTTCACGGCCGTCCTGGCCTGCCACGGCATCTGGCAGTACATAAACCGCGTCCCCATTCCCCCGGAGTGGGTCGACCAGGCCGAGAGGGAAATAAGGACACGCGCCTTCTCCCTAGTCAAGAGTCCCAACATACTGGGTTCGCTGTTAAGCCTGGTTCTACCCCTGGGCGTGGCTGGCTTCCTTACCGCTGGCCATCGCTACAGCCGCCTACTCTACCTGGCCGTAACTTCCGCCTTGGCCCTGGCCCTCATCTTCACCTTTTCGCGGGGAGCCTGGTTTAGTGCCGTCCTGGGGCTCGTCCTCCTGGGCCTGCTTTCTTATCCCCCGCTCATCTGGGGGCTGGCGGTAGCCGCCGGAGCCACCCCTCTCGTCTTCCCCAGTGTGGCCCAGCGCCTCCTTTACCTCTTTTCTTACAGCTACTACGTCTCCAGCCAGCGGGGAGGGCGTTTCATCCGCTGGCAGGCCGCTCTGGAGAAGCTTCAGCACCACCCCCTGGCAGGAGAGGGATGGGGGCGCTTCGGCGGAGCCGTAGCCGCCCGCTCCATCCCCGGCAGTTTCTACGTGGACAACTTCTATCTGAAGACCGCCGCCGAGGGCGGCCTTATAGGCCTAGGTGTCTTCGTATGGCTCATCGTCGTTGCCTGGCGGGCTGCCTACCAGGTCGTCATGCGGCTGGAAGGGAACCACCGCCTCTGGGCAGCCGCTTATCTGGGAGGCTTAAGCGCCGTACTCCTGCACAATACGGTGGAAAACGTGTTCGAAACCCCTCTCATGAGTACCTTCTTCTGGCTTCTATTAGGGGTGCTTCTCTCCTTTCCCTTTATCACTGGTGAGAAGGCGCGCCACCAGCCGCGCATCTAACGCCGCTCGCTGGGAAAGTTCGGCCACGCGCTGCCGGAGCCACAAGCGCACCTCTTCTTCCTCGGCCAGCAGCCCTTTAACTGCTCGCAGGAGTTCCTCGGCCGAAAGAGGAGCCAGCGGCAGGGAAGGTAGGCCCACCTGGTTCATGAAACGATCCACTTTGGGATCGTAGCTCAAGCCCACTCCAGGTACCCCGGCCATGGCGGCAAAGATCAGAAAGTGAAGCCGCATGCCTACGGCGCAGGTGAGGTGAGACAGAACCCCCACAGCCTCCTGGAAAGAAAGCCCGGACGATAATAAGACCGCCCCCTCGATCTTTTCCCTTAGAGGGGAAAGAATCTGGATGTCGTCGGGATGGAAGGGCACGAGCACCACCTGCCAGCCCTCCTCCCGCAGATGTCGGGCCAGGTCCGCCACCGCTTCCCGGGCCTCTTCTACCCGCGGCCAGGGGCGCAAGGAAATTCCCAGGATTTTGCCTTCTCCCACCCCCGCCTGGCGGAGTATCTCCCTTCCCTGCTCTTTCTTCCCTCCCATTTCCAAGGCTAGCACCGGATCGGCGGTAACGTAGAGGGGGCGTCTTACCCCAAGCCTTTCCAACTCCAGAGCCGAGTCCTCATCGCGCAAGGTGACGAGATCGGCCAGGCGTACCACCTGCTTCACCAACCAGCGGCTGAAGAAACGGCTGAGCGGCCCTATACCCTGCCCGTAGAGGCAAACCTTTTTGCCCAAGAGCTTGGCCCCCAAGACGAGCAAGGCGTAATAAAGCACGTTGCCCCTGCTGGTTACGTCCTGGAAGAGGCTGCCGCCCCCACTCAGCAGAAGATCGGCCCGGCAAAGCTCCCGCCAGACGGAAGCCAAATGGCGCCGGGGAACAGCCTTCACCCCGAAGTTTTGCGCCGTGTCCGCCGGTCGGGCGGAAAGCACCACGATATCTACCTCGGGGAGCGCATTTCTAAGCTGGGTTATGATGGCCAGGAGCATGGCTTCGTCCCCGCAGTTGCCGAAACCGTAGTATCCGGAAATTAGCACCCTGGGCACTACCCAACTCCCCCGCTCTTTCCTTTTCTTGAGCGCCAGACCCGCCAAGCGAAGCGCGGCAGAGAGGTCATGCGCCCCAGCCTCCGCGGCTCGTTTATCAGACGCCACAGCCACTCCAGCCCCATCTTCTGCCACCAGAGTGGTGCCCGTTTTACGCGCCCGCTCAGAACGTCGAAGCTTCCCCCTACCCCCATGAGGATCGGCACTCCCAGCTCCTCTTTGTGCCGGTCTATCCAGCGCTCCTGGCGGGGAGAGCCTAGCCCTACAAAGAGAAAGTGGGGAGAAGCTCGGCGCACCCGCTCCAGCACCTCCGGCTCCTCCGCCGGCGTAAAGTAACCGTGTTGGGTGCCCGCTACCTTGAGGGAGGGGAAGCGCTGGAGAAGCTTTTGCGCCGCTTCTTCCGCCACCCCGGGCCTGCCCCCAAGGAAATATACCCTTAGACCCTCAGCCGCTGCTCGCCGGCAAAGGGCCACCATCAAATCTATCCCCGCCACCCTCTCGGGCAAGGAAAAGCCCAGCTGGCGCGCCGCCCAGAGTATTCCCACACCGTCCGCCGTGACCAGACTGGCCCTCCAGGCGATTTCCAGAAGATCCCTCTCCTTCTGGGCTCGGAAAAGAAACTCAGGGTTGAGGGTTAGGATCTGGTGGCTTCCCCCCTTCTGCAAAAGCGAGAAGATTTTCCCTACCGCTTCTTCCAGGGTCACCGGATCCACCGGGGCCCCTAAAATGACTACTCTTTCCCCCATACCTAGTTAGAGGTTCGACGGGAAGCGAACAAAACCTCTTCTCTTTCGAGCCGCTCCTCCTGTCGCTTAAGCTCTTCCTTTACCCGCCGCGGCGTAAGCCAAGGAATGAAGGGAAAGGCGAGAAAGACCAGCCACAGGGCCACCCAGAAAGCATCCCCCATGGCCAGCACCATGGCCTGCTTTTGGGCGATCCCCGCAAGCAAGGTCTGCGCCAATCCGTCGCCCCCGCCCATCCCCGCCACCAGGCCTTTGAACTGGGTGTAATAGTGGTAGCCCAGGGGGTTGGTCAGACTCACCTCTTCCGCCAGGCGTTCCGCGTGAAAGGCCATGCGGTTGGTCAGGACATAGCTCACCAGGGCTATGCCGAAGGAGGCAGCTACCTGGCGAGTAACCGAAGCTATGGCGGTGGCTTGCCCCGTGCGCGCCGTCGGGATGGTGTTGATACCCGCGGTCATGAGAGGCATCATGGCCAGAGCCAGCCCGGCGTTGCGAATACAGAGCAAAAGCTGCAGATGGTGGATGGGCATGTCCGCTGTCAGATGGATAAGGGCGTGGGTAACTGCAGCTACTATGCTCATGCCCAAAAGGCCGGGAAAAACCGCCCCTACTGTGTCGAAGAGCTTTCCCGCTATCGGCATGAAAAAGGCAGTGGTCAAGGCCGCTGGCATCAGGATAAGGCCCGTCTGCATGGCCGAATAGCCCTGGATGTTCTGGCAAAAGAGGGGGACCAAGAATATCCCGACAAAAAGGGCGATGGAAGTCAGATTGCTAGCCACCAAGCTGGCCATGAAGGTGGGGTTCAAGATCAGCCGCACGTCCAGCACCGGGTTGGGTACACTCAGCTCCCAGAGGATGAAAAGCAGGGTGCCGAAGAGGGCGCCGACGATGAGGAAAACAATGCTGGGTGAAGTCCAGCCCCAGTCCTGCCCCTTGCTCAGAGCCAAAAGTAGGGCGAAAGCCGAACTTGCCACCAAGAAAAGGCCCGGCCAGTCGAGCTTCAGATCCTCTTGGACAGGAGTCTCTTCCAGGACCAGCCATCCCCAGAGAACGGTGAAGATGCCGATGGGCAGGTTGATATAGAAGATCCAGTGCCAGGAGACATAGTCGACGAGGTAGCCCCCCAAGGTGGGGCCGATGGCCGGAGCCACGGTCATGGTCATCCCCCAGAGTCCGGTGGCTACCCCTATCTTTTCCCGGGGCCAGATGCGGAAGAGGTAAGCCATGCTCAAGGGGATGACCATGCCGCCGCCCAGAGCCTGGATAGCCCGGGCCACAATGATGGAAGTGGTGTTCCAGGAAAGGCCGCAGAGCGCCGAAGCCAAAACGAAGGCCAGTACACTGCCCAGGTAGGCCTTCTTGTAGCCGAAGCGGTCTCCCAAGAAGCCGGCAGCGGGTATGACCATCCCGCCCACGAGCAGATAGATGGTCATGACCCACTGGATTTGGTCTTCCGTGGCGCTGAAAAGAGCCATGAGGTGGGGCAAAGCCACGTTGACGATGCTGGAGTCGAGAACCCCCATAAAGGTTCCGAGCACCAGAACTCCTAGGGAACTCCAGGGCAAGGCCCGCTTCTCTTCCATGCCCGATCTACTCCCGTGCAAAGATCTTAACCTCGGCACTCTCGCCCAGGCGCAAGTCGGCCCCTTTCGCATCCAGCAGGTAGATCTTCACCGGAACCCGCTGAGAAACTTTAACGAAGCTGCCGCTGGTGCTGCGGGTAGGAATCAGGGAAAAGGTGGAAGCCACCGCGGTGTTGATTTCCGCTATCCTTCCTTCAAAAACCCGGCCGGGAAGGGCATCTATGCGAACCACCACCCGCTGGCCCGGGTGAACCCGCCAGATCTTGCTTTCATCCACGTTGGCCGTGATGTAGAACTGCCGCGGGTCTCCCACCAGGACGACCGGCTGTCCTGCTCCTACCACTTCCCCCGGGCGGGCGCTCACTTTCAACACTATCCCTTTCACCGGGGAACGCACGATGGCCAGGTCGGGGTCGGCCCCAGGAGGCAGGGAACGGTTGTCCAAGCGCAAAATTTCCTGTCCCGGCTCCACCTGGTCTCCCTCTTTCACCGGAATGGAGGCTATCTTACCCGCCACGGAAGGGCCCAGCCGCCACATGGGGCCATCCACGTAGGCGTCCTCGGTGGTCACGTAGTGGGCATTTTGGTACCAGTAATAAAAGCCTATTCCTCCTATGGTCAGCAAAAAGAAAAGCAGTACCGCTACAAAGGCCGCTTTAGGCTTAGGCATCTGCCGCTATGCCCCCTTCCGCTACCGGCTTACCTGCCACTTACCAGCAATTTCCACTTTACCGCCCTTGTCGCCTAGTCGGTCTTGGCCCGTAACCACCACCCAATCTCCCGCTTTTATCCCTTCGCGCACCACCACCCACCGGCCGTCGGAAGGACCCAGCAATACCCTCTGAGGCTGGGCTTCTTTACCCTTCAGTGTGAAAACCACCGGCTCTCCCTGGCGCCAGGTGACTGCCTCGCGGGGGACGAGCACCCCTTTCTCGCCACCCAGGAGGACCACCGCTGCCATGCCGGGTTTGAGCTTCAGGTCGGGGTTGGAAAGCTCGACCTGTACCGTGTACCCTTTGGTCCGGGGGTCACTGGCCGGGCTTACGTGCTTGACTTTACCTTCCAGAACCCGCTCCTCCAGCGCCGGAAAGCGCACCGCCAGCTTCTCCCCCACCTTCACCTGGTTTATCTTGTCCTCAGGCACCATTACCTCGACCAGAATGGGGTCGAGTTGGGCTACGGTCAGGACGGGCATGGGCATCTGGGGACCCACCAGTTCCCCTACCTCGGCGTTGCGGGCAACCACGTAACCGTCGATGGGGCTTACCACCACCGCCTGAGCCAAGTTAGCCTCGGCCGCCGCCAGCGCTGCCTGCGCCGCTTCCTCGGCCGCTTGGGCTTGCCTTATTTGGGCCGGCACTATTCTGTCCCGGTTATCCGCCGCCTGCTTGTAAAGCGCTTCTGCTCGGACCAGACCGCTCTGGGCCTGCTCCAGCGCCGCTTTGGCGTTGATGTAAGGAGTTTCAAAATCCTTCTCGAAGGTGGCTTTGGCGATGGCCCCTTGAGCCAGCAGGAACTGGCCGCGCTTGTAGTTCTCCTCGGCCAAGCGGAAGCTTTCCTGAGCCTGCTGCAAAGCCGCCCGGGCCTGGTCAAGCCCCGCCTTGGCCTGCTCCGCCTGCAGCTCCGCCTGGGCCAAGCTCGCCTCAGCCATCGCTTTCGCCGCCTGGGCTTGCTTTACCCCCGCTCGCGCCTGGGCTACCGCCGCCTCGATTTCGGGCACGCTCAAGGTGAAGGCCACCTGACCCGCCTTGACCCGATCTCCTAGGTTGAAGTTGATTTCCCTTATCCGCCCGGGGATCTTGGGAAGCAGGTTGACCTCCTGCACCGCCTTTACCTTGCCCAGAAGCTCGTCCACCTGCCCCACCCTTCCCTCCGTTGCCTGGGCTATCAGCACCTGGGGCACTTCCCCGCCCTTGGCCGGGGAAGTCCGGCAGCCAGCCACCGGGAAGACCAAGGCCAGGATGGCAAGCCAAGCCGCCAAACGCCGCATTCACCTCTCCCCTCCTTGCTCCGCCATACGAAGCACTTTAGTTATCAGACGGTCAAAAAGATCCTTCTCTTCGGCCGAGAGAACGCCGAAGTAAGATTGCCAGACCTCCTGCCTCATAGCCCGAGCCTTGGCCAAAACTTCCCGTCCCGCCGGAGTGAGTTCCAGCCACACCACTCGCCGGTCGGGGCCCGAGCGCGTGCGCTGCACCCAGCCGGCCCGGCTGAGCTTCCCGGCCAGCGCCGTGATGGCCGCTAGGGTTACCCCCAGTTCCGCCGCCATCTCCGATACACTAGCCCTCCCCTTTTCTGCTAGCACCTGCAAGAAAAAGTACGGCCCCCCGGCCACCACCGCCAGCAAGGGCAGACCTCGCCGGGTCTCGCTTCCTAAGGCGGCAGCGCTGGCCAGCCGGCGGATCATGAGCCGCATGAGTTTCTCCATTTTGCGTTGCAGCTCTTCCATCCCCCACCCCCCTTTACCGCGATACTTTAACTGTTTAACTATTCGCTTAAAAAATAATAGCTCCTCCTCGCCCGCAGGTCAACGGGAAAAGAGGAGCTAAACCTTAAATCTTTTAGCGACACAGGGTATCGAGCATCATGGCCAGAAAGATGAAAAAGAGGTAAGGACTGGAGAACTTAAAGAGGAGCCAGGCACTGCGGGGGCTGGGACGCAGAACCACGTACACGCTCAAGCCCAAGGCGGCCCCACCGGTCAAGAGAGCGGTTATCCAGTAAATGTAGCCCCAATCTCCCAGGTAGCCGATATAAAGGGAGAGGGCCACCATCAGCACCACGGTGAGCAGAAGGCAGTGCAGAGCTTTGCCCAGCGTGGTGATCACCGGCAGCATGGGCACCCGCACGCGGGCGTAGTCCTCGCGGTAGAAGATGGCCAAGCTCCAGATGTGGTTAGGTATCCAAAGCACTACTAGAGCCGCCATGAGTAGGGGCAACAAGTCGAGCCTGCCGCTTACGGCCGTCCAGCCGAAAAGCGCCGGCAGCCCTCCGGCCAAGCCCCCCAAGATGATATTCCAGGCCGAGCGCCGCTTAAGCCATAAGCTGTAAACCCCGACGTACCCTAACATGCCACCGCCCAGGCAGAGGGCAGCAACCGGATTTAGCTGCCATCCCAAAAACAAGCTTGCAAAGAAAAGCAACAGACCCCAATAAAGAGCTTTTTCTGGAGGATAAATCCTCCCCGAAGGAATAGGGCGATGGCAGGTGCGGATCATAGCCGCGTCCAGATCCCGATCCACGTAACAGCTCACCGCATTGGCCCCCGCACAGGCCAGGGTGACTGCCCACAGAGCCAAAATGCCCTGCCCCCAAGAGAAAGGATAGTTTTGTGCTGCCAGTAGCATGGGAGGCAACGAAGTGAAGACCAGCAAGAAAACCGAGCGGGGCTTGGTGACCTCCACATAAGCCTTAAACCTGTCCCACCGACTCCATTCTCCAGCCCGCGCTTCCGCCGACACAAGCTCCCCCTCCTTCTTACTTCTCTAGAGTTTATAAAGATTCGCCCCAGGCCGGTCTTTTTCCTCCTCCCTTACCTCTTGACAGCAGCAAGAAGATCCTGGTATCCTGTATACGAGATAGTTCTTCTTTTCACTTTTGCGGGGTGATAGTATGACCAAGCCCGTGTGTCAACTTTGCGGTTCGCCTGAAGGGGAGAGGGTAGTGGGCAAAAGGGGGCAGGTGGTGCTCTGCCGACGGTGCGTCAGCACCCTGGCTCGCCGGGTTTTTAAGGTGAGCAGAGCGGAAAGCTGCCCCGACTACGAGCCTACAACCGAGGTCAAAGAAAGCCTGATTTATCACGAGCCTCCCCGTGTTTGCGGCAACTGCGTTCACTACGACCCTCACACCGCCAGCTGCGTTCTCAATCCCAGCCGCATAGAAATGATCTGCACCAAGTGCGGCGCCTTTGTGCTGGAGACCCCCGGACGCTTTTGCCCCTACTGTGGAAGTGAGCTGGCACCCCTTTCCGCCACCTACGAGTGGACTATCGAGCTGGCGAAGCTCTAAGAGAGGGCCACCAGGCAGCAGCACAAGCAGCCAGCACCGGCAAAAGGGGAAGGGCATAGCGGCAATAAGCGCAGGTGATTAAGTGCACCAGGGTGAAGGCGGCGAGCAGGGCCAAAATCTTGCCGCCGCCTTCCGCTCTCCGGACAAGCAGGAGGAGAAGCCCCGTTCCCCCCGCCAAGAGAAGAGCCCGATGAAACCACCAGGTGAAGGTTTGGGGTAGCTTATCCTCCCCGCCCCAGAGAAAGACCTTGCCCCACAGGAGCTTAAATTTTCCCCAGGTATACCAGTAAAGGTAGCGCTTGGGCTGGCGGCTAAAGCCCTCCCTCAGGCGCTTCAAGGCGTAAGCCTGCTGCAAAGCGCTAGTCTCGTCCGGCGTGCGCCCCACCGGCCAGTAAGGGTTCCAGCCGTGCTCTATCCCCTCCAGCTCCACGTAGGTCCCCAAAAGCAAGGGATTTCCTCCCCCGGTGGAGAGAAAAATGAGGCGGTGAAAGGTGAGGTAGTTGCGCACCCACCAGGGAGAAAGAACCAAACAAAAGCCCAAAAGGCACAGCAAAAGGGCCTTAAAAAGTTGCTTTCTCCGCCAGATCTCCCAAGCCAAGCCTCCCAATGCCAGGCCGACCAGCACCACCCCCGTAGGACGCACTAAAGTGGCTAAGCCCCCGATAAGCCCCAGCAAAAACCACCGAAAAGAGTTCTCCCGCGCTTCAAGCCACTGATCCAGGAAGAGTAGGAGCAGGAAGGTAAATAAAGTCTCGGTGAGAAGGAGCCCGCTGAGGAGAATAAAGGGAGGGTACAGGGCAGCCAAGGCGGCTGCCAGCTCTCCCTTTCCCCACCTGCTCCCCAGGCGGTAAACGAAAAAAACGCTGGCTACCGACAAAAGAACCTGAGCGTAGCGGGCCAGGGCCAAGGCGCGACTCTCCGGGGCCAGCTTAAGAAAAAAAGCCAGGAAGAGGGGGTAACCGGGGGTGATGTAGGCCGAGGGCCGGATCTCTTCGGGCGACAGGGTCAGCGCTGGCCGAACATAAGTGAAGACACCCTTTTCTAACCACAGCTTGGCCGAGTTGATGTAACCCACATCATCACTGTTAAGGGTGAGGGTGCTTCCCCAATGATGAACAAAGACCAGCCGCACCATTAAGGCCAGGGAAAGGATAAGAAGGATCTCGGCCTTTCCCCTCATCGCGCCACCAGGCAGATCCCGCCCACGATGAAAGCTACCCCTAGCCATCTCTCCCAGGAGAAGGATTCGTGGAAGAAAAGGCAACCGGCCAGCACGCCCAGCACGTAAGCCACGCTCTGGACGGGAAGAGCGCGCGAAAGCGGCACCTTGGCCAGCACCCGAAACCAAATCAAGGTAGCCAAAGCAAAAGCTAGGAACCCGACCCACACCCTGACATCCAAGAAAAGCTTAACCCAATTGAGCCCGCTTCTTTGCACCCCGACTTTCCAAAAGATCTGCCCGGCCACCAAGAGACAAGCGTTGAGCAGAATTAGTAGCAAATCTTTAAAGGTCAAAATTCTCCCCTCCCGCCAGCGCCTTCTCCAACCTAGCTACCAACTTTTCGGGCCGGGGCAGGCCCCCCGTCGCCACTATTTCCTCCCCCACCGCCACCACCGGCAAGGGAAGTCCTTCCTCCACTATGCGCCGGGCTAAAGTGGCGGCCTCCGCCCAAGGTCCGGGACGGTGTACCTCCTGATAGACAAGAGCTACCCTTTCGCCGAAGCGCTTCTTCAACGCCTGGCGCAGGAGGTGATAGCCGAGCACCAGCTCGGCCGACTTGCCCGGAGGCGGTCAGCCGGGACGGTAACCCGGCCGCGCCGGCAGGTCCCCGAAGAGGTAAACCCTCATTCCTTCCTCCGCCTACTTTCGGCCCTAAGTTCCAGGATCTCCTGGCGCAGAAGGGCTACCTCCTGCGCCAGCCGCACCACCATCTCGCTTTGCCGGGACAAAGCCACCGCGTACTGCAGGTTCAGTAGTAAGAAAAAGAAGAAGCCTAGGAGGAACAAAGCTGAGGGGGCGTAGTAGATGCCCAGAGCGCGCGCCAGCCCTTCAACCAGAGAGCGCTTCCAGGAGAAGAGCATGAGGAAAAGCCCGGTAAGGAGCCAGAGTAGGGCATAGCGCTCCCTCAGCCAGCGCCGGCGCACTAGCTCCAGCACCACCAACCCTAAGCCCAGGCCCAGAAAAAAGGTAAGGTAGTAGACTGGCCCGCTATTTGCCATCAGCTCCCACCCTCTCCCTTCGCCGCAAAGCAGTAACGCCCACCGCCAGGAGTACCTTGGCCATGAAGTAAAGCGAACGCCAACCGCTGAGGGAAGAGACCCCTCCCTGTCGCGGGCGCATGGTCACCGGCACCTCCCGCAGCCGGAAACCTTGCCGCTTGGCCAGAAGCAGGCTTTCTGCCTCAGGATATTCGTAAGGGTAATGCCGGGCGAAGAAGCGGATGAGCTCCGGCCCCACCGCCCGAAAGCCCGAGGTAGGGTCAGTAAAGTGCTGGCGGGAAAGCCAAGAGATCAACTTCCGGAGAAGGACAATGCCTAACCGCCGCACCGGGGTAGAGCGGTAAGAGTGGGGATTCAAGAAGCGCGAGCCCACCACCATGTCGGCCTCACCCGCCAGTAAGGGAGCCAAAAGGGCAGGCAGGTCGGCGGCATCGTGCTGCCCATCGCCGTCCATCTGCACCGCTACCCGGTAGCCGCACCGCTGGGCGTAGAGGTAACCAGCCTGCACCGCCCCTCCCACCCCCACGTTGAAGGGGAGGCGCAGCACCTTGGCCCCCGCTCGCAACGCCTCTTCCGCTGTACCGTCCTCCGAGCCGTCATCCACCACCAGAACCTCTGCCTCAGGGAAAAAACTTTTTACTTCCTTTACCACGCGGGCCACCGTGGCCTCTTCGTTGTAGGCGGGAACGATGACCAAAATCGACGTCACGGGCTCGATCTTCCCCCTCTCAGGGGAGAAGTTCGCCGAAATCGCTCCTTTTCCCTTCCTGCCGTCGTTCCCTCTCTTACCCGGCCTTCCAGTATAATGGAAAGGGAACTTTTTCCCCTCCCCGGTGGTCTAAATAAGTGTCCGGATAATTTTCCGGACCCAGAGGAGGTAAGCTCCTTTGGCAGAAACCAGACATCTTCTGGAGCAGGCCCGCGCCGGCTGCCACCAGGCGTTCGAGGAGTTGGTGCTTGCCTACCAGGACCGGGTGTATGGGCTCTGCTACCGGCTTACGGGAAACCATGACGATGCCGAGGATCTGGCCCAGGAGGTATTCGTACGGGCCTACCGGGGGTTGAGGAACTTTCGCGCCGAGGCCGACTTTGGAACCTACTTGCACCGCATAGCGGTGAACCTCTTCCTCAATCACCGCCGGAAGGCCAACCACAACACTCTATCTCTGGACGATCCCGTATCGGTTCCCGAGGGGGAGCTCCCCCGGCAGGTAGCGGACGGAAACCACCTGCATCCAGAAGAGGAGACCGAAAAAAAGGAATTCATCCGCCTAGTACGACGGGCGTTAAATAGCCTCAGCCGCGAGCACCGGGCCATCCTGGTGCTGCGCGAGGTGGAAGAGATGAGCTACGAGGAGATCGCCGCCGTTCTGGGGGTGGCGCCGGGTACGGTGAAGTCGCGGCTCAACCGCGCGCGCGCCGCTTTGCAAAAAGCCCTCGTCAAAATGGCCCGAGAAGCCGGCCTGGAACTTCTGCCGGGGGAGGGAAAGGTAAGTGTACTGCCAGGAAGCAAGGAGGTTAATCTGGGAGAGTGAGGAGCTTCCTGAGGAGGCAAGGGAGCACGTAGCCAACTGCCCTTCCTGCCAACAGGTTTACTGCCTGTGGCAGAGGACGCGGCGCGCCCTGTTCCTGCCCGCTCCACCTGCCCCTCCCGGTTTCAAGGATCGGGTGGTAGATAGACTCCGGGGAGAAAGAAGGAGTCGGGGGTGGCGCTGGCTGGCCCTGGCGGCCGCGGGCCTATTGTTGCTCAGCGGGAGCGCCTGGGCCTTTTTCAAGAAGAGCGAGCACTTCCTCCCCCCACCTACCCAGGCTAGAGTAGTAGCCGAAAGGGAAGGCACGCCTACGAGCCAAGCACCAGCTACTCCTCCGGCCAAGCAAGAAAGCAAGCCGGAAGCGCCCCCGGACAAGGGAACACAACAGCGGCAGGGAGAAGCCGAGAAACCGGGAAAGAGCGCGGTCCCTGCTCCTCCCTCCCTTTCGTCCAACCAGGGAGAACCCCGAGCGGGGAAAGGAGTGGGGGCAACCGAGTCTACCAACCGGGTCTTCCTCAGCCATTCTCAGACCGTACGGAGCACTCTTTTGCGCCTGCAGGTGGCAGATGTGATAGTAGCTCAAGGTAAGGTTGAGACTCTAGCCCGACAGTTCGGGGGGCAGAAGGTGAACCAGGTCAAGCCTTTCGAGCAAATGGTGGTGTTGCAGTTCCTCCTGCCCGATTCCGAAGGCGAAGCTTTCGTCAACGCCTTGCTCCGAGCGGGCGTGGGCAGCCTGCAGAGTTGGGAAAACAGCAGCCGGGACGTGACGCAAGAGTTGGCCAACCTTAAGGTGCAGTTGGTCTCTGCTTCGCCGGCAGAGCGTCCAGCGCTGGAGCAACAAATTAAGGACTTGGAGGAAGCCGCCGCCAAGTACACCGTTACCGTGTGCTTAATGCAGGAAACGTAGCCGGTACAAGAGAACCGCCGCCTCTGCGCGGGTGAGGTGGGCGGAGGGGGCAAAAAGGTCGTTTTCTCTCCCCCGCCAGATCCCTGAGGCCGTGAGGTAAGCTACGGCCGCTCTCGCTTCTAGAGGCACCTCTTCCCAGTCGCGGTAGGAAGGAGGAGGCGTCTTTTTTATCTCCATTTTTCTGGCCAGCACGAGCGCCGCCCCGGCGCGGGTAAGAGGCTCTGAGGAATGGAAGCTCCCGTCAGGGTAAAGGCTGAAGTAGCCGGCGGCCAAGGCCGCCTTGACCGCCTCAGCCGCCCAGGCGGGCACATCCGGAGGCAGAGGAGCGCTCGGAGCCGGAGGAGATAAGGCGTAAAAGCGGGCCAGCAGGGCCGCCATCTCCACCCTGGTGATAGGCTTGTCGGGCCGGAAAGTGCCATCCTCGTAGCCGCTCAAAATCCCCACAGCCCAGAGGGCAGCGATATCATCTCGGGCCCAGTGCCCCTTGAGATCCCGGAAAGGAGTAAAGTCGGCCGCCTCACCCAGCCGCAAGCCCTTCACCCCCCCGTCCACCGCCACCAACCGGGCTGTCGGCGGAGCGGCCAAGGCGAAGTACCCCCTTTCGTCCGGCCTTATCTCTACCCGTTTCCCCCCGTCAATCAGGTAAAGGCGCCGTGCCGAGGTGAACCCTTCCCACTGCCCTTCCCCGGTGTTCCTCACCCAGAGGCGGGGAGGGGGCTCGGAAGTGGAGGCACATACCATGAGCGCCCAGTAGTTCCCGTCCAGTGCAGCCGCCACCACCTTCACTTCCTCGCCGGACCGAAGGTCGGAAAGCAAAACCGGCTGACCGTTCTTGAGGATCATGGTTCCTTCGCCCACCCTGAAACTTTGGCCACCTACCCAGAGGCTGCTTTCCCTCACTGCTTCTATTCGGCCCTCGAAGGATGAAGCCTCTCCCCGCAGAAGGTCGGCCCGCTTAACCCTCCCCTGCTCGTCCAGCAGCAGGCGGGCAAAGGTACCCGGCAGGGCCGCTACCGGACCTACCCGCACCCCATCCCGATAAAGGTCGGCCTCCGGTGTCAGCTCCCAGAAACGAGCCTCTCCCGACTGATCCTGGAAATAAACCCTTCTCCCCTCCACCAGGATTAGGCGGCCGTAGAGGGCCGGCTCGGCCCGTAGCTGTAAGAGCTCCGGCTTGTCCGGCGCTAGCACCCCCACGACGCGCTGTCCGGGAGCGAGGCCGGGAGGGGGAGAGACCCCGGGAAAAAGCGGGAAAGTGCGGCCGTCGGTAAGAGTCACTTCCTGCGGGGTGAAAGACCCAAGGACGCCGGACACCAGGCGCTGCTTGACCTCTAGGTGCAGAACCTGGCCGGTTTGAGGATCGAGCCGGAGAAGCACCTTCAGACCGGGGAGAAGACTGGGGGTGGGAGGAACACCGAAGAGGCGATCAAAGGGATCAAGTCCTTCCTCCTGGGACCTCTGAGTTATTACAAAGCCGGAGGCTAAAGGGAAGGACCCTTGGTTCACAAGGGTCACTTCCGCCGCGTTGAAGGAGAGGAGGAATCCTTCCCTCTCGCGCCAGGAAGCCTTCACCCCCCAAGCCTCCTGAGTGCGGGGATTCACGGTGAAGCTGGCTCGCACGCCGGGAGGTAAGTCCCGGGGAGAGATTGACTTCCCCTGCGCTTCCACCCACTCCTCCGCCAAGAAGTAGCCGCCGTCCTGCAAGGCCGGCGTTTCCGCTCCTACCACAGCCCCTTGGGCCAGGGAGAAAAAGCGAGCCGGAGCCAGCACCTTCTCTTCCACCACGGCATAGGTCGTGCCGTCAGGAAGGTAGTACACGTCGGTTCCCGGAAGAAGACCGGGGGAAGAGACCAACTCGCCGTTCACCACTTCTCGCACCCTGGTCGGCGCAAGCGTCCGGCCATCGGCAAGGAGAAGCTTGCCCCCCTCCACCGACTTAACTACCCCGTGAGCCAAAGGCTGGCCGTACACCAGAGCGAAAGACTGAGGGGAAACCGTGCGTCGAGCGGTTACTTCTATCCGGTAAGACCCGGGGAGCGGCCGAGGGATGACCACCTGCTCCACATTACTACGGTGATCGGGCAGGCCCCTGCCCTCAAAGTCGTTGCCCAGGAAGCGCTGCCCCCCCGGCCCGTAAACCACCAGGTCGAGGTCGTTCACCAGAGCCTCGCTCGAACCGGGCGGAGCCGGGGGATCAGTCCAGCATAGGGTCACCTTTAAGGGCCGAGTGGGGTCGGTAACCGGGAACCAGAAGGTGACCTTCTCGCCGCTAGAGATGCCCTTGGCCGGCGTGGCCCAGCGAAAAGTCCCCTCCTTCAGGGCCAACACCGTCCCCCCCACATCCAGCAGGCCGTAGCCTGTGGCGTTGTTGGGTTTGTCTCCGAGCCACCGCGCCCCGTTGATCAAAAGGGCCTTGATAAGAGCCGCCGGCGGGGAAAGGTAGCCCTCCTGCTTCAAGTACTCCCGCACCAGCAACGCTCCGCCTGCGGCTACCGCCGCCGCCTGGCTGGTCCCGTCGCCGCGGAGGTAAAAGGGGTTGCCCGGTAGATTGGAGGTGACCAGCCGCGAACACGGCCCAATGACGCCCGTGCCTGGGGCCACCAAATCAGGCTTCAGACGCCCGTCCTGGGTCGGACCTCGGCTAGAAATGTCGGCCACTTTGGTGGGGTCGTAAGTGCCGAAGAGAGGGCGGGGGTTTTCTGTGGCCCCCACTACCAAAGCGTTCTTGGCGCATGCTTCGGCCGTGAGGCTGCCGGGAGCCGGACCTCCGTTGCCCGCCGCGAATACGGGCAGGAAGTCGGGATGCAGGTAGCAGAAGCGGTCTATCTGGAAGGCGGCCGCCCCGTAGCGGGCCTCTCCTCCTCCCCAGCCGCAAAGCTCCACCCGCACCCCCGCCGCATAGGCAGGGGCAAAAAGATCCCCTAGGTCGGCCGGAGGGTTGGGGGTTTTGCCGTCCGGTCCCGCTATCGCCTGGAAGTAGATGTGCGCTCCGGGGGCGATACCTGGGAAGCGCTCCCCCCTTCCGGCCACGATGCCCGCCAATTGCGTCCCGTGCCCGGTGGGATCGGCCAGTCCCCCTCCTCCCCAGGAACGCAAGAGTTGAACCTTCCCCCTGAAAGGTGGAGGCAAGTCGTTTATGTCTCCCTTGTCCAGGCCGTTGTCAGCTATCCCCACCACTTCCCCCTTCCCGTCGAGCCCTTGGGGCAGCACAAAGCCCGGAACCCGCAAGGGGGCGCTGGCTATCACCCCGGCCGCCCGGTCGGAGAGAAAGCGGCGCTCGTAGGTGGGTTCTACCCACTCCACCGCCGGGTCGGAGGCCAGGGCGGAAAGCGCTTCCGCCGGCAGGATCACTTCCAGAGCAGTGCCCGCCCCCTCAGTTCCCCGCAGCACCCGGCCCCCTTTTTCCTTCACCCAGGAAGCCAGGCGTTCCTTAGAGCTGGCATCCCGGAAAAGGACGGTGACCCGCTTGGGACCGGTTCCGGGCTTTTCAAGCTCAGGGGAAAGCTTTTTCTCCGGCCTGTCCACCTTGCCAGCCACCGCTTTCTGCTCGGCCCCAGAGACCCGCGAAGAAGTAGAGGGCTTGTCTCCTCCGGACAGGGCCAAAAGGAATAATAAAGGAGCCAAGAGGAAAAGCCAGGCTAGATACCGGCCACGGCGTCGCATTAGCATCACCCGGTATTTTCTCTTCGCCTAAGCCCGAAGAAATTCCTCTTTTTCCTCCTTTTCGGCTTTCTCCCGGTACTTGCGACGCGTGGCCTCTCCTCCACGCAGGTGCCTCTCCGCCTTGTTTTGGTCCAGGATGGCGCGGATTTTACGGGCCAGGGTCTTATTGAGAGAGGGAAGGCGTTCCGTCATGTCCTTGTGCACGGTGCTCTTGGAGACGTTGAAAACCTTGGCTGCCTGCCTTACTGTAGCCTTGGTCTCCAGGATATAGGCACAGATTTCCAGAACCCGCCGCTGGATGTAGTCCTGCATCCCTCTACCTCCTGGGCCGAGTCCCTGAGCTTGATACATCTATATGCGTGAAAAGGGGGCTAATGCTTGTTCCAGCGGCGTTTAGGTCAGTTCAATCGCCTGTATTCGCCTTTTCTAGTACTTGACAATCTCCACCCCGGTGTAGTAGTGGGACAGGATGCGCCGGAAGTCGTAGCCCTTCTCAGCCAGCACTTTAGCCCCGCGCTGGCAAAGACCCACGCCGTGCCCGTAGCCAACGGTGGAGATCTCCACCCGCTCCCCCTTAACCTCCCAGGTGAAGCGGGTAGACTTGAGGCCCAAGCGCTCCCGGACCAGCACGGCTGGCAGGCGCACTCCGGCCACCGCCACCTCCAGGGGCCGGCCGGTGCTGCTCCGCCTGGTCACCGCCAGTGCGGGAGTCCTTTCCTTTAGAGCAGGGAGAGCCTTCTCCCCCAGAAGGATCCGGTAGAAGTCGGCTAGAGCGTAAGCGCGCGTCTCCTTCACCACTTCCGCCTCGGCGCAAGGGCAGGGAACTCCTTTGAGGTAGGGAGCGGAAACCGCCCAGATCTCCGCTGCGTCCTCCGTGTGCCCACCGCAGCAGGCGTGATAGGCCGGCTCGATAAGCTGCCCCCGGTAAACCAGGACCAGCCCCTTGGTCTCCTCCACCGCCCGGCGAATCTTAGGGTAATAACGGTAGTAGTCTATGAGTCCCAGCCGTCGCTTGAGCTCCTCCCTGTCTATGTAGGCCTGTCCGCTCTGCGGGTCGTCGCTTATGTCCGCTCCCGGGTGGGGGTTGTTGTAGACCCCTCCGGCCACTATGCGCCGCAGCACGTAAGTGCGGGCCGCTACCGCTTGCGCCTTAAGGGCCTCCAGTGGCCACTCCGCCGGCATCTCCGCCGCTACCACCCCCACCACGTACTCCTCCAGAGGGAGAACCTCGACTTTTCTCGTAGCGTGACGATAAAGGCGTACCTCCTTGGGTTCAAGCGGGCTTATCTTAGGCTCCCTCTGCTTCTTGGCCAGCCACAAAAGCCCTGCCAGGGCGCAAAGCACCAGCACTAGCCCCACCAACCGCCGCAAACTCTTCCACCTCCTTTTTTTTATCAATATGCCACCTTTTGCCTACCTCTACCCAAAAAATAAACCGGGCCTTAAAACCCGGTTTCAGGCAAGCGTCTGAGAGTTTCTATCTGGCCGCGCCGCGGTAGCGCTGGGCCAGCTCCACCGCCTTGAGGCGGGCTAAGGCTCGCATCAAGGCCGCTTCAGCCCGCGCCACATCTATGTCCGGCGTGCGGGCCCTAAGGCGCTCCTCCGCCCGTTCCTTGGCCCGCCGCGCCCGCTCCACATCGATCTCCTCCGCCAGCTCCGCCGCATCGGCCAGAATGGTCACTTGGTTGTTCTTCACTTCTAAAAAGCCATTGCTTACCGCCATCACCCGCCACTGTCCATCCTTCTGGATGCGCACCACGTCAGTCTTCAGGCGGGTGATGAGGGGCGCGTGGTCGGGCAGTATGCCGAGCTCCCCTTCTACCCCCCGGGCAACCACCATGCGCACCTCGTCGGTGAAGACCACGCGCGCCGGGGTTACCACCACCAGCTTCTGCAACTTTTCCGCCAATACCCTCACCCCTTAGGAGGCCGCCGCCAGGAGCTGCTTGCCCTTCTCCACCGCCTCGTCGATGGTGCCCACCATGTAGAAGGCATCCTCGGGCAGGTCGTCGTGCTTGCCCTCCAGGATCTCCTTGAAGCCGCGGATGGTTTCCTTAAGCGGCACGTAGACACCGGGGCGACCGGTGAAGGCCTCGGCCACGTGGAAGGGCTGGGACAGGAACTTCTGCAGCTTCCGGGCCCGAGCCACGATCAGTTTGTCCTCTTCCGAGAGCTCCTCCATGCCCAGGATGGCGATGATGTCCTGCAACTCTTTGTAGCGCTGAAGGACTTTCTGCACGCCTCGCGCCACCTGGTAGTGCTCCACCCCCACCACCTTGGGGTCCAGGATGCGGGAAGTGGAGTCGAGCGGGTCCACCGCCGGGTAAATGCCCAGCTCGGCGATCTGCCGCGAGAGCACCACCGTACCGTCCAGGTGGGCGAAGGTGGTAGCCGGCGCCGGGTCGGTCAGGTCGTCTGCCGGCACGTAAATGGCCTGCACCGAGGTGATGGAGCCTTTCACTGTGGAGGTGATGCGCTCCTGCAGCTGGCCCATCTCCGTGGCCAGGGTGGGCTGGTATCCTACCGCCGAGGGCATCCGGCCCAGGAGAGCGGAGACCTCGGTACCTGCCTGGGCGAAGCGGAAGATGTTGTCGATGAAGAGGAGCACATCCGCCCCTTCTTCGTCGCGGAAGTACTCGGCCAGGCAGAGAGCCGTCAAGCCCACGCGCAACCGGCATCCCGGAGGCTCGTTCATCTGCCCGAAGACCATCATCGTCTTGTCCAGCACGCCGGCCTCGGTCATCTCCAGGTAAAGCTCGTTACCCTCGCGGGTGCGCTCACCTACGCCGGCGAACACCGAGATACCACCGTGCTGCTTAGCGATGTTGTTGATGAGCTCCATGACGATAACCGTCTTGCCCACGCCGGCGCCCCCGAACATGCCGATCTTGCCGCCCTTCATGAAGGGCACCAGCAGGTCGATCACCTTAAGCCCCGTCTCCAGCTGCTCTACCTTGGTGGACTGCTCCACCAGGGGCGGAGCCGGCCGGTGAATGGGGTAGTACTTTTCGGCCTTGATGGGGCCTTTGCCGTCGATGGGGTTGCCCAGCACGTCCAGCAGGCGCCCCAGCACCGGCCGCCCCACGGGCACCGATATGGGCGCCCCCGTATCGATGACCTTGGTGCCCCGCTTAAGGCCGTCGGTGGTGGACATGGCTACCGTCCGCACCACGTTGTTCCCCAGGTGCTGCTCCACCTCCAGGGTAAGCTCCTTCTTCTCCCCGGTGGTGGGGTCGTCGAACTCCACCTTAAGGGCGTTGTAAATCTCCGGCACATGACCCGGAGGGAAGCGCACGTCCACCACTACGCCGATAACCTGAACCACTTCGCCTACATTCTTCTCCGCCATCTTTCCTCGCCAACCTCCCCTTCCAGGAAAACTTGTTTAGGACTCGAGTGCGGCCGCGCCACCCACGATATCAAGCAGCTCCTTTGTAATGCTCTCCTGCCGCACCCGGTTCATCTTGAGGGTCAAACGGGCAATGAGATCTTCCGTGTTCTTGGTGGCCGCGTCCATAGCCGTCATGCGGGCGCTGTGCTCACCCGCCTTGAGTTCAAGCAGAGCGTGGAAGATCGCCGTTTCCACGTACTTGGGCAGGAGATCGCAGAGCACTCCTTCTGCCGAAGGCTCGAAGATATAGAGTGGCTCCGGCCCTTTGGCCTTGGGCTCCTCCGTCGGCGGCTCGATGGGAAGCACTTTCTGCGCAATGGGGCGCTGCACCAAGATGTTGATGAATTGGGGGTAGATCAGGTAGACCGCATCGTACTCCCCAGCCGAGTACTTGTTGATAATGACCTTGGCGATCTCCCGGGCGTAGGCGAAGCGGATTTCCTCCCCCAGCCCGGTGAACTCCGCGTCCATGGCCATGCGCCGGAAGCGGAAGAAGTTGCGCCCCTTGCGCCCCACCGCAATCAGAGCTACCTCGCCCGTGCAGGCGCCTATCTCCCGCATGGCCAGGCGCAGCAGGTTGCTGTTAAAACCGCCGCACAAGCCCCGGTCGGCGGTCATGACCACATAGCAAACCTTCCGGGGCTCGCGCACGGCCAGCAAGGGATGACGCACGTCACCTGCCGCGCGGGCAAGCCGCGCCAGGACCTCCCGCAAGTGGCGGGAGTAGGGTCGCGCCGCCAGCAGGGCCGCCTGCGCCTTGGCCATTTTGGCGGTGGCCACCGCCTTCATGGCCTGGCAGATCTTCTGGGTACTCTGCAGGCTTTTTATGCGACGTCGGTAGTCGCGCAGACTGGGCATCGTCTCCCACCCCCGCTCTTAGGCCAGCCCATGCTGGAGCTTAAAGTCCTTCTTGAACTCCTCAATGGCCCGCTTAAGCTTCTCCTCAACCTCCGGCTTGATCTCCAGTTCCTTCCTGATGGACTCCCCCACATCGGGGTACTGCGTGCGCATGAACTTCAGGAACTCGGCCTCGAAGTCGCGCACCTTATCTACCGGCAGGTCGTCGAGGTAGCCATGCACGCCGGTGTAAATCGACATGACCTGCTCTTCGAGCGGCATGGGACAGTACTGGTCCTGCTTCAGGAGCTCGGTCAGGCGCTCGCCGCGGCGCAGCCGAGCCAGCGTGGCCTTGTCGAGGTCGGTGCCGAACTGAGCGAAAGCCGCCAACTCGCGATACTGGGCCAGATCCAGACGCAGCCGACCAGCTACCTGCCGCATGCACTTGCGCTGTGCCTTACCACCTACGCGCGACACCGAAAGACCTACGTTGATGGCCGGCCGGATACCGGCGTAGAAGAGGTCCGGCTCTAGGTAGATCTGCCCGTCGGTGATGGAGATCACGTTGGTGGGAATGTAGGCCGAAACGTCACCCTGCTGGGTCTCGATGATGGGCAGGGCCGTCAGGCTGCCACCGCCGTAGTTAGGATGCAGCTTGCAAGCCCGCTCCAGCAGGCGCGAGTGCAGGTTGAAGATGTCACCGGGGTAAGCCTCGCGCCCCGGCGGACGCCGCAGCAGAAGCGAGAGCTCACGGTAAGCCGCCGCCTGCTTGGAAAGGTCGTCGTAGACGATGAGCACGTCTTTACCCTGCTCCATGAACTCCTCGCCGATGGCGCACCCGGCGAAGGGAGCGATGTAGAGCAGCGGCGCCGGGTCGGAAGCAGTAGCCACCACTACCACGGTGTAGTCCATGGCGCCGTACTCCCGTAGCTTCTCGATCACATTGGCCACGGTGGAAGCCTTCTGCCCGATGGCCACGTAGATGCAAATCATGTTTTGCCCTTTCTGGTTGATGATGGTGTCCACCGCGATGGCCGTCTTACCCGTCTGCCGGTCGCCCAATATGAGCTCGCGCTGCCCGCGCCCGATAGGAATCATGGAGTCAATGGCCTTGATGCCGGTCTGCACGGGGGTGTTCACCGGCTCGCGGTAGATAACACCGGGAGCGATGCGCTCGATGGGACGGAATTTCTGAGACTTAATGGGTCCCTTACCGTCGAGCGGCACACCTACCGGGTTGATCACCCGGCCGATGAGCTCGTCCCCTACCGGCACCGAAGCGATGCGACCGGTGCGCTTGACCACATCCCCTTCCTTTATATGCGTGTAGGGGCCCAGGATAACAGCGCCTACGTTGTCTTCCTCCAGGTTCAGCGCCATTCCATAGACGCCGCCCGGGAACTCCAAAAGCTCGGAGTACATGCAACCCTCCAGGCCGTAAACGCGCGCCACGCCGTCACCGATGTAAATTACGGTGCCGACGTCGGCCACTTCGACCTGAACCTCGTACTTCTCTATCTGCTGGCGAATTATGGAGCTTATCTCTTCGGGCCTAAGCTTCATCTCCTCCCGTCACCCCTTTAACCTACCCGAATTTCACGGATTTGCTCCCGTAGCCTCTCCAACTGCCGCGCCACGCTGGCGTCTATGACCCGGTTGCCTATGCGTACCACCAGCCCCCCCAAGATGTCGGGGTTGACGCGGTAGCGAACCGTAACTTCCCGCTTGACCGCTTCTTTTAAAGCCTCGGTCAAGGCAGAGGCCTGCTCCGGCGAGAGCTCGATGGCCGAAGTCACTTCCACCTCGACCAAATTCTTGGTCTCGTTGAGCAGGCGCCGGTACTCCGCCACTATGTCCTTGAAGAAGATCTCACGCCGGGCGTCCAGCACCACGTTGAGGAAGTTAAGTGAGTAAGGGTGAAGGTCCTTTTCCCAGAGCTCCTTGACAATAGCCTTTTTAACTTCCGCCGGCACCTGGGGATGATAAAATACCCGCCGCAGATCGCTTGATGCAGCCAGCGCCTCCTCCACCGCGCGCAAATCTTCCTCTATTCTGTCCAAGAGACCCTTCTCCTGGGCTAACTCGAAGAGCGCCTCAGCGTAGCGCTGCGCCACCGCCCCTTTTAGCATGGCAGCCGCTTCACCTCACTTATGGCCTCTTGGACAAGCTTCTGCTGCAGCTCCTCCGGCAAAGCTTCCCTTATCACCTTGCCGGCCACCAAAATGGCCAGGCTGGCCACTTGATCCTTGAGCTCGGCCAAGGCCCGCTCCTTCTCCCGCTCGATTTCCGCCAGGGCGCTCTCTTTTATGCGGCCGGCTTCTTCCTTGGCAGCATCCAAGATAGCCTGAGCCTGCTCCTCGCTGGCCTTGGTAGCCCGCTCGATGATGAGTTGGGCCTCCTCCCGAGCCCGGCGCAGGGTGGCCTCCATCTCCTCTTTGAGCTTCCGGGCCTCTTCCTGCTGGGCTTCCGCCTGCTCGATATTCCGGGCTATGAGGTTCTGCCGCTCCTCCAGGAGGCGCATGAGTGGCTTGTAAGCCACCAGCCAGAGCAGGAGCAGCAGGAGCAGAAAGTGGAATATCTGCATCACCAGGGTGGCATTAAGCCCCAACAAGTTTTCTCCTCCCTCCGCACAAAAGGGTGCGGGCGGCAGGTTTCGAGCCCACCGACGAGGCCGAAACCTGCGCCTGCCCACCGAAAAAGAACCTGACGATGATTCCCGCCCCCAACCGAGATGACCTCGGTGGGGGTCCCCCTCTAGCTTTTTTAAAGCGCCTCTTAAGCAATCCTGCCCATGAGCATGAACGCTACTACTACGGCAATGATGGGTATGGACTCGATCAGACCCACGGAGATAAACATGAGGGTCATGAGCTGCCCCCGCGCCTCCGGCTGACGAGCCACACCCTCCAAGAGCTTGGAGGTGCAGATTCCGTCGCCGATGGCTGCACCGAGGGCACCGAGCCCAGCCGCCAGCGCCATGCCCAAAGCAGCCGCAGCACCCGTCGTCACGCGTTTCCCCTCCTTCCTCGGTTAGTAATCTAGCATTTTAGTGATCCTCAGCAGAAGCTAAGGATATGTAGGCGATGCTCAGCACGGCGAACACGAAAGCCTGGATGAAGGAGACGAATACACCGAAAGCTAGCCAGATAACCGAAGCCGTGAATCCCCCGCACCACTCCGCCGCTCCTCGGATAAGTCCCAGCAGGGCCAGTAGCATTACCTCTTTACCGTACATGTTTCCGTAGAGTCGGAAGGCCAGGGTGACCGGCTTCGCCAGGTCCTCGATTATGGGGAGAAGGGGTATAGGATAAATGTAATGGAGGAAAAGCTTTGGCCCCTTGAACCTCAGCCCCCAGACGTACATCAACACAAAGGTGATGACCGCTAGGCCCAAAGTGGTGTTGAGGTCCGCCGTCGGGGCTACGCAGGTAGGCACTAGGCCCAGAAGGTTACAGATCAGGATGAAGTAGAAGAAGGTTACAAAGAGGTAGTACAAGGGGCGTCCCTTCTTCTCCCCCATGCTGTCGTAAACGAGGCCCCGGAAAGATTCCAACATGATCTCGAAAAGGGCCTGCATCTTGGTGGGACGCCGCACGTCCGCGCCCCTCACGGCCGCGAGGGCTATGAGCAGAGTCAAAAGCATTGCCACCCAGGTAAAGATAATGGTGCTGGGATTAACGTCTACCGGGAACCCCGCTATGGTGCCCAGGTGCCAGGGACCGTGTGGGATATGCCAGACATTAAGGTCGTGGTGAATCTTTTCCAGGGAAAAGTCTTCCGCGCAACCCGCTGCCGTGACGAGCACGAAGCCGAGCAAGGCCCACAGAAGCCAACTCCTCTTGGCCCGCTTCCTCTCCTGCAAAACTCGCCTTCACCTCCTTCCCTTAAAGAGCAACTAAAGAAGAACAAGGGTTCCTAGACTTCCGCTTCAACCCGGCTATGTCTAAGAACCCTTATTGCCTCCGCCACCCCCAGCAGGGGAACGAATAGAATCCCCACCAAGAAAGCACGCAGATCAAACCAGCCAGTGTGTACGGCAAAGAGGAGAGCGGCGAAAAGCATTCCCCAGCGCCCCAGGAAACCCATATTGAGGAACAACCTAGCCTTGTCCATGCCCCAAGCCATGATCTGGACCGACCGGGTGAGGCGCAGCCAGAGAAAGAAGGCGCTGAGCCAGCCCACCCCTAGCCCTAGCGCTGCTCCAGCCCAGAGGGAGCTGTGCGGGTAAAAAGTCAGAAGGAGAAGCAGCGCTACGAGCAGCCAGCCTGCCCGCAAAAGTATGCGCCGGGCGAAAACCTCGAACTCCAGCTCTTTGAAGCCCATGCCTTCCCTCCCCGCCTTCTAAGCGCGGTTGTTGGTACTAAACCGGCTGAGCAACCGCACGATGCCGTACACCCCTGCCCCGATCCCCAGAAGCAATCCCAGAAGCCCGAGCCAGGGCGCAGTATGCCAGCGGTGGTCAAGGTAGTTTCCTATCCACCAGCCCACCACTACCGAGGCTGCAAATTGAATGCTAATACTGGAGGCCAGAGCGAAGGCTTTTAAGGCCTTCCCCCATCCCGATCGACCGTTGGCCACTCAGCTCGTTCCCCTTGTGCTTTTTTTTACAAGATTCTACCCGCTTTAACCACTAAACACCAAAACCTTTTCTTGCATGGTACATGCAGGCGGGCTCTTGTCCTCTATATATCTTCTACGCTCTCGATTTTATTCCTCCTCCTCGCCACCACAAAATTGTGGTGGCGAACAAAAACTTGTGCTCGCAAGCACTTTAGGGAGAAAGGGTTCCGGCCGCGGACCTTGGCCGAAGTGATGAAGAAGGGCTTCGAGAATGCGCCTGGATGCCTGTCCGTCCCCGTAGGGATTCACCGCGCTGGCCATCTGGCGGTAAGCCGCCTCGTCCGTTAAAAGGCGCGCCACCTCTCGGAACACCCGCTCTTCCCCCGTTCCCACCAACCTCACCGTGCCCGCCTCCAGGGCCTCAGGACGTTCGGTCACTTCCCTCAGGACCAGAACCGGTTTGCCCAGCGAAGGCGCTTCCTCCTGAAGACCTCCCGAGTCGGTCAGCACCAGGTAGCATCGAGCCATGAGGTTGGCAAAGTCGGCGTAGGGAAGAGGCTCCATCAAGTGAACGCGGTTAAGCCCAGCGAAAATCTCTTCCGCCGCCTCCCGCACCACCGGATTGCGGTGCACGGGAAAAACCACCGCCGCATCCTCAAACCGCTCCACTACCCGGCGCAGGGCACGGTAGACCTGGCGCAGGGGCTCCCCCCAGTTCTCCCGCCGATGCGTGGTCACCAGGATAATCCTCTTTCCCTCTCCCAGAAAGCGGAGCAGACGCTCATCGGCAAACTGGTAATCCTCCCGCACCACCGCCTGCAGGGCGTCGATCACCGTGTTGCCGGTGACGAAAATCCTTTCCGGGTCGACCCCCTCCCGCTTAAGAGCCTCGGCGGCGCGGGCCGTGGGAGCGAAATGCAGGTCACTCAATACCGCCGCAAGCCGGCGGTTCATCTCCTCGGGAAAGGGAGCATATTTGTTCCCCGTCCGCAGCCCCGCCTCCACGTGCCCCACCGGTATCTGGAAGTAAAAGGCGGATAGGGCTCCCACGAAAGTGGTGGTGGTGTCGCCGTGTACCAGCACCAGATCGGGCCTCGCTTCTTGAAGCACTCTCTCCAGCCCTTGAAGTGCCCGTACGGTGACCTCAAAGAGGGTCTGCCGAGGGCGCATGATGCCCAGGTCGTAATCGGGTATTATACCGAACAGTTCCAGCACCTGGTCCAGCATCTCGCGGTGCTGGGCGGTCACTGCCACCACCGGTTGAAAATAGTCTGAGTTTTCCAAGGCTTTAACCACCGGCGCCATTTTGATGGCTTCCGGCCGGGTGCCGAAAATCACCAGTATCCTTTTCATGGGGTGAGATATCCCTTGGCGATGAGTTTCTGGATGTGCTGCTCCAAGGCCGACTCGATGTCGATGCCGTACTGCTCCTCCAGCACGAACATCATGGAAACGGCCGTCTGGGCCACATCTAAAAGCTCCCGCGTCACCTTTTCCATAACCGCCCGCTCATCGACCGGGCAGGCCTCCCCCGAAAGGCCGCGCAGCTTTCCTATGGCTTGGGCCAGCTCCCCCGCCTCCTCCATGAGCTTCAATGCGGTGGACTCCAGTGTGGGGGAAAGGCGGTTGAGACGCGGCAGGGCAATAACCTTATGCTTCCTCTCCATTTTCTCCTCTCTCCCCAGGAAAGCGGAGCTTTCCGCGGAAAGGCTCCAGCTTGACTCCCGCTTCGCGGAAGAGCTCCTCCGCGAAGGGATCTGGGTAAAACTCCAGGTACACCACCCTCTTTATCTGCGCCTGGATAAGCATCTTGGCACAGAGGGAGCAGGGGAAGTGGGTGGTGTAAAGGGTGGCACCGGCGATGCTCACCCCATAGACGGCCGCCTGCAAAAGAGCATTTTGCTCGGCATGAAGACCCCGGCAGAGTTCGTGCCTCTCCCCCGAAGGTATGCCCTTCTCCTCGCGCAGGCAGCCTATCTCCAGGCAGTGTTTGAGCCCCGAAGGGGCGCCGTTGTAACCCGTGGCCAGGATGCGGTTATCCTTGACCAGCACTGCCCCCACCTGCCGACGCAGGCAGGTGGAACGCAGGGACACCACCTTGGCCACGGTCATAAAGTAGGTGTCCCAGTCGGGCCGCATGGGCTTAACCTTCCCGGTAAAGGGGGTAGGACCGGCAGAGCTCCTGCACTATGGCACGAGCCATCTCCTGGTACCGAGCTTCCCCACGGTGATCCAAGGCGTAGTGGATGGCAGTGGCTATGGCCCGCATCTCCTCCGGCCCCAGGCCCCTGGTGGTCACCGCCGGCGTTCCCAACCGGATACCGCTGGTAATCCGGGGAGGCTGGGTATCGAAGGGAACTACGTTCTTGTTGACCACCAACCCCACCTCGTAAAGCTCGGCTTCCGCCTCCGCCCCCGTGATCCCCTTGTTGCGGAGATCGACCAGTACCATGTGGTTATCCGTGCCGCCGGAAACCAGCTCAAAGCCATACTCCTTAAGGGCTTCTGCCAGGGCGCGAGCGTTTTCCACCACCCGCCGCTGGTACTCCTTGAATTCCGGCTGCAAAGCTTCTTTGAAAGCCACCGCTTTGGCAGCAATGACGTGCATCAAGGGGCCACCCTGGGTGCCGGGGAACACCGCCTTGTCGATCAAGGGTCCGTACTCCTTCTTGCAGAGGATGAGCCCCCCGCGCGGGCCCCGGAGCGTCTTATGGGTGGTGGAGGTGACCACGTCGGCGCAAGGCACGGGGCTCTGGTGCAGCCCCGCCGCCACCAGCCCCGCTATGTGGGCTATGTCCGCCATGAGCTTGGCTCCCACCTCCCGAGCAATGGCGGCGAAGCGGGCGAAATCTATCTCCCGGGGGTAGGAGCTCGCTCCAGTGATGATGAGCTTGGGGCGGTGGCGCCTGGCCAGCTCCGCCACTTCGTCGTAATCGATGGTGCCGGTGTCCCGCCTTACCCCGTAAGGGACGAAGCGGAAGTAAACACCCGACATATTAACTGGGCTACCGTGGGTGAGATGGCCGCCGTGGGCCAGGTCCATGCCCATGATGACGTCGCCCGGCTTGAGCAAGGCGAAGTAGACGGCAAAATTGGCCTGGGTCCCTGAATGCGGCTGCACGTTGGCGTGCTCCGCTCCGAAGAGTTCCTTGGCCCGCTTGATGGCCAGCTCCTCTACCACGTCCACGTGCTCGCAACCCCCGTAGTAGCGCTTCCCCGGATAGCCCTCGGCGTACTTGTTGGTCAAGACCGAGCCCTGAGCCGCCATCACGGCGCGGCTAGCAAAGTTCTCGGAGGCGATGAGCACCAGCTTCTCCTCCTGCCGCCGCTTTTCTTCCTCTATAGCCCGGAAAACTTCCGGATCGACTTCCTCCAAAGGTTGCAAAATCCTGCGCAATTGCTACATACCTCCTCTTTCCCGCGCCTTTATCTTCTCCACGCGGCGGCTGTGCCGCTCCCCCGCGAAGGAAGAAAAGAGCCAGGTCTTAACGATCTCCAAAGCCAGGCCTGGTCCTACCACCCGCTCCCCCAGAGTCAGCACGTTGGCGTCGTTGTGCTCACGGGACATGCGGGCCGAGTAGGTGTCGTGACACAAGGCGGCCCTTATCCCCGGCACCTTGTTGGCCGCAATGGCCATCCCTATGCCGGTGCCGCAGACCAGAATCCCCCGATCAAACTCCCCACGCGCCACCGCTTCCGCCACGGCGAAGGCTATGTCCGGATAGTCGCAAGACTCGGGGGAATAGGTGCCGAAATCCTGGTAGGTTAGGCCCTGCTCCTCAAGGAAGCGACAAATGGCCTTCTTGAGCTGAAAGCCGCCGTGATCCGAACCTATGGCTATTTTCACGCGTCGCTCACTCTCCTCTTTTCTTCCCTTAAAAAGGAGTTAATTCGCACGCGAGTCTCAGCGTTCCTGCTCCTCCAGGAACCTTTCTAGCGCCAGTCGGCAAAGCTGCCTTATCTCCTCGGCGTACTGTCGGTAGTAGTACAGAGGGAGGCCAATGGGGTCGTCCACATCTTTCGGCCGGCCCGCATATTCCCCCAGAGTAAAGATCTTCTCCTTAGCCTCGGGCGCCAGCTCCAGAAGGTGGGCCTTGTGCCGCTCGGTCATGGCCAGCACCAGGTCGGCTTCTGCCAGCATCTCTTGCGTCACCCGGCGCGCCCGGTGTCCGCTTATGTCTATCCCCCACTCGGCCAAGACCGTCACCGCTTCCTCCGAAGCCGGCATGCCCTCGAGGGCGTAAAGCCCGGCGGAAGAGACCTCCACGCCCTCCACCCCGTAGGCCCCCAGCAGCTGCCGGAAGATCCCCTCGGCCATGGGGGAACGGCAGGTGTTACCGCTACACACGAAGAGCACTTTGCCCTTGCGCCCCATCTATCCCACTCCTTGCAGAAAGTGAAGCCCCACTCCTATGAGCACCAATCCTCCCACAAGCTGCGCCCGGCGCCCCACCAGAACCCCGGCCAGGCGCCCAAGCCCCAGCCCCAGTGCGGTCATGAGACCCGCTATCGCTCCGCAAACCAGGGCCACCAGCAAGGGGGGGAAGTGGTAAACCCCTAAAGAGAAGCCCACGCTTAAGGCGTCGAGGCTCACCGAAGCTCCCAAGAGCAATATACCCCAAAAGCCGGGGCGCAGCACAGGGGGTTCCTCCCCGGCCGGGCGGAAGTTGCTCCAGACCAAACGCAGCCCCAGGTAAATCAGCACGGCTGCCCCCAGAAAGGAAGCCAGCCTGCCCAAGAAGAGTTCCACCGCCCTTCCCGCCCACCAGCCTGCCAGGGGCATGAAGACGTGGTAGGTGGCCACGGTGAAGACCAGGCCCAGCGCCCGCCTCCGGCCCAAAAGAGCGCTCAAGCCCAGTCCCACTGCCACCGAGAAGGCATCGGTACCCAGCACCACCGCCAGCAAGAATAAAGTCAGCCACTCCATAGGCTTAGCTCCTACCTACCCTACCTACCTTGTACCTCTCGGCGGCCATCTCCCGCAGCCGCAGGAGCACCGCCTTCCCCACCTCCGCCACCACCGCTTCCGCCACTATGATTTCCACCCGCCCTTCTATGTCCCGCAAGGCGGCGTAAAAAGCGGCGGCCACGCTGCGGGACCCGTCCCTAACCCGGCCACAGGCCAGGACGGTGAAGGGACGGTAGAGCGCTACCCGCTCTTCGCGGGTGAGCACCCCCACCCGCCGGCCCACCCGATCCTGCCGGGAAGCTTCGGCCATAACCCGCGCCACCACCGGCTCGGGCTCTTCCCCCTCCACCAAGACAAGCGGGGCTTTAAGCCGCCAGCTCCCTCTGGCCAGGTCCACCAAGGGCTTAATTCCCGTCCTCTCTTCTATTTCCTCCGGTAGAAGAGCTCCCACCCGCCGGACGACAAGTTCTTCTCCCCTCACCTCCACCACCGTGGACTCTATCCCCAAGGGAGTGGGACCGCCGTCCAGCACTCCCGCTATCTTACCTCCCAGCTCGGCGAGAACGTGCTCCGCCCTGGTAGGAGCAGGCCGACCGGAGAGGTTGGCGCTGGGCGCCGCCAAGGGGAGACCGACTGTGCGAATAAGCTTTCGCGCCACCGCATGATCGGGCACCCGAACCCCCACGGTCTCCCTCCCAGCCGTGAGGCTCGGCGGCAGCCCGGAAGCAGCAGGAAGTATCAGGGTGAGGGGCCCGGGCCAGAAGGAGGAGATAAGCCGGCCAGCCACAGAGGAAACTTCCTTCACGTACCGGGAAACTTCCTCAGGATCCGCCAGGTGAAGGGTGAGGGGCTTGCGAGCCGGGCGCCCTTTTACCGCGAAGACCCGGCACAGGGCCTCCTCCCGAACCACCGCTCCCAGGCCGTACACCGTCTCCGTGGGGAAGGCCACCAACTCCCCCCGCTTCAGGAGCTCCCCTGCCTCCTCCAGAGCCGGGCTTTCGGGATGCAAGGGGTCGATCCGCCACACCTTGGTCATTTCCCTACCTCCTGCGCTAATTTCAACACGCCAACCCCCACCATTCCACTAACCAGGGAGGCGCAGATGATCCCCAGCTTGGCAGCTTCCAGAGATACCGGGGTTTTCAGGGAAAGCTCGGCGATGAAGATCGCCATGGTAAAACCGATACCGCACAAAATCCCTGCCCCGTAAAGCTTACCCCAACTAACTCCGTCCGGAAGGGTGGCCATCCCGGCGCGCACCAAGACGTAGGAAAAGAGAAAAACCCCCAGCTGCTTCCCCACGAACAGGCCCAGCACCACGCCCCAGAAGACAGGGTTTTTAACCAGCTCTTTGAAGCACTCCGCCTGCAGGGTGACACCGGCGTTGGCCAAGGCGAAGATGGGGAGAATGCCGAAGGACACCCACGGAATCAGCCTGCACTCCAGTCTTTCCAGGAGAGAATGCTGCTCGCCGGGCCCGGGCTCGGCGGGGACAGTCATACCTAGGAGAACACCGGCCAAAGTGGCGTGCACGCCCGATTCGAAGACAGCTACCCACAGGGCGATCCCGAGGAGGAAGTAAGCTGGCGTCCACCTAACCCCGAGCTTGTTCAGCAGAAGGAGTGCCAGAAAGACTAAGCCCGCGGCCAGCAGGGCCGGAGGAAACAGCTTCTCGGTGAGAAACAGGGCGATGACGATAATGGCGCCCAGATCGTCGGCAATGGCCAGGGCGGCCAGAAACACGGCCAGCCCCCGGGGAACATTGCGGCCCGCCAGGGTCAGCACCCCCAGGGCGAAAGCGATGTCAGTGGCTATGGGAATTCCCCAGCCGTGGGCGGTAGGGGTGCCCCAGTTGATGGCGAGGTAAATGACGGCAGGAAGTACCATTCCACCGAGGGCGGCCACCACGGGTAAGGTGGCTTTACCCGGGGCGCTCAACTCCCCCCGCAAGATTTCCCTCTTAATTTCCATGCCCACGGTAAAGAAGAAGACGGCCATCAAGCCGTCGTTAATCCACCGCTGCACCGGCTCGGTAAAGGTAAAAGGCCCGATACCGACGGAAACCGGACGCTCCAGCAGTTGGTGATAGGAGGGGGATAGGGGCGAGTTGGCCAAGGCCAGGGCCACTGCGGTGGCGACGAGAAGGACAATACCACTGGCCACCTCGTGCTTAAGGAAGGTTTCAAAAGGCCGGAGAAGCTTGCTGATCCTGGCCACCAACTCACCCTCACCTTTACCTCAGGCCTTCCCCCGAAGGCGGGCCAGCACAAGCCGCGCCCTGCCCGCCAGATCGTGCCTCACCTCGAGCTCTTCCCAATCCTCATCGAAAAGCTCGAGCATCCCCGAGCGCTGCCAAGGAGCCACCTCACAAAGAAGATAGCCCCCCGGGCGTAAGATCTTCTTGGCCTGGGGCACCAGGCGCCGGTAGAAAGCCAGCCCGTCCGTGCCACCATCCAGCGCCTGCCGGGGTTCCCGCCGCACCTCACGGCTCAGGGTGGGAAGAAAGGCGCGGGGGATGTAGGGGAGATTGGCCCCCACCAGGTCCACCTTCCCCATCACCGGCGAAGCTTCTAAGGGGGAAAGGAGGTCGCCCGCCAGGAAAGTTATCCTCTCCTCCACCCCGTGGCGCCGGGCGTTACGCCGCGCGCAGGACAGGGCCTCCGGACTGGCGTCCAGAGCCAGAAGGCGGGCCTGCGGCAAAGCTACCGCCCAACTCACCGCTACCGCTCCGCTGCCGGTCCCCACGTCCACCAGGAGGGGGCTTTCCTTCCCCTTCACCTTCTCCAAACCGGTCTCCACCAAAAGCTCGGTCTCCGGACGGGGAACAAGCACGGCCGGGGTAACCTCCAGCTCCAGCCCCCAGAACTCCCTTTTCCCAAGGAGGTAGGCCAACGGTTCTCCGGCCAGCCGGCGTCCCACCAGTTCCCAGAAGCGGAGCTGCGTAAGAAAAGGCACCGGCAGATCGGCCGCACCATACAAAAAGAGGCGGTCGCGCTTCATGAGATGCGCCAGCAAGACCTCCGCCTCCAAGCGCGCCTCCTTGATTCCCGCCTCCAGAAGTCTTCGCGTGCCCGCCGCCAAGAGCTCCTTTACCCGCATAAAATCCTTTAACTTATCTGGCGCAGGCGCTCTGCCTGGTCCGCCGCCGCCAGCGCCGTTATCAGTTCGTCCAGATCCCCTTCCAGAACCTCTTCCAGCCGGTAAAGAGTCAGGTTGATGCGATGGTCGGTCACCCGGTTCTGGGGGAAGTTGTAGGTACGCACCCGCTCACTCCGGTCGCCGCTTCTCACCTGTGCCCGGCGCTCGGCAGCTATAGCCGCCTCCTGCTCCCGCCGCTTGAGATCCAGAAGTCTGGCCCGCAGGACCTTCATGGCCTTTTCGCGGTTCTTCAGCTGCGAGCGCTCGTCCTGGCAGGTGACCACGATCCCCGTAGGCAGGTGGGTGATGCGGACGGCAGAATAGGTGGTGTTCACCGACTGCCCGCCGTGCCCGGAGGAGCAGAAGGTGTCCACGCGGATATCTTTGGGATCTATCTCCACCTCCACCTCCTCCGCTTCGGGCAGCACCGCCACCGTGGCCGCCGAAGTGTGAATGCGCCCGCTCGCCTCGGTCACCGGCACTCGCTGCACCCGGTGCACGCCACTCTCGTACTTGAGAAAGCTGTAGGCCCCCCGCCCCTCGATTAAGACGATGACCTCCTTAAACCCCCCCAGATCGGTGGGGCTGGCGCTCAAAAGCTCCGTCTTCCAGCCGCGCTTCTCGGCGTAGCGGAGGTACATGCGCAGGAGATCGGCCGCGAACAAGGCGGCCTCCTCGCCACCGGTGCCGGCCCTTATCTCCAGGATTACGTTCTTCTCGTCGTTGGGATCCCTGGGTAAAAGCAAAATCTTAAGCTCCTTCTCCAGCTCTTCCCGCCGCTCCTTGAGCGTCTCCAGCTCCTCCTCGGCCAGCTCCCGGAGCTCCTCGTCCTGCTCCTGATCGAGCAGCATCTCGGCCTCCTCGATCCCCTCCAGCACCCGCTTGTATTCCCGGTAGGTGCTGACGATGGGCTCGAGTTCCGCGTGGCGCTTAACGTACTCCCGCCAGCGCTTCTGATCGGCCATCACTTCTGGATCGGCTATCTTCAGCGTGAGATCTTCAAACTGAGTTTCTAGATCCGCTAGCTTTTCCCACATCACCCTCACCTCCTTCCGGCAAAACGGCTTGCAGAGCGGTTATGGCCACCTCCACCTGTCCTTCGTCGGGCTCCCGCGTGGTGAGCCGCTGCAGCCACAGGCCGGGAGCGACCAGAACTTTAAGCCATAGATGCTGAACTCCGCTGGACAAGCGCAAAAGTTCGTAGCTTACCCCGGCTATGACCGGCAGCAGCAAAAGCCGCGAGAGGAACCGCCACCAGAGCGGTCCCTGCCCTACCAGCGAGAAGAAGAAAATGCTCAAAAGCAGCACCAGGAGAAGAAAGCTCGTACCGCAGCGCAGGTGAATAATCGGATAACCTCTTACCCCCTCTAAGGTAAGGGGCGCTCCCGCCTCGTAGGCGTTGATTACCCGGTGCTCCGCGCCGTGATAGGCGAAAACCCGCTTGATGTCGGGCAGAAGCCCGATGAGCCAGAGATAGGCCAGGAAAACTCCCAGCCTCACCAGACCCTCCAGCAAGTTCTGCAACCAGTAAGCGGGTATCTGGTGGCGGAAGAAATAAGCCGCCCCAGCTGGGAAGAGTACGAAGAGCACCACTCCCGCGCCTAAGCCGAAAATAAGGGTGGCCGCTATCTCCCCGCGGCCCAGCTTCTCCTCCTCGCCTGCCGCCTCGGCGGCGGAAATGCTCAGGGCCTTCACCCCCAGGACCAGCGCCTCGTAGAGAAGCACCACCCCGCGCAGGAAGGGGAGGCGCCACCCGCCCGGCCGGTCGGGGAGCTCTTCGCGCCTAACCGCAATGGAACCGTCGGGACGGCGAACCGCCACTGCCCACGCCCCGGGCCCGCGCATCATCACCCCTTCGATGACCGCCTGGCCGCCGTAGCGGGGCAGGCTCCTCCGGTTTATAGTCCGTATTTCTTCTTGAAGCGCTCCACACGCCCCCGGCGCTCCACGATCATCTGCCGCTGTCCCGTGTAGAAGGGATGGCACTGGGAGCAGACCTCCACCCGCAATTCTTTCTTGGTAGACATAGTCTCGAAAGTGGCGCCGCAGGCGCAAATAACTCGCGCCGGGCCGTACTCCGGATGGATCCCCTTCTTCATCTTCTGTCACCTCTCTTTCTCCAGAAACCGCTTGCTATTATAACATTAGGCCCTTTCCCTCCGCAATTGCGGCAGGATTAAGGGGCGAGGCCGGCGAATATTAGATCTTGAAACGAGGAATTCCTTTCAGGGTGCGAGGTGAGGTCGGCGATGGGTGAAGAGGCAAGCCTCCGCTGCCCCTTCTGCGGCTCTTTCGCCTCCGAGGTTTCTTCCCTTCTCCCCCTGCCTCTGAGAGCGGGAGCGGCCTGGTTGGGGTGGCTGCACTACCTGGAGTGCCCCCGCTGCGGCCGGGTGGGCTATCGGGAGGAGGAGCTCGAGCGCCTGAACGAAACCATTATCTCCCACATGACCGTGAGCTACCTCCAGAAGGGCGGGCAGGAAGAGGGAGCAGCTGAGCAGGAAAACCTGGCCGGCTGGCTTTACCGGCTCAAGGAACCCATAGCGACTTTTGGCTTTTAAGAGCATGCGCTCGAAGCCGAAAGCTTTCTCCCTTTTCCTGCTCCTTTTTTTGCTCCTTCTCGCCTCCGGCTGCCTGAGCACAGGCCCGACGGCCACCGGACGGCTGGAGGAAGGGAGCTGGGCCCTTTACTTTCCCCGGTCAGGGCAGGACCCGGCCCCCGCCCTTTGCAGCCTAATCGGGCAGGCGCGGTCCTCCTGCGACGTGGCCATCTACAGCCTCACTCATCCCGACATCGTAAAGGCTCTGGTGCAGGCCCACAAACGAGGAGTGAAGGTCAGGGTCATCACCGACAAAGAGTGGCAGCGGAATGATTCCCAGCGCCACGCCGTGAACGTGCTTCTGCTGGCGGGCATACCGGTTAAGGAGAACCGGCACGCGGGGCTCATGCACCTCAAGATGGTCGTGATCGACGGCGAGATAGTCACCACCGGCAGCTACAACTTCACCCGCAGCGCCAGCGAGAAAAACGACGAGATGTTTCTGGTGGTAAAATCAGCTGAACTTAGCCGGGCGTGTAGCCGGGAGTTCGAGCGGATGTGGAACGACCAAGTGAACTTCGCCCCGGTCACTTACCGGCACTGAGGGGAGAGGCCCAGGACCTCTTCGCCGCTGGCCTGCTTGAAGGCCTGGAAGTTGCGCACCAGTTCCTCGTTCGAGCGGGTACGGCGAATCTCCTCCAGCAGGTGCTCCATAGCTTCCCAGGGAGTCATCTCGTTGGTGGCCCGCCGGAAGTACCAAACCAGCTCCAGCTCCTCGCGGCTCAGCAACAGCTCCTCCTTGCGGGTGCCGGAGCGCTTGACATCGATGGCGGGGAAGATCCGGCGCTCGGCCAAGGCTCTTGACAGCACCAGCTCCATGTTTCCGGTGCCCTTGAACTCCTCGAAGATCACCTCGTCCATGCGGCTTCCCGTCTCGATGAGAGCCGTCGCCAGGATGGTGAGGCTCCCGCCCTCCTCCAGCTTGCGGGCCGCCCCGAAGAACCGCTTGGGCTTGTGTAAGGCCGCCGGGTCCACCCCGCCGGAAAGGGTGCGCCCACTGGGAGGGATTACCAGGTTATGGGCCCTCGCCAGACGGGTGATGCTGTCAAGCAGTATAGCCACATCGCGCCCGTGCTCCACCAGGCGCTTGGCCCGCTCCAGCACCATCTCCGCTACCTTAACGTGGTTCTCCGGCGGCTCGTCGAAGGTGGAGCTCACCACCTCCGCCTTGACCGAGCGGCTTATGTCGGTTACCTCCTCCGGGCGTTCGTCGATGAGCAGGATGATGAGGTAAATCTCGGGATGGTTGGCCGTTATGCTGTTGGCTATCTCCTTCAGGAGCGTGGTCTTGCCTGCTTTGGGAGGAGCCACGATCAAGCCCCGCTGCCCCTTGCCCAGGGGGGCTATGAGATCGATTATCCGCACGGCTATGCGGTCGGGAGTGGTCTCCAGGCGGATGCGCTCGCAGGGGTAAAGGGGGGTGAGGTTGTCGAAGTGGGGGCGGGGAGGGAGTTCGTCCGCCGGCACGCCGTTCACCCGCTCCACTCTCAGAAGGGCGAAGTACTTCTCGTTCTCCTTGGGCCGGCGCACCACCCCTTCCACCAGATCGCCCGTGCGCAGGTCAAACTTGCGAATCTGCGAAGCGGAAACATAAATGTCATCGGGGGAGGGGAGGTACTTGTGCGGGCGCAGGAAACCGTAGCCGTCGGGCAGGATCTCCAGCACCCCCCGGGCGCGCGGGAGGGCGGACGGCTCCGGCTCCGGTGGCCTGGCTTCAGCCACCACCTCGGGTGCGCTTCGAACCGCTTCTTCCTCTTTTTCCGCCGCGTACCGCGCCTTTATGGCCTCGATCAGCTCCTGCTTGCGCAAACGGTAGTACTCCGGCACCCCTAGCTCTTTGGCTATAGCCCTCAGCTCCAGCACAGTCTTGCTTTCCAGGTCGCCAGCCGGGGTCACCTGACTCACCCCTTTCCCTCTATCCACTTGTCCACGGGGAACCTTGTACCAAACCAGTGGGGTCAAGATGATCTACCTCACTTAATGCGAAAAGGAATGGCTTTTACTTCTGGGGGAGGTTCTGCACTTTGGCCCAGTCGGCCAGGAAGCGTTCAATACCGATGTCGGTAAGAGGATGGCGCACCATCTGATCCAGCACGCGGAAGGGAACGGTGGCGATGTGCGCCCCCGCCTGCGCCGCGGCCACCACGTGCAAAGGATGGCGAATGCTGGCCGCGATTATTTCGGTGGCAATGCCGTGCAGGGAAAAGATCTCGGCGATCTCACGCACCAGGGCTATGCCGTCGTGACCGGCATCGTCCAGGCGCCCCACGAAGGGGCTGACGTAGCTGGCCCCCGCCAGAGCTGCCAGCAAGGCCTGGTTGGCGGAAAAGACCAGAGTGACATTGGTCCTGATTCCCCGGGCTTTCAGCGCCTTCACGGCCTTTAAGCCCTCCGGCGTTATGGGGATCTTTATCACCACGTTGGGGTGAAGGCGGCTCAGCTCCTCCGCCTCCGCGATCATCCCCTCCGCCTCGGTGCTTATCACCTCGGCACTCACCGGGCCGTTGACCAGTTCAGCTATCTCTTTGATGAGGGACTTGAACTCCCGACCTTCCCGTGCCACCAGGGTGGGGTTGGTGGTCACGCCTTGGATTACTCCCCAAGAAACGGCGGTGCGGATCTCTTCCAGGTTGGCGGTGTCGAGAAAGAGTTTGATGGCTGCATTCCCCCTTTACTTAAGAATTATACGCCGATAGCTTTGCCAGAGCTACCGAAAATGCGCATCTTCTCGCGGATTACCTCCGTGGCCGCCTCGCGCGCCGGCCCCAGGATCTTGCGCGGGTCGATCTCGTCCGGGTTGGCCGCCAGCACCTCCCGCATCCGCTTGACGAAAGCGATGCGGATGTCGGTGTCGATGTTGATCTTACGGATGCCCCGCTTTATGGCCTCCCTTATGTCCTCCGCCGGGACGCCCGAGGAGCCGTGCAGCACCAGGGGCACCTTCACCTTGGCCGCTATCTGGCTTAGCCGCTCGAAGTCGAGCTTGGGCTCCCAGCGGTAAGGGCCGTGGGCGGTGCCGATGGCCACCGCCAGAGCATCCACCCCGGTCTGCTCCACGAAGTAGGCCGCCTCGTCGGGGTCGGTGAAGAAGGCCTCTCGCTCCGCCACCGAGATATCGTCCTCGGTACCCCCTATGCGGCCGAGCTCCGCCTCCACCGAAGCCCCTACCGCCCTGGCCGCCTTGACCACTTCTTTGGTGAGGGCAATGTTCTCCTCCAGGGGAAGGCGCGAGGCATCGATCATCACCGAGGAAAAGCCAGCGGCCAGACACCTTATCACCTGCTCATAGCTCGTGCCGTGGTCCAGGTGCAGGACCACCGGGACGGTAGCGGAGGCCAGAGCCGTTTTGGCCATGGCCGCTATGTAGTCCAGGCCCGCGTACTTGATGGCCCCCTGGCTGGCCTGGATGATCACCGGCGACCTCTCCGCCTCGGCCGCCGCCATAATGGCCTGCAAAATCTCCATATTGTTGCAGTTAAAAGCGCCCACCGCGTATCCTCCCGCCGCAGCCGCGCCCAACACTTCCCGCAGAGTGACCAGCGGCAAGAAAACCACCTCCCCGGAAATCCTACTCGGCTTTTATTTTCTCCGCTTCGCTCCTTTTTTCCGCCGCGCCAGGGAGGTGGTCTCCACCCGCCCCGACCGGGAAAGCAGGAGATGCCCCGCCTCCTCTAGAGCCTGAAGATCGGACTGGCTCCGCGCCGGCACCGCCAGCTTACGTCCACAGGCCCGGCAGCGCAAAACCAGCCGGTCGGGAAGGATCTCCACCTCCACCTCATCACGCCCGCAGGGGCAATAGATCCCTCCCTCTTCCGCCAGCTCCTCTACCTGGTAGAGGACCTCGAACATCACCTCCGGGTTGACAAAATAGTCGGCTCCGCCCAGCTCCTCTATGAGCGCCTCCAGTTCCTCCCGCACGGTGCGCGAGAGGTGTCGTATCTTCTCGTAGGGGCCGATGTACCCGATTTCCAGCCCCGTTTGGGAGCAGAAAAGGCGGGTAACCTCCGAGCTGCCCCAGATCTTCTTGCCTTTCAGCCGGAAGGAGTGTGGGTAGTCGCAGTAAGGGCAGTGGACCTCCACCGTGTAGCTCACCCGGTCCCGTGTCGAAATCCTGGCCTTCTCCTCCCCGCAGGAGCAGAGGAGACGCAGCGGCCGCTCGGGGGTGACGGCGAAGCGGGAAAGGGGAGAAAGGTCCTCGCGGGAACAGAAGGAACAGGACAAAAGGAAGTAAGTATCGGTGCGCACAACCATAGTTCAGAGCCTCCCAGATCGGTCAAGGGTGAACCGCCGAGCTAAATTCGGCTTAATTATTTCGCTACGACCGGCACAATTCCTGCACTCAAATACCGGAAAGTTTGCTTCGGACCAGCTTTCTTAGCTTGTCCAGGTCGAAGGGTTTAAGCAGCACCTCCACCCCTAGCCCCTGCGCCGCCTCCTCGTCCCCGGTCATGACCACCACCGGAACCTTCCCCCGCAAACGGGCCAGGAGCTCCTCCCCGCCGGAGCAGCGCAGGTCGAGCAGCACCAGATCCGGCCGCTCCTGGGAGATCAGCTCCCAAGCCTCTTCCCCGCCGGCCGCCTCGGCCACCCGCCAGCCGGAAGCGCTCAGGGCCTCCCGCACCACCAGCCGCACCAGCGGCTCGTCGTCGATCACCAGCACGTAGCTCAAGGCCTACTTCAATCCTCCTAAACCCGCAGCCGCTATCAACCCCACCACGACCGCGAAGAGGAGGGCTAGAAACACGGTGGCGAGTATAGGAATCAGCACCAGCAGAACCGCCTGTCCCGTAGCCAGCTCGTGCTCCTCTCGCAGCCCCGCCGCCAGGAGCACCAGCATCCACACGGCCACCGCCAGGCCGGCCACCAGCCCCACGCTCGCCACCACCGGCTCGGCAACCTTGGCCAGAACCAGCAGCACGTTGAGGGGCACCAGGAAAAGCTGAGGAGTCACCGCCAGGGCGCACACCGAGAGGACACCGAGGGGCTCCCCCCGCCCGCCCATGAGATGACCGGCCAGGTAAAAGAAAGCGGCCTGCAGAAACCAGAGGACCAAGGCCACGGGCACGGCCACCAGGAAGAAAACGACCAAACCCGTGGAGGCGGGGAGCTCGGCCGCAGGAGGGGTGCGCAAGGTGAAGAACTCGGAAAGCCCGTTCACCAGGATGACCAGAAGATAAAGCGAGAAGGCGGACTTGAAGCTGCGCCGAACCTCCCAACGTCTTAGCGTCTGAAAGGGAGAGAAGAGCATGCCCGGGAGGAGCTCCAGGATGCCCACCGGTTTTTCGGTCAAGATTTCAAACCCCCTTCCTGAAAGCGGGGAAGCAGCAGGCCGTTCAAGGGCCCGCCGAAGAAGCGCCGGAACCAGGGCGCCTTGCTGAGTTCCACCACCTCCGGCTTCCCCTTTATCCCCGCCAGATGAGCCGCCTCTCGCACCGCCGTGTGGAGATCGCCCAGTTCATCCACCAGGCCCAGTTCTTTGGCCTGCCTGCCGGTGAAGACCCGGCCGTCGGCCAGTTCCAGAACCTTCTGCCGTGGGAGGTGCCTTCCCTGAGCCACGTGATCCACGAACTGCTGGTAGATGTCATCCACCATGCCTTGCAGGATGGCCCGCTCCTCCGGCGTCAAGGGCCGGCTCTCACTACCCATATCTTTAAAGGGCCCGCTCTTAATGATTTCCTTCTGTATCCCCAGCTTGTGGTAGAGGCCGGAGAGGTTGGCGGTCTCGAAGATGACCCCGATGCTGCCGGTGATGGTGGAGGGGAGGGCCACGATCCGGTCGGCGCCCGCCGCCACCCAGTAGGCCCCCGAGGCGGCGGTGTCCCCCATGGAAACCACCACCTTCTTCCCCGCCTTCTGCACCCGGCGCACGGCGTCACTTATCTCCTGGCTGGCCGCCGCGCTCCCTCCCGGGCTGTCGATGCGCAGCACCACCGCCTTGATGGAGGGATCCTCTTCGGCCCGGCTCAGGGCCTCGATCACCCCCCGCACGTCGGCCGTGCTGCCGAAGAGGGGAGAGGCGCCCCCCTCTCCAGCTATGACGCCGGTGAGGTAGATAAGCCCTACCTTTCCTCCTCCCAGACCCACTCCTCCTTCCCGGCCGCGCCCCCAGACGGCCGCCAGGACCAGGGAGAGAAAAATCGCCGCCAGAATGACCCCGCCTAAAACTCGCCTGTACAAACCTTATCCTCCTCTTCGACTTCCCGGCCGGCCAGGGCCAGTGCCGCCCCCACGAAGTCGCGGAAGAGAGGATGAGGCCGTGCAGGGCGGGACTTAAACTCGGGGTGGAATTGGGTGGCCACGAACCAGGGGTGGTTGGGGAGCTCCACTATCTCCACCAGACGCCCGTCGGGAGAAAGGCCGCTCAGGACCAGACCCTTTTCTGCCAGGATGTGCCGGTAGTCGTTGTTAAACTCGTAGCGATGCCGGTGTCGCTCCCGCGTCTCGCCAACGCCGTAGGCCTGATAAGCCTTGGTGCCGGGCACGATGCGGCAGGGATAGCCCCCCAGGCGCATGGTTCCCCCCTTGTCGGTCAACCCTCGCTGCTCCGGCAGAAGGTCGATGACCGGGTGAGGGGTGTGGGGGTCAAACTCGGCGCTGTGGGCCGAAACCAGCCCCGCCACCGAGCGGGCGAACTCCACCACTGCCAGCTGCATACCCAGACAAATGCCCAGGAAGGGAATGCGATTCTCCCTCGCGTAGCGGATGGCCGCTATCTTTCCCTCCACCCCGCGCTCGCCGAAGCCGCCGGGAACCAGGATTCCCCCCACCCCTTCGAGATAGAGGGATGGAGGATGCTTTTCCAGATCTTCGGCGCTTACCCAGCAGATCTTTACCCGCGCGTTATGCGCGCATCCAGCGTGGACCAGCGCCTGCACCACGCTGAAGTAGGCGTCCCGCAGGTCCACGTACTTCCCCACCAAGGCTATGGGCACCTCAAAGCGGGGGTGGTAGAGGCGGTGCACCATATCCCGCCAGGCCTCCAGCTCCGGGGGCCGAGCCGGCAGCCCCAGCCTTTCCACCACGTACTCCCCTAACCCCTGCTCCTCCAGCCGCAGGGGTATCTCGTAGATGGAGGGAACGTCCAGCGCCTGGATCACCGCCCGCGGTTCCACGTCGCAGAAAAGGGCGATCTTGCGGACCAGGTCTTCCCCTAGAGGCATCTCCGAGCGGCACACAATGACATCGGGCTGGATACCTATACTCCTGAGCTCCTTCACGCTGTGCTGGGTGGGCTTGGTCTTGAGCTCCCGCGCCCCTCGCAGGTAAGGAACCAGGGTGACGTGGATGTAGAGGGTGTTCTCCCTGCCCAGATCGCTTCTTAGCTGACGGATGGCCTCCAAAAAGGGGAGGGACTCGATGTCGCCCACCGTCCCCCCTATCTCCACGATCACCACGTCGGCCCCCGACTCGCGCCCCACGGCGCAGATGCGCTCCTTTATCTCGTTGGTCACATGGGGGATCACCTGGACCGTGCTCCCCAGATAGTCCCCCCGGCGCTCCTTGGTGATGACCGACCAGTAAATGCCGCCGGCTGTAACGTTGCAGGAGCGGTTGAGGTCGGTATCGATGAAGCGCTCGTAGTGCCCCAGGTCTAAATCGGTTTCCGCCCCGTCTTCGGTGACGAAGACCTCCCCGTGCTGGAAGGGGCTCATGGTGCCGGGGTCCACATTGATGTAGGGGTCAAGCTTCTGCATCATCACCTTAAGGCCCCGGCTCTTCAGAAGGCAGCCCAGGGAAGCCGCCGTCACCCCCTTACCCAGGGAAGAGACCACTCCTCCGGTGACGAAGATGTACTTGCTCATGGCTACATCCGCTCCGGTGCCGAAATTCCCAGAAGCTTGAGGCCCTGCCGCAACACCAACTGGGTGGCTGCCGCCAGCCCCAGCCGAGCCTCCTCCAAGCCGGAGCCAGCTCCGATTATCCGGTGCTCGTTGTAGAAAGAGTGGAAGAGGGAGCTCAGGTCGTAAAGGTAGGTGGCCAGTCGGTGAGGGGCCAGGTTTAAAGCCGCCGCCTCCACTTCCTCCGGGAAGAGGGCCAGTTTGTACATGAGCCGCCTTTCCTCCGGCTCCCGCAGGAAGGAGAAGTCCACCTTCTCCGGTGGAGGAGGGCTTCCCCCTCTCTCCGCCAGCTGCCGGAAGAGGCTGGCGATGCGGGCGTGGGCGTACTGGATGTAGTAAACGGGGTTTTCCATGCTCTGGGCTTTGGCCAGCTCCAGGTCAAAATCGAGGTGGGCGTCGGCGCTGCGCCACACGAAGAAGTAGCGGGCCGCGTCTTTCCCCACCTCCGCCAGCAGGTCGTTTAAGGTGACGTACTCCCCGGCCCGCTTGGACATGCGCACCGCCTCCCCTCCACGGGTGAGGCGCACCAACTGCATGATGATGACGGTGAGGCATTCCGGATTGTAGCCCAGGGCCTGCAGGGCCGCCTTGAGACGGGGGACGTGGCCGTGGTGGTCCGCCCCCCACAGGTCGATCATCCATTCGAAGCCGCGCTCCAGCTTGTTGCGGTGGTAGGCTATGTCGGCGGCAAAATAAGTGGGCAGGCCGTTGGCCCGCACCAGCACGTCATCCTTGGGGGCACCGTAGGCGCTGGCCCTGAACCACAAGGCCCCCTCCTTCTCGTAAGTGGCTCCGCGCCGCTTAAGTTCCTCTATGGTTTCCGCCACCTTGCCGCTCGCGTGCAGCTCCTGCTCGGAAAACCACACGTCGAAACGCACACCGAACTTTTCCAGGCTCTCCTTTATGGCCGCCAGCTTCTCCTTTATAGCGAAGCTCACCAGCGCCTCCCGCCGCTCCTCCGGGGAGGTGTGTAAGTACCTGTCGCCGTGCTCGCTAATGAAGCGCTTCACCGTCTCCACCAGGTCCTGGCCGTGATAGCCGTCGGGGGGAAGGGGGACGTCCTCGCCGAAAGCCTGGCGGTAGCGAGCCTCCAGAGAGGCGGCGAAGCGCTCGATCTGGTAGCCGGCGTCGTTGATGTAGTACTCGCGCGTGACCTCAAAGCCGCAAAAAGCGAGAAGCGCGGCGATGCTATCGCCTAGCGCCGCGCCCCGCGCGTTGCCCATGTGTAAAAGGCCGGTGGGATTGGCGCTCACGAACTCCACGTTCACCTTCCGGCGCCTGCCCAGATCCTGTCGCCCGTAATCCTCCCCTTTGAGCAAAACCTCTCGCAGGGCCTCCTCCAGCCACCAGGGCTTGAGGTAGAAGTTGAGGTAGCCCGCCCCGGCCACCTCTATCCTATCCAGGTAAGGGGAAGCGTCGGAAGGGAAGTGCTCGGCCAGCAAAGCCGCCACCTCGCGCGGAGGTTTGCCCGCCCGACTGGCCAGCTTGAAGGCCAGGTTGGTGGTGAAGTCGCCGAATCCCTCCTCCCGGGGAACCTCCAAAGCGACAGGAGGAAGGGAAGTTCCGGGAAGGGATAGGGCCGGTTGGGTTGCCGCCAAGGCCCTTTCCAAACCCTGGCGGAGGGCCTCCCTTATCTCCTGTCTGAGAGAAGCCTGAGCCAATCTATCCTGCCTCCCTTACGGTGATGCGCAGCACCTGGAAACCCAAGGACTGGTAGGCCAGTAGCAATTCATATTCTAGGTTAATGTGCCCGCCGGTGGCTGTCAAGCTGACTTCCACCCGGCTGGTCCGGACCTCGCAGGGCATGCGGCCGAAGGGGGTGGCGTACTCTCCCCGGTCTACCTTCCCCTCCTCGAAGACCTGCTTCTGGCTCACGCTGCCCATGCGGTTGAGGGTAACCCGCCCGGGCTCGAGCTTCAAGGCGGTGGTGGTCCCCTCCATCCCCGCCAACTCCGACTCCTGGTATACCAGATAGTACGCCTCTCCCCGCCGGTAAAGCCTCCCCTGGGTCTCAAAGACAATAGTTTCCCGCTCGCCGGTATCGTCCGTGCGCGTACCCTCTACCTTGATCCACACTTCCACGCCCTTCACTTGCCCAGAACCACCACCGAGGGGCGCCCTTTTACCCCGTGCCGCCGGAGAAACTCCTTCATGCGGCGGAAGGCCTCCGTGAGATCCTTCACCGAGGCGGCGAAGGAGCAGCGGATGTGCCCCCGGCCGGAGGGGCCGAAGGCCGTGCCCGGCACCACCGCCACCTTTTCCTCCAGAAGTAGTTTTTCACAAAACTCCTCTTCGCTCAGCCCCGTCCCCCCCACGTAGGGGAAGGCGTAGAAGGCGCCTTTAGGCTCGGGGCAGGGGAGCCCCATCTCCTTGAAGGCGTTCACCACCAGGCGACGGCGGTAGGCGTACTGGGCCACCATCTGCCGCATGTCCTCCAGGCCGTTTTTGAGCGCCTCCAGGGCGGCCATCTGGGCAGTTATGGGGGCGCAGAGCATGGTGTACTGGTGGATCTTGGTCATGGCCCCGATAAAGGTCTCGTTTCCGGCAGCATACCCCAGGCGCCAGCCGGTCATGGCAAAGGCCTTGGAGAACCCCTGGAGCACCACGGTGCGCTCCCTCATGCCGGGGAGGGAAGCAATGGAGACGTGCTCCCCCTCGTAAGTGAGCTGGGCGTAGATCTCGTCCGAGATGACCAGGAGGTCGCGTGCTTTGACCACCTCGGCTATCTCCCCCAGCTCCCGCCGGTTCAGCACCGCCCCGGTGGGGTTGTTGGGGTAGGCCAGCAGGAGCACTTTGGTACGGGGAGTCGCGGCCTTCTCCACCTGCTCGGCGGTGATCTTGAACCCCTCCTCCATGCGGGTGGGCAGCAGGACCGGCACCCCCCCGGCCAGCACGGTGCAGGGGACGTAGGAAACGTAGGCCGGGTCGGGGATAAGCACCTCGTCCCCGGGCTTGAGCAAAGCCCGCAGGGCCAGGTCCAGGGCCTCGCTCACCCCCACGGTGACCAGGATCTCTTTTTCCGGGTCGTAGCGGAGCTTGAAGGCGTCCTCCAGGTAGCGCGCGATGGCCACCCGCAGCTCTTTCATCCCCCGGTTGGAGGTGTACATGGTGTAGCCCCGCTCCAGGGCGTAGATGCAAGCTTCCCTTATGCGCCAGGGGGTGACAAAGTCGGGCTCCCCCACGCCCAAGGAGATAACCCCCGTCATCTCTGCCGCCAGGTCGAAGAAGCGGCGGATGCCCGAAGGGGGAAGGGAAGCCACCTGGGGATTCAAGTACTCTTCCCAGCTCTTCATGGCGACACCACCAGCCTCTGCGCCTCCTCGACGTCCTCTACCAGCTCCCCGTCGATCTTGTAGGGCTTCAGCATGAAGTGGGTGGTGGTGCTGACCACGCCCTCCATGGGAGCCAGCCGGGTGGCCACGAAGGAGGCTACCTCCTCGAGCCGCCGCCCCTCCACTTCTACCGCCAAGTCGTAGGCGCCGGAGACCAGACGTATGTTCTTCACCTCCGGGAAGCGCGCTATGCGCTTCGCCACCGCGTCAAAACCCACTTCCCGCTGCGGGGTCACCTTCACCTCGATAAAAGCGGTCACCTTCTCTTCCCCCACCTTCCGCCAATCGATGAGGGCCCGGTAGCCCAGGATCACCCGCCGCCGCTCCAGATCCTCTATAAGGGAAGAGACCTCCTGTGGAGAAAGGTCCAGCATGGCGGCGAGCTCCTCCACCGAGTAGCGGGCGTTCCGGCTCAAAAGCCGCAAAAGCTCCTTCTCCTTTTCCACCTGCCCAAGCACCCCCTTGAATTAAAGGCAAAAACCCCGTCCCAAAGCTTAAGGACGGGGCGAAAGTCCCGCGGTACCACCTTAATTGACGCCGAGAGGAGTCCCCCGACGCCCCCTCTTTGCCCGGTAACGGCGGGCTTCCGGGAAAGCCTACTCGGGCCTCCTTCCCCTTTCGACCTCCAGCTCCAGGGTGGCCGGAACGGGCGCTTGGCCGCCGGGCTTCCACCTTCCCCCAGCTCGCTGGGGCTGCCTTCCCGCTCCTCTTCCCCTTCCTCGCCTTTGTAGCACTATATGCAGGCTTAGCCTAATTAGTAGCACACCCGGCAGCCTCCGGTCAAGTACCGTTCACCACCGGGCGGCCGGTGAGGTAGTTCCACCCGGCCAGGGCCGCGGCGTGCTGGCAGTAGAGGTTCTCCAGCTTGGCGCGCGCCTCGGCCAGGGCAGTCTCGGCCTTGTCCACCTCCAGCTTTATGGCCACGCCCGCCTCGTAGCGGATCTTGGCCAGCCTCGCCGCCTCCTCCGCCGCCTTCACCTGGGCCTCCTGAGCCTGAATCTGCTCCTCTAAACTCCGGATCTGCCGGTAGGTGGTGTGCACCTTTTCCTTTAGGACGTCCTGGGCGGCATAAAGCTGCTGCTCGCTCGCGGCCAGGTCGGCGGTGGCGATATTGTACTTGAGGTATTTGCCAGTGGCGTAGGGATAATCGACGTTCCAGCGGGCGATGTCCACATTCTTACGCAGGGCAAAAATGCTGGCCGAACTCTCCAGCGCCCGCGATACTTCGGCGTCCAGGCTCTCCACCTTCAAGTTCTCCGTGGGTGGGCGGGTGGTTAGCACCGGACGGCTGTCGGAGGGAAGCCCTATCAAGCGGTTCAAAACCACGTAAGCCTTGCCCAGAGCCTCTTTGGCCGCCGCCAGCCCCTTGGACGCCGCCTGGGCATCGGCCTCGGGCTTGGCCAGATCGAAGTTGGTGGCCGTGCCGGCCCAGTAAGCGGCCCGCGCCACCGAAAGCGCCCTCTCAGCCAGCTCCAGCTGCCTCTTAGCCTGCTCGTAAGCGGTCTGAGCCGCCAGCACATCGTAGTAAGCCTGCGCCACCTGCACAGCCAAGTACTGCTTTTTATCTTCCAGGTTTTTCTTGGCCATCTGCCAGGCGGCATCGGTCGAGAGCAGGGCCACCCACGCCATGTCGGCGTACGGCACCACGTTAGGGCCAGCGGCGGGAATGTAGCTCATTTTCTCCACCACGTCGGCCGCGTCCTTGCGCTGCTCCCACCACTTGTCCACTTCGGCCTGGGCGGCGCGGATATCGGGAGAGTTCTGCCAGGCAAGCTGCACCGCCTCGGCTAGGCTCAAGCTCATCTGGGAGCTTTCGGCACCCCAGGCCAGAAAGGGCGCGAGAAGAGAACTGACGAGCAGGAGCAGGGTTCCCAGGGCGGTTAATCGCCAGCGCCGCATAGGGAAGCCTCTACCTCCTCCGGTTAGTTAGTTAACCTTTTTAAGGATCATAACACGGTCCAGGATCAATGGCAAGGAAAATCGTCGCCAACTAATAAAACAAGGCCCCGGGAAGGCTCCCGGGGCCTTGCTGGCTTAGACCCTTACTGCGTGCGGAGCACGATCACCTGCTGGTTCTGGGCGTCCCACTCGACCTGGCAGCCAAGCGCCACACTCAGCCACCGGACCGGCAGGAAGAAGCGCCCGTCCTTGATCACCGCCTTGGCGTCCATGGCGATCTGGGTGCCGTTGACCACCAGGATGTTGGAGTCGGCGGTCACCTGGACCACCCGGTCGCCCTTCATGAAGGTGGCGGTCCGGGTCTCAGGGTTCCACAGGATGTTCTCCGGCGTCACGCCCGCGGCGTAGGCGATGTAGCGCATGGGCGCCATGGCCCGGTTGGTGGCGGGATCGATGTAGGGAGCGGCGTCCATGGTGTACTCCTTGCCGTCGATGGTGTACTTGGCCTCGTTGATCTTGAACACGGCCTTACCCACGGTCTGGGTGGGCGCGGGCGTCACGCACTTGGCGATAGCAACCTTAGCTACCGCAGTGGCACCAGGGAAGTAAGTATCCTTCCCGTCCTTATCCAGAGTCTCGTTTACAGCTGTACCCTTAACCTTCAGGACCACAGGCCCCTCTGGCACCGTACGGTCGATCGTCAGCTTGATATTGCTGATCTTGATGGTGGACGGCTTGGTGCTCGTGCTCTTAACCGGAATCACTAACTCCTTGTTATCGTTCTGTGTCTTGGGCGTGTCGATCTGCAGGTCACCGTCCACGCTGACCGTGGGCGTGCTGCTGAACTTTACACCCGAGGGCAGCTCAAGCACTATCTGCGCCTGGCTGCTGGTATCTTCTTTGTCGACCGTTCCGCCTCCAAGAGCATTATCTTTAGTGTAAGTCACCGTGCTGTTGATGATACCGGCTGCCGTCTCGGCGATGGTGACATCGCCTGCCACTTGGTCGCTGAGGCCGATCTTGACTTCCGGTGTGGAGGAAACGCTGACCTTCACCCCGGCAGCAACTTTGCCAAGAGTGATGGTACCGGTTAGACCCTGGCTCCCGCCGATGGTGACGTCGAGATTGCCGCTGAACTCAGGCGAGATGGTAACCTTAGCGTCCTTGAACACTAGCTTAGCCGCATCGGTCGTAGAGGTGGCACCTTCAGTAAATTGGACAGTACACTTGATCATGCGCCCATCGGAACCCACGGCCTGCCAGCCTTCAACCGAACCCTGATCAACGCCCGCCAGGTTAGAAGCCTCGATGTCGATCTTCGGCGTCGCTGCCCACTTCACGCCGTCCGGCAACGTCAGGGTGATGGTCCGGCCGGCGATCAAGCTGCCCTTCAGGTTTTCGGCGATCTCGAACTTCCCGATCTTCTGGGCGGCTTTGCCCGCTACCAGGTCAGGGCTCGTGAGCGCCTTCACGGTCAAACCGTACTCACCATACTTAGCGACCACCAACTCGGAAGGGCTGACTGTTGCAGCGCCAGAGACGGTTACCTTAATGTCGCCGGTCTTAGCCACGCTCTCATCAACAACTACACCAAGCTGCAACTTGAGGAATGTGGCCTGAGTCGAAGCCAAGTTTGAAGGTACATGGATATCTAGCTCGCGACCGTTGTTAGTGACCTCAAGCGTGACATTAGCAGGATTGAGGTCACCCCACACTACCTGATAGTCACGGCTATCGAGGGTGTTCAAGGCTTTAGTGCCTGTCAGTTCGCTAACACCAATAATCTTTCCGGAAGCATCCCTTGCGACTGTAGCCCACTTAAAGCCAGGCGGGAGAGTCAGCTTTACGGCAGCGTCGCTGCCGGAATCCTTAAGAGCCCTGCCCATATTCTCCTTAATGTCAATCACTCCGATTGCCCCACCAGCGGAGCCAATCGATTCGACGCTCTCCGCCGCAAGCGTTACCTGCCCGGAGCCAGCAGTCGCAATCACAACCTCACCGCTGGAAAAGACCGACCCGGGCGGCGCAGAAGCGGTGAGCTTGATTTCTCCGCTAACTCCACCGGGAACAGTCAGCTTCGTAACGGGAATGCTGATGGTGCTGGTCGTAGCTGTTGTATCTGTATTCGTAGGACCGTTGAGAACTACCACAAAGTCTCGAACCGCTCCCGATTTGTAGGAAGAACCATCTAATTTCTGGATGGCTACGTCCCCAGTAGCAAACGCTCCAGTAACCTTTATTCCGGTTGGATCCAGCTCTAGAGCAAAACCTGACGGGCTGGACGGAAGCGAGAAAACAACCTTACTTCCCTTAGAAGCGAGGGCAGTAGTCGTATCCATCGAAATCTGCAGGTAGGTCGACGGTAGTGTGTTAGTTTGGCCTGCAGAAACCGACATCACTGTGCTGACGCTGTAGCTCGATGCCGCCTGGGCCGGCGTGGCCAGCGGTACCAGCAGCGCCGCCAGCATGGCTACGGTCAGCAGTATGCTGAGCCACTTCTTGCGCGCCTTTATCAAACTCTTTCCCTCCCCTTAAAATTTTGGAGTTTGGCTTTTGGACGCCAGTCAATCCGCCAGTTAATCAAATGATTAAAGCCTTTCCTCACCCCCTCGGCCCAAAACTTTCCGGGCGAGCCGGGCGCCTCCGGCTCCCCCTTCATCCACTCTAGTTAGACACCGAAGGGGGCGAAAAGGTTCCCAGCGGGGAGGGAAAAATTTTTCGCGGCCTCCGGAAAAAATCCCAGGAGCTCCTCGGGCCGCCTCCACGAATCTGCGGCTAGGCTCGTGCCGAGGCGCCAGCGCATCTATGGTGTAGACCAGTGCGTTGGTTTCGATCAGGATCATGCCCTTTCCAGCCTTTTCGCGTAAAGATCGGCGCGCTTGATCTCCCGGGAAATTCCGATGGCAAACCGCCCGAGCGGTGGCAGCGCGGCGTCTGCGAGGTATTTCTCAAGGGCCTCGATGACGAGCTCGGATTTGCTCCTCCCCGTCAGGGCGGAGACCTTATCCAGCAGCTCCAGCAGGCTCTTCTTGGCCTCGGGGACGTAGATATTGAACTGCACCGGGTATACACCTCCCCCGCCGTCTTTATAAGTGTAGCTACAGAAGAGCGGCGGAGCAAACATCCGTACCGCCAGCCGCCCGACGCCCGGCGACCAACCTTAGCTCCTTAGAGGAGCCGGGCCAGATTGCGTGTGGAAGTGTCCGCTTAGGTCCAGGAGCAAATGGTTTAGAATGAAAGTGAGACTCCCCGCAACCTACCAGGAGGTGGCGAGACATATGAGAACGTTGGAGGAGATCCGCACCATCCTTCAAGAGCAACAGGTTACCCTGGCCGAGAAATACGGCATCCGGATAATTGGTCTCTTCGGCTCTTATGTCCGGGGGGAACAGCAGGCAGAAAGTGACCTCGATGTACTGGTGGAAATCCTGCGGCCCATAAGCTTGCTAGAATTAGTGGGAGCGGAGCTCTACCTGGGCGAACTCCTGGGCATGAAAGTGGACCTCGTGCCCCGACGCTCCCTCCGTGAAGAACTGAAAGAAGCCGTCATGAGCGAGTTGGTGGCCCTGTGAAGCGCGATGTCCTTCTCTACATTTGGAATGAAGCGGCCAAGCACGTACCGGATTACGACCGGCAATAGAGCGGGTACTCCAGGAATTAGAAGAGGGTCGGTAGTTCTCAAGTAGACTTTAAAGCGGCGGGGAGCTTTAGAGGGCCAGCTCCCCGCCGGTGGTGGGAACAAGTTTTAAGATCTTTTCTTCCTCGCCGCGCTCGGCGTCAAGGTAAATAAGATAGATGTCTTCACCCAGGCGGGCTTTGAACTCGTAGCAAAGCTTTTCCTTTCCCCCGTCGGTGGGGATGAGGGCCAGGCGCTGGTTTTCCACTTTGAGCCGGGGGTTCAAGAGCCCGCGCGCCTCTGCCGCCGTCAGCCGCGGCTGGGGCAGGGAGCGGGGACGGTGAAACATCAGGTAGGAGTAGCTGTCCACCCCCACCACGCGCCCGTCGTCCAGCGCCACGGTGACCTTGACCATGTCAGGATAAAGAGCCACCCCGCCCTCCTCCGGGATGAAGTTGAAGATGGCCAGAGCGCCCTTCTGCACGCTGTAGCTCAGGCGCATGTTTTTAAGCCCCAGCTTGTCCCGCAGGTAGCCCTCCGCCCGCCCCCGCGCCTCCTCCACTTTGAGCCGGGGCTTGCCGGGGTGTCTTTCTGCCAGCAGCAGGAGCAGGTGCCCTCCCTGGCGGGTGAGCAGAGCCACCACTTTTCCCGCCGCGGTGTCGGCCTCCACCCGGTAGGCCGGAATGCGCCCTTTCACTTCCCCTGTCACCCGCACCCTGGTGGGTTTCGGCTCCACCAGCTCCCGCGCCCTGGCCTCCGCCCGGCCCCGATCCACCGGCGGCCCGGTCAAGCCTTCGGGCTTCTGCTTTTCCAGGTGGTCGGAGAAAGGGCCGTCGTAGACCAGGGTGGGGTAGTTCTGGGTCTCCCGGTTGAGCGCCCGGAAGGGGGAAGCCGGAGCCTCGGCGGTCCTGGCCTGCCGGGCTTTAAGCCTCCGCCCCAGCTCCCAGAAGTTGGGGCCGCGGGCCAGGATCTCCGCCTCGACCCGGTGCAGCTCCCGGTTGAGGGAAGAGGCCTGCTGGTAAAGACGCCTTAGGGTCTCCCAGTTCTCCTCGGTCAGAGGGGAGCCAGTCCCCGCCTGCCGGCACAGCGTGTTGGCGTAGTCGGCCACCTGGGACAAAAACTTGGCCGTGCGCTCGGTGTACTGCGGGGAAACGGGTAAGGAAGAGAGATCGGCCTGGGCCATCATGGCCTGCTGCCAGACGGAGGAAAGCAGACCCACGGCCTGCTGCCGGCCGCCCGCCACCAGGCACTTGCCCAGCAAGACTTCGACGTTCTGCACGTGGGTTAAGAGGTCGTAGAAGGTCTGCTGGTAGCGGTTGTTGAGTTCGAGCTCCAGGTAGCGGCGCCCCTGGTGTTCCTTTGTGCCCCAGGCCGCCACCGCCACCATGACCAGGCCCAACAGCAATAGAGCCAGGCGATAGCCGCGCAAAGCAAACCCTCCTTCAGCGGGCAAAGACGTGGTTGCCTATGCGGGTGATGATGGTGCGCGTCCACACCCAGGGAGACACGGCCTTGGCCGGGTTCCAAAAGTAAAGGGCGCCGCCGGTGGGATCCCAGCCCGCCAGGGCCAGTTCCGCCGCCCGCACCGCTTCGGGGGAGAGGGGGCGCCAGATCTGCCCGTTGGAGACCGACTCGAAAGCTCCCGGCTGGAAGATCACCCCGGGGATGGTCTTAGGGAAACCGGGATGGCGCATGCGGTTGAGGACCACCGCCCCTACCGCCACTTTTCCCTCGAAAGGCTCGTCCGCCGCCTCCCCCATGATGAGCCGGGCTAAAAGCAGCACCGCGTCGCGGTCGGTGGCGTAGCCGCGGGAGACAGCCGGGGTAGGGGTGTAGCTGGGGAAGCCCAGGGCCGCCCAGGTAGCCGGGCCCACCACCCCGTCCACCGCCAGCCCGTTTTTCCACTGGAAGTAGCGCACCGCCTTCCAGGTCTGGTAGCCGAAGACGCCGTCGATGGGGCCGTCGTAATAACCCCACTGGGCCAGGCGCTGCTGCACCCGCATCACGTGCCACCCGGTGCTCCCCCAGTAAAGGGTGGGGTTCTGCGCCCGCGCCCGCTCCGCCCCCCAGAAGGCCAGGGGCAGGAGCAAGAGGAGAACCATAAAGGCGACCTTCACACTCCGCCGCACAGCAAAACGTCCCTCCCGCCCAAAGCTCCTCTCCCCTAGTTTCCCGCCGCCGCCCCTTCTCTATTACCGCCCGTGGTGCGCCCCGGGCGAAGCTATGTTATCCTTAAAGGAGCAGGCGCTCGAGAGGCGGTGGAGCTCGGTGGAGGATAAGCTGACCGCCCGGAGGGAAGAGTACCGGCGGCTTCTGCGCGAAGCGCTGAATAAGGCCGTTGCCGTTCTCTCCTCCTTGCCGGAAGTGGAGCGGGTGAGTTTGGTGGGCTCTTATGCCCGAGGCCGCTCCGATCTCGGCACCGATCTGGATCTGGTGGTGGTAATGCGCACCGAACTCGGCTTTCTCGAAAGGCTGCGTTTTCTTTATCCTCTCCTCTCCCTGCCGGTAGATCTGGACCTTCTCTGCTATACGCCGGAGGAATTCGCCTCCCTCAAGGAGCGGGGCTTCCTCCGGCACGCCCTGAAAGAGGAAGTGGTGCTCTATGAGAAGAAGCCCTCTTGAGGAAGGCCGGCGCTGGCTGGAGCAGGCGGAAGAAGACTTGCGTTGGGCGAAGCACCTGGCCCAGCAAGGTGGTTACTACCTGGCTTGCTTCTTATCCCAGCAAATTGGCGAAAAGGCCATTAAAGGTTTCCTTTACGCGCAGGGAGAAGAGATCGTGCTGGGACACTCCATCGAGCGTCTCTGCCACCAAGCAGCCCGGTGGGAGCCTCTTTTCGCCGAGAAAGTGAAGCGCTGGGCTATCCTCGACGGCTACTACGTCCCCACCCGTTACCCCAACGGTCTGCCTGACAGTATCCCAGCCAGAGTGTACACGGAAGAGGCCGCTCAGGAGGCCGTACGCCTGGCGGAGGAAGTGGTAGCTTTCGTCCGGGATAGGCTGGCGGAAAGATAAATTTCCGCGAAGGTGGTGCTATCGTGGAGAGTAAGATCGCCCGAGCACTGGGGATGCGTTTTCAGCCAGTGGCGCTCTTGTGGTCTGACGAAAAGCCTTCGGGGGCTAGGCAGTTCTCGCCCGGCAAGTGGGGCTGTGTCATGTGGCTCTTCGCTGCCGCCGCCCGCGGGGAAGTGGCCGCCTGTGACCGGGAAACTTTTGGCTGCCTGGGAGGAGGGACGGGGCTGGGCTTCGGCAACCAGTACCTCAACTGGCCCGGCGGGATAGAAAACTTTTACTGCTTCCTCTCCACCGGCAGGCCGAACCGGGACGCTTCCAAAGGGGAGCTGCGCCGGGAGGCGGCGAGGCAGATGCTGGAGGAGGAGCGTTATCTGCGTTCCCCGGAGGTGGCGCGGCACTTCGTGCAGCAGCTCCCTATGACCGACATACCGGCACGCTACGTGGTTTTCAAGCCGCTGGGGATGGTGGAGGAAAGAGAAAGGCCGGTGGTGGTAATCTTCACCGCCAACCCCGACCAGCTGGCCGCCCTCACCGTGCTGGCCAATTTCGGGCGAGCTGCCGGAGACAACGTGCTCATCCCTTTCGCCGCCGGCTGTCAAGCCATAGGTATCCTTCCCTACCGGGAGGCGCAGGCCGAGCAGCCGCGGGCGGTAGTAGGGCTCGTCGACCTTTCTGCCCGCCGCAACGTGGCCAAGCTGCTGGGGCGCGAGGTCTTCACCTTCGCCGTCCCCTTTAAGCTGTTTCGCGTGATGGAAGAGTGGGTGGAAGAAAGCTTCCTGGCCAAGGAAGAATGGCAGGAATATTTCCAATCTAGCCCTGACGGTTGAAGCGGTAGCTCAGGAGGTGGGCCAGGCGCAAGGGTTCGGGGAGGCGGTAGCGGGGGGTGAGGTAGAGGGTGAGCTCGCGAGCTAGATCCACGCTCACCCGGTGCCCGGGAGAGACGAAGACGGGCTTCACGCCCGCGCGGGTACGCAGGACCGTCCCTACCACCCGGCCCCGGTAGCGGAGGTAGGAAAAACTTCCCCGCTCGGGACCTGGCGCTTCCCACTTCCCCACCAGGCAGGTTTTGGCCACGCCTATGGTCGGCAGGTCGAAAAGCACTCCCAGGTGGCTGGCGATTCCCATTCCCCGGGGATGGGCGATCCCCTGCCCGTCGCACAGGATGAGGTCGGGAGTGCTCTTTATTTTCTCCAGGGCCGAGAGAAGGGCCGGTATCTCGCGGAAAGCCAAAAGGCCGGGAATGTAAGGGAAGGTGGCGGGAAGGCAGGCGGTGCTTTCCTCCGCCACCTCAAAACCGGGCACCTTCAGCACCACTACCGCGGCGTAAAGCATCCCCCGGGCCTGGGAGAAGGACACGTCGCACCCCGCCACCAGCCGCAGATCCTCCGGGCGGGGACCGTCTTCCACTTTAACTTCCCACCGCCACTCCTCCTGAAGCTTCACCGCTTCCTGAGGCGTGAGACTCCAGGGGCACTCTCTCTTAGGCTTCATCCCCTACCGTCTCCTCGACCCAGCGGGCGAAGTCGGGGTCGGCGGCCAGGACCGGCAGCACCAGGATGGCCGGGGTGGAGTAGCTGTGCCGCGCCTTTATCGCCGCCACCAGTTTGTCCACCCGCGCCGCGGTGCTCTTGAGGATAAGCGCCGCCTCCCGCGCTTCTTCCCGCTTCCCCTCCCACCAGTAGGTGGAGAAAAGCTGGGGGATGACGTTGGCGCAGGCCGCCAGGCGCTCCTCCACCAGCTCCCGCGCCAGCTTCCTGGCCTCATCCTCGTCGCCGCAGGTAACGTAAACCCAGACGAGCTCCGGCAACTCACAGACCCCCTTTACGAAATTCCCGCGCCTTGGCCACCAGGGCAGGGGCCCAGCCCGGCGCCGCCAGGGCGTGCAGGTGGCAGTAAGCGGCCAAAGTCGAACGGTAGATCGCCCCGTCGAAGGCGCCGTTTATGCCGTAGCCCCGCTCCACCGCGAAGCCGAAAAGCGTGCTGGGGGAGAGATCGAGCGGCCGGGAGTGGTGAAACTCGTGCCCCAGAAGCCGCTCCCCGGCCGGAAAGAAGGGGTTGCCCCCCAGCGCCCGGAGGCGCATGTAGCCGTGCCCGCTCGGCCGGTCACTGAAGGTGATGTCGAAAGGGAAGACCCCTGCCATGGCGTAGCGGTGCCCCCGGAAAATTAGCGAGCGGCTCAAGTACATAAGCCCTCCGCACTCGGCGTAAATGGGCATACCCGCCTCCGCCGCCTCCCGCACCCTCCGGCGCAAGCCTTCGTTCGCCTCCAGGCAGGCGGCGAAAATCTCCGGGAAGCCCCCGCCGATGTAAAGCCCGTCTACCGGTGGAAGGTCGTCTTCCAGGGCGTTGACGAAGCAGAGCTCCGCCCCCGCCGCCTCCAGGGCTTCCAGGTTCTCCGGATAGTAGAAGCTGAAGGCCCGATCGCGAAAAACCCCCAGGCGCACCTCTTTTCTGCCCGCAGGGGACCCGGCCGGCAAGGAAACGGCCAGAGGCGCAGCCCGGCGCGCCAGGGCCAAGATTCCCTCGATGTCCAGGTACTTCTCGGCCAGCTCCCGCAAAACCTCTAAGATCTCCGCCTCCCGCTCCTCCTCCCCCACCGGCACCAGCCCCAGGTGCCGGTCGGGAATGGCGGCCAGGGCGCACTTAGGGAAAACCCCCAGCACCGGCAGGTGGCAGAAGCGCTTTATGGCCTCGCGCAGCATGCGCTCGTGCCGGGGCCGGGCCACGTGGTTGAGTATAACCCCGCCGAGCTCCAGTTCCGGGTCGAAAGCCTTGAAGCCCAAAACCATGGCCGCAGCGCTGCGGGTCATGCGTGTGGCGTTGACCACCAGCACTACGGGAGAGCGGATGATCTTGGCTATTTCCGCCGTGCTGCCGCTCCCCTCCAGGTCCACCCCGTCGAAGAGCCCCATGGCCCCTTCCACCACCGCCACATCCGCCCCCTGCGCGCCGCGGGCAAAGACCTGGGCCAGGGTTTCCCGGGAAAAGAAGAAAGCGTCCAAGTTGCGGCAGGGGCGCCCCGCCGCCCGGCCCAGCCAGCCGGGATCGATGAAATCCGGGCCCTTTTTGAAGGGCTGTACCGTCAACCCTCGCGCCCGCAGGGCGGCCACCAGACCCAAAGTGATGGTGGTCTTGCCCGAGCGCCCCTGAGGGGCCGCCACCACCAGACGCGGTATCGTACAGACTTCCGGCATGAGCTAAAACCTTCCTCACTTTAAAACCTTACCCGGGCACAAGCTCTGCACCCGGGTAAGGTTGAGCTCCACTTTTCGGTTTTAAACCTCGCCTTACACGCAACCGGTAGGCTTGGGCAGTCCCGCGATCTTGCAGGCCCCCTTAGCCGGACCGGTGGGGAAGAGTTCGTAGATCTGTTTGAGGCTGAAGCCCGTGTCCTTACAAAGCTTGCGGATCATGGGGGCGATGCCGTGCTTGAGGTAGTAGTCGCGGATGTAGTTGACCACCTTCCAGTGATCCTCGGTCATTTCCGGCACTTCCTCCATCTTGGCCAGCTCCTTGGCCAGCTCGGGAGTCCAGATGGAGGGATCCTGGATGAACCCGTCCTCGTCCACCTCGATCTTCTGGCCCAGCACCTCGATGTACGGCATACCTTTCCACCTCCAATAAGATTTTTGGGGTTTTGCTTCCTAACCGCAATTATACCTGGCGATGACCCTTGAAGTCCAGCGCTGCGCCTACCAGATCGATGAGCCCGTAAAGTTTCACGTCGAGCTTGTGTTCGGGGATCATGGCGTGGAACTGCGCCTTGCAGATGGAGCAAGGAGCGCAGAGCACCTTGGCCCCCGTGGCCCGGATCATGTCCGCCTTCTTCTGCGAGAACTTGATGCGCAGCTGGTACATCTCCGGGTCGTCGAAGAGCACGCCAGAACCGCCGCCGCAGCAGAAGGTCTTTTCGCGGTTGGGGTTCATCTCCCGCACCTCGGTGACGGAAGCGTAGAGGTCGACCCGCAGGTTTTCCACCAACCCGCAGGCTCGGGCGTAGTTGCAGGGATCGTGCAGCGTCACCGGCAACCCTTGGGCCCGGAAGTTGTTCTTTGGATTGAGCTTGAGCTTGCCCGCCTTGATGTAAGCCGCCACCTCGTCAAGGATGTGGGTGATGGGCACCCGCATCCTGGTCGGGTAGTCGGACATGGTGGGGATGTACATCTTGGCCGCCCGCCAGCCATGTCCACACTCGCCCCAAACCACCTTCTTTACTCCCAGGCGCGCCACCTCTTCCCACACCCGGTTGACCAGCTCCCTCTGAACGCGGGTCTGGTCGGAGAGATAGCCGAAGTTGCCCGCCTCGGTTATGCGGGTGGAGATGGTCCAGTTGGCCCCGATGTACTCGAAGAACTCGGCCGCTCCCTTCAGAGTGTCCGGGTTGAGGAAGAAGTCGGCTGAGGAGGGGACATAGAGGATGTCGGAGTTGGGCTTATCCACCGGGAACTCGATGCGAAAGCCCCTTTCCTCCTCGATCTCGTCCGAGAGGAAGTCCAGGGTGTCGACGATTCCCGAAGGAGTCAGGGCCATGTGGTTGCCGGTTCTGAGGATGGCCACGTCGGTGGCGGCGTGGAGCTTAGGAATCATGCCGATGTTGTAAAGGATCTGGCGCCCGATCATGGTGACCTCACAGGTGTCGATGCCGAAGGGGCAGACGTGGCCACAGCGGCGGCACTCCGTGCATTGGTAGTAGTAGCTGAACCACTCCTCCAGAGTGCGCATGGAGATCTCCTCGGCGCCCACCAGCTTGCCGAAGAGCTTCCCCTGCACGGTGAAGTAGCGCTTGTAAACCTTGCGCATGAGGTCGGCGCGTCCCGCTGGGATGTTGTTGGGGTCTTTGGTACCCAGGTAGGTGTGGCAGTGCTCGGCACAGAGCCCGCACTTGACACAGGACTCCATGGCCATGACCAGCGAGCGCCGCTCCTTGCGGTAGTAATCGAGCCACTTTAAAGCTTCGGCGGGCTTTTCCTCGTCAGGCACGGGCACCAAGTGAAGCCCTTCGAACTCTTTGGGCCCCGCCTTCACTGGCTGATTCAATCCGTCCACTAACGGCATACCGCCATTTCACCTCCTTTAGTCGAGGCGCAGCTTGACACCAGGAAGCCCGAGGGGGGCCTCCTTGTAGGGACGGTTCACAATCCAGCGCTCCCACATGATGCCGAAAGAGTGCATTAGCTTGGAGAAGGGGAAAACGATCATGAGCAGCTGCACTAGCAGGAAGTGAGTGAAGAAGAACCAGTTGTCCGGGAAGGGCTGGGGATTAAAGGTGAAAAGCCCCGCCAAGAAAGTTCTAGCTTCAGCGTAGGTTACTCCCGCCCCTTCCACCAGGCGCATGTAGTTACCGACTCCGGAAATGGCCAGCAACAACAAGAGGTGCAGGTAGTCGCTGGTAGAAGAAAGAACCTTCATCCGGGTAAGGGTCAGGCGCCTTACGAGCAGGTAGACAAGCGCCACAAAGAAGATGATACCGAAGAAGGTTCCCAGGAACTCCGAGGCGTGCTCGCTCTGCGCTTCCGTGATCAGCCAGGGGAAAAGCAGGTGGAACTGCGTTCCCAGGGTGTAAATGCCCAGGACGTGCCCGCCCAGGATGGAGAAGAGCGCCACGTGCATGGGCCACGCCCCCACCCAGAGCCAGGGATCAAACTTCAAAACGTTCCAGAAGAACACCATCTGCCACAAAATCCAAAGGATGGCCGCCACCCAGTTAGAAGGAAAGGGCGAAAGGGTAATATTGTGCACTATACGGGCGATCATCCAGCGCCAGATGCGCCAGACGATGCCACCCAAGAAAAGGGCCACCGTGAAATAGGGAAGGATCTGCACCAGGAAATACTTCATTTTTGCACCCCCTTTGGGCCCGCTGCCCCCATAAAAGCTCAGTGGCAGCTCTCTCTCCTAAAAGCCTATACCTCCCGAACCGAAGGAGCACCCGTGGGGCAAACCGTCACGCAGGTCTCGCACCCCATACAGGCCGTGGGGTCGGTAACCCGCGCCTTGCCTCCCTCCAGCACCAGGATCCCTGCCGGGCAAGCTTCCGTGCACTCGCCGCAGCCTTCGCACTTTTCCTCGTCGATGGTTACCATGAACATCTCGAAGCCAACCTCCTCGTTAGATATTTGGACTTTTAGCTAGAAAAAACTTCACCGCTTTATAGCTTGACCGCTCTCCCTTCCCTTTCACCTCCTGCTTTCTCTGGCAGATAAACAAGGCTAATTCTATACCTCTTATTCGGCTAATTCGCTGATATTCCTGCTCGAGAAACCGGACTTTTTCCCGACAAAACAAAGCTCGCTTCAGTGTTTGGACCACTCTTCGATGAGGATCCGGGCCTGCCAAGCCTCGGGGGCGTCGGGCGCTAGCTTAAGGAACTTCTCCAGATCCCTCACGGCAGCCGAGTAGTCCTTTTTCCCGTACCCCAGAATCAGCCCCCGGTAGAACAGAGCTAGCTGGTGATTGGGGTTCTCCTGCAGAACCGCCTCCACCTGCTGGTAGGCGGCATCGTACTTCTCCTCCGCTAAGTAGATCTCCGCCAAGCTAAGCCTGGCGTTGGTGCTATCCGGGAAAAGCTTCAGCACTTCCTCGTAGACGCGGGTGGCTTCCGCCAGCTTCCCTTCCTCCCGCGCCTTCGCCCCTAGCTCCAGGAGCTTGGCCAAGTCCTTTTGAGCCACCGCCCGGCTAAACTCCTCCTGCCAAGAAGAAGCTTGCGAGGCCTGCGCGGCCCTTTCGGGGGAAGGAGGAGCCTCCGGCAGCTTCGGAGGGAGAGAAAACCATGTGAAAGTGGAAACTATAAGCCCGACCGATAGAACCAGGGCAAGAAAGCCCAAGATCAGCTTACTTCCCCGCCCGCGAAGCTTAAGCCAGAACATTTTCCCACCCCAAGGCAAGTTCCCTACATAACAGTATAGTACCCCGTCAGGGGACGGGGAAGGCGGGAAACATTTACGGCAAGTAACGCTGCGGGTCGCGAGGCACCCCGTTAACGATCACCTCGAAGTGTAAGTGGGGTCCCGTGGCCCGTCCCGTCATGCCGATGGAGCCTATCCGCTGCCCCTGTACCACCCATTCCCCCACGCCCACGTAGATGGCGCTGAGGTGAGCGTAGCGGGTTACCACCCCACCGCCGTGATCGATGTCCACCGTCTCTCCGTAGCCAGCGTACCACCCCGCCCTGATCACCCTGCCGCTTGCCGCCGCTATCACCGGAGCTCCGTAGGGGGCACCGATGTCGATGCCGGTGTGAAAACCTCCCCAACGTGGGCCGAAAGGAGAGGTAATGGGGCCGCTGGCCGGCCAAATTAAGCCGGAGTGCCCGCCACCACGCGAGGCCAAGAGAATGCGCCGCCCCAGCCTTTCCACCTGGGCCTGGGGAGGGGTAATCTCCCTGGTTTCCACCAGACGCCGACTGATCTCCCGACCGTTCTGGGCCACCACCTCGTAAACTTTCTCGCACTTACCCGGAACCCCAGGCTGAACCACTTCTACTTTGCCTGGTGGCAGTTGGTCGGTGTACTCCTTTTGCACCGGGAAAGGCACTTCCTCTTCACGGCGCTCGGTGTAGCTCTGTACCACCGTGAGGTAGGGGCGCTCCCGCACGAGCTTTATCTCCTGCCCCGGTTGCAGGTGCCAAGGATCGAGGTTGGGGTTGCAGGCGATGATGTCCTCCACACTCAGTCCCAGCGAAACGGCCAGATCCCAGAAGGTATCTCCTTCCTTGATCGTGTACTTTTCCTCCACCCGCTCTCCTTCCTTTACCAACTTCAAGGCCTCCGCCAGGGTCATGAGCTTCCCCAGCGGCACCTCCTTTTTGACGAGACTTATCTTTTCGGCAAAAGAGGCGGGTACTCCGGGTTTTACCGTGTAAAGCCTGCGCACCTCTTCTAAAAAGGCCCTGGCCGTCGCCTCGTCAGAGAAAAAGAAGCAGGGTCTGCCGTTTACCTCTACTGCCACCGCCTCGGCACAAAAAGAAAGGCGCCCGCGCAGCCTCTCTTTTAGCTCCGCCAAGGAAAGAACCTGGCGGCACGGCCACCACAGGCGCCGGTAAGTAATTTGGTCCTTCAGCTTCACTTTTCCCGGTAGCCGCGTGGTCTTGGCGAGCTCGGCCACCGCCGCCTGCACCACGGCGGGTGAGGCCACCACTCCTACCGGATAACCGTTGACTTCAAGAAGCCAGCCTCTTCCTGCCCACCACCAAAGGAGTAAAGCGCCGGCCACGCCCGACAGAATCGCTACCGCTAACCCCCGCTTCCCCAGAAACGACTTTAAGCACGCTGACCGCAAACTCCCACCCCATCCCCTGAATTGAGCGGTAAAGGTCTGCCTCTCTCTTTCGCTTTTTGTCACATGATGTCAGAAGCAGCTAAACAGCGCTTGTTCAAGCCTTACTTAGTTTATTATATGGCTTTCGGCGAATTTGACAAGACCCAAGCTTTTTTGTGCGCCAGCGCGTAAAGAGCGCACTCCAAGCGACGCCGCATGAGCGCACACCCTAAAGAATAGGGCTTGAGCAAGCTGTCATTAGTGAAGTAGGCAGCGGCGTGGCAACCCCCGCCGCAGAGGAAGCGCGCCCAGCAGGAAGAGCAAGGGGTCTTGCGGTAAATGTGAGCGTGGCGAAACTCATCCACCAGATCAGGTCGGGTAAGTCCCTCCTTCAGGCTGCCCAGGCGGAACTCTTCCTTCCCCACGAACTGGTGGCAGGGGTAAAGGTCGCCCTTAACGTCCACTGCCACGTAAGAGAAGCCCGCTCCGCAACCGGTAAGCCGCTTGTTGAGGCAAGGGCCTCCGGCCGGGTCGAGCTCGAAGTGAAAGAAGTAAACTTCTTCTCCCCTCCGCCACCGCTCGAGATACTCGCTCAGCAGCTCCTCGTACTCGGCCAGCAGCCGCGGCAGGTCCTCTTCTCTCAAGGCGTGAGGGGCCGAAGGAGGGGCCACCACCGGTTCCAGGGAAATGTGGCGGAAGCCCTGCTCCACCAGATGCTTAAAGTCGCGGGAGAAGTCCAGATTCATGCGGGTGAAGGTCCCGCGCAGGTAGCAGTAGGAGGAGCGGGGGCGGGAAGCCCAGTTTTGATAGCAGCGGCGGATATTGGGCAAGACCCGTTGGTAAGAGCCCGTACCGTCGGGGAAGCGGCGGAAGCGATCGTGCACCTCGGGCCTTCCGTCGAGGCTTAAAACCAGGTTCACCTCTTCCTCCAGAAGAAAGCGCTCCTTCTCCTCGTCGAGCAGCACGGCATTGGTAGTCAAGGTGAAGCTGATCTCCTTACCCAGCTCCCGCGCCCTTTGCTTGCCGTAGCGCACAGTGGCCACCACTACAGGAAAGTTTAAAAGGGGTTCGCCGCCGAAGAAGTCTATCTCTACTGCACGTCGGGGTCCGGCGGACTCCAACAGGAAGTCCACCGCCGCCCTGGCCACCTCTTCCGGCATGATTCCCGCCGCACCGTAGTCCCCTTCACCGGCGAAGCAGTAGCTGCAGCGCAGATTGCAGGCCTGGGCTACCATCAGGCACAAGGACTTAGGGGCAAAGGGGGGCGGTTCGTAGAGGGAGGAGAAGTGGTCAGGGGTGAAGAGAAGCCCCTCCGAGCGTAGCTCCTCTACCTCCCGGCAGGCTTCTTCCAGTTCCTTACCCTCAGCCCGAGGGTCCTTCCCCTCCAGCAGCAAAGAGAGCACCCGCCAGGCGGCTTCATCTAGCTGGTGTAGCGACCCGCTCACCGGATCGAAGGCCAGCTTTTCCCCGCGCAGGCAGAAAAGGTGAACCACTCTTTTTCCACCCCTTCCACACAAAAAGGGCGGAATAAACCGCCCTTTCTCCGTTTTTAATTATCCCGGAAAAGGCTTACTTAACCTGCTTGCAGCTCTGGTTGCCTACCGTGCAGGAGGTCTTGCAGGCCGACTGGCAGGAGGCCTGGCACTCGCCGCAACCGCCCAAGCGAGGCTTGCTTCCCGCAACCAAGGTCTTAATGTGCCGCTTCATTCCCTCTCAACCCCCTTTAGCTCACGGAGATTATCTTATAGCCCATGCTTTCCAGTTCCCGCGCCAGGTCCCGCGCATCGGGAATGTTAAGCCTCAAGGTCAGGTGGTAAATTCCCGGCTCCCGCTCTAGAGTGGCCAGGCTGCGGATGTTGACCCCCTTCTCGCGGAAGAAGGAGGTTATTTCCGCCAGCACCCCTATGCGGTCGGTGGCCTCAATTACTAGGCGCGAGCCCGCTTTGCGCAGGTTAAAGAGGCGCACCAAGGCTTCTACCATGTCCGTCTGGGTGATGATGCCCACCAGCTGCCCCCTCTCCAGAACCGGCAGGCAGCCTATCTTGTGCTCCCGCATGATCAAAGCGGCCTCTTCGATGGGAGTGTCCGGTGTGGTGGTTATAGGATTTTTCACCATGGCTTCAGCCACAGTGAGTTTGGCCAGGATGTAATTGAGCTCGTATACGCTTAAGGTGGAAGCGGGCGAGGGGGAGATGCGCAGGAGCCCGCGCTCGGTGACTATGCCGATGAGCTTACCGTCCTGCACCACGGGAAGGTGGCGGATTTTGTGCTTGTTGATGATCTCCAAGGCTTGAAAGATGGGGGTGTCCTTGGTGATGGTTATGGGGTTGGCCGTCATGCAGTCACGCACAAACATTCAGCCACCCAACTCCTTTCCCCGGCGGCCGAAGCCAATTTCTTTCCTCATTATACTTTTCTTCCGCGGTGAAGGCAACGGTAAATAATGGAAAGCAACGGATTTCTACTTCCACCCGAAGCCGACTTGGCTTATACTTTTGGCAAGGGGGTGAGGCTTGATGGACCAGGAGCTGACCGCTTGGGCCTTGAGGCTTCTGCTCTGGGGTATTTTACCTGTAATCATCATAGCAAGCGTTATCGCCGCCGGAACCAAAAAAAGTGCCTAACGAAAAGGCCTCCCGCGCGGGAGGCCTTTTACTGGTCTAAAAATGGAGCGGGCGACGGGGCTCGAACCCGCAACCCCCAGCTTGGGAAGCTGGTGCTCTACCTTTGAGCTACGCCCGCTTTTATTTGGTGACCCCACCGGGATTCGAACCCGGGTTTCCGGCTTGAAAGACCGGTGTCCTAGGCCTCTGGACGATGGGGCCACCAGGTCAATACTTATTTTAGCCGAAAAGCCGAGCCATGTCAACGACCCGAAAACTTTCGCTTCCCGGGTCCGGCACACCCAGGGGCCCCATTGTCCAGAACCGGGAGCTACAAAATTAGCGTACTCGGCTGTAAGCCCTTTCCTTGGCCGCCGCCGGCAGGTCGTGGCCCCCGTCCGCCACCACTGCTACTTCGATGCCGTACCGGGCCGCTACGCTAGCCCGTACTTCCATAGCCTCTAGCAGGCAGTCAAAACGCCCCAAGACCACTTTGTAACGTCGGCCGCCCCGACACCAGCCAACTTTGCCTACTCCAGCAGCCGCGCCACCCAGTTCACCAGCCACCACTGCCCCTTTACCTTGCCTGAGCCGGGATACGCTCCACCCCGCCCATATAGGGGCGCAACGCGGGAGGAATAACGACCGAGCCATCCTCCTCCTGATAGTTTTCTAGGATGGCGGCCACCGTGCGCCCCACCGCCAGGCCGGAACCGTTTAAAGTGTGGACGAAAGCGGCTTTGGCCTTGGGATGGGGGCGGTAGCGGATATTGGCCCGTCGCGCCTGGAAGTCGCCGAAGTTAGAACAGGAGGAGATCTCTTTGTAAGCGCCGTAGCTGGGCAGCCACACCTCAATATCGTAGGTCTTGGCCGCTGCAAAACCCAGGTCACCGGTGCAGAGCACTACCACCCGGTAGGGAAGCCCTAGGCGCTGCAGTACTTCCTCGGCATCCGCCACCAATTTCTCTAACTCTTCTTCCGACTGCTCTGGGCGACAGAACTTTACCAACTCCACTTTGTTGAACTGGTGCTGGCGGATGAGCCCCCGGGTTTCCCGTCCCGCCGCTCCCGCCTCGGCCCGGAAGCAAGCGCTGTAGGCCACGTACTTGAGGGGCAACCGATCCCCGTCCAAGATTTCTTCCCGGTGCAGGTTGGTCACCGGCACCTCGGCAGTGGGTATGAGGTAGTAATCCTCCCCCTCCACCTTGAACATGTCCTCGGCAAACTTGGGTAGCTGCCCCGTTCCCACCATGCTCTCCCGGTTGACCAGGAAGGGAGGGAAGACCTCCTCGTAGCCGTGTTCGCGCGTGTGCAGGTCAAGCATGAAGTTGATGAGCGCCCGCTCTAAAGCCGCGCCCAGCCCGCGGTAAAAGACGAAGCGCGTCCCAGCTACTTTCACTCCCCGGGCGAAGTCGAGTACCCCAGTGATCTCGCCTATCTCCCAGTGGGGACGAGGAGGGAAGGAGAAACGGCGCGGCTCCCCCCAGCGCCTGATCTCGACATTGTCCTCGGCGTCCTCGCCGTAGGGAACGGAAGGGTGAGGAATGTTAGGGATCTCCAGTAAGCGCTCCTGGAGTTCTCGCTCCAGCGCCCCCACTTCCTTCGCTAGTTCCTCGATGCGGCTACTTAGGTCCCGCATGGCGGCTATGAGTTCCGCGGCCTCGTCCCCGGCCTGCTTGCGCCGCGCTATCTCCTCCGACACCCGGTTGTGCTCGCTGCGGAGCTCCTGCAAGTAAGTGAGCTTTTCCCGCCAGCGAGCGTCCACTGCCAGGAGCTCGTCCACCAGGTTTTCCGGGTAGCCCCGGCGGCGCAAGGCCTCCTTCACCTCTTCCGGCTGCCGACGAATGAATTTGAGGTCCAGCACTTCCCCTCGCTTCCCTCCCCGAAGCTCACCGAAACTTTTGTCTAGAGGTAGAGCATCTTCACGTCCAGCACGTTCTCCACCTTGGCGATCTCCCGCAAGGTCTCCTCAGGCACCGGGCTGTCCACCGAGAGGAGCATAATAGCCCTGCCCCCTATCTCCTTACGCCCCACCTGCATGGCGGCGATGTTGATGTCGTGGGCCCCGATGAGGGTTCCTATGCGCCCTATGATACGGGGCCGGTCGAGGTGCGGGATGAAAAGGATGTACCCCTCGGGTACGGCGTCCACGCGGTACCCGTCTATCTCCACCACCCGCGGCTCCCTACCCCGCACCAGGGTGCCGGCCACAGTGTGCTCCCCCTCCGGAGCTTTCACTTTGACGCTTATGAGGTTAACGTACTCCTCTTCCTGCTCCTGTTTGCTCTCTTTCACTTTGATGCCCCGCTGCTTGGCCACCTCCGGGGCGTTGACGTAATTTATGGTGTCCCGCAAGGCCACGCTCAGGACCCCTTTGAGCACCGCAGTGGTGAGCAGGCTCACGTCGTAGCGGGCGATCTCTCCCGAGTAGTTTATCTCCACCTGGTTTACCCGGCCGCTTACCAGCTGGGCAGCAAAAAGCCCCAGTTTCTCCGCCAGCGGGAGGAAGGGACCGACGACAGGAAGAACCTCCGGCCGTAGGTAGGGAAGGTTGACGGCGTGGCGCACAAAGCCACCGCGCAGGGCGGTGAGCACCTCTTGGGCGATGACTTCGGCCACCGCCAGCTGGGCCTCCACCGTGGAAGCACCCAGGTGAGGAGTCACCACCACGTTGGGCAGGGAAAAGAGGGGGTGCGAGGTGACGGGCTCCTTTTCGAAAACGTCGAGCGCCGCGCCGGCCACTTTGCCCTCCTTCAGAGCCTCGTAAAGGGCCTCCTCGTCCACTATCCCGCCCCGGGCGCAGTTGATGAGGCGCACGCCGGGCTTCATCTTGGCAAAGGCCTCGCGATCGATCAAATGGTAGGTCTCTTTGCTGAGGGGGATGTGGATGGTGATGAAGTCCGCCTCCCGCAGTAAAGTGTCCAAGGGAACGAGCTTCACCCGTAGATCCCGTGCCCGCTCCTCAGGGATGTAGGGGTCGTAGGCGATGACCTTCATCTCCATGGCCTGCGCCCGCTTGGCCACCTCCGAGCCTATGCGGCCTAGACCAATTATTCCCAGAACCTTGCCCCGCAATTCCACGCCGATAAAGGACTTGCGATCCCAAACTCCCGACTTGGTGCGGGCGCAAGCCTCGGGTATGTTGCGGGCCAGGCTCAGCATAAGCCCGATGGTGTGCTCGGCTGCCGCCACGGTGTTAGCCCCGGGGGCGTTGGCCACAATAATTCCCTTAGCCGTGGCGGCCTTGACGTCGATATTATCCACTCCTACGCCAGCCCGGCCTATGACTTTGAGCCGCTTGGCCTTCTCCAGCACCGCCGCCGTCACCTTGGTGGCGCTGCGCACGATCAGGGCATCGTATTCTCCAATGATCTCCTTAAGTTCTTCTTCGCTGAGGGTGGGGCGAAAATCTACTTCCACATCCGGCGCTTCCGTTAGAGCTTTTAGCCCCTCAGGGGATACGCCGTCGGTTACCAGCACCCGGTACATTTACTCCTCTCCCTCCTTCGCCAAAACGGCCTGGGCCTGAGCTAGTCCTTCTCCCAGCTTAAACTTAAACCCGAAGCGGTAAAGCCCCAGCTCCAGCGCACCCAGAGCCCCCAATATGTCCACCGCGTCCACGTAGCCCATGTGGGCTATGCGGAAGATCCTGCCCTTAAGCGGGCCCTGTCCCCCTGCCAGCAGTACCCCGTAGCGGGAGGCTATCTCCTTACGCAACCGGTCCGCCTCTATGCTCTCCGGCGCCCACACGCCGGTAACCACCGGGGAGGCGTACTCGTCAGGCACCATGAGCTCAAGCCCCAAAGCTCTTACGGCCGCCCTCACCGCCCGCGCCAGGAGCCGGTGCTTCCGGTAAACCTTTTCCAGGCCCTCGGCCAAAATGAGCTCGAGCGCCCGGTCTAGCCCCACAAAGAGGGAAACGGCAGGGGTGTAAGGAGTGTTGTACTTCTGCTTGGACTTGCGGGCCGCCAGAAGGTCTAGGTAATAGCGAGGGCTCTTGCTTTCCTCCATCGCCTTCCAGGCCGTTTCACTTGCCGCCACGATAGCCAGGCCTGGGGGCACCATCAAGGCCTTCTGGGAGGCGGTGACCAGCACGTCCACCCCCCACTCGTCCATGCGTATCTCCATGCCGCCGGCGCTCGACACGGCGTCAACCACCAGTAAAGCGCCGTAGCGCCGGGTGAGCTCTCCTAGGCCCCGGATGTCGTTGACCACGGTGGTGGAGGTTTCGTTGTGGGTGGCCAGGACGACTTTGAAGCGCCGCGCCTTGAGCTTCCCCTCCACCGCTTCCAAGTCTATGGTATTGCCCCAGCCAAACTCCATCACTTCCACGTCTCCACCGTAGACTTTAGCCAACTCGGCGAAGCGCTCGCCGAATTTGCCGGTGACCAGGGCCAGAACAGGGTCGCCGGGAGAGACGAGATTGGCCACCGCCGCCTCCATCCCCCCGGTGCCCGAAGAGGTGAGGATGACGATATCGCTTTTGGTTCCCAAAACTACCCTCAATCTTTCCTCCAGACGAGCGTAGAGCTGGGCGAAATCCTCCGTGCGGTGCCCGATGAGGGGCCGAGCCATGGCCTCAGCCACCGCCGGCGGCACCGGTGTAGGGCCGGGAATAAAAAGGCGCGTCTCTTTTCTCATGCCGCTCAAGACCCCCAGATCATCAAAGTTGATAAAAAATAAAACCCGCCCCTTAATAGGGACGAGAGTGAAAAAGAGGGAAGATCAGGCCTTCGCTACCTCCCCCAGGAAGTAGCGGTGCAGGCGCGGGTCATCCGTGAGCTCCGGGTGGAAGGCGCAGGCCAGGAGCCTCCCCTGTCTCACCAACACCGGCTTGCCTTCGAACTCGGCCAGTACCTCCACTCCCGCGCCCACCCGGGTGACAAGGGGTGCCCGGATGAAGACGCCGCGGAAGGGCTTATCCCCCAGAACCGTTATCTGAAGCTCGGCTTCAAAGCTTTCTATCTGGCGCCCAAAGGCGTTGCGCCGCACCGTTATGTCCATCAAGCCCAGGGTCCTCTGCTCGATCCCCTCAATTTCCCGAGCCATGAGGACCATACCGGCACAGGTTCCGAAGACCGGCAGGCCCTCCCTTGCCCTGGCCAGAAGCTTTTCCGCCAGGCCGTATTCGAAAAGCAGCCTCCCGATCGCGGTACTTTCTCCCCCAGGTATTACCAGCGCCTCTATTTCTTCTAGTTCTGCCGGACGCCGCACCAGCCGGGTCTCTACTCCCAGGCGCCCCAAGACCTGAGCGTGCTCGCGAAACGCTCCCTGCAGGGCCAGTATCCCTACCCGCATGGGTTCTACCATCCCCGCTCCTGCAGGCGCTGGTGAGGAAGCAGGGAGGAGGTATCAATACCAGGCATGGGCTCCCCCAGGTCGCGCGAGATCTCGGCCAGCACTTGGGGATCGTCGTAGTAAGTGGTGGCGGCCACTATGGCCCGAGCCCGCTTCATGGGATCCTTCGACTTGAAGATACCCGAGCCGACAAAGACACCGTCCGCCCCGAGCTGCATCATGAGCGCCGCATCCGCCGGGGTGGCGATGCCACCTGCCGCAAAGTTAACTACCGGCAGCCGACCAAGCTCCGCCACCTCCAGCACCAGCTCGTAGGGGGCGCCCATCTCCTTGGCCGCCTTCATGAGTTCCTCCCGCCGCATCCCCTGTAGGCGCCTTATCTCGGCGTTTATGCGGCGCATGTGGCGCACCGCCTCCACCACATTGCCGGTGCCCGCCTCCCCTTTGGTGCGGATCATAGCCGCGCCCTCAGCAATGCGCCGCAGAGCCTCTCCCAGATCCCGCGCACCACAGACGAAGGGAACTTTAAAGGCGTGCTTGTCGATGTGATGCTCCTCGTCGGCGGGAGTCAAAACCTCGCTCTCGTCGATAAAGTCGACTCCCAGCGCCTCGAGAATCTGCGCCTCCACGAAGTGACCGATCCGGCACTTGGCCATCACCGGGATGGTTACCGCGTCCATAATGCGCAGGATGATTTCCGGATCGGCCATGCGAGCCACTCCGCCCGCCGCCCGGATGTCGGCTGGCACCCGCTCCAGCGCCATGACGGCGCAGGCGCCCGCCTCCTCTGCTATCTTGGCCTGCTCCGGCGTGGTCACGTCCATGATCACGCCGCCCTTCAACATCTCCGCCAGTCCCTTTTTGACTGTCCATGTTCCCTTAACCATGGTTCATTACCCCGCCTTTAAACCAAGTCTCTCAGGTCATAGGGTAATTTTAGCGCCTCTTGCCGCCCAAAAGCAACGTCAATCCTCGCCGATCTTGGCCAAGGCCACCACCCGATCCTCCGGCTGCAGGCGCATGAGGACCACCCCTCGCGCTTGCCGCCCCATGACGGGAATTTCCTTGACTTTGAGGCGCGTAAGCCAACCGGCGGCGCTAGCCAGAAGTATCTCTTCTTCGCCTTGCACTACTTCCACTCCCACCACAGGGCCGCTCGTCTTGGAGACGGCTAGGGCGTTGACCCCCATCCCGCCTCTGCCTTGAAGGGGAAAGTCGGCTATCTTCACCCGCTTTCCGTATCCCCCGGCGGTGACCAGCAAAACCTCGCCAGCACCGTCCAGAACCGCCAGTCCCGTCACCCGATCGCCGGGGCGCAACCTCATCCCTCGCACCCCCCGCGCTGTCCGCCCCATGGGGCGCACCTCCGTTGCCCGGAAGCGGATGGCCTTCCCCCCTTCGGTCACCAGGAGAACTTCCTCTTCCGGGCCGGGAAGGGCGGCCGCCACCAGCTCGTCACCGGGATCCAAAGAGATGGCGATGAGCCCCACCCGGCGGATATTGGCCAACTCCCCCAAGGAGAGTTTCTTCACCACCCCCTGCCGCGTCACCAGCAAGACGTATTTATCCTCGGAGAAGTCGGCCACCGGGATGATGGTCGTCACCTGCTCCTCGGGAGAAAGCTGAAGGAGGTTAGGAAGGGCCGTCCCCCTACCGGCGCGCTCCGCCTCCGGGATCTCGTAAACCTTCAGGCGGTGGACGCGACCGGCACTGGTAAAGAAGAGCAGGTAATCGTGGGTATTGGCCAAGTAGAGGTGGCGCACGAAATCGCCGTCCTTAAGCTTGAGCCCCGTCACCCCCCGGCCTCCCCGGTGCTGGCTGCGGTAAAGGCCCTTGTCCTGGCGCTTGATATATCCCTGATGCGAGAGAAGTACCACCACCTGCTCCGCCGGTATAAGGTCCTCGGGCCGGTAGGTGACCTCCTCGTCCACTATGAGGGTGCGCCGGGGATCGGCAAACTTTTCCTTCAGAGCCTTAAGCTCCTCTTTCACTATTCCCCAGACCTTAGCCTCGTCCGCCAGCACTCCCTCCAGGTAGGCTATCTTTTCCTTAAGCTCCCTTAACTCCGCCACCAGCTTCTCGCGCTCGAGGGCGGTAAGCCTCTGCAAGCGCATGTCCAAGATAGCCTGAGCCTGCCTTTCCGTAAGCCCAAAGGTACTCATGAGCCTTTCCTTGGCCGTGGGTACATCGGGAGCCGCTTTGATGAGCTGAACCACGGCATCTATATTGTCCACCGCCACCACCAGACCCTCCACCACCTCTAGCCTCAGTTGGGCTTCCCGGAGCTCGTACCGGCAGCGGCGGACGACCACCTCCTTTTGGTGGTCAAGATAATGCCGCATCGCCTCCTTCAGGCTCAAAACTTCCGGCTGACCATCCACCAGGGCCAGCATGATCACCCCGAAGGTCTCCTCCAATTGGGTGTGCTTGTAGAGGCGGTTGAGGATCACCTGGGGATCGGCATCCCGCTTGAGCTCCACTACCACCCGTATGCCGCTCCGATCCGACTCGTCCCGCAGGTCGGCTATCCCTTCCAGCCGCTTCTCTTTGACGAGCTCCGCTATCCTTTCTAGGAGCCGGGCCTTATTGACCTGGTAGGGGATCTCGGTGATCACGATAAGATTGCGGTTCCCCTTGCGCTCGATGGTAGCCTTGCCCCGCACCACAATCCCGCCGCGCCCGGTGGCGTAGGCTGCCCGGATCCCTTCTCTCCCCAGAATTATCCCGCCGGTAGGGAAGTCCGGCCCGGGAACGTAGCGCATCAGCTCTTCTAAAGAGAGGTCGGGGTTGTCAATAAGCGCCAGCAGGCCGTCGATGACCTCCCCCAGATTGTGCGGGGGGATGTTGGTGGCCATGCCCACGGCTATTCCCGCCGAGCCGTTAACCAGAAGGTTAGGTAGGCGGGAGGGAAGGACGGCGGGCTCCTGAGTGGTACCGTCGTAGTTGGGGACGAAGTCCACCGTATCTTTATTAATGTCGCGTAACATCTCCAGGGCGTACCGGGAGAGCCGCGCCTCGGTGTAGCGCATGGCCGCCGGAGCGTCCCCGTCTATCGAGCCGAAGTTGCCGTGCCCGTCTACTAGGGGGTAGCGGCAGGCGAAGTCCTGGGCCAGCCGCACCAGGGCATCGTACACCGGGGCATCGCCGTGAGGGTGGTAGCGGGCCAGGACCTCTCCGACTATGTAGGCCGACTTGCGGTGCGGCCTATCCGGGGTCATGCCCAGGGTATACATGGCATAAAGAATGCGCCGGTGCACGGGCTTAAGCCCGTCGCGCACGTCGGGCAGAGCCCTACCCACGATCACACTCATGGCATAATCGAGGTAGGACTGCCGCATCTCTTCCGTTATTTCTATAGGAATTACCTTACCCATGCCAGACCTTCACCTCAAAGGTTAGATGTCGAGGTTGCGCACATAGCGGGCATAGCGGCTTATGAACTCGCGCCGCGGCTCCACCTTATCCCCCATCAGGGTGCTGAAAAGCTCATCAGCCGCCACCGCGTCCTCCAGAGTGACCTGGAGAATGACCCGCTTCTCCGGGTTCATGGTAGTCTCCCACAACTGCTCCGCGTTCATCTCGCCCAAGCCCTTGTAGCGTTGGATGGTCACACCGTTGCGCCCCAGGGTACTTAGAAGCTTTTCCAGTTCGGCATCGTTGTAAGCGTAAAAGCTTTCCTTTCCTTTGCGCACCCGGTAGAGGGGAGGCTGAGCTATGTAAACATAGCCGGCCTCTATAAGTGGGCGCATGTAGCGGAAGAAAAAGGTGAGAAGAAGGGTGCGGATGTGCGCCCCGTCTACGTCCGCGTCGGTCATAATGATGAGCTTGTGGTAGCGCACCTTCCTGAGGTCCAGATCTTCCCCGATCCCTGCTCCAATGGCCGTGATAAGGGCCTTTATTTCCTCATTGGCCAGGATTTTGTCAAGTCGGGCCTTCTCCACGTTGAGGATCTTGCCCCGCAAGGGCAAAATGGCCTGAAAGCGCCGGTCGCGCCCCTGTTTAGCCGAACCCCCCGCCGAGTCACCCTCCACGATGTAAAGTTCGGTCTTAGCCGGATCCCGCTCACTGCAGTCGGCCAGCTTTCCCGGCAGAGAGGCGCTTTCTAGCAACCCTTTGCGCCGGGCTAATTCCCGCGCCCGGCGGGCCGCTTCACGTGCCCTGGCCGCCGCCAAAGCTTTCTCCACAATGAGCCGGGCAATACCGGGGTTCTCCTCAAAAAAGCTCGCCAGCCCTTCCCCCACTATCGACTCCACTACCCTGCGCACCTGGGTATTCCCTAGCTTAGTTTTGGTCTGCCCCTCGAACTGGGGATCGGGCACTTTAACTGCCACTACGGCGGTGAGCCCCTCGCGCACATCCTCCCCGGCGAGTTGAAAATTCTCCGGGATAATTCCGTGTCGGCGGCCGTAGTCGTTGACCACTCTGGTCAAGGCAGCTTTGAAGCCCGCCTCATGCGTGCCGCCGTCCACCGTGCGTATGGTATTGGCATAGGAGAAAATACTTTCTGCGTAGCCGTCATGGTACTGCAAGGCGGCCTCCACCACTATTCCTTCGCGCTCGCCGGCCAGGTATATGGGGTCCGGGTGGAGAACCTCCCGCGCCCGGTTAAGATGGCGCACGAAGTCTCTGAGCCCTCCCTCATGGTGGAAGAGGAACTCTTCTCCCGTGCGCTCGTCCTTTAGGACGATCCTCACCTCTGGAACCAGGAAGGAGAGCTCCCGCAGGCGCTGGATGAGGTGATCTTGGCTAAAGACTACCTCCTCGAAGATCTGGGGATCAGGTTTGAAGTGCACCGTGGTACCCGTCCGGTCGGTCTCCCCTACCGCCTCCAGATCAGTTACCGGCCTGCCGCGCTCGAAGCGCTGCCGCCAGATCCTGCCTTCCCGGTGCACCTCCACCTCCAGCCACTCCGAGAGGGCGTTGACCACCGAAACGCCCACCCCGTGAAGCCCGCCGGAGACCTTGTACCCCCCGCCGCCGAACTTTCCCCCGGCGTGCAGGGTGGTGAGAACCACCTCCACCGCCGGCCTTCCTACCTGGGGGTGGATGTCCACCGGGATGCCCCGTCCGTTATCCTTCACCAGCACACTGTTATCCTGCTTGATGACCACCTCGATTTCGGTGCAAAACCCAGCCAGGGCCTCGTCTATGCTGTTGTCCACCACCTCGTACACCAGGTGGTGAAGCCCCCGAGGACCGGTGGAGCCTATGTACATGCCGGGTCGGCGCCTTACCGCCTCTAAACCCTCCAATATCTGGATGGACGAAGCCCGGTATTCTTCCCTTTCTTTTTCCTCCTGTGGCAACTCTTTCCCCTCCGCTCCCTACTCCTCCGAAAGGAAATTTTCCACCCGCCGTTTAAGGGCGCTGCAGGAAAGATAGGTGATGTACACTTTATCGGGAGTTATGACTATCGACCGGCGCTTGCTCTCGCCTGCCAGGTTAATTAGGCGCCCTTCATCGCGCATAACCCGCAAAAACTCCTTGGTGGAAGGAGCCTCTCCTACTTCGCTGCTCAGTATGGCCACGATCTCTTTCCTGTGCACGGTGACGTCTCCGCCTAGGTGAACCAGCATATCCCTTCTCACCCCTAAAGCCTAGTAATCGTCGGCTCGGAGTCTTCCTTGCTCTATAAAGAAGGTCCGACCGGGCAGCTTGAGCTCCGGCTCGGCCGAAGTGACGAACGACTGACGTCCTTCAAGGTAAGAGATCAGAGCTCGACGGCGCTGGGGGTCGAACTCGGAGAATACGTCGTCTAGGAAAAAAATCGTCCTCTCCTTGGTTATCTTCTCTAAAAGCTCGGCTTCCGCCAGCCTCAAGGCCAGCACCGCCGCCCTTACCTCCCCGCGCGAGCCTTTGTAGCGAAGGTCTTCTCCCTCCACCACAAAAAGGAAATCGTCACGGTGCGGGCCCACTAAGGTCTGTCCCAAAACCCTCTCCTTCTCGGCCGAAGCGGAAAGCGCCTTTGCGAACTGCTCCGTAAAGGGTTTATCCCTAGTAGGAGAAACGGCGCTGGTAGCGTAGCGGAGCACTAGCCTCTTCCCTACTAGTTCCCGATAAAAGGAGGAAGTAAGTGGCCCTATCAACCCCAAGCCCTCGACCCGCAACCGGTAAAGCAGAGCGCCTGAGGAAACCAAAGCTTCGGTCCATATCTCCAACTCTTCCTCCCTCTCCCCCGGCAGGCGCAAGAGGGCGTTGCGCTGCTCCAGTGCCCGCCGGTAGCGGGTGAGCACCTCCTCGTAGCCCGGCACGAGCTTGGCCAGAATCCGGTCGAAAAGAGCCCTCCTCTCCGCCGGCGTTCCCGTAACCACCAGGAGATCTTCGGGACGGAAGAGCAATACCACCTTTTCTCCGGGAAAGTCGCGGCGGGAAGCAGGCTTTCCCTGGTAGAGGAGAAGCTTGGTCTTATTCCTGAACCGTACTTCGGTTTCTATCTCTCCCCAGGCAGTTGCCACTTTTCCTTTGACCAGCGCCGTGGCTTCCCCCGTCCGAACGACCTCTTCCTCTCGCGAGGTGCGGAAGGAACGACCGCACAAAACAAAATAAAGAGCCTCCAGCAGGTTGGTTTTTCCCGCAGCGTTGGGCCCCTTTAGTAAGTTTATCCCACTAGAGGGCTCCCACTCAAGCTCGCGGTAGTTGCGGAAGTTACGTAGGGAAAGCGACTTTATCCACAAGCTCCTTCACCTGGAATTTCACACCAAGCGTAGCGGGAGTACCAAGGCCAGGTACTCTCTATAGCTGCCCGAGGTTATGATTATCGGGGCCATGGGACCATAAAGGGAGATCAGCACCTCCGCCTCCCGATCTAGCACCCGCAGGGCATCCATGAGGTAGTCGACGTTGAAGGCCATGGTGAGGTCTTCCCCTTCCGCCCGGCCCCTCACGCTCTCTCTAAACTCCCCCGCCTCACTGCGGGCCTCAAGCCTCACTCCCTCCCCTTCTTTGACCAAGAAGACCGCCGGAACGCCGGAAGCACTGGCCCGGGCTATGACCCGCGCCCGCTCAAGGCAAGAAAGCAGGGCGCCGACGGTTGAAGTAAGGAAAGTCGCGGGAGGGTCTTTGGGCAAGGCTTGCTGCCAGTCGGGAAATTTGCCCTCGATCAGCCGCGACTGGAGCTCCACCTCCTCCCAGTGGAAGGAGGCCGTGGTCTTGCCCAGCCGTATCTTTTTAGGCTCCTCCCCCAAAAGCCTGCCCAGAACCAGGACCTCTCTCAGGTACTGGGCGGGTATCACCCGTGCCTCTGGCTTTGGCTCCTCCCCCCGGCGAAAAACCGCCAGCCGGTGCCCGTCGGTGGCTGCGAAGGCCAGCTCTCCCGAGGGGGAATAACTTATTTCCACGCCGGTAAAGATGGGGCGCAGGTCGTCCGGAGCTGCGGCGTAAAGGACGTAACGCAGGGCATCTAGCACCCCCTCTCCCGGAAACTCCGAGACCTCTTCTACGCTCTGCTCCATCAGAGGGAACCCCGCGGGGTCCATGCCAGCCAGGCGGGCCTCTCCGCCGGGGAAGCTCAGTAGAACCTGATTCGAACCGGCCCGTCTGAGCTCTATCACGGAGTCTTCCGGTAGGCGGCGCACCAGGTCGAAGGCCTCTTTAGCCGGCAACCAGAGCTCTCCTTCCCCCTCCGGGCGGAGTGCGGGGAGCTCTACCTTCACCTGAACGTCGAGGTCGGTGGCGGTGGCTGTGAGTCTCCCCCCCTCCTCTTTCCGAAAGAGTATCCCGGCAAGCTGCGCCATAGAGGGCTTGGAGGGGATGCAGCGCAGACAGACGCTGAGGACTCTTTCCAGATCCTCCTGGCTTATGGTGAACTGCAAGGCTTGCTTCCCCCTTCACGGCTGTTCCTATCAGCATGAGTGTTATTAGATGCTTCGGTTCTTTCATAATAATCCTCGTAGAAGCTGTTGATTTGTGGAAAAGCGTGTGGCCCCCGCTTGTTTGAAGGTTTTGGCCCTGTTGATTTTAGTCGGAGTTTTTTATCCGGTTAATCAACTCGCTCACAGCTCCTTGGAGCTTCAGATCCTCCTTCAACGCGGCGCTGATCTTCTCGTAGGCGTGTAGCACAGTAGTGTGGTCGCGGCCACCGAAGAACTCTCCTATCTTTGGCAGGGAAAGATCGGTAAGCTCGCGGGCGAGGTACATGGCTATTTGCCGGGGGAGGGCCACCGCCCGGTGGCGTTTCTTCCCCCTCAAGTCCTCCGGCTTAAGGTTATAGTACTTGGCTACCGCTTCTTGAATGGTTTCTACTGTAATCTCTCTCTTTTGCGGTGCGCGCAGGACGTCTTTTAGCACAGTGGCGGCCGTTTCCGGGGTTATGGGGCTGTTGGTGAGGGCGGCGAAAGCTACCACCCGAATGAAGGCTCCTTCCAATTCTCGAATGTTGGACTGTATCCGGTCGGCGATGAAGAGCAGGGTTTCGTCGGGTACGGCTACGTTCTCCAATTGTGCTTTTTTACGCAAGATGGCCACCCGGGTCTCAAAGTCCGGGGGCTGGATATCGGTGATAAGTCCCCACTCGAAGCGGGAGCGCAGCCTTTCCTCTAAGGTGGGTATCTCTTTAGGCGGACGGTCGCTGGATATGACGATTTGGCGCGCCGCCTCGTATAAGGTGTTGAAAGTGTGGAAAAATTCTTCTTGGGTTCTTTCCTTGCCGGCTAAGAACTGAATATCGTCTATCAACAGGACATCCACATTGCGATACTTTTCGCGAAACTGTTGGGTTCGGTTCATCTGCAGGGCGTCTATCATCTCGTTGGTGAACTTCTCGGTGGTCACGTAGGCCACCTTCAGGTCCGGTCGGCGGCTCAGGATACGGTGGCCTATAGCGTGCATTAGGTGGGTCTTACCCAGCCCAACTCCGCCGTAGATGAAGAGGGGGTTGTAGGCCCGCGCCGGTGCCTCGGCCACGGCCAGTGCTGCCGCATGGGCAAAGCGGTTGGAGTTGCCTACCACGAAGTTCTCGAAGGTGTATTTAGGATTGAGTTGCGGCGGGGTGACAACGGCGCTGCTGTTGTTTTTGGCCTCCAGGTTGATATAAAGTGGTTCCTCCTCGGCCAGGATGAACTTCACGGCCAAATCCATTCCTAAAGCCTCGCTAAAGGCCTGCTTGAGGATCGGCGCGTAGCGCTGCGTAAGCCAGTCTTTAGAGAAGTGGTTGGGGACAGCTATGTACACCGTCTGGTTCGCGCAGGCTACCGGGCGGAGGGGTTTGAGCCAATGCTCAAAGGAGTGTCTGGCCACGACCTTTTCCAAGTTGGCCAGTATCTCTTTCCAGCACCGCTGGAGCTCGGTAGCCACCAACCCTCTTCCCCCCAAGGCCTTTGCGGGATTTCCACAGCAATTTGTTCACAACTTTATCCACAACCTGTGGAAAAGCGCAAGCCGGTCTTTTTGTTATCGTACCAGAGGGGCAGGAGGTTATCAACAGCCCATTCTTTTTCCAAAAAATGTAATAAACTTGACCCTTTCAAAAACGGTGGGATATAATTTTCCTGTATCTCTGCAGAGTGGCGGGGGTGGGAAGGTTGAAGAGGACCTATCAGCCTAAAAGGAAGCATCGCAAGCGGGTACACGGTTTCCTTAGGCGCATGCGCACGCCGGGTGGACGCCGGGTGCTGAAGCGGCGTCGCCTTAAGGGAAGGAAGCGGCTGACGGTTTAACCTAGGTGCGGCACAAGCGCAAAGTTTTAAGCCGAAGCGATTTCAGCGCCGTTTTCAGTGAAGGTCGCCGGGCGGTCGGCCGGCGAGTGGTCGTTTACTTCCGCCCTAATGAGCTTGACTTTTACCGTCTGGGCTTTGCCGTGAGCAAAAAGGTTAGGACGGCGGTAAAGAAGAACCGAGTGCGCCGGCTTTTGAGAGAGGTGTGCCGCCTTAACCCGGAGCTCTTTCGGCCGGGGTTCGACTACGTCTTGCTGGGCCGGGAGGGGGCGGAAGAAGCTTCCTACTGGGAAATAGAAGCAGATGTGCGCGAGGCTTTGCGGAGGGGTGGCCCCCAGTGAAAGGTCTTTTGCTCGCGGTTATAAAATTTTATCAGGTTGCCATTTCCCCTTGGCTGCCGCCGCGGTGTCGGTTTTACCCTACCTGCTCAGCTTATGCTTACGAGGCGATAGCCCGCTACGGGGCCTGGCGGGGTACAGTCCTAGCTTTGCGGCGGTTGCTGCGCTGTCACCCTTTTAATCCTGGAGGATACGATCCTGTGCCTTGATGAAGAGGAGGATATAAAGCGTTGGGCGAGTTGTTCAGCAAACTGGTAACGGGTATGGCCACTCTGCTCGAGTGGCTTTACAAGGTCACAGTGGCAATAGGAGTACCTAACTACGGCCTGGCCATTATTATGCTAACCATCCTGGTGCGTTTGGTTCTCCTCCCGCTTAACTACCGGCAGATGCGCTCGGTGGTGGCGCTGCAGCAGCTCCATCCTAAGATAAAGGAGTTGCAGGAGAAGTACAAGCAGGACCCACAGAAGCTGCAGCAGAAGCTTATGGAGCTTTACCGTGAGCACAACGTCAACCCCATGGCGGGTTGTCTTCCTCTACTTATCCAGCTTCCCATTCTCATTGCCCTTTACCGTGCCCTTTTGAGCTTCCCTTACACGGTGGCGGAGCACGCTCGCTTTCTCTGGGTGCCAAGCCTCAGCCACACTGATCCTTACTTCATTCTCCCTGTGTTAGCCGGTATTACCACTTACTGGCAGATGAAGATCACTCCTCAGACGGCGGGGCAGGAGCAACAGCAGCGGATGATGGGGATCTTGATGTCGGGCATGATCCTCTGGATAAGCGCCACTTTGCCTGCCGGTTTGGCCCTTTACTGGGTGGTCTACAACCTCATAAGCGTGGTTCAGCAGTACTTTTTTAACAGGCACTTGCTCGCGGGCGGGAAGGGGGCGAGTGAGTTTGCAGGAAGTGATAAAGAGCGGTAAGACGGTGGAGGAAGCGGTAAAGGCGGCGTTGGCAGAGTTGGGTGTTGGTGAGGAAGAAGTAGAGGTAGAGGTTCTGGAGGAGCCGAGCCGGGGTATTCTGGGGCTTTTTGGTTCCCGGCCGGCTAAGGTGAGGGTGGTGAAGAAGCCCACCCCCGGTGAGAAGGCCAAGGCTTTGCTGGAAGAGATCTTGCGGGTCATGTCCCTGGAGGGTAAAGTCCACCTAAAGGAGGATGGGGAGAGCGTCAGTCTGGAGGTCGAGGGGGAAAACCTGGGTGTGCTCATCGGGCGTCGAGGGGAGACCCTCAACGCGCTGCAGTACCTGCTGGGGCTGGCGGCCTGCCGCAATTCTTCGGTAAAGAAGCGGATTTTGCTTGATGTGGGCGGTTACCGGAAGAAGCGGGAAGAGACTCTGCGAGCTTTAGCTCTGCGCTTGGCCGAAAAGGCCAAGAAACGGGGTCGGAATATCGTGCTCGAGCCCATGAGCCCGCAGGAGCGGCGGGTGATCCACATGGCTCTCAAGGGACGTGACGACATCTACACCTTCAGCGAAGGCGAAGAGCCTTTCCGAAAGATTGTCATCGCTCCGCGCAAATGAAGCTCTCTCAAGATTTAAGACACTTTATCCTCAGCCCCTCGCCAAGCGGGGGGCCTTTTACTTGAGGGGAGAAAGGTTTTGCGAGCATCAGAAAAGTTTTTATCGGCTTTAGAGGCGGGGCTGGCTGCCTTTGGCCTTTCCCTTCCTCCTGGAGCGCGGGAGAAAATGGGGCGCCATTTTGCCCTCCTTTCCCTCTGGGGAAGGCGCTTCAGCTTGACGGCGATAAGTGGGGCGGAAGAAGTGGCGATCCTCCACTATCTCGATTCCTTGGCCCCCCTCGCCCACCTCCCTCCTCCCGAAGGCCCCTGCATCGATGTGGGAAGCGGCGCCGGCTTCCCGGGCATTCCGCTGGCTCTAGCCCTGCCAGAAGTGAAGTTCGTCCTCCTGGAGGCCACGCGCAAAAAGGTGGAGTTCTTGCGCCGGGCTATAGAGGATATCCCCCTGCCCAATTGTCAAGCCGTGTGGGGCCGGGCGGAGGAGTACGGCAGGGTGACCGGCTACCGCGAAAGCTTCGCTTGGGTGGTAGCCCGCGCCGTGGCCCCCCTACGAGAGTTGGCCGAATATACCCTCCCTTTCGCGCGCCTGGGAGGGCTTTTTCTGGCCTATAAAGGGCCACGGGGGGAGGCGGAGCTGGCCGAAGCCGCCCGTGCCTTGTCTGTGCTAGGGGGCGAGGTATCCGAGGTTTGGCACTACTCCTTGCCCGGCGGGGAGAAGCGGCAGTTGCTGGTGGTGCTTAAGGTCTCCCCTACTCCTGCTCCTTACCCCAGGCGTCCCGGCCTGGCCCGGAAGCGGCCCCTTTAGTGTGCTCCTGGAAGGAAATGATGGCGCGAGCGTGGAATACAAATTTCGAGGCGGAAGAACATGGGTAAAGTTATTGCCGTGGCCAACCAGAAAGGCGGGGTGGCTAAGACCACCACGGTGGTCAACCTGGGTACTTGCCTAGCCCTGCTGGGAAGGCGGGTACTGGTGGTCGATGCCGATCCTCAGGCTAACGCCACCAGCGGACTGGGCTTGAATCCGGCCAGGCTCTCTCGCACCCTTTACCAGGTATTGCTGGGAGAGGTCTCGGCAGAGGAAGCCAAGCTTCCTTGCCCATCGGTGTCAGGATTGGAGGTCATACCGGCAAGTATTGAGCTGGCCGGAGCCGAAGTGGAGTTGGTGGGCGTGGCGGAGCGGGAGTCGTTGCTGCGCCGGGCGCTTGAGCCTCTCCGCTCCAGGTACGATTATCTTTTTATCGATTGCCCTCCCTCGCTGGGGATCCTCACCCTGAACGCCTTGGTGGCGGCTGACGGGGTGCTCATCCCCATCCAGTGCGAGTATTATGCCTTGGAGGGACTGGGTCACTTACTGAATACCATTCAGTTGGTTAAGCGGCGTCTTAACCCCCGCCTGGAGATCGAGGGGGTCCTGCTCACCATGTTTGACGGGCGCACCAACCTCTCCATTCAAGTGGCGGAGGAAGTTAAGAAGCACTTCCGCGGCAAGGTTTACCGGACGATCATCCCCCGAAATGTGCGCTTAAGTGAGTCTCCCAGCCACGGCAAGCCGGTGGCCGTTTACGACCCGCGCAGCCGAGGTGCGGAAGCGTATTTCGAGTTGGCACGGGAGGTGATGGGAAGTGCCTAAGCCGCGGGGCCTGGGCCGAGGTCTGGACGCCCTTATTCCCCCGGTGACGGTGGCAGGGGAGGAAATCCGGCAGATCAGAATGGTGGAAATTAGGCCCAACCCGCGCCAGGCTCGCACCGAATGGGACGAAGAAGAGTTGGACGCCTTAGCCGCTTCTATTGCCGAGTACGGCCTGCTCCATCCGGTAGTAGTGCGGCTGGTGGAGGGGGGCTACGAGTTGGTGGCGGGAGAGAGGCGCTGGCGGGCTTGCCAGAGGCTGGGCTGGGAGACCATCCCTGCCCTGGTGCGCTCCTACGACGATCTCGCCACGGCCTGTGCCCTCCTGGTGGAAAACCTGCACCGCCGAGAGTTGAACCCCTTGGAAGAAGCCACCGCTTATCGGCGCTTGATCGAGGAGTTCGGCCTCACTCAGGAAGAAGTGGCACGGCGGGTGGGAAAGAGCCGGGCGGCAGTGGCCAACACCCTAAGGTTGCTCAACCTTCCCCCCCTGGTTCTGCAACTCCTGCGTGAGGGGCAGTTGACGGCGGGTCATGCTCGAGTTCTTCTGGCCCTCCCGGGTGCGGAAGAGCAGGAGCTTTTTGCTCTCAAGGCGGTTAAGCTGGGGATGTCGGTTCGAGCTCTAGAGGAAGCTATAAAGCGCCATCGCCGCTCCTCGCCCGCCCCCGCCTTACCGGAGGATCCGGAGGTGAAGGAAAGGCTGGCGGTGTGGTCGCAAGCCTGGGGGGCTAAAGTTTCCTTGCGGCCGGGCAGGCGTTCTTGGCGGTTGGAACTCGTTTTTCCCAGCCGGGAAGCGGTCATTAGCTTCTTGACGGAAACGACGAATGGAGTTTCACGTGGAACTTGACGGTGAAACAGATGGATCGCTTGAACGACTTCGCCATGGGGGTAATAACCGGCCTGCTCATCGGTGAGGGTCACTTCGGGGGCGACGGCCGACAAGCCCAAGTAACCCTGCGCATGCACGGAAAGCACGAGGCGCTCTTTCGCTGGCTGGTGGCAGTTGTTCCTGGCTCGCGCCTTTACGGCCCCTACTTTCACGGCGGGCGCTTCTACTACCAGTGGATGGTGCGCGGGAAGGCCCTAAAGGAGTTCCTGGAGAGGCTTAACCTAGATTTCCTGGCCGCCGTGGATCCCCCTACCTACCAGCGGCTGTGCGACATGCGCAGAAGGTACGGGCTTTAAAAATCTTCGGTGGCAGAAGGTGAAGGGCAAGTGATGGAGTTCTGGCTGACTTATGGACCCTATCTTTGCGGCGTCTTGGGATTCCTGGCCCTGCTCGCCCTCTTGGTCTCCTTCCTTTGCACCCGACGCCTGCAAAGGCTCTTGAACCTGCAGCGGCAACTGGCGCAGCAACTGGACGACCCCGATTTCGTCTCCCGCCTGGCTGCGCTCAACGAGGATTACCAGGAGACTAAAAAGCTTTTGCTGGAACTGCAAAAGCGGCAAGAGGAGTTGGCGGAGGAGCTGCGCAAATGCGTGCGGACGCCGGTGTTGAAGCGCTACAACGCCTTTGCCGATGTGGGCGGTGAGTTAAGTTTCAGCGCCGCTCTTCTAGATGGTAAGGGGGACGGCTTCATACTCACCGGGCTTTACGGCCGTCGCGAAGCGCGCATGTACGCCAAAGAGGTAAAGGGAGGTGCGCCTCAGGTCAGACTAGCGAAGGAAGAGGAAGAGGTGCTGGCAGCAGCCAAGCAAGGGGGCTGAGATCCTTGTTTGTAGATCGGGTAGACGCGGGAAGGCAGTTGGCGGCGCGTCTTAAAGGAAGGGATTACCCCAGGGGTTTGGTGCTGGCCATTCCCCGGGGCGGGGTGGTGGTGGGGGCGGAGATAGCGCGGGAGCTAAAGCTTCCTCTGGATGTGATCATCCCGCGCAAGATCGGAGCTCCCGGCAACCCGGAGCTGGCCATAGGGGCGGTGACCCAGGACGGCGTCCCCCTCTTCAACGAAGATCTGGTGCGGCGACTGAGGGTGACGCCGGAAGAAAAGGAGGTGCTGGTGCGGGAGGCGCTGGAAGAGGTAGAAAGGCGGCTCAGGCGCTACCGCGCCTCCCTTCCCCCCGTTTCCTGGCGTGACCGGACTATCATCCTCACCGACGACGGCATAGCCACCGGGTTTACCATCCTGGCAGCGCTGCGCTCGCTCAAAAGAGCTTCTCCCCGGGAGATCATCCTAGCCGTCCCGGTGGCTCCTCCCGACACCCTGTCCTTCCTGCGCCCGGAGGTAGACGAGTTGGTCTGTCTTTACGCTCCCGAGTTTTTTATGGCGGTCGGGCAGTTTTACCAGAATTTCGAGCAGACCACCGACGAGGAGGTAATCGCCCTCCTGGAAGAGCTCGGCCCTAAACAGGAAGCATAAGCCTTCCTCCTCAAGACTCACTCCTTCGACGCCTGCTGTGTGGGGGAAGTGCCCGACGGGCTGGAAGTCGCCGTGGAATACGTGCAGGTCGCCTTGGCTGCGGGGCGCGGGACGAGGCAGATGGCGAACCTCGACCGGCACGGCTTTCCCAGGGAGCAGCGTTCGGGAAAGAAGCTCTACTTCGGCTTCGCTGTTTTAAGCTCATCCAGCGTTTTGACGGCTGGCGGTACGAAAAGTTTAAGGTTGCGGCGCTTTCCTCCCCGCACCTTAAGGTGGGGGCTGCAAGCTGAGCTTGAGGATGGTGAAAGCCAAAATAAGAGGCGTGGATAGCGTAAAGAAATTTCAAAGGCCCCGGACTTCGGGCCTTTAAATTTTTAACTAAAACCGCCGGGAAGTCTCCTCCCTTCAGGGAGGAGATGAAAGGCGGCCTTGATTTTTTTTGTTGGTTCTGTAGTACCATGGAGACATGAAGTACCGTTACGACAAGGGTGCTCATGCCGTCTACTCAATTCAGTTCCACCTGGTTTTCTGCGTGAAGTACCGCCGCAAGGTGTTGAAAGGTCCGGTAGCGGAGAGGCTCAAAGAAATCGTGTACCACATTGCAGAACGTTTTGGCGTAGAAATAATCGAACAGGAAACCGCTCTGGACCATATTCACATTCTTTTTGCGGGAAAGCCGCAACTCCAGGTGTCGAAGTTTGTGAACAGCCTTGAGGGAGTATCCTCCCGGCTCCTGCGAAAAGAATTCCCGGAGCTCAGGGAGTGCCTTTGGGCCAAACACTTCTGGAGCCCGAGTTACTTTATCGCCTCAACCGGTCAGTTGACTCCCTCCCCAGGGCTAAAGCCCAGGGATTCCTTCAGGCGGCTTTAAGCCGCCATCCGGCTACCGCTCGCCGCTTTAAGCGTACCGGCGGCAGGTTCGAAGCGGCCTACCCACCGGTGGCGGTTCCACCGGAGGGCAAGCGGCTTCTGGGGCGTGGCCTCCGCCCCGTGCTCCTTCGAGGAGCCCTGAAGGAGTATGTTTAACGCCGCGTTGGCGTCTGCGTGCCACACGCGGCCGCACTCCTCGCACACAGCTTTATGCCGGACGGGCCGCCTGACAGGATGCCCGCAGACGGCGCACCTGGAGGAAGTCCCTTCCGGCTCGACAGGCTCGACTCTTATCCCGACCCGGATGCAGGCGGCCTCGATGAGGTTCCTTAACATGCGGAAGGCCCAGAAGTTGTGCACCGGCCAGTTCTTCGGCCCGAAGTCCATGTCCTCCCGGATGCCCGTCAGGTCCTCAAGGAACAGCGTGGTCACCCGGTGCCGCTTCAAGACACGGGCAATCTCTGCGGCCAGGGCTACAAAGGCGTGTCTCAGCCTGCGGGCGCGGAGCTGATAAAGCCTCCTTAACTTCCTGGAGGTTTTCCTTCCCGCCCGGTTGAGCCTCGACTGCTCCCTTGCAATTTGCCTGGTCCAGTAGAGGAAGTCCTTGATGACCTCCCGGGCGGAGAAGAGGATCTGGCGGTCGAGCCCTTCGACGGCCAGGGCGACCAGGACCCTCGCACCCAAATCGCAGGCGGCGTACTTTTCAGGCCAGGCTGGCCTTCTCGGTTCTGGCACCTCCACCACCTGGTGGGCGTACCAGCGCTTCTTTACGGGGTCGTACTTGAGTTCCAGGGTCTTAGGTTGGCCGTGGAAGCGCAAGAGCCCTTTCGTGCGCAGGACCAAGCGGTCTCCCTGCCTCTTCCGGAGGTCCCGCGGCAGTGTGAGGGAAAGGGTGCGGGAGTCCAGGGAGTAGGAGGTGGGCGCCTTGACGGGGATGACGCGGAATATGCGCTTCCCCGTGCGGCGGTCCTTCCAGTAGCGGGGTATGCGCGGCGGCCTTGACATATCGCCCTTACGGTACAGTCTCAGGCAGGCGAAGTAGGAGTACCACGCCTTCCTTGCTTTCTTGATGACCTCCTGCCCTATGTGGGCGGGCAGGGCTTTGTACGCCGGGTGCTCCTTGAACTCGGAGCACAGGGCCTCGTAGGAGGGCACGGGTTCTCCTTTGAAGAACGCCTGCCTGCACCTGTACGTCACGGCGTTGTAGAGGGCGGCGCAGCGATCCCCGATGGTCTCCAGGACTCGCTTTTGCTGTTTATCCGGAAGAACCCGGACGACGTTGGTGCGTTTCATGCTCCCATTGTAGCACAATCTGAGGCCGCTTTCATCCCCAGGCTTAAAAGCCGGGGCCTTCAGCGGCGGACTTTTTGGTAAAAAAGACGAAGTTGACCGGGAATGAGCTTTTCCGGTCAGTACACATCACCGTGCCGAAGAAGCTGGTCAACAAAGCCAAGCTGGACGCTCTGTACGAACTTGACCAACTCCACACCCGGGCGGTCAACGAGTGGATCGGGCGCTGGTACAACCGGACAGAGCTGATTGAAAGGATTCTGAGGGGTACGGCCACCACCCTCATGCAAAAGGAGGCTTTGGCGAGGCCGCTGGAAACGCCTCTGCCGTCGGCCTACATCCAGATAGCGGGAAACCGTATGCTGGACATCCTGCGGGAACACTATCTGGCCGTGCAGGACAAGATCGCCTCCGATGTGTGGAAGGACGGAAACCTGTCCCTAGAATACCGGTTGGTCTGTGCCGTGTTTGTCCGGAATGCCACCTTATTCCACCGGTTTGTGAACGGGCTGGCCGAAGCAGAGGACGTGGTTGCGAAGTGGCGGGCTTCGAAAAGCGAGCAACTCCGGAAGGTGGCGGAAGCTTATGATTCACTTTCGCCGCAAGCTAGAGCAGGAATAGCGGAGTTCATCGCCTCTAAGTTCCGGGAAATAAGGGAGAACTGGCGCATGCCGGTCTTCAAGGGCGGCGTGATACAGCTCGACTGCCGGGTCTTCACACTCGAAGAAGCCCGCGGGACGAAAGAGTTCAACCTGTGGGCCTGGGTGACCACTGCGGTGCCCCACCGGCGTATTGCCGTACCACTCTGTCTAACAGCCGACAAGAGGAGGCTCCTGGACTCCCTTTTTCCGGGTTGGTTGAAGAGCACGGCCCGCAAGGCGCAGTTGGTAATTCGGGGCCGCCACATACGTCTTTCCGTGCCGGTGGCCAAGCCGAGGGTGGAGCCCAAAGGCGAACCTGAAGCCGTGCTAGGATGCGACATCGGGATGAACACACTTCTCAACTTGAGCAACGGTTTGAAGCTCGGAAAGAGCTTCAAAGAAATTGCCGGAAAGCTGTACGACGAATACCTGCGACTCCAGGAGACGCGCAACAAAATCCGGAACCTCAGGCAAAGGGCCGAAAAGCGGCTGTCGATCACCAAAAACCCGGAAACGCGCCGCAGGCTGGAGCGGAAAATTGCCGAGTACGACAGACACCTTTCGGACCACCGTTGGGTGGAACTGCGGAGACGTATAAAAGCCGCTGTGTCCACTGAGATAGGCCGGGTGGTCAACCAGTTTCTGACCCTGCTGGGCCCCAATCCCGAACGTGTGCTTGTGGTTATGGAAGACCTGTCTGAGATGACTGCCGAAGGGGTCAGGCGGAGTTCACGGGCGAGGTTCGACCTCAGGGTTTGGGCCCGGGGCGAGCTTCAAGACCACCTGAAGCGGGATTTGGAGTGGCTGGGTGGTCGCGTGGCCTTCGTACCTCCGGAATACACGAGCCAGACCTGTCCCATATGCGGTTGGGTGGACAAGGAAAACCGGCAGGGGCGCGAATTCCGCTGTCAGCGCTGCGGTTTTGCAGCAGACGCTGACGTGGTGGGAGCAATAAATATCGGGGAACGTTTCTCCGATGCGGAGCTCTCAGCGTTAGCGGGAAAGTACTGGTATAGTAAAAACTTGCGCCGCAAAAAGATAAAGGAACTCCTCCTTGTACGCGCCGCAAATACAGCGTAGGTATCTTCCCATGAAGCCGTAAGGTCGCCTCCAGCCGGGATGAAGGGAACGGACCGTAGCGGAGGCGCCTCGCCCTGAGGGAACGGGAAGCCCCGTCCTTCAGGACGGGGAGGCTTCACCCTAAGGCAGCCTGGTTTAAACAAGGTGCAGATACTGCCTGCAGGAGGGCTTCGGCTATCACCTTCGCCTGCTGCATTACCAGGTTGAGGCGGGTATTTTGCAAGACCAGGTACTCCAGAAATCCCCCCACGTTAACCACTGCCGTTATATGGAGGTCCCCCACCGGAGGAAGGTTCTTGTGCACCCCCGCTCCGGGGAAAATAGGCCCTTCCCCCACGTTTATGTAGCCCACGCTCTCCGGCTTTCCCAGCGAGGCGTCCACTGCCAGTATAAAGGGGCGCTGGTGGCGGGCGTAGATCTCCTCGAGTTTGCTTTGCAGGTTAGCGGCGTGCACCGGTTCGGCCAGCGTTCCGTAGACATGATAGTGGGGGCAGGAGGCCGCCGCCACTTGGCTTCCCACCAGGGGCCCGAGGGCGTCCCCCGTAGAACGATCGGTTCCTATGCAAAGGAGGACCAAGGGAATGCTGCTGTGCCGAAGGAGGGGCTTCAAGTACCTGCCCAGCTCCCCCGCTAGCCGAGAGGACGCGTCGGGGGCGCCGTAGTGTATGCGAAAGCGCGGCTGCGCTTTGAGCACGCGGTTGCGGGTAAAGTCGAGAACTCCTTCCACCGCTTGTCACCTCCCCCTTCCATTATGACCAGCTTTTTTTTCTTCATTCATCTTTCCTTCGGTGGGAGGAGGGAAGGTGCGAGGCGACGAAAAAGACCCTTTGTTAAGGTAAGCGCGGTGAGGTTAAGATGAACTGGCTTGATCTCGTCCTCTTACTTTTCATAGGAGCGGGAGCCTGGAAGGGATGGCGCCAGGGCTTGATCCTGAGCCTTCTGCACATGGCGGCGGTTTTGGTGGGCTTCGTGGTCGCCAGCCGCTACGCTTCTCGGTTAGCCGATATCCTCGACCGCAACTGGCACCTGACCGCCCAGTTGGCGCACGCCATCCTGCAATACCTCGGCGGCAGGGCGGGAGCTTTTCCCGCCGAAGAGATGGCTTACCGGCTGGCGGCGACGGTGGTCGGGGGGGTTTGCTTCTTATTCCTTTTCTTACTGGCCGAGAGGATCTTCTTCTTTTCCGCCACCGCACTTACCAGCCTGGTGAAGCCCTTGGGTTTCCCTTTGATAGATCGAGCCGCAGGGTTATTCTTAGGGGCCTTATGGGGATTTCTTTTCAGCGCCATAGTTTTCTTCCTAGTACAGAAAGTGGCGGAGGTTTCTTTGCCTCCTCACGCTGTTAATCCCTTGGCCGAGGTGCTGGCTGCCAGCCAGTTGGCCCCTTACTACCAAGGGTTCTGGCAGGCGGTCAAGGCCTTCTCGCCGGTGTTGCGCCAGGGGGGCATGCTTGTGTGGTGAAGCTGGAGGTGGGGATGCGGCTGCGCTTGAAGAAGCCCCATCCTTGCGGGAGCGAGGTGTGGGAGGTCTTAAAAACCGGGGTGGACGTGCGCCTCAGGTGTTGCGGCTGCGGGCGAACAGTCCTCCTCCCCCGGGAGAAGGTTCTGCGCCTTCTGCGGTCGGCGGAGGGTCCTAGTTATACCTCTTGACCCTCTCTTGCTCCCGCCCCTACCGTGTGGTAAGATAACAACGGCTTCCCTGCTCCGGTGCTGGGAACCGGGGCCGCTTGAGACCGAGGGGAGGTGAAAAGATGCGGGCTTACGAGACTATGTACATTGTGCGCCCCCAGGTGGAAGGAGAAGCCCTAGAGGCAGTGATAGAAAAGTTTAAGAAGATAGTAGAAGACGGGGGCGGCACAGTGGTGAGCATAGACCGCTGGGGGAAGCGGCGGTTGGCGTACCCGATCGAGAAGGAGCGGGAAGGCCAGTACGTAGTCATGCGCTTTCAGGCCGAGCCGCCCGTAGTGCAGGAGCTCGACCGGGTATTTAAGATCACCGGGGACGTCCTCCGCCACATCATTGTCCGGGAGGATGAGTAGGAGGTTTTTGCCGTGCTTAACCGGGTTATCTTGATAGGCCGGCTGGTGCGCGATCCCGAGCTGCGCTACACTCCCACAGGAACGCCCGTGGGGAGCTTCACGGTTGCCGTTGATCGGCCGGGAAGCAACCGGCAGGGGGAGCGGCGGGCGGACTTCATCGATGTGGTGGTGTGGTCAGGGCTGGCGGAGGTCTGCCATCGCAACCTGACGCGAGGAAGGCTGGTGGCGGTGGAGGGACGGTTGCAGATCCGCTCTTACGACGACAGCCAGGGGATAAGGCGCCGCGCGGCCGAAGTGGTGGCGGAGAACGTGCGCTTCCTGGATCGGCCTAAAGATGCCGGGAAAGAGTCGGGCTCGCCCGACACTTCTAAGGAAGACTTGGATATGGCAGAAGTTATAGACTTCTCCGACGACGACATACCGTTTTAAACCAAAGGAGGTTCAAAGGTGAAGAAGGACAGGCGCTCGCGGCGCAAGAAGCGCATTTGCAGCTTCTGCGTGGAAAAGATAGATAAGGTGGACTATAAGGATGTCAACCGTTTGAAGAAGTTCATCTCCGACCGGGGCAAGATCCTCCCCCGGCGGATAACGGGTAACTGTGCGCGCCACCAGCGCATGCTCACGGTGGCCATAAAGCGGGCTCGGATCATGGCCCTCTTGCCCTTCGTGAGCGAATAAAGTGTTGGCCCTCAAAGAAAGGTGCTGGTCTCCGGGAAGCTCTGACGGGGTGAGGAAGCACCCCGCTTTTTTTCTGGAGGGGAGGGAAGTTTGCTCCGATGCGGGTAATCCTCCTTAAAGATGTTCCTTCTCTGGGCAAGGCCGGCGAGGTGGTGAACGTGGCCGAGGGCTACGCCCGTAACTACCTCATTCCTCGGCGCCTAGCGGAGCCGGCCGACGAGAAGAAGATGGCGGAGCTCCGGCGCCGGATGGAGCAGAAAGCGAAGGCGGAAGCAGCCAAGCTGGAGGCGGCGAAGAAGCTGGCCGACCGGCTTTCCGCCACCACCCTCACCCTCAAGGTCCGGGCTGGCGAGGGGGGGAAACTCTTCGGCGCGGTGACCGCCAAAGAAATAGCGGCCGCCATAGCCCGGGAGTTGGGAGTGGAAATCGACAAGAAGCTGGTGATGCTGGAAAGCCCCATCAAGGAGATAGGAACTTACATAGTGGAAGTCCGGCTGGCCGCCGGCGTAGTGGGAAGGGTCAAGGTAGAGGTGGTACCTGCGTAAGGTGGTGAGGTCTTTTGGCTCAGCTTCCCCAGAACGTCTCGGCAGAGCAGGCGCTTCTGGGTTCCATCTTCCTCGACCCGGAGACGCTGTCGCGGGTGGAGGAGCTTGTGCGACCGGAAGACTTTTACGAAGAAGCGCACCGGGCCATATACGAGGCCATGCTCGAGCTCGAGGAAAAGTCGCTGCCCATCGACCTCATCACGGTCACCGAGCACTTGCGGCGGGAAGGGAAGCTGGAGAAAGCGGGCGGGGCGGCGTACGTAGCTAGCCTCGTGGACGTGGTGCCCACGGCGGCGCACGCGGAGCACTACGCCAAGCTTGTAAGAGATAAGGCGCTCCTGCGCAGCCTGGTAGAGGTGGCTACCCGCATCCGGGATCTAGGGCTGGAGGAGGCGGGCGATGCCCGGCAGCTCCTTTCGGAGGCGGAGCGCTGGCTTGCCGAGCTTTCGGCGGCTGAAGTCGAGTCTTCCTTCGTGGCTTTGAGCGAGGTGCTGGAAGCGGTACTGCAGCACCTGGAAGAGTCCTACCGCTACCGGGGAAAGAAGCTGGGTCTCCCCACGGGCTTTGAAGAGTTGGACGGTCTGCTCTCAGGACTCTGGCCGCAAGACCTGATCATTCTGGCTTCTCGTCCCGGCATGGGCAAGACCAGCTTGGCTCTTTCCATAAGTCTTAATGTGGCGCGGGAGGTGGCTTTGCCGGTAGGCTTTTTTAGCTTGGAGATGTCGCGGGAGCAACTCATCCAGCGGCTCTTGGCGGCGGAGGCGCGGGTGGATCACCGGCGGGTGCGAACGGCGGAGTTTACCGACGAAGACTGGGTGAGGCTCTCTCAGGCGGCAGCGCGCCTAGCCCCCTTGCCGCTTTACATCGACGACACGCCCGGCCTCTCGGTACGGGATTTGCGGGCGCGGGCGCGGCGACTCAAAGCTCAGGCGGGGGGCTTGGGGCTAGTGGTGGTGGATTACCTGCAGCTCGTTCAACCCCCCCGGCGGATGGAGAACCGCCAGCAGGAGATAGCTTTTGTCTCCCGCAGCTTGAAGCACCTGGCCAAAGAGCTCAACTGCCCGGTTTTGGCCTTGAGCCAGCTCAGCCGCGCTCCGGAAACCCGGCAGGACAAGCGCCCGCAGCTATCCGACCTGCGGGAGAGCGGGAGCCTGGAACAGGACGCGGACGTGGTCATGTTCATCTACCGGGAGGACTACTACCGGCCCGACACGGATAAGCCGGGGGTGGCGGAGATTATCGTGGCCAAACAGCGCAACGGCCCTACGGGCACGGCGGAACTGGCCTTCTTAAGGGAGTACACCTGTTTCGTGACGCTGGCCAAGGACTTTGATTTCTAACTATTCTTAGGACTCGAGGGGGAAAGACTTGGCTTACCGGGATTACGACGTTCTGATAGTGGGAGCGGGGCCGGCGGGTATTTTCACCGCTCTGGAATTGGTGCGGCAAGAGGCTCGGCTCAAGGTAGCTCTTCTGGACAAGGGGCCCGACCTTAACCGGCGCTTCTGCCCCGCCCACGCTAGGGGGGACTTCTGCCGTCACTGCCCCACTTGCTCCATCATGTGCGGTTGGGGCGGGGCGGGAGCTTTCAGCGATGGCAAACTCACCCTCTCCCCCGAGGTGGGTGGAGTCCTGGACGAATATCTGGGGAGGGAAAAGCTGGAAGAGCTCATCTCCTACGTGGACAGTATCTACCGGGAGTTCGGAGCTCCCGATGAAATTTACGGCGTAGGGCGGGAAGCGGAGTACGAAGAGGTTATGCGCCGGGCGGTTTTCGCTGGCCTGCGGGTGATTCAGGTGCCCATCCGGCACCTTGGGACCGGCAGGTGCTCGGAGATTCTGGCCCGCATGCGCGACTATCTTCAAGCAAAAGTGGATATCAAAATGGGGTGCGAGGTTAAGGCTCTGCTAACTTCCCGGCGGCAGATCCGCGGGGTTAAGCTGGCCGACGGCCAGGTGCTGACCGCCCGTTGGGTGGTGGTAGCGCCGGGACGGGAAGGCGCCAACTGGTTGCGGCATGAGGCTAAGCGCCTGCGCCTGGAAATGGCGGTCAACCCCGTGGATATAGGGGTGCGTGTGGAGGTACCAGCGGTGGTCATGGAACCGCTGACCCGCCTTTTCTACGAGTTCAAGTGCATCTACTACTCCCGCACTTTTGAAGACAAAGTGCGTACCTTCTGCATGAACCCCTACGGCGAAGTGGTGGTGGAAAACGCCGATGGGGTGGTAACCGTCAACGGGCATGCGCACGCCTACCGCAAGACGGAAAATACCAACTTCGCAGTGCTGGTAAGTAAGAGTTTTACCGAACCTTTTAAAGAACCTATCGCCTACGGCCGCCACATAGCTAGCCTGGCCAACCTTTTGGGCAACGGAGTTATCGTGCAGCGGCTGGGAGACCTTCTGGCGGGGAGGCGCAGCACGCCCGAGCGTCTGGCCAAGGGGTTGGTGCGTCCTACCCTCGCCCTGGCCACGCCGGGAGATTTAAGCCTAGTCCTGCCCTACCGGCACCTGGTGGGTATAGTGGAGATGCTGGAGGCTCTGGACAAGTTGGCGCCAGGAGTTTTCTCACGCGACACTTTGCTTTACGGCGCGGAGGTCAAGTTCTACTCTTCGCGCCTCAAGCTCACGCCCCAACTCGAGACCCAGATAAAGAACCTTTTCGCGGTCGGCGATGGAGCTGGGATAACGCGGGGCCTGGTGCAGGCCTCGGCGTCCGGCGTGGTAGTTGCCCGGGAGATATTGCGGCGCTTTGGGAGGTGAACTATTTTGGCGACAGTGGCACTGGTGGGAGTGCAATGGGGGGATGAGGGAAAGGGGAAGGTGACCGACTTTCTCGCGGCCCGCGCCGATCTCGTCGTGCGCTACCAGGGAGGGAATAACGCGGGACACACGGTGGTGGTAGGGGAGGAAGAATTTCGCCTACACCTGCTTCCCTCTGGTATCCTCTACCCCGATAAGACTTGCATCATAGGCAACGGTGTGGTGATCGACCCAGCCGTACTTTTCAATGAGATCGAGACCCTTACCCGCCGGGGGGTAACCCTGGCCAGGCTGCTCGTCAGCGAGCGAGCCCATTTAATCCTCCCCTACCACCGCCTGCTGGACGCGGCAGAGGAGGAGCGCAGGGGGAAGGGCTGCCTGGGCACCACCCGCCGGGGCATAGGGCCTGCTTACACCGATAAGGCGGCCCGCACGGGCCTGCGGGTGATAGACCTTTTGGGGGAGGATTTCCCCCAGCTCCTGGCGGAAAACATAGCCTACAAAAATGCCGTCCTCCGGCACGTCTACGGCAAGGAAGGCCTTTCCTACGAGGAAGTGTATCGAGAGTACCAGGGTTACGCCGAAAAGCTGCGCCCTTACGTCGCCGACACCAGCCTCGTCATCAACCGGGCCATCGCCGAAGGCAGGCACGTGCTTTTTGAGGGGGCACAGGGAACCCTGCTCGACCTCGATCACGGCACCTACCCCTTTGTTACCTCTTCCCATCCCACGGCCGGCGGGGTCTGCATCGGAGCCGGGGTGGGACCGCGCGCCATCGACTACGTGGTGGGAGTGGCTAAGGCTTACACTACCCGCGTGGGCGAAGGTCCCTTTCCCACCGAGCTGCCGGGGGATTTGGGGGAGGAGATAAGGAGGCGGGGGAGGGAGTTCGGCACCACCACCGGGAGGCCGCGGCGCTGCGGCTGGTTCGATGCTGTCATCGTGCGCTACGCAGCTCGGGTGAACGGGCTTACCCACCTCTGCATAACCAAGCTCGACGTCCTCACCGGGCTCCCCTCGGTTAAGATCTGCTACGGCTACCGCTACAAAGGGGAGGAACTCCGGGAGTTTCCGGCCAGTTTGGAGGTGCTCCGCTCTTGCCAGCCTCTGTACGAAGAGCTGCCCGGTTGGGCGGACGATATAAGTGGAGCGCGCCGGTTGGAAGACCTGCCGGTCAACGCCCGGCGCTATTTGGAGAGAATAGAGGAACTCACCGGGGTACCGGTAGCTTTGGTGGGCGTAGGGGTGCGCCGGGAGCAGATGATCGTCTGCCACTCCTTTTTCGGTTAAAATCTCCTTTTTCTGCCGGTCGCGGTGCGTTGACAGCGGCAAAGAAGCTGTGCTATAGTAGATCTTGCATGGGAGGGGTGTCCGAGCGGTTTAAGGAGGCGGTCTTGAAAACCGCTGAGCCCCTCGCGGGCTCCGTGGGTTCGAATCCCACCCCCTCCGCCAGGTAAGAGTGCGGGGGGCGGCAAGGGGTTGCCAGTAGGAGAGATGGCCGAGTGGTCGAAGGCGGTCGCCTGCTAAGCGGCTGTAGAGGGCTAAAAACCCTCTACCGCGGGTTCGAATCCCGCTCTCTCCGCCATACGCGCCCGTAGCTCAATGGATAGAGCACCAGACTACGGATCTGGGTGTTGGGGGTTCGAGTCCCTCCGGGCGCGCCATAAATTTAATCGAGACTTCAACAGGCGCCCGTAGCTCAGGAGGATAGAGCGGTGGCCTCCTAAGCCGCAGGTCGGGGGTTCGAATCCCTCCGGGCGCACCATACTAAGTGGCGCACATGACCACCGAAGAGAAGGACCAGCACGAGCGCTTCATGCGTGAGGCGCTCGGCGAGGCAGAAAAGGCCTACGCGCTTGGTGAGGTTCCGGTAGGCGCGGTGGCGGTTCTCAACGGAGAAATTATCGGGCGAGGGCATAACCTGCGTGAAACCTTGAAAGACGCTACCGCTCATGCTGAAATCTTGGCCTTGCGCGAGGCGGCGAAAAAGATAGGGGACTGGCGCCTGGAGGAAGTGACGCTTTACACCACGCTAGAACCCTGTCCTATGTGCGCGGGTGCCTTGATACAGTTCCGGGTGAAGCGGGTTGTCTTCGGGGCTTTCGACCCAAAGGCGGGAGCGGCGGGATCGGTAGTCGATCTGTTGCGCGATCCTCGCTTCAACCACCAGGTGGAAGTAGTGGGCGGAGTGCTGGCGGAAGAGAGCGGTGCTCTGCTCAGGCGCTTCTTCCAGGAGTTGCGCGCGGAGCGGAGAGATGGCCGAGTGGACTAAGGCGCTCGACTCGAAATCGAGTAGGCGGGCAAAACCCGCCTCGTGGGTTCGAATCCCACTCTCTCCGCCAAGAAATATCAAAATGGGTAACACGCGGAGAGATGGCCGAGTGGACTAAGGCGCTCGCCTGGAGAGCGAGTAGGCAGGCTAAAACCTGCCTCGTGGGTTCGAATCCCACTCTCTCCGCCATTTATTCTTAAAATACGGACCAATCTTGGCCGTGCTAGACGGGGAGGTAGCGGTGCCCTGTACCCGCAATCCGCTATAGCGGGGTCGAATTCCTGCCCGCGGGCCCGGTTTGTGGTACGGCCGCCGCAAGGGGCGAAGAAGGCTGGGTCTCGCGCGACGGAGCTTCCCGAACCGTGTCAGGTCCTGACGGAAGCAGCACTAAGGGAAATCCTCCGGGTGCCGCGAGGGTGCCTGGCCCGAGTCACCTACGGCCGGCGTCGACCGGAGACCGGCGTTCAACGGCAGGTGCACGGCCAAGCTTAGTTCGTATTTGTGGGTGGGAGGAAGCGCGTAAAGCGCTTTTATTTTTGGCTAGGATCCGGAGGGACTGCAAGTGGCCGAAGAACAAGCCCTCTATCGCGCTTGGCGCCCCCAGCAATTCGCCCAAGTGGTCGGCCAGGCCCATGTCACCCGCACCTTGAGGAACGCCCTGGCCATGGGCAGGATCGCCCACGCCTACCTCTTTGCCGGCCCGCGGGGCACGGGAAAGACCAGCACGGCCCGGATCCTGGCCAAGGCCCTTAACTGCCTGCAAGGTCCCACGCCTAACCCCTGCGACGCCTGTTCCCAGTGCCTCTCCATCATAGAGGGTACCTCTTTGGATGTCCTGGAGATCGACGCTGCTTCCCGGCGGGGTATAGACGAAATGCGAGAGCTGAGGGAGCGGGTGCGGCTCTCCCCGGTGCACTCCCGCTACAAGGTCTACATCATCGACGAGGCTCACATGCTCACCTCGGAGGCGGCCAACGCTCTTTTGAAAACCCTGGAGGAACCCCCTCCCCAGGTAGTCTTCATCCTGGCTACCACCGAGCCGCACAAGATGCCGATTACCATCCTCTCGCGCTGTCAACGCTTTGATTTCCGTCGCCTCCCCACCGCCCTCATTGAGGAGCATCTAGCCCGGGTGGCCGAGACCTTCCCAGTGAAGGTGGAGAGAGAGGCCTTGCGCTTGCTGGCCCAGGCGGCGGAGGGGAGCATGCGGGATGCTTTAAGCCTGCTGGATCAGGCTTTGGCCTGGGCTGAAGGGGAGCTCCGGGCGATCGACGTGGCCGATCTCTTGGGGAAGGTCCCTTCCCAGACCCTGGAGGAGATGACGGTCTACCTGCAAAAGGGGGAATTGGCTGGCGCTTTGCGCCTGGTATCTGAGATCGAGGAGGGGGGCAAGGATCTCAACCTCTTCGTGCGCGACCTCATCTTGCGCCTGCGCGAGGAGGCTCTCCGCCACCTGAGGGAGGAAAAAAAGGTACCTTCCTGGCTTCTACGCTCCCTTACCGCTTTGCACCAGACTCTGGCTGACATGCGCCTAAGTCCGCTTAAAGGCCTCACTTTGGAGTTGGCCCTCATTCGTCTCCTATCTGCGGAGGAAGAACGCCCCCCTTCTCTGGGGAGGGTCAAGGCTCTGTGGCCCGACATCCTTCAGTTCGTCAAAGAGGTCAGCCCTCGTCTCTTCGGGCAGCTGTGTTTGGTCAATGTAGTGGGATTAGAGGGGAGAAAACTTAAGCTGGCGGCAGAGGACGGGTATGTGCGCAGCACCTTGAGCCGACCGGAGAACCAGGCCCTCCTGGTCGAGGCCTTGTCCCGGCGTTTCGGCGGCGATTGGGAAGTGGAGATCGTCTAACCAACGTTTAAAAGAGGTGAGGAATTTGGACTGGGGGAAGATGATGCGTCAGGTGCAAAAACTGCAGGCGGAGTTGGCCAAGCTTCAGGAGGAGCTGGGTAACCGCACCACGGAGGCTACTGCCGGTGGCGGCATGGTGAGGGCGGTGGTCAACGGGCGCCAGGAGTTGGTTTCTTTGGAGATCAAGCCCGAGGCGGTGGATCCGGAAGAAGTGGAGCTGTTGCAGGATATGATCCTGGCTGCGGTTAACGAAGCCCTGCGGCAGGCGCGCGAGATGGTGGCGCAGGAAATGGGGCGCCTGACGGGCGGGCTGGGCATCCCCGGCTTGTTTTAACAGGGAGGTTCAATTTCTTTGAGCTACCCTCGCCCGGTTGCCAGATTGATAGAGGAGTTCAAGCGCCTTCCCGGCATCGGTTCCCGGACGGCGCAGCGGCTAGCTTTTTACCTTCTAAGCGCCCCGCCGGAAGAGGCTTTGCGCCTGGCCGAGGCCATAAGGGAAGCTCGGGAGAAAACCTTTTACTGCTCCGTTTGCGGCAACTTCACCGACACCGATCCTTGCTCCATCTGCAGCGATGCGCGCCGGGACAAGGGGGTCCTTTGCGTGGTGGAGATGCCCCGCGATGTGGCGGCCATAGAGCGGGCCGGGTGCTTCAAAGGGGTCTACCACGTGCTGCACGGGGTTCTCTCCCCCCTCGACGGTGTTGGCCCCGATAAGTTGCGCCTGCAGGAGCTCGTCCTCCGGCTGCACGAGGGGGAAGTTAAAGAGGTGATTATAGCCACCAGTTCCACCACCGAGGGAGAAGCTACGGCCCTTTATCTGAAGCGGCTGCTTAAGCCCCTAGGTGTTAAGGTGAGCCGACTGGCCTACGGTCTGCCGGTGGGGGCGGAAATAGAACTGGCGGATGAGGAGACCATTTCTCGGGCCCTAGAGGGGAGAAAAGAGTTCTGAAGGGGGAGGGGCCAGGGTATAGATTTTAAGGGGGACAAGTTGGGCCGGGAAGGTGAAAGGATATGGAGTGGAAGGCGGTCTTCTTCATATGCCTGGGGCTTTTGGGCCTTTACCTTATGGGAAGTGTGCTTTTGGCCCCCCTGCGTCTGGTCCTGCGTCTTCTCTGGGCTATGGTGGTGGGAACCTGCCTCTTAGGACTCATCAATCTGGTAGGGGAGCTTTTTCACTTCCACATTGCCCTTAACCCCTTGACCGCTCTGGCTGCCGGCCTTTATCCCGTGGGAGGAGTTTTGCTGCTCACCCTTCTTGCCCTGGCCGGATTTAGAGCTTGATCTTAACCTTTCTTTGCAATACTATGGATATAAATTTCGCTCTTCCCCTGTGCCAGGGAGTGGACCTACATACGTATAGTGGAAGCCTACGTAGGTGAGTACGGCAGCGGCAAAAGCGAAAACGCGATCAACCGAGCCCTTATGCTGGTCCGGGAGGGGCGCCGGGTAACGCTGGTGGACCTGGACGTGGTGGAGCCCTTCTGGACTCTGCGTCCTCTGAAGCAGGAACTGGAATCCTACGGCCTAGAAGTTTTAGCTTGGGAAAGAGCGGCGGTAGAGGGCTTCGGGGAGGTGGGCACCCTTCTCAATCCGGCCGCGAGGTGGGCGTTAAAGCGAGAAGGGGACGTTATCATCGATGTGGGCTACGGGGCCGGGGGGGCAAGAATGCTCAACCTGCTGGAGGGCTTCGACACCGACCCCGACCTCAAGGTGCTGGCGGTAATCAACGCTGCCAAGCCCATGACCTCCACGGTGGAAGAGATAGTGGAACATGTGCGCAGTCTGGGAAGGGTAGACGGCCTTATCAACAACACCCATCTGGGCAGCGAAACTGATGTGGAAACGGTGCAGCGAGGGGCACGGCTGGTTGCCGAAGCAGCCCGCATTTTAGGTATCCCGGTGGTGGCCACTTCCGCTCTGGAGGAAATAGCGCGCCTCATCGGACCGCGGGACTGCATGGGCCATCCGGTACGCCCCTTAAAACGTTTTATGCCGCGCGGCTTTTGGTAGGAGGTGGAATCTGTGGAGAAGCCCATAGAGGGTGAGAAGAAGGTTTTCATGACCGGTAACGAGGTGGTGGCCTGGGCGGCTTTAGCGGCAGGAGCCGAAATCATGTACGGCTACCCCATCACCCCGCAGAACGAAATCATGCACTACTGGACCAGGTTGGCCCCCAAATACGGCCGGATGTTCTTGCAGACGGAGGACGAGCTCTCCGCTGGCTTTACCACCATAGGAGGGGTCATGGGGGGAAGGCGGGCCTTCACTGCTACCGCCGGGCCGGGGAACGTGCTCATGCAGGAGCCCATGGCCATGGCGGAAATGATGCGCCTGCCGGTGGTGGTAATCATCATGCAGCGGGGCGGCCCCTCCACGGGTACGGTGATCTACTCCCAGCAGGAGGTCACCCTCACTACTTTGGGAGGAAACGGTGAGGGCTTCCGCATCGTCTACTCCACGGCCAGCAACCAGGAGCTTTTCGATTACGTCATCAAGGCTTTCAACACTGCCTGGAAGTACCGCTTTCCCACCTTCGTCCTGGGAGATGGCTATCAAGCCAAAATGCGCGAGCCTCTGGTCATATACGACCCGGAGGTGAGGGGCATAAGCCCGGTGCCTGCCGAGCCTTTTCTGGGGAAGCCGGGTGTGCCGGGCGTGGACAGGCCGCCGGGACACTACCGCAACACCTACAACACCGAGGAAGAACTTTACGAGGTGATTATGGGCTTGGCCCGGGCCTATGAGGCCATAATACCGGAAGTTGTGGAATTTGAGGAGGAGGCGGTGGAGGGAGCCCAGCTCCTGGTCATGAGCCACGGCGTGGTCTCCCGCGCGGCCAAAAGCGCGGTGCGGGCCCTGCGTCGCGACGGTTACCCGGTAGGCTACTTTCGCCCCATAACCCTGCGCCCCTTGCCGGTGGAGGTGATGCGGCGCCGGGCCAAGGAGGTGCGGCAGATTTTGGTGGCGGAGTCGGCCTACGGGCAATTTGCCCGCCTGGTCAAAGAGGCTTTGTACGGGCTGCAGGTGGAAATCGTTCCCCTTTTCAGGCCGGGTCTGGGAATCAACCCGGAGGACATCTACTCGCGTGTTCAGGAGCTGATCAAGGGAGGGGAAAAGGGTGCAGGGCATATTGCAGCCACCCATGCCTAAAAGCTGGCGCAAGGAGACCAAGCCTCACAAGTTCTGTCCAGGGTGCGGTCACGGTATCGCCCTTAAGGCGCTGGGACAGGCTATCGACGAACTGGGTTTGCAGGGGATTGCCGTTTTCGGGTGCGACATCGGGTGCTCCCTTCTGGCTTGGGACTTCTTTGACTTGGACACCGTGCAGACCCACCACGGGCGCACCATTCCTGTGATGGTGGGACTTAAGCGGGCCCGCCCAGAGCTTATCTGCATTGCCTACATGGGAGACGGTGGCGGGTACGCCATCGGCGCCCAGCACCTGGTAAACGCCGCCACCCGCAACGAGAAAATAACGGCCATCCTCATCAATAACACCCAGTACGGCATGACGGGAGGACAGATGGCTCCTACTACCTTACCGGGGCAGAAAACGGAGACCACCCCTTACGGCCGCGATCCGGAGCTCACCGGCTACCCCACCCAGGGACCGGAGATGGTGGCAGCCATAACCGACGAAAGGGCTTACGTGGCTAGAGGGACGGTGGCTCGTCCGGGGCAGTTGCGGGAGTTTTTCAAGCGGGCCTTGCAGAACCAGATCGACGGCCGGGGTTTTTCCTTCGTGGAGGTGATCTCGGCCTGTCCCACTAACTGGCGGACCAACGCCAAGGAGACCTGGGAATGGGTGGAAAAACTCATGCCCACCTACTTCCGGGTGGGAGAGCTCAAGGTGCCGGAGGCTCTGCGGGGAAAGGGGGTAGAGGCCAAGGATGAAGAAACCCCTTAAGATCGTGGTGGCCGGGGAGGGAGGCCAGGGCGTGCAGGCGGTGGCCGAGATCCTGGCCGAGGCGGCCTACGACGAGGGTAAAGAGGTGCTTTATATTCCGGCTTTCGGCGTGGAGCAGCGGGGGGGAGTTTCCCTGGCCTACCTGCAGGTAGGAGACGAGCCCATACCTGCTCCCAAGTTTGAGAAGGCGGACATAGTGGTGGCCCTGAGCGGGCGAGCGGTGCGGCGGACGCGGCAGTACGTGGGGCCGGAGACCATTTTCATTTACGACACCCATGCCGACGTTCAGGAAGAAGAGCTGCCCAAGGAGGCCAAGCGTTTGATCCCCATACCCGGCATCGAGGTGGCCCGCAAGGAGCTCCATCCCCGGGTTTTCAACATCCTCATCATGGGTGCGCTTATTAAGCTTACCTCCATTGTGGGGCTGGAAGATGCCAAGAGGGCCCTGGAGAAGCGTTTAGGGCACCGCTTCGAGAAGGATCCCAGCCTCAGAGAACTCAACTACCGGGCTCTGGAGAAAGGCATGGCGCTGGTGAGCTAGGAGGGAGGAAAGAGGGTGCAGCACTTCGGCGAGCCGCTTGTGTACGAAACGGGGAAAGGCAGAGTCTGTGTCTTCCCTGGCCTCTGTAAGGGTTGCGGGCTCTGCATTGAAAAGTGCCCCAAAAAGGCCCTCAGGTGGTCCAAGTACCTGGGCGTCTACGGCACTCCTACGGTGGAGGCGACGGAAGACTGTATCGCTTGCGGCATGTGCCAAAACGTTTGCCCGGACTGCGCCATTCTGGTGATACGGGATGAGGGCAGAAAAGCAGCCGCTGGTGGAGGCTCTTAGGCGCTACTGCCGGTCTGTTCCACTTCCCTTCCACACTCCCGGACATTTGCAGGGAAGGGCGGCCCCGCCGAGCCTACGGCGCTGGTGGGGTCGAACTGTTTTCGCCGCCGACTTGACCGAAGTGCCGGCTCTGGGCGATCTTTACACCCCTTCCGGGCCGGTGGCGGAGGCCCAGGAATTGGCGGCGGTCTGGGCTGGCGCTCGCCATTCCTTCTTCCTGGTGGGCGGAAGCACGGTAGGGATAATAGCCCTTTTCCTGGCCGCCCTCCGGCCCGGAGACAAGGTGCTTTTGCCCCGGGCGGCACATCGTTCGGCCGTGGCGGCCCTCTGCCTTTCCGGCGCCGAGCCCGTGTTTGTCCCTTCCCCCTTTTCAGGGGAATGGGGGATACTCCTCCCCCCTCTTCCTTCGGCCTACGCGGAGCGGCTGGCGCTTGAGCCAGGGGTGCGGGCCCTTTTCTGCCTCTACCCCGACTACTATGGTCTGGCGATCGAGCTAGAGCTCCTGGCCAATTTGGCGCGGGAAAAGAGGATTCCCCTTCTGGTGGACGCAGCTCACGGGACCCTCTTCGGCCTTCACCCCTCCCTCCCCCCGAAGGCGCTGGCCTGCGGAGCCGAGGCAGCGGTAGAAAGCGCCCACAAGCGCTTAAGCGGGCTTACCCAGACGGCTTGGCTGCACCTGCGGGGAGAGAGGCTCGGGGAGGCAGAGGTGCGGGAGGCACTCGCCCTGCTTCAGACGAGCAGCCCCTCTTACCTGCTCATGGCCTCCCTGGACGCCGCGCGCCAGTACTGGTCCGGCGCGAGGGCGGAGAAGCTCGTTTCCCGCCTGCTAGAACTGGCGGCGGAGGCGGCGGACAAGCTCGCCGCCCTGGAAGGTGTGAGGGTTCTACGCGACCTCCCTGGGTACCGCCTCGATTTCACCCGGCTGGTGCTCAACTTCGCCGAGTTGGGACTTAGCGGCCTTGAGGTGGCGCGGCGCCTGGAAGAGCTCGGGGTAATAGTGGAGATGGCCGATTTCGCCAACGTGCTCCTTTTCCTAAGCCCCGGGCACACGCGGCGGGACATCCGGCGGCTGGTGAAGGCGGTGATTAAAATTCTCGGCCGGGCTGGTAGGCGTAAAAGAACCGCCATTCCCCCTTTCCCCTTCTCCCCTCTGCGTCTTCTTCCTCGCGAGGCTTGGCTGGCGCCTGCCGAGTGGGTGCCACTAAAGGAGGCGGTGGGGCGGGTGGCTTCGGGCCAAGTTATCGTTTCTCCCCCCGGGGTTCCCCTCCTTTTGCCGGGAGAAGAGGTAACGCCGGAAGTGGAGGAGTACGTGGCGAAAGTGCGTGCAGCAGGGGCTAACCTACAAGGGGTGGCGGGGGAGGAGCTTAAGGTGAAGGTGGTAAAATAGCTTTATGCGCGGCTTTTTTATCGTTTTGGAGGGTATAGACGGGGTGGGCAAGACCACCCAGGCCAAAATCCTGGCTCGAAAATTGCGGCAGCAAGGGCGGGAAGTGGTGGAGGTAAGGGAGCCTGGGGGGACCCAACTGGGGGAAGCTATAAGGGAGCTTTTGGCAAGAGAGGAGGAACTTGCTCCCTGGGCGGAGACCTGCCTTTTTTTGGCCAGCCGGGCTCAGCTCGTGGAAGAAGTGATAAAGCCCGCCCTGGCCCAGGGGAAGATCGTGGTGGGAGACCGCTTCAGTCTCAGCACCCTGGCCTATCAGGGGGGGGCGCGGGGGCTGGGGGTGGACAGGTTGGCCCAGCTTAACTCTTGGGTAACCGGAGGGCTTGAGCCGGACCTAACCCTGGTTATAGATCTGAAGGTAGAGGAGGCGCTGGCGAGGGGCAAGGGGGATCTCCGGGAAGAGATAAGGCAGAAGCTAGAGATAGTGCGGGAGCGCTACTTGAGCTTAGCGAAAGAGCGGGCGGGCAAGGTTCTGGTGGTGAGCGGGCAAGGCAGCGTGGAGGAGGTAAGCGGGCGGATCTGGACCTTGGTGGAGGAAGCTCTGGCGCGATGGCCTTCGGGGTAGTCTTGGGGCAGGAACGGGCGTTAAAGCAGCTGAAGCGAGATCTAAAGACGGGTCGTATCGCCCACGCCTATCTCTTCAGCGGCCCTGAGGGGGTGGGGAAGAGGACAGCGGCAGAATTTTTCGCCCACTCCCTGCTCTGCTTGGCTCCAGGGGAGAAGCCGTGCGGCGAGTGCCGCTCCTGCCTCCTCTTCCGGGCAGGTAGCCACCCCAGCTACCATTTCCTGGCTCCGGACCGAGGAGGAAGCTTGGGCATAGCTCTGGTGAAGGAATTGCTCGCCAAAGTTTCCCGTTCCGCCTCGGGATACCGGGTGGCGGTCATAGACCGGGCGGAGAGCCTGACGCTCGAGGCCCAAAACGCCATGCTCAAACTGTTAGAAGAGCCACCTCCACTTACCTGTTTTCTCCTGGTCACCTCCCAGAAAGAAGCCCTCCTACCCACCGTGGTGTCGCGCTGCCGGGAGGTAAAGTTTGGCCGGTTGAGCCGCAGCGTGGTGGCCGCCTGCTTGAGGGAAAGAGGTTTTCCTCCGGAGGAGGCCACCTGCCTGGCCGCCCTCTCTGGCGGGAGCCTGGGAAAGGCTTTGGCGCTGAGCGAGGAACGGATGAAGGTCTGGCGGGAGAAGGCGCTGGAACTATTGGTGGCCCCACGCCTGCGAGGGCTTCTTTCATGGGAGGAGGTCAAGGACAGAGAAACGGCGGAGGCTGTGCTCGACTTCCTTACCCTCTGGGTACGGGACTTCTTAGTTTTCCAGCTCACGCACGAGCCCGAGCTCTTGGTTAACCGCGACCGGGAAAAGGAGTTCTGGGAAAAAAGCGCTCTTTCCCCCGAGTACCTCCTGGCGGCAGGGAGCCTGGCAGATAAGGCCCGGCAGTGGCTACGGTTTAACGTGCGCCCAGCCGTGTGTTTGGAGGGGCTGGTGGTGGGACTGGCGCGAGAAAAGGGGGAGTGAGCCCGTGGCCATGGCCGTAGGGGTGCGCTTTCGCAAAGCGGGAAAGATCTATTACTTCGACCCGGGTTTTCTGACCCTCAAGCCGGGAGATCGGGTGGTGGTGGAAACGAGCCGGGGAATGGAGCTTGGCTGGGTGGTTAAGGGTCCGGTGGAGGTGGACATAGATCCGGCCGAGCTCAAACCGGTGCTTCGCCTGGCCACTCCCGAGGATGTGCGCACCTGGCTCAAGAACCTCGAAAAGGAGCGGGAGGCCAAAGAAATCTGCAAGGATAAGATTGCTGCCCACGGCCTACCCATGAAGCTGGTGGGTGTGGAATACACTTTGGACGGCAGCAAGATCATCTTTTACTTCACGGCCGAAGGGAGAGTGGACTTCCGGCAGTTGGTGCGCGACCTGGCTTCGGTCTTTCGCACCCGGATCGAGCTCCGGCAGATAGGGGTGCGCGACGAGGCCAAGCTCATAGGGGGACTCGGCCCGTGCGGCCGAGAGCTGTGCTGCGCCACCTGGCTTACGGAGTTCGCCCCCATTTCTATAAGGCTGGCCAAGGGGCAGAACCTGGTGCTCAATCCGGCCAAAATTTCAGGGATATGCGGGCGGCTGATGTGCTGCCTGCGCTTTGAGATGGAGAACTACTGCCTGGCGGAAGAAGACGGCGCCGAGGAACTCACCGGGGAGGAAAACCTGTCGTGAAAGGCAAGCTTTACCTTTGCCCCACTCCCATAGGAAACTTGGAAGATGTAACTCTGCGGGTTCTGCGGGTGCTGCGGGAGGCGGACTTGGTGGCGGCGGAGGATACGCGCCACACGCGCAAGCTTTTAAGCCACTACGGCATCCACACCAAGCTTGTGAGCTACCACGCCCACAACCAGAAGAAGCGGGGTAAGGAGCTCTTGCAGAGGCTCAAGGAGGGGCAGAAAATAGCCCTGGTGTCGGACGCCGGTATGCCCGGCATTTCCGACCCGGGGGCGGAGCTTGTCCGGGCGGCCCTTGAGGAAGGGATAGAGGTGGAGGTCTTGCCCGGGCCGAGCGCGGTGCTGACCGCCCTGGTGGCTTCGGGTTTGGATACCCGGCGCTTTGTTTTCGAAGGGTTTTTGCCGCAAAGCAAGCGGAAGCGGCATCTGGAGCGCCTCAAGGAGGAGACGCGGACCATAGTTTTGTTCGAGGCCCCGCACCGCTTGACTTGCACCCTGGAGGAGCTAGAGTCTTCGCTGGGGGGGGATAGGCGGGTGGCGGTGGCGCGGGAACTCACTAAGGCCCACGAAGAGATCTTTCGGGGCACCTTGAGCGAAGCTCTGCAGCACTTCCGCGCCCATCCCCCTAAGGGGGAGATCACCATAGTGGTGGCTGGTAAGGGGGAAGAGGAGGAAGAAAGGGCTTCGCCGGAAGAGGTGCTGGCTGAGGTTGAGCGCTTGCTGGCTGAAGGGAAAGCGAAGCGGGCAGCCGTCAAGGAGGCTGCCCGCCGTTGTGGTTGGTCGGCACGTGAGGTTTACGCCTTGCTGGTGCGACGGGCTACATAGCCTTGGCTTCGGCGGCCTGCGCCTGGCTGGCCATAGCGTTGATACACTCGCGGCAAATAAGCTTGCCCTTGAACTGCTGGACGTCTACGGCCGAGCCACAGAAGATGCAGGCGGGTTCGTACTTCTTGAGGATGATCTTTTCGTGGTCTACGTAGATTTCCAGCGGATCCTTCTCGGCGATTCCCAGGGTGCGCCGCAGCTCGATGGGAATCACCACCCGCCCGAGCTCGTCCACCTTGCGGACGATGCCTGTCGACTTCACGCCTATCCCTCCCCCCTGAAATGACATTGCATGTAAAAACATAGCCCAGTAAATGCTACCAAGGGTGCCGGTTAAAGTCAATACCTGTCGGCGAAAAAATTTTAAGCGAAGATTAAAAGCAGGCGCTCCTCGGGGTCGTGGCGCTCTTTGAAAGCGTTGACACCGCAGGCACCGCTTAACTACAATGGTGCATGACTTTGGCGGAAAGGGGAAAGGAGCGTTGGTACGAGGGAAATTTTATATAACCACTCCCATCTACTACCCGAGCGACCGCCTCCACATAGGACATGCCTACACCACAGTGGCCGCGGACGCGGTGGCGCGCTTCAAGCGAATGGAGGGGTACGATGTTTTCTTCCTCACTGGCGCGGACGAGCACGGGCAGAAAATAGAGCGCACCGCCAAAAGCAAAGGGAAGGATCCTCAGTCCTACGTTGACGAGATAGTGGCCAGCTTCAAAGAGCTCTGGGCCCGCCTGGAGATCTCCTACGACGACTTCATCCGCACCACCGAGCCTCGGCATAAAGTGGTGGCCCAGAAGATCTTTCAGAAGCTCTACGAGCAGGGGGATATCTACAAGTCGACCTACCAGGGTTGGTACTGCACCCCCTGCGAGACCTTCTGGACGGCCCGGCAGTTGGTGGACGGCAAGTGCCCGGACTGCGGCAGGCCGGTGGAGCTTTTAGAGGAAGAGAGCTATTTCTTCCGTCTGTCGGCTTACGCCGACCGGTTGCTGGCCTACATCGAAGAGCACCCGGACTTCATCCAGCCGCCGGCGCGCCGCAACGAGGTTATAAGCTTTATCCGCAGCGGGCTGGAAGACCTCTGCGTCTCCCGGACCACCTTTTCCTGGGGCATCCCCGTGCCTTTCGATCCCCGGCATGTTATTTACGTATGGATTGACGCCCTCACCAACTACCTGTCTGCCCTGGGTTACGGCACGGAGGACGACGAGCGCTTCAAACGCTACTGGCCAGCCGACGTTCATCTGGTGGGCAAGGATATCGTGCGTTTCCACGCCATTATCTGGCCCAGCATACTCATGGCTCTAGGCCTGGAGCTACCGCGGCGCGTGGTGGGGCACGGCTGGCTCCTGGTGGAAGGGGGTAAGATGTCGAAGTCCAAAGGCAACGTGATCGATCCCCACTACCTCATCGACCGGTACGGCGTTGATGCGGTGCGCTATTACTTGCTGCGAGAGCTGGCCTTCGACGCCGACGGGGAGTACGAAGAGAAGAACCTGGTCAGGAGGCTCAACTACGACCTAGCCAACGATTTGGGCAACCTCCTTTACCGCACCCTCACCGTCTTGGAGAAGTACGGGGAAGGGATAATAGGAGAGCCGGCGGAGAAGGAAGGGCCGGACGAGGAACTTATCTCCTTGGCTGTGTCCACTCCAGCCCGGGTTGCCGAGTTGGTGGATCAGCTCCGGCTTTCCGAGGCGCTGGCGGCCATCTGGCAACTGGTAGGACGGGCTAACAAATACCTGGATGAAACCGCCCCTTGGAGGCTGGGCAAGGATCCCGGCCAAAAAAAGCGCTTTGACACGGTGATTTACAACGTGCTGGAGGCCTACCGCTTCGTCACCGTCCTCCTCGGTCCCTTCATGCCCAGCTTCCCGCCGCGCGTCTGGCCGCAGCTGGGTATTGCTTCCCTGCCTGCACTTCACACTTTCGAGTCGCTGAAATGGGGCCAGTTGCCCTCCGGTATCCGGGTGGCTAGGGGAGAACCTCTCTTTCCCCGCCTGGAGTTGGAGGAGTAGGGAGGTTTCGCTTTTGGAACTCATCGACACACACTGCCATCTCAACGACCCTCGCCTGGATGTGGACCTGTCCGAGGTGCTGGCGCGGGCCCGCCGGGCGGGGGTTAAAGTTATGATTGTGGTGGGTTACGACCTCGCCTCTTCAGCCAGAGCGGTGGCTTTGGCCGGGAAAGAAAAGGACCTTTACGCCACCGTAGGGGTGCATCCGCACGACGCCGCCAAGGTGCCTCCAGACTTCCTGGAGCACCTGCGATCCTGGGCGAGGATGGGTAAGGTGGTGGCTGTGGGGGAGATAGGGCTCGACTTTTACCGTAATCTTTCTCCCCCGGCCCGGCAGCGGGAGGTTTTCCTGGCCCAACTCCGCTTGGCACGGGAGCTTTCCCTTCCGGTGGTGATCCACTGCCGCGACGCCTACGACGAGCTCTATTCCCTCCTGAAGGAAGAGGGAGAAGGGGTTAAAGGGGTACTGCACTGCTTCAGCGGCACCTGGCGGGAAGCGGCGAAATTTTTAGCCCTGGGCTTTTACCTATCGTTTGCCGGGACCATCACCTTTCCCCGCAGCGACTCCCTGGCGGAAGTGGTGGCGCGCATGGAGCTCGGGCGCCTGCTTCTGGAGACCGACGCTCCTTACTTGGCCCCAGTTCCCCATCGGGGAAAGCGTAACGAGCCGGCCTATCTGGTTCACATCGCCCAAAGAGTGGCGGAGATCAGAGGGATGCCGGTAGAAGAAGTGGCGGCCATCACCACGGCCAACGCTCGCCGCCTCTTCGGCTTGGAGGGGGAACGGTTCGGTGGCTAGGGGGCTAGTCCTTCTTTTCACCGGCGAAGGAAAAGGGAAAACCACTGCCGCCCTGGGCACGGCTCTTCGGGCCTGGGGGCACGGGATGCGGATCCTCTTTCTGCAGTTCGTCAAGGGGGAACGGGTGATGACGGGGGAACGCTTGGCTGCCTCTCGCCTGGGAGGGGGTTTTATCCTGGAGACCATGGGGGCGGGCTTCATTTTCGGCCGGGAGAAGGAAGAGAGGCACCGGGAAGCGGCGCGCCGGGCCTGGGAGAGAGCTAAAGAAGCCGTGAGCAGCGGAGAGTACGATCTTGTGGTGCTGGACGAGTTCACCTACGTCCTCCGCTACGGGTTCGTCTCCATGGCGGAGGTAGAGGAAATGGTGAGATCGCGCCCGGCGGGCGTGCACTTAATCTTCACCGGTCGAGGAGCTCCTCAAGAACTCATAGACTTGGCCGACACGGTGACGGAAATGCGCGAAGTCAAGCACCACTACCGCCAGGGAATTTCGGCACAAAAAGGGATAGAATACTGAGAAAGATGACAGACGGTGCTTATAAGTCCCGGGAGCGCTCCCGGGATAAATTTTTTGTTGCCCCGCAGAGCAAAAACGAGAGAAAAGAAGATTTACGGCGCCAAAGATGCCTAAAGTTTTTAAACCGCCGGCAGGAATTTCTTGTGTCCTCACCGAATAGAAATTAGCGAAGGTGGTGAGGAGTGTGGATTGGTATGTGGTGATGCGTCCCAAGCGTTGCCGCGCCCTGCCGGAGGGGCAGGTGGCAGAAGAGCGCCCGGAAAAAACGAAAAGGGTTAAGATCAAAAAGGCGATGGCCGTTTCGGCCGCCGTGCTCACCGGTCTGGCGGTGGGGGGCTATGCCTGGGCCCGTAAAACCGTCACCTTGGTGGTGGACGGCAAGCCGGTGAAGGTGGTCACCCTGCACCGCAAGGTGGAGGGGGTTTTGCGGCAGGAAGGTATAGCCCTGGGACCGCACGACCGCGTCCTTCCCGGGCTCACCGCCACCTTAAGAAACGGCATGCAGGTAGAGATAAGGCACGCTGTCCCCGCCACTTTGGAGGTGGACGGCAGAAAACTCAAGATCTACACCTGCGCCACCAATGTGGGGGAGATGCTGCAGGAAGCCGGCGTTAAGCTGGGGGAAGACGATCTGGTGGAGCCCGGCAAAGACACCCCCGTGCGTCCTAACCTGCCGGTTAAGGTTGTCCGGGTCACCAAAGAAGTAGTGGAGAAAAAGGTCCCGATACCTTACGGAGTGAAGCGCCAATACACCGCCGAACTTTACCGGGGAGAAACTAAAGTGCTGTCTGAGGGGCGGGAAGGGGAAGCTCTGGAGCGCTGGGAGATCGTGCGCTACGATGGAGAGGTTAAGGAGGAAAAGCTCCTTGAGAAGCAGGTTCTGCGCCCGCCGGTCGATCGGGTAGTGGCCGTGGGAACTCTGCAAGAGATCTCCCGCGGCGGGGAGAACCTGCGCTTTAGCCGGGTGTTGGTGATGCGGGCCACGGCCTACTCCTACGATACCGGCTACTACACGGCTACCGGGATACCGGTGCGGCGGGGTATCGCGGCGGTCGACCCCAGGGTTATACCCCTCGGCACGCGCCTTTACGTGGAGGGTTACGGGTACGCCCTGGCGGCAGACACCGGGGGAGCGATTAAGGGGAACGCCATCGATCTCTTCTTCCCCACCCTCTCGGAGGTTTATAATTGGGGCGTGAGGACAGTTCGGGTCTACGTGCTTGAGTAGTTCTGTATGGCGGAGAAAGAAGAGGAGTTGCTTTCCCCGGCGGCCGTGAAAGCTGCTCTGGCCGAATGGGGGATCAAGCCTCGCAAGAGGTGGGGCCAGCACTTCCTGGTGCGGCGCGAGGTGCTGGCGAAAATAACGGAGGCGGCGGAACTTTCCCCGGCAGACACCGTGGTGGAGGTCGGGCCCGGCTTAGGTGCCTTGACCGCCCGCCTGCTGGAAGAGGCGGGCAGGGTAGTGGCCATCGAACTCGATCCCCGTCTGGAGGCCTTCCTGCGGGCGAGGCTCGGTGGGCACCCGCGCCTGACTCTGATACGCGGCGACGCATTGAAATGCGATTTCGACCTCCTGGTGCGTGAGGCTGGCGGGTCTTACCCCTACAAAGTGGTGGCCAACCTACCCTACTACCTCACCTCTCCCCTGCTCCTGCGCCTGCTCACTTCCTCCTGGCACATAAGTCTCATGGTCTTGATGCTACAAAGGGAGGTAGCTCTGCGTCTTCTTGCTTCCCCGGGGACGAAAGAGTACGGTTCTCTTTCCCTCTTAGTCCAGTACTACACCTCTCCCTCCCTGGTGACCTTTGTTCCCCGGCACAGCTTTTACCCCCCGCCGGAGGTCGATTCGGCGGTGGTGCGCCTGGAAGTGAGGGCGCATCCCCCGGTGGAGGTAGGGGACGAGTCCATCTTTTTCGGAGTGATACGCGCTGCCTTCGCCAAGCGGCGCAAGACGCTGCTCAACGCCCTGGCCTCTTCCTCGCTGGGGCTCAGCAAGGAGGATTGGCAGCGCCTCTTGGCTGAGGTGGGCGTGGATCCTGGGCGGCGCGGCGAGACCCTTAGCCTGGAAGAATTTGCCCGCATAGCCCGCCGGTTGCAAAGCAATTCCACGTGTGGCGAAAAGCCCTAAGTGCTATAATTTTGCTTGGAGACACTCTCGTTTTGAGGAGCAAAACGCCCGTGTACTTCATAAGCCCTACGAAGGGGAAACTGGATTTTGAAGCCATGATGGCTGAGATAATCGACTACATACGAGGGCTTCCTTCCTCCGCCTACAAGGTCATCATCGGCTCCGACTCCCAAGTATTTCAAGGAGAGACGCACTTCATAACCGCGGTCATAGTGCATCGCTTGGGCAAGGGGGCGCGCTACTTCTATCAGCGGCGCACTAACCGCCGGATCCGAAGCCTCCGTCAGAGAATCTTTTACGAAACCTCCCTAAGCTTGGAGGTAGGAAGCATGGTGAGCAAGGCCCTGGCGGCGGCGGGCCTGGAGAATCTGAAAGTGGAGATCCACATCGACGTGGGTACCCACGGGGAAACCAAGGACCTCATAAGGGAAGTAGTGGGCATGGTGGTGGGCAGCGGCTTTCAGGCCAAGATAAAACCTGAGGCCTTCGGAGCTTCCACGGTGGCCGATAAGCATACTAAATGATCTCTTGGGCCGAGAAGCGGCGCAGTATGTCCCAGCGACGGCTGGAGTGGTACCCGTCGTAGTATACCCCTTCCTGTTCCCGGCTGCGGGGTCTGCCGGTAGCCAGGGCTATGGCTTCCAGGTGATCCCCAATAATGGTGGCGGCTATTAGCGTGCTGTGAAGCCTACCCCGGCTGGGTGAACCCAGAAGTTTGTGGGGTACGGAGGTCACTACTTCCACTCTGAGGCCGGCCCGGGCGGCGTACACGAGGGCAACCGGGGGAACGGCCAGTTCTTCCAGCGGCACCTTTTCCAGAAAGCGGTGCGAGACGGCAAGCGGGCCGTGGGAAGGGGAGGCAAAGCCCAAGTGCTCCATCCCCAGGAGGAGATTGAGCTGCTGGCGGAAAAAGAGCAGCCGCTGGGTGACTGGCGAGGGAGGGGGTGGGGCCTGAGGAGGGTAGCAGTTGGTAAGAGCCAGGTCCACCCCGCAATTTAGCACGGCCTCCTTCAACCGGCGCAGAGGTCTTACTGGAACCGCCGCCATATCACCATCCACAAAGAGCACGCCCCTTGCGCCATAGCGGCGGGCGTAAAGGGCGCCTACGGCCCGGGGAATATCGTGCCCCAAAGGCTCAGGAAAGAAGAGGGGCTTGACCCTTTGCGGGGGAAAGCCCCTCACCTTTTCTAAAGTGTCGTCGATGCTGCCGTTGACCACCACGACCACCTTGTCGACCGGGACCGCCAGCAAGGTGAGCACAACCCTGGCGATTCGTTCCCCTTCGTTGCAGGCAGGGACGACCGCGTAGAACAAACTCTCTCCTCCTCTACTTTTTTCCTCGATTTTCATAATATGTAAGCAAAAAGCGTAGGGGGAAGGCCATGCAGAGCTTCCGCAGAGGAGACATCGTGACCCGGCGCTCGCACCGCAAAGACCTGCTCTTCAAGGTGGTGGAGCTCTACCGGGGGGAGGACGGTAGAGAATACGCCCTGCTTAAAGGCATCGACTATCGCTTGGTCTGCGATGCTCCTTTGGAAGACCTGGTGAAGGTTGGGGTGGAAGAGGTAGCCGCTCACTGGCGCAAGGTGTTCCTGCAGCGGGCCGAGCTTTTGCAGCGCTACTTGGCAGAGGGAGAGGATCCTTCTTTTTTTAGCCGCTCGAAGGCCGAGCCCTTTCCTTTGCCCGGTAGGGTGCTGCACTTGGACGGGGACGCAGATTACTTGGGTCTCTGCCTGGCCACCTACCGGCAGCTGGCGGTACCTACTTACGGCTATGCCGTCCCGGAAAAGGAGCAGGCCCAGGCGCTGAAAGAGCTTTTTCCTCGCCATCTCCCCGACATCCTGGTGCTGACGGGCCATGATGGTTTGAAGGGAGAAAGGCCTGACTTCAAAGATCTAAGAAGCTACCGGCACTCGCGCTACTTTGTGGAGGCGGTGAAGGTGGCCCGCAACTTTGTCCCCGACCGCGATGCCCTGGTCATAGTGGCCGGCGCCTGCCAGTCGCACTACGAGGCCTTGCTGGAGGCGGGAGCGAATTTCGCCAGCTCGCCCCAGCGGGTACTGATTCACGTCTTCGACCCGGTGTTTGTGGCGGCGCGGGTGGCCTTCACCCCGGTAGATAAGCTTGTTTCCCTAAAAAAGCTTATCGAAGGAACGGTCACCGGTTACGCCGGCATGGGGGGGATAGTAACGCGGGGCCGCTTCCGCCAGGGAATCCCCAAGTCCCCCTACTGATTCCTCACCCTATTCTCCTCCCCCTCATAGATTGGAGGGAGGGAGCGAATGGCGGATGAGAGTCGGTTTTTTGCTGGAGAACGGGGTCCCGTTTGTGGGCCCGCTGGTGTCCAGCGCCGCGGGGGGAAGGCGCGTGGTGGACCGGTGGTTTAAGGCCTGCGGCCTGCAGGAGGGTGGGAGTGTTTTGGTACGCGCTTTCCTGGTGCCCCAGCACCAGGGTCGGTACGAGTTGGTACTTACGGCGGGAAGGAAGATGCTACTGCGCCTTCCTGGTTTTGACGAACTCCTGGCCTGGCGCCTGCTCCGCGCGGCCCGCTCTAAGGGGATTTTAGTGGTCACCCCTCTGGTGGGGAAGAATAGGTACCCCCTGGCTAAGCTTGAAGGCTTAGGACTGGTGCTGAAGTGTGGAAGGAGGGATGGTAAAGAATGAGTTGTGTGGGTAAGTACCTGCTGCTCAAGCTCAATCAGGTGCTGGCCGAAGCATCTTCCTCCCATCGACTCGAGAGGGAGGTTCGCTTGCGGGCAGAGGACCCGGAGGTGGAAAGCCTCCTCTCCTTGCGCCCGGAGGTCAGGATAGACTCGGTTCAGGTGCTTGCCGGCCGAGTCCTCTGGGAGGGTCAGCTCGTACTCAAGCTCGACTACGTGGCCTGCTGTCCGGGAAAGCCGGTGTACACCGCCCGGGTTTCTCTTCCCCTGGCGGAGGTGGTGGAAGTGGCCGAAGCCCGGCCCGGCATGGCGGCCAGCGTTGCGGCGGAGGTTAAAGAGATATCTTTGCGGCCAGAGAAAACCTGCAGCAGAAAACTTTATCTCACGGCGCTGGTGACGGCCCAGGTGAAGCTCACGGCGCTCAAAGAACTCGAGGTCTTAGTCGAGCCTCCGCCAGGCCTGAAAGTTACCACCAAGAAGCTTAAGGTGGAAAACGTCGTGTCTTCTGCTCGGGCGCAGTGCTTTCTGGCCAGGGAAGAGCGGCTGCCCATAGATAAGCCCTCTTTGCGCGAAGTCGTGAGCACTTTAGCTTCTTGCAAGAACGTCCGCGCCGAGGTGAAGCGCGGCGGAGTCATGGTCTGCGGGGAGGTAGAGTTCCGGGTACTTTACGCAGCGGACGACGCCTCCCCGGTTTACGAAGTGCGCTTCACCCTACCCTGGGAGCATTTCGTTACCATTGAAGGAGTGGTCCCAGGCCTAGAAATCCGGGCTTTGGCCGATAAAGTTACGGTGAAGGCCAAGGCTAAGCCCAAGGGGAGAATCCCGACGCGCGAGCTCGAACTCGAGGCTCTGGTTGATTTCCAGGTAATGGTGGGTAAGGTGATCGAGGCCGAGGTGGTGACCGGGGTCGAGGGAGAAACAGAGGTCACCAAGTTGCGCGTGTGGCTGGAGCAGGTGGTAGGGGAAAAAGAAAAGGAGGAGCTCATACGGAGGGAAGTTGTCCCCACTGTGGACCCGCCGGTGGAGGAGATTTTGGCAGCAGAACCCATGCTGGCGGTGGTAAGGGAGACGGATATTCTGGACGGGATGGTGCTGGTCAAAGGAGAAGGGCTGGTGCGGGTGATTTACACCGCTAAAGGAACGGGTAAGGTTCACGCCCTAGACGTCGATCTGCCCTTCTCCCTGGCCCTCCCCCTACCTTCTGCCAAGCCGGAGCATCAGATAAGCGCCCAGGCGGAGCCGGTCTACGCCCGAGCCAAGCTGGCCGAGAAAGGCAAGGTGGCGGTGGAGGTCTTGATGGCGGTGAAGGTTAAGGTGACGGAGAGGGTGCAGGAAGAGGTGGTCACCTGCGTCAGGTTGCCGGCGGCGAAGGGGCGTCTCTTGAAGTACACCATCAGCCCGGGAGACACCCTTTACCGCCTGGCCCAGCGCTTCAGCACCACGGTGGAGGCCATAATGGCAGCCAACCCGGGTATCGATCCCTACAACCTGCAGGTGGGGCAGGTAATTTTCATCCCCTGCCGTTTCTAAAAAATTTAAGGCTGACGCCGCTTTCTCCTTGGCGAGTTTGGAGGCGTCAGCCTTTTACTTTCAGCCCATCTTCTTGGCTTCGCTTATCGCTTGCTGCATGAGTTCCAGGCTCTGCCGCAACTTTCTTATGGCCTCGCCGGTATTCTGCGCTAGCAAAGCGAGATTATCCAGTGCCCGCTCGGTGTTCCTTCTGCTAGCCAGAGCCAGCAGCAGAAGAGTAAGGAAATTGGCCAGGACGGTGGACAAGGATCCCACCTCCTCTAAAAGTTCACGTTTAAGCTTTCCAGGACGTTGGCTATTCGGTTGGCCACAGTGAACCGGTCGGAGCCGGCAAAGAGTAAGCCTACCGCTCGGTTCTCCTCGTCTACGATCAGGGAGCCACTGTCCCCGGGAAGGCTCAGCCGGGTGGTGACGAACTGGTCTTCAAAGAAGGCTTGCTCGTCGTGCCCTAGGCCTACCGAAACGGTGACGTTAACGTAGCGCACTTCCCCGGTGGTGAGGCCGGTGGTGCGGCCGCACTTCTTCACCCTCAAATCTAGGGTGGGCTCGGCGGTACCCGTCACGCGACCTATCTCCATAATCAGGGGTTCGATTAGGTCTTCCTTCACTGGGCGGGCCAGGGCGGCGTCGACGCGGTTGGCCACGTTGGTGAGGCGGAGCAGCTTGAGGCGGTAGCGGGAGCGGGTTAAAAGCTCGAGCACAGCGTTGGCCGAGCGTTCCGCAGCTCGGGCTACGGCGCAGGAAGCCGGTTCTGTCATGTAGCGCAGCGGCACTAGTCGGTAAAGGGTTCCCAGTGTGTCTCGGTCCACTGAGCCTCCATCGTAGGGGCCGGGCTGAAGCACAGGGTCTCCTATCTGGGCCCTCCCGTCGGAGCCGTTGGTGCGGTTGGCCAAAATGTGGTTGTTGGAGAGGATTAAAGGTTCCCCCGTTCGGCGGTCGTAGACCACCGCTCCGAAGGTTCCAGCCGTTATCCGGTAGTGCCCCAGGCTGACGCCCGGCCGGGCCGGGCGGTAGCGCCCAGTGTAGCTCCCCAGCAGGTAAAAGCGTCCCGTCTCCACCACGTCGGTCGCAACTCCTGCCAATCTAGGCGGTATGCGGGCTTGACGGGGGAGCTCGGCTAGGGGAAGCTTGCGCTCCACGAAAACTACCAGCGCCTCTTGGTCGGTAACCTCTCCTCGCACCGTTTTCTTCCCCCAGCCCACCCCTACTACCTGGGGCAAGCTGAGAAGCCAGGGGCGGTACCTATCGAGGACTCTCTTTTCCACGTTTCCCCCTCCGCTCTTTAAAGCCATCTCCGGGAGGCTTAAGCCTCCCGGAGAGGATCGGTTATGCCTGGGACCCTTTGGCGGTGAAGATCAGGAAGAACACCAGGATCACCAGAAGTATGAGCCATATCTCTAGTGCCACTCCCTGCATGCTTTTCCTCCTTTCGCTACGAGTTTACGGGGAGGAACAGCAAGAATATCAGCAGGATCAAGAGCAGAACCAGCCAGACGGAAACATCGATCGCCAAGGTAGAATTCATAATTTTCCACCTCGCTTTAACAATTTAGTCTAAAAATCTTGCTTAGGCTTTGGAGGTTTTTTAGGGCAAGGTGGATAGTAGTAGATGAGCAGCAACACAATCACGATGATTAGCAGTATCCACCACCAGCTAAGATCCTGCAGCCCTCCGTTCACTTCGATCTCCCTCCTTTGGGTGCTCTTTGCTGAGCATTTTATTCCTGATCACGAAAAATGTTCCAGCTGACCCCTTGTTTCCCGCGCGGGTAGCACTGCCGCCGGAGAAACATATACTGGCAATCAAGGAGGTGGAACCCTTGTGGGAGCTTTCTGGCTTGGGAGAGTTGCTGAACAAAGTGGGTAAGATCGCCGAAGCCTTGAAGGAGCTGCGGGTGGAGGTGCAGGGCAGGTGGGTGACGTTGGTCTTTAACGGGATGCAGGAAGTGCTCCGCATACGGTTGGCGCCGGAAGGGTGCAAGGACATCGGGAGACTGGAGGCAGACTTGGCCCGAGCCTTCAACCAGGGCATCATTCTTTCCCGCCAAGCGGCTAAGAAGAAGATCGAGGAAATAACCGGCTGGAGCATACCGGAAATCCCCGGCCTCTTGTGAGGGGGATAAGGCGTTATGGAACAGCGGGAAATGGAGAGCGAATGGCTGAGTTTTTTCCGCGAGCTGGTTTCCCTGCCTCTGCGCTCGACGGCCACGGTGGAGGAGCTGATTCTTCTTTTAAGCCTGGCCAACTCTTTCCTGGCCCTAGGGATAATGCAGCGGAGCGGGGGGAGGGAGCGAGCGGGAGAAGCGACTTCCTTGCTGCGCCCCTTAGCGGAAGTTCTCTCCGGGCGCAAGGAGGGCTTGGGCCCTCTTGCCTCCTTGCTGGATAATCCGGAGCTCATAGGAGCCCTGCTTCCCAAGATCTCACGGCTTTTGCAGTCCGGGGGCGAGGCTCCTCCTAAGGAAGGGCCGAGCCGGAAAACCATCCGCTGGGACTTTGGGCGGAGCGAAACCGGCGAGGCCAAGAGCACAGGTTGAGTTAACTTAATGGGCCCCGAAGGCATATAACTGGATAAAAAAGGAAGTCGAGGAGGGAGATGAAGTGGACTATACCTTGCAGGATCTCAAGTGGGTGCTCTGGGTCTTACTGTTGATTCTGCTGGCGCCTTTCATTCTGCTCTTCCTGCTTCTACTCCTGCTTTTCAACCAGAACATTTCCCGGGAAAAGGCTTTCGCTTGAAAGAGTAGGGGTGGCTCTACCAGGGCCACCTCTTTAATGGACAAGCCTCGAAAGGCTTTCCATGAGCCAGAAACCGATCCCAAAGCCTAAAAGCCCCCTTAGTGATAAGGCGAGGGGCAAAAGTTCTCTCAGCACCACATAGCCCATAGCTCCGCCGGCCAGCGCCAAGGAAAAAGGGATGGTGGAGGGAGCTAAAAGGCCGATTCCTTGTCCCAGCAGGGTGCCGAAGGGAGTGAGTAAGCTCAGGAGTAGGTTTAGGGCCAGCACCTTGCGGGGGGAAAGGCCGCCGCGGCTAAGAGGAACGGCGTTTATTACCCCCTCGGGCAAATTGTGGAGGCCTAAAGCCAGGGCGAGGAGCAAGCCCAGCTGCTCGGCCAGGGCGCTTCCCGCTCCCAAGGCAATTCCCTCCGGCAGGTCGTGCAGGGCGACGGCCAAGAACATGATCCAGCCCAGGCGCCGGTAGGACTCGGCACCCCGACCGGCAAGCCTCCTCCCTGCCAGCCATACGGAAAGAGCTCCTATTCCGGCCCCCAAGGCCGCGACGGTAAAAGGGCTTTTTCCCAAGAGGGGAGCCAAGTCGCCTAGGAGGACATTGCTCATCACTCCGCCGGCGAAGCCGGCCAGAGCGGTGAGAGGGAGGGCTTCTGACAAAAGAAGGCCTAGGAAAGCCCCGCCTAAGGTGGCTAAGCCGGCCAAGAGGCTCAGGATGAGAGTTTGCGTCACGTTGTCTTGCCCTTCACTTTAGTTTTGGGGTAAAGTTATGAAGGAATTAGCGGTAGATATGCGAGGAAACGATGCTTTTGGCTCTGGCGCGGGCAAAAATAAACCTGGCTTTGGAGGTCCGGGGCCGGCGCCCAGACGGCTACCATGAGATAGTTACGGTCTTGCAGAGCATAGAGCTGGCCGATGTACTAACCTTTGCCCCGGCGGAGGGGGGGCTTTTTCTGGAGGTTAGCGGGGAGCCGGTGCCCAAAGCAAACAACCTGGTACTGCGGGCGGCGGAGTGCCTGCGCCAAGCCACGGGCTACCGAGGCGGGGCCTTCATTCGCCTCCAAAAGAACATCCCTGTAGCGGCAGGGTTAGGGGGAGGTTCGGCGGACGCGGCGGCCACACTAGTCGCCCTCAACCGACTCTGGAGGTTGGGTTGCCCGGAGGAATTTCTGGAGCGCCTGGGGGCAGAAATAGGGGTGGATATACCTTTTTGTCTCCGGGGCGGCACGGCGCTCGGCCGGGGCAGAGGAGACGAACTCACTTCTTTACCTTCCCTGCCTGCCCTAGGGGTTCTTCTGGTCAAGCCTTTTTACGGCCTGGCCACGGCGGCCGTGTACCAAGAGTTCGATCTGCACCTCCATCCGCCCCGCTATCCCGCCGAGGAGGTAACCCACTGGCTGTATAAAGGGGAGTGGCGGCTGGCGGTGAAGTCGGGCGGGAACATGCTGGAGGAGGTGGTCTTCCGGCGTCACCCTGAGCTGCGCCGGCTAAAGGAGGAGCTTCTGGTCGCCGGGGCTTTCTACGCCGGGCTTTCGGGCACTGGACCCACCCTTTTTGCCCTTTTCCCTTCTTGGGAAGAGGCATTGGATAAGGCCCCCGTTTTTGCGGCTCAAGGATGGCGCGTCTGGGTAACTACCACGGCGCGAAGGGGCATAAGGTTGTTCCGGGGGGAGAACGATGCGGCGACTTTTACCGGTTAAGCTGGATAACTACAAGCCTTTGCGGGATGTGGTTTTCGAGTCTCTGCGGGAAGCGATAATCAAGGGGATCCTCAAGCCGGGGGAAAGGCTCATGGAGCTCCAGTTGGCTGAAGAGTTGGGGGTGAGCCGCACCCCCGTGCGTGAGGCTTTGCGCAAGCTGGAGCTCGAAGGCCTGGTGGTGATGCTCCCGCGCCGGGGGGCCTACGTGGCTGGGCTTAGCGCCAAGGATATAGCCGACATCTTTGAGGTGCGGGCGGCTTTGGAGGCTTTGGCAGCCGGTCTGGCGGCGGAGCGCATAACGGAGGAAGAGTTGGAGGCTTTGGAGCGCTCCCTGGTGGAGTTGGCCGAGGTCATGGAGACCAACGACCTGGAGGCCATCGTTTCTCTGGACACCCGTTTTCACGAGATCATATACCGGGCAAGCCGCAACGAGCGCCTGGTGCAGATCATTTCCAACCTTCAAGATCAAATCCACCGGTTTCGCCTGACCACTCTCTCCCGTCCCGGGCGCACCAAGGAGACCATCGAGGAGCACAAAAAGATAGTGGAGGCTATATCGGAGCGGCAGGCCGAGTTGGCGGCTCAGCTGGCCCGGGAGCACATAGAAAACGCCGAGAGTAGTCTGCTGGCAAGCCTTTTGCAGGAGGGGGAAAATGCTTCCCGCAATAGTGCTGGCAGGCGCCCCCAATGAAGGGCGCCTGCGCGAGGTGAGCTCCGCCCCTTTCGAGGCCTTGATCGAGGTGGGAGGGAAGCCCCTTGCCGCTTACGTCCTGGACGCCCTTTTGGCGACCGAGGACATAAGCCGGATAGTAGTCGTGGCCCCGGAGCAACTGGCTCAAGTTTACCCTAGAAACGACCGGCTGACTTTTATCCCGCCTAAGGGCAAGCTTTTGGAAAACCTGTCTTCCGCCTTGCCTCCGGTGGCCGATGCCCCCAAGGTCCTGGTGGTGACGGGAGACCTCCCTCTACTTACCCCCGCAGCGATTGGCGCTTTCCTTGGCCTGTGTCGGTCGAAGGCCGAGGTTTATTACCCGATCATACCTCGTTCGGTGTTGGAGAGGTGCTACCCGGGCATTAAGCGTACCTACGTGCGCCTGCGTGAGGGGGTATTCACCGGTGGAAACGTGGGCCTGGCTCGGCCGGCGGCCTTAGCCCGCTGCCTCAAGCAGGCGGAAAAGCTGGTGGCTTACCGCAAAAACCCTCTGCGCCTGGCTTGGCTTTTGGGACCGGGGTTCCTTTTTCGCTTCCTGGCGGGCAAGCTTTCGTTGGCCGAGGCGGAAAGGAAAGCCTCGGAGTTGCTTGGAGTGCAGGGTAAGGCGGTGATAGCCGAAATACCCGAAATCGGGTTTGATGTGGACAAGCCTTCCGATTTGGCTTTGGTGCGCCGGCTTATGGAGTTTAAGCAAGTTTAAGCGCATAAAAGCGTGAGAATACCCTTAACAACGGCTGTTTACGGCGGATTATTTCGGTTGACAAGCTTTTGCACCCATAATATAATCTCACTGAGATTTTCCGGGGTTGTGCGCGCAAGCACAAGATTTTACGGGGGGAAGGGTCTGGTCACAAAGAGAAGGAGGTGGATGAAAGGCCAGTAGCGTAGCCGGGAGGTATTATGAGCGGGATGCAGGTGGCTATCTTTTTTAGAACTTCTACTGAGGAGAAAGGGGGCAGCGGTTGAAAGCCATGTTTAAGCCAAAAGTTCCCCAGAAAGAGATAAAGTACGAAGAGTTGCGCATCTACACGGACGAAGAGTTGCGCAATCCCACCGACGAGGAAATGAAAAACTTCAAGATTAAGCACGACATTCCCCTCCTGGAGCAGCTAGAATCGGGACCCTGGCCCAGCTATGTGGCGGACCTCAAGGTAGAAGCCTGGCGCCGCCGCAGGCTGGCTGATGATCGGATGATGATCCCCCGCGATGTGGTGGAAGACCTCCTGGGTCAGGTAGAACTTTCCTTCGTCCATGGTGAGACCCACTGGAAGCATGGCGGTATCGTAGGCGTTATCGGTTACGGTGGCGGAGTTATCGGTCGCTACTCCGACCTCCCTGACAAGTTCCCCGGCATCGCCCACTTCCACACCATCCGTGTAAACCAGCCTGCCAGCAAGTTCTATAAGACCGATTTCCTGCGAGCCATCTGCGATCTCTGGGAGTTCCGCGGTAGCGGCATCTTGAACCTACATGGTTCCACTGGTGACCTGGTCTTTCTGGGCACCACCACTGAGCAGTTGGAGCCTATCTTCCAGGAGATGGCCCACCACCTCAGTCAGGATCTGGGTGGCTCGGGTTCCAACCTACGTACGCCCGAGTGCTGCGTGGGTAGGGCGCGCTGCGAGTACGCTTGCTACGACACTCAGGACGTCTGCTACGAACTCACCATGCATTACCAGGACGAGTTGCACCGTCCGGCCTTCCCCTACAAGTTCAAGTTTAAGTTCAGCGGTTGCCCCAACGACTGTGTGGCTTCTATCGCCCGCGCAGACCTGTCGGTTATCGGTATCTGGCGGGACAAGATCCGCATCGACCAGGACGCCGTACGGGCCTACATCAAGGGAGACCTCATTCCCAATGCTGGGGCGCACCGGGGCCGGGACTGGGGCAAGTTCGACATCCAGAAGGAGGTCATCGACCTCTGCCCCACCAAGTGCATGCGTCTGGAGGGTGAAGAGCTTTACATTGACGACGAGAACTGCGTCCGCTGCATGCACTGCATCAACGTGATGCCGCGGGCCCTGCGCCCGGGTACCGACACTGGTGCCTGTATCCTGGTGGGCGGCAAGGCTCCCATCCTAGAGGGTGCCCAGCTCTCCATGGTGCTGGTTCCCTTTATGAAGTTGGAGCCGCCTTACGACAACCTCAAGGAGCTCATCGATAAAATCTGGGAGATCTGGATGGAAGAAGGAAAGAACCGCGAGCGCCTAGGCGAGCTCATCCAGCGCATGGGTCTGTGGCGCTTCCTGGACGCTATCGGTTTGCCGCCGGCGCCGCAGATGGTCTGGCATCCGCGGACCAACCCCTACATCTTCTGGAAAGAAGAGGACGTGCCGGGCGGCTTCAAGCGCGACATCAACGACTACCGGTCGCGGCACGCAAGATAAGGGAGGTGGGGAAGAATGGGTCTTTCTACTACTCGGTTTGGCGTTTTCAATCCGGAAAAGCCGCATGAGAACCGCATAACGGACATAGGGCCGCGTCACTTCTGGGAGTTTTTCCCGCCTATTATCCAGCGCAACTACGGCAAGTGGCTTTACCACGAGATTCTGGAGCCGGGCGTGCTGGTGCACGTGTCGGAGACGGGGGAGAAGGTCTATACGGTGCGCGTGGGCGGCATGCGCACCATGTCGGTAGCTTTCGTGCGGGAGATTTGTGATATCGCCGACAAGTATTGCGACGGTTACGTACGCTTCACCACCCGCAACAACATCGAGTTCATGGTGGACAGCGAAGAGAAGCTAGAGGCGCTCAAGAAAGACCTGGCCAGCCGCAAGTTCTATTCCGGGAGCTACAAGTTCCCCATCGGCGGCACGGGGTGCAGCGTGACCAACATCGTGCACACGCAGGGTTACGTGCACTGCCACACGCCGGCCACCGACGCTTCTTCGGTGGTAAAGGCGCTCATGGACGAACTCTTCGAGTACTTCCAGAGTATGACCCTGCCGGCCAAGGTGCGGATCGCGCTGGCCTGCTGCCTTAACATGTGCGGTGCCGTACACTGCTCGGATATCGCCATGGTGGGTATCCACCGCAAGCCTCCAGTAATCGACACCGAGTATGTGGCCAAGCTTTGCGAAATTCCCACGGTCATCGCTTCTTGCCCGCTGGGTGCCATATCTCCGGCCACCACGCCCGACGGCAAGAAGACGGTGAAGATCCGCGAGGACCGCTGCATGTTCTGCGGTAACTGCTACACCATGTGCCCGGCCCTGCCCATTGCCGACAAGGAAGGCGACGGTATCGCCATCGTGGCGGGCGGCAAGGTCTCCAACCGTATCTCGCCGCCGAAGTTCTCCAAGGTAGTAGTAGCCTACCTTCCCAACAACTTCCCGCGCTTCCCCGAGGTGTGCCAGACCGTCAAGAAGATCCTGGAGACCTATGCCAAGCACGCTCGGAAGTACGAACGGCTGGGTGACTGGGTCGAGCGGATCGGTTGGGAGAGGTTCTTTGAGCTCTGCGAGCTTCCCTTCACCTACCACCTGCTGGACGACTACCGCTTGGCTCTTGACACCTACCGGACCAGCACCCAGTTCCGGTTCACGGAGGCAGCTTGGGAGGTTTCTAAGGCGGCGCGCGGGATATAGTAGAGTAAAAAGGGGTTGATTTGCATGCTGGAGGACATCAAAAACGCCATCGTCGAGTACCTCACCAACGCTAAGAAGTCGAAGCACTACTTTAAAGACATTGAAAAGGCCGTAAAACAGAAGTTTCCCAATGCCAGCGCACGCGACATTAAGAAGGCTTGCACCGAGTTGGTGAACGAGGACAAGGTGGCGTACTTCTCCACAGGCAGCACCACCATGTACTGCCTGAAGGGAAGGGAAGCCGAGACCACTGATATGGAGTAGCTTGGGCCTTGATGGCTGGCGGAGGCTGCCTTTCACGGCGGCCTCCGCCTACTTTCCTTTAGGGCGGGGCTTAAAGGGAGGGTTTTTAATGGAGAAAGAAAGCGATTTCAGAAGGTTTGAGGCCGAGCAACAAGTAAGGCTGGGCGAGAATCCGGAATGTGCCACTTCTCTTTATAACCTGGGGGTTCTGGCCTTGCGGGAAGGGCGGCTGGAAGAGGCGGAGGACTATTTCCTGGAGGCCATTAGGAACGGGCTGAGGATGTTTGAAGCCTGGGTTAACTTGGGTTATATCTACTTTAAGCGGGGAGAGTTGGAGAAGGTCATCGAGGCTAACAAGGCCGCCGTGGAGATCGAGCCGCGCTACTCGCGCGGTTATGCCAACCTCGGTTTCGCTTACCTGCAACTGGAGCATACAGAGGAGGCCATTGCGGCTTTGGAAAAGGCCTTGGAGCTGGAGCCCAGGATGGCTCAGGCTTGGTGCAACTTGGTGAGCGCCTACCTGCAGAAGGGGGATATCGATAAGGCTATAGAAGTGGGCAGGACCGCCGTAGAGGTGGCTCCTGACTTTGGACTGGCCCACAATAACTTGGCCTGCGCTTACTACCTGAAAGGAGACTACGAGCGGGCCGCTGAGCACCTGGAGTTGGCGCTCAAATATCATTTCCCCGTTCACCCCGAGTTTCAGGAAGCCTTGAAGCCTTACCTTAAGCGGGGGAAGGAAGAATGAGGGAAGAGGTTCGCGCCGCTTACGAAGAGTTGGTGGCTTGGACCGATCTCATCTTCGCCCAGATGTGTGAGAAGTTCGGCAGCCTGGTGAAATGTCGGCCCGGGTGCACCGACTGTTGCTACGCCGTCTTCGGCCTTTTCCCGGTGGAGGCGGTGTACCTCAAAGAGAAGTTTGACGAGTTGCCGGAGGAGCAGCGTCAGGCGGCTCTGGAGCGGGCTGCCGAGGCGGAAGAGCAGCTCATGGAGCTTAAGCGCAAACTGGCCCGCCACCCGGACGACCCCTATATGCAGCACCGGATAATGGCCCGGGAGCGTGTCCGCTGCCCACTACTCGACGGTAAGGGCGAGTGCATCCTTTACTCCTTCCGCCCTTTGACCTGCCGGGTTTACGGTATCCCGGTGCTGGTTAAGGGCCGAGCTCAGATCTGCTGGAAAGCAGGATTTGAACCCGGCGAGAAGTACCCCACCTTCAATCTGGACACCGCCTACCGCGAGCTTTATCGCCTTTCCCAGGAGCTTCTGGGGGACGAAGAAAAGGCAGGGTTCTTGCTTTCCCTGCCCATGGTACTGCGTACCTCGGTAGAGGAGCTGCTATCTGGAAACTGGAAACTCTAAATCTTACCAGCCCCGGCAGCGACGGTGCTGACGGCACCTGCTTCTGCGGCGTTGGCAGCGACCGTACACGCCGGGCAAACTCGACGGAGCGGCTACACGGCCGCGTACTTCCATCGAGGAGGGTATAGATCCCTCCTTCGTAGCTATAATGGCCCCCTGAGGGCAGACTCTCAGGCAGGCTTGGCACTCCACGCACTTATTAGGATCAATCGAGGCCACGCCCTCTACCAGCGAAATGGCTCCCCGTCGGCAGGCGCTGAGACAGGTGCCGCAGCCGCTACAACGAGACTGGTCTACCACCATCATTTTTATCAAGACCTTTCTTAAGAGTTTTTGAGCCGCAGTAAGGCTTCGGCGGCCAGATCTCTCACTCTGTACGTCAGGAAGCCGCCCCGAGTGTAGAAGCATACCTTCTCTTCGTCCTGCTTCAGGACCTCGAGCTGCGGGATGGCTTCTGTTATCCCTAGCATTCCTGCCAGCCGAACAGCGTAGCCGCGCACGGCTGGCTGGGGACTTTGTAGGAACTGCAGCAGGCGGGGGGTTATCTTGCGCAGGAGTTCCGGTTTGGCCTCGGCCACCCGGCTGAGCGCCCGCAGGACCGGTTCCTGTAGCGAAGGATCCTCCAGGAGCGGAAAGAGTCGGGGAAGGTAGCGGGCAAAGGTATCAGGGGCGCGAGCCACAGTCTCCCCTATGGCGTCAATGCAACCCCAAGGGGAGGCGCTGGAGTCGCCGAAGTGGTTGAAAAAGCCCTGAAAAACGGCTACCGCTGCTGCCGGCTGGCTCTCCAGCAAGCAGGCTAGCGTGCGGCCTAAAGCCTCAGCGGCGCGCAGACGGGTGAGTTCCTCCCCGGCGCAGAGAAGGCGCTGAAGATACCGAGTCACCTTCTTATCCTGCTGGGCAGCCGCGATTATGGGTTCCAAGCGGTACTCTGCTATCAGTCGCTCCACTTCCTGCTTGCTCAGAGGTATGGGAGGAGGAAGCGTCTCCTTTTCCCCTTTGGAGAATTTTACCGGCCGGGCGCCCTCGAACCTCTTCTTCAACCCTTCTCGAGCGATCTCCTGCAGATCTTCGTTCAGGCGCACAAAAAAGAGCGCCCCTTTAACCCGCCTTCCCTGCCACATCCCTTCCGGAACCACGAAATGCCCCTCTAAATGGTAGCCCTCAACTATTTCCTGGCGGTAATCTTCATCGGGTAAAAGGCTCCAGGCCAGGTCCCAGTCCAAATTACAGGCGAAGACCAAAGCGTCAACGAAGGCCGCGCCCAGGTTGCGCCCGGTGGCATCGTAAGCGTAGACCGCGCCGCATTGGGGGCATTGCCCTACCGGCATAAGGGAGGGCCTTTCCGGAGGACTTATCTCCTGCGGCCGGGGTATAGGGAAGCGGCAGAAAGGGCAAAGGGCCGGCTCAATCTTCTGGTGCAGCTTCGGGGGCAAGGCCATGACCTTTTTAATCGTCCCTCCCGGGAATTTCGATGGTGGCGCAGGTGCTGCCCGGACCGCAGGATTTAGTGGTAATCTTAGGGCCCTTTCCCTTGGTTCCCATCACATAATTCACCCGACTTACAACCCGCTCCAGGTTGCGCGAGTGGCACTCCGGGCACTCGAGCACCACTTCCTCTTTAGGGTCGAGGAAGAGCTTTTCGAACAGGTGCCCGCAAGCAGAACATTTAAACTCGTAAATGGGCATGACGGCATGTCCCTCCGGTGGGTCTGCTCTTTTACCCTATAGCTTAGCAGGAGCGCGGGAGAAAGTCTATTGGTTGTTGGTAACCAGTGCGCGGGGAACTACTTCTCCAGAAGCAAAGTGTACTCGGGACCTTCCCCTTGCACGGTTACGGCCCAGCCTCGGCTTCGAGCCAGCCTGCTTATGTTCTCCTTGGAAGCCCCTGAATCTACCAGGACCTTTATCCTTCCTTTCCCTCCTAAGCGCTCCATTTCCCGCTTTACCATCAGCACCGGCTCGGGACAAAGCAAACCGCGTGCGTCAACCAGGCTTTCCACTATTGCCACCTCCTCACATATTTTGCTTCGCTACGCCTGGGCCTGCCGCCTGGCGGCTATGGGGCGACTGAGCCACCCGATGAGGGCGGTGACGACCAGCCCGAAGACGACGGCGAACTGGCCGTTAGGGGGCAGACCCTGGGGCGAAGCCGCCAAGTTAAAGTTGTGCGCGATAGCTGCGCCCACGATCATGCCGACTACCGCTGTGGCTGCATCTGTGTTTCCTTCAGCGGCCGCGACCAGTTGCCGCAACGGGCAGCCCCCCAGAAGCACGGAGGCCAAGCCCCCCAAAGTCATGCCCAGGAAGTTCCAAAGGGCTTCCGTATGGGCGATCGGTTGCCCGGCAAAGCCCAGTTTGAAGGTGTGCAGCCAGAAAATGTTGCCCAGAAAGGCGGTTATGAGGATGGCAAAGAAGCCGGTGAGGAGATAGGTTTCACGGAAGAAGAAATAATCCCGGAAGCCGCCTACCATACAAAGGCGCACGCGCTGGGCCAGAAAGCCCAGGATTAAGCCGGCGGTCAGGGAGAGGAGCACCGGAGCATGCATGCTCCCCGGGCCGGTCTTGCTCTGCAGGATGAAAGAAGGTTTTGCGAAGATGAAGATCAGCAAAATAAGCATCATACCGGGAAAAAGATAGCCTCCCACGCGGCCTTGCGGTTGGGCCCTTCCCAGGCTGTATCCCCGGTTGATAAAGAAAATGCCGGTAATTACCCCCGCTATCAGCCCCGCCAAACCTACCAGGGCGTTGAGGTCACCGGCGGCCAGGCGCAGCACCATGCGCAAGGGACAGCCCAGAAAGGCCAGGAAACCTATCATGGCAAAAAAGCCCAGAGTGAACCGGGTCCAGGGAGCGGCTCCCCCTACCGGCCTAAACTCCCTGGTGAAAAGTGCGGTGAGCCAAGCTCCCAGCACCAGCCCCACAATCTCCGGGCGCAGGTACTGAACTTTGGTGGCGTGGTCAAGCCCCAAGGCACCAGCGATGTCCCGCAGGAAACAGGCGATACAAAACCCCATGTTAGGCGGGTTGCCGAACTTCATGAGCAGGAGAGCCAGGACGCCCACCACCACACCCGCCACTCCTATACGAACCTTGTCCGACAAAACAAACCCCTCCGCGCGAATTTTTTAAAATTTCGTTTCGGTGTGGCGAGGGGCAAATCCTTCTGTTTAGTTATAAGGGAGATAAAATCGTTTTATTGTTTCGTAGCGAAGCTGAGGAAAAGCTGGGCCAGGTAGGGCAGAGTGCGGTGGCGGGAATAAACCAGGTAAAGCTTCCTTTCGAAAGAGAGTCCTTCTAGCCGGCAGAAGCAGAGGTTTCCCTTGTGGCGGCGGTTTTCGGCTGCCCAGCGCGAGACGAAAGCTCCTCCCAGTCCCGCCTCCACGGCGGCCAGCACGGCCTCGGTGGTGCTGAACTCGGCCACCACCCGCAGCCTTTCCAGGGGAAAACCCTTTTGCCGCAGGCGCTCTTCCACCGTCTGCCGGGTCCCCGATCCCTTCTCCCTTCCCACCAGCTCCAGCTGAGGCAAAAGCTCCAAGGGGATCATCTCTTTGCCGGCCAGGGGGTGCGTGGTAGGCAGAACCAGGATTATTTCGTCGGTGGCGAAGGGGACGGCTTCTAAGGCGAGAGAAGAGGGCGGGGCCCCTACGGCGCCCAGGCAGATCTTGTGCTCCAGCACCTGCTGCCAGACCTTTTCCGTGTCGGTTATTTCTAGGTTTACCTGGACCTGGGGGTACCTTTCCCGGAAGCGCCGTATAAGTTGGGGAAGGACGTAGTGCCCCGGGATGGTGCTAGCGCCGATATTGAGAGTCCCCCTCACCGAAGCAGAGAGGCTGCGCACGGCCTGCTCGGCTTCCTCCAGGGTTTTTATGATGGTGCGGGCGTAAGGGAGCAAAGCCTGCCCGGCTTCCGTCAAGGTTACCTGGCGTTGGTCGCGATCTATAAGTTTTGTCCCTAAGTGGGACTCTAAGAGAGCTATGTGCTTGGAAACGGCGGGCTGGGTAAGGTCGAGCTCTCTCGCCGCCGATGAAAAAGACCCTTTATCGGCTATAAGGACGAAAGTTTTAAGCCAACTGAGCTTCATCGCTTAGGCCTCCGGCGCGGTTAGTCGCCAAGCTCAGCATAACTTTTCGAAATATGCGCGGTCAAGGGTTTTAAAATAAGAGGATTTGCGGCCTGCTTGCCGAAAGAACTTCCTTCGGGTAGAAGTTTGCTTGAGCCAAAAGCTTATTAATTTGTAGGAAACTTGTGCTTGGGGAGAAGAGCAGAAATATGGAACTTACGGCAGTAATTCTGGCGGCTGGTAAGGGGACGCGGATGAAGTCCCGCCTTCCCAAGGTGCTGCATAAGGTTGCCGGGCGGCCTATGCTGGAGTTCGTGCTGGAAGCGGCGAAGGAGGCCGGTGCCTCCCGGACGATCGTGGTGGTGGGGCACGAGGGTGAGGAGGTAGCGGCGGCGGTAGGGGACAGGGCGGAAATAGTCTGGCAGCGGGAGCAGCTGGGCACGGGCCACGCCCTCTTACAAGCGAGGGAAGCGCTGGCTGGCTATGAAGGGGACATTTTGGTGTTACCTGGCGACGTCCCGCTGGTGCGGGGGGAAACCCTGCGCTCCTTCTGGCAGTTGCACCGGCGGAAAGGGGTGGCGGCTACGGTGTTGACTACCGAGTTGGAGGACCCCACGGGCTACGGGCGTATCGTCCGGGATGCCGAAGGGAGGCTCAGGCGCATTGTGGAGCACAAAGACGCAGCGCCGGCCGAGAGGGAGATCAAAGAGGTTAACACCGGCATTTATTGTTTCCGGCCCGTTGTCTTCCAGGTTCTTCCCAAGATAAGGCCGGATAACGTGCAGAAGGAGTACTACCTGACCGATGCGGTGGATCTGCTTCTGCGGGAAGGGCTGGAGGTAGCCTGTTTCAGAGGGGAAGATCCGGAGGAATTTCTGGGTATCAACGATCGGCGACAACTGGCGGAAGCGGAAGGGATAATAAGACGGCGGGTGGCGGAGAAGCTTATGGAGGCGGGGGTGACCATACTGGCCCCGGCACTCACCTTCATCGATCCAGGCGTGCGGGTGGGAGCGGATACCGTCATTTACCCCTTCACCTTTCTAGAAGGGGAGACTACGGTAGGGGAGAGCTGTGTCATAGGCCCCTGGTCGCGTCTTAAGGACGCCGTCTTGGGCCGGGAGGTGGTGATAGAGGGAGGGGCGGTGATAATCGGGGCCAGGCTGGAGGACGGGGCCAAAGCAGGTCCTTTCGCCTACCTCCGCCCAGGCACGGTGCTAAGGCCTGGAGCTCGGGTCGGCACCTTCGTGGAGGTGAAGAACTCGGTGGTGGGGCCGGAGAGCAAAGTTCCGCACCTGAGTTACATCGGCGATGCGGAGATAGGGGCTAAGGTCAACGTGGGTGCTGGCACCATCACCTGCAATTACGACGGGGAGCGGAAGTGGCCCACCGTCATAGAGGACTTCGCCTTCATCGGGTCTAATACTAACTTGGTGGCTCCTGTGCGCGTGGGCCGCGGGGCTTACGTAGGAGCCGGCTCCACCATCACCAAAGACGTGCCTCCTGATGCCTTAGGAATAGCTCGGAGCCGGCAGGTGAACATTCCCGACTGGGCTAAAAAGAAAAGGCGGTGAGATGGAAAGTGGCTTTGTTCTCGCGCTTTAAGAATATGCTCATCTTCTCCGGTAACGCCAACCCGAAGCTGGCGGCCGATATCTGCCAATACCTGGGAGTACCGCTGGGAGACTGTGTGGTGGGGCGCTTTTCCGATGGGGAGATCTTTGTGCGGATAAATGAAAACGTCCGCGGGGCGGATGTTTTCGTCATCCAACCCACTTGTTCGCCGGTGAACGAAAACCTTATGGAATTACTCATCATGATCGATGCCTTGCGGAGAGCGTCGGCTCGCCGGATAACCGCCGTCATACCTTACTACGGCTACGCTCGCCAAGACCGCAAGACCAGGGGAAGAGAGCCCATAACGGCCAAGCTGGTAGCCAACCTCATCACCGCGGCCGGGGCGCGGCGGGTCCTCACGGTGGACCTGCACGCTGGGCAGATCCAAGGCTTTTTCGATATCCCTGTGGACCACCTGCCGGCGGGTCCCCTCTTGGCTCAGCATTTGATGGCGCGGGGGCTTAAGGATGTGGTAGTGGTCTCGCCGGACGTGGGCGGGGTGGTGCGGGCCAGAGAGTTGGCCAAGCGCATAGGTGCTCCCCTGGCGGTCATCGACAAGCGCCGTCCCGAGCCCAACGAGGCGGAGGTCATGAATGTCATAGGGCCGGTGCAAGGCAAGACGGCGGTTATGGTGGACGACATTATCGATACCGCCGGCACCATCACCAAGGGGGCCGAGGCTTTGGTGGCCTGGGGGGCCAAGGAGGTCTATGTGGTCTGCACCCACCCGGTTTTTTCGGGCCAAGCAGTGGAGAGGCTCAAAACCCCGGCTATCAAGGAGATATTCGTGACCGATACCATCCCCTTGCCGCCAGAAAAGCGCCTGGACAAGATCACCGTGGTTTCAGTGGCTCCCTTGCTGGGCGAGGTAATTATCCGCATTCACGAAGATCTTTCGGTGTCCAAGCTCTTCGATTAGCTTCAAGAAAAGCTTGGCTGACAAAAAGGGAGCGGTTTTAACCGCCCCTTTTCCTCTTCCCCGAAGTCCTTTCTCGGCTTAGCGGTAGGCAGGGGGGAGCTGCGAAGGATTGGTAAGCTGGGTGTGGCAGGAAGCACAGGGCGTTTCGGAGGCCTTCATGGGTTTTTCGGGATTGAAGTTAGGATTGAATACGGTTTGATGGCAGTTGAAGCAGTCCTGCATAGTGGGACGGGACTCGGGGAGCGTGGCTATGGTCTTTACCAGCTCCGGACGCCATTGGCTTGGGTTGCTGAAGTCGGGCAGCTTGAAGATGTCGCGCTCGTTGATCTTGAAGTGCGTGACCCCGTAGTGGCAGGCGACGCATTGGATGCCCGCCTTGAAGTGGATTAGGTGCGGATCTTTGAGATCTCCCGGCATGGAGGGCACGCGGTAGCCGTCGTGGCACCCCAGGCAAACCCCTCTATCTATGGGCGTTTTGAGGGTTATAGGTTTGGGGTAGTCGCCGGTGGCGTGGGCTTTCTCCATGGCGGCCAGGTCGATGTTGGTGTGGCAGCGTTCGCAGGCGATCTTGTTATGGAAAGAGAACATCCAGGTGGAGATGTAGGGCCACATCTCATGGCACTCGGCGCATTTAAAGCTGGCGAGCCGGTATTCCCCTGCCACTGCTTCTTTTCCCGGGGCCTTCGGACCCTCCCGGCCGGCACTTATGATGGCGTTTATCCCCACGCCGAGTATGAAGAGGAGCACTACGGTGATATACGGGGCCGCGTTCTTGAAGTTGACTCCCTCCACTACCTCACCCCCTTTCGTAAGGGTCTTCGCTGCGAAGGCTTCCGCCCTAATTTATAGTGATTCCACACGAGAAAAAGAGACTCCTGCTGCCAGATAGGAGGTTGTGGTATCTTTAAAAAGCGCCCGGGGTTACGGTGGGGGGTAGAAGTGGTTTAAAATTAAAAGAAAGCAGAACCTGGGGAAGGGAGAAGCTACATGCTCAGTGTCTCGAAGATGCTCTCCGGGCAGGAGGAGCTGGGAGACAAGCTCCGCTACGTGGGAAAGGTAGAGGTAGCCAGACCGGTGGTAGTGTGGAACTCCACCCGGGCCTGCAATCTGCGCTGCCGCCACTGCTATGCCAGCGCTACTCCGGGGCCAGCGCCGGGAGAGATGACCACCGAGGAGGCCCGGAAGTTTATTCAGGGGCTGGCGGAGGCCAAGGTGCCGGTCCTCCTGTTTTCCGGGGGAGAGCCCCTCTTGCGCCCGGACTTTTTCGAACTGGTGGACTACGCCCGCTCTTTAGGTTTACGGCCAGTGGTTTCCACCAACGGCACCCTGATTGACCGCCCGGTGGCGCGGAAGCTGAAGGAGCTCGGGGTGGGTTATGTGGGGATAAGCCTTGACGGTTTGCAGGAGTTCAACGACCGGATGCGGGGAGTCCCTGGGGCCTTCGAAGCCGCCTTGAGGGGAATAAGGGCCTGTAGGGAAGTAGGCCAGCGGGTAGGGCTGCGCTTCACCATAACTAAGGATAATTATCAAGAAATCCCTAAGATCTTTGACCTGGTGGAGGAAGAAGGGATAGACCGGGTCTGTTTTTACCACCTGGTGTCGGTGGGTCGGGGGAAGAACCTGCAGCAGGAAGATCTGGAGCCGGAGGCCAAGCGTCGGGTTCTGGACCTCATTATCGAGCGGGCCCTCTATTTTCACCGGAAGGGAATAAAAAAAGAAATTTTTACGGTGGACAACCATGCTGACGGCGTCTACCTTTACCTGCGGCTCCAGGAGGAGAAACCGGGCTGGGCGGAGAAGGTGTACGCCTGGCTTCGAGCCAACGGCGGCAACCGGAGCGGGATCGGGATAGGGGCGGTGGACTGGTGGGGGAACGTCTACCCCGATCAGTTCACCCATAACCACAAGCTCGGCAACGTGAGGGAAAAGCGTTTTGGCACTATCTGGTTCGAGGATCCTCCGGAGCTGCTGGTCATGCTGCGCGACCGGCGCCGCTACCTCAAAGGTAGGTGCGCTCGGTGCCGGTGGCTCGATCTCTGCAACGGCAACTTCCGCGCCCGGGCAGAGGCCGTCTACGGCGACTTCTGGGCTCCCGATCCCGGTTGCTACCTCACCGACGCGGAAATAGGGCTTTAACGGTATTCGCTGTGTAGTCCTCCCAGCAGATAGTTGACTCCGAAGAGGGTGAAGAGCATCACCAAAAAGCCTATGACGGCTACCCAGGCAGCCTTGCGCCCGCGCCAGTAACCGCGAGTGAAGCCGTGGAGGTAGAGGGCGTAAACCACCCAGGTTATAAGGGCCCAGGTCTCTTTGGGATCCCAGCTCCACCAGGCCCCCCACACTTCCTCCGCCCAGACGGCACCGGTGATGAGTAGCAGGGTCTGGAAGGCAAAACCGAAGGCTATGGTGTAGTAGGTGAGCCTTTCCAGGTTAGGGTGGGGACGCCGGAGGTACATCACCGCCAGAGCGAAGGCTAAGGTGAAGGCGCCGTAGGCCACGATGGCGGTGGCCACATGGAGTTGCAGCCAGTAGCTCTGGAGGGCAGGAACCAGCGGGGCAGCGGCTCGGCGAAGATAGAAAGCGTAGGCCATGAGGGCTACCAGCACTGGGGAGAGATACACTCCCAGGTCGGGAAGGTGGTAGCGCTTGACGGCATAAAGGGCAGCGATCCCCGCGCCCCACAGGAGGAGGAGCAAAAACTCATAAGTGTTGGCGAAGGGCCAGCGGCCGCTGGTTATGCTGCGTGCCAGGATGTTTACCGAAAGGGCCAAGATCCCCAGAGCCAAGAGGTAGTAGGCCAGGCGGGCCAAGTTTTCTCTTTTCACCCAGTAGTAGACGGCGTAGAAGGCTAAAGAGAGGATGAAGGCGATAAAGGCTAAGGTGAAGCTTTGGGTTTCCCAGGGCGACATAACTCTAATCTCCTCCTTCTTCGTTAGTTCCGGGCTTTATGCGCCGGGGATGTCGGAGGAGGTGGGCCACCACCCCCAGAGAGGCCAGGATAAAGCCGGCAAAGGTGAAGGGCAGAGCAGGGTTCTTCTTGACCTCCAGGCCGGTGTACTGTTCCGCCCGGTCGAAGACTATTTTGGCCCCGGGCAGCTCCCCTTCCTTCCCCAAGGGGAGAAGACCCATCTTGACCGGGTTCCCTTGGAAGTAAAAGGCGTAGAAAACCTGAGGTCGGCCTTGGAGATTAGGGTAGTACTCGGCCACCAGCTGGTGGAAGGGGCCGAGGGCAAGAGGGTGTTCGGGTCCGCTTTCCACGGTGAAGGGGGTAGTCCTGTCCCCCACGATAATGCGCCCTTTGAGCAACCAGCCGTAGTCCATCTGGTAGACCTTAACTCCTTGGAAGGAAAGAGGATGGTTAACGGAGATGGTGGCTTCACGCACCTTCTCCCCTTTTTCCCACACGCTCACCTTGGTGTAATACTGCTTGGGGGTCCCGTCCGGGTAGTGTTCGATGCGGAAGTCCTCTACCTTTAAATCGAAGGGGAAGTGCTGGCTCGAGAGACTCACCATCTGCCCGGGTACGGCCTCGACAGAGGTCTTCCGGGTGACGTAGGGGGTGACCAGCAAGGAGACCAAGATCAGGATGAGGCCGGCGTGGGTAAGGGCCAGGCCCCACCAGGAGGGGCGGCGCCAGGCCAGCCGGGCACGGTCGTAGGTGCATAGGGCAAGGCTTACCAAAAGCCAGACTTCGGCCAGTACGTACCACCAAGATTTAAAGAGATTGTTGATTCCCAGGCGCAGCAGGAAGTTTCCCCAAAACTCGCCGTAGCGCTCGAGGTAAAACCAGGCAGGTCTCTCTTGGGGGATGATGGTTCCCAGGGCTGAGGCCACCGCTATCAGGCCTAAGACTAAGAGGACATGGGGAAGGGAAGTGAAATGGTCTTTAAGGCGTTTGAGGATTTCCTTCACCTTCTTCGCGTTTAGAGTACGGGGTATATTCGAGTAGAATTTTAACGCGAGGCGGGGAGGTTGGCAAGGGGATGGGGGAAAAGAGGCTCAGGGCGGTGGTGGGGCTGGGGAATCCGGGACCAGCTTACACCGACACCCGGCACAACCTGGGTTTCATGGTACTGGATCGGCTGGCCCAGCAGGTAGGAGTGTCATTTGCCAAAGAAGGGAAACTGCGCTCCCGCCTGGCTGTGCTGCGCCTGGAAGACCGGGAGGTTTACTTGCTCAAGCCCCAAACCTATATGAATTTAAGCGGCGAGGCAGTTAGGCTGCTGGTCGAGAAGAAAGGGCTTCTTCCGGAGGAGATACTGGTGGTTTATGACGATCTGGATTTACCCTTGGGCCGCCTGAAGCTCGCCCTTTCGGGTTCGTCCGGGGGACACCGGGGAATGGGTTCGGTGCTGGAAGCGCTGGGGACCACTTCGGTGCCGCGGCTGCGCCTAGGTATCGGGCGGCCCCCAGCGGGAGTAGACGCGGCCACCTACGTGCTCAGCCCCTTTGCCCCGGAAGAGCGCGAGGAACTCGACCGGTTGCTGGAGCGGGCGGTGGCGGCCGTAAAGTGCGCTCTGCAGGAAGGCATGGTCCAAGCCATGAATAAATTCAACCAGCGTCAGCTATAATCCGATTCCAAGGTAGTTCTATGGAATTCCTGCTGAAGCTCTTCTGTGAGGCGCCCTCGGTACAAAAAATTAAGACGGCCCTGCGAGCGGGCAAGCCCCAGGCGGTCTATGGACTGAGCGGTACGGCTCTAAGTTTCCTTTTGGCCGCTGCCTTGCGCGAGTGGCCGGTTGGAATGGTGGTCACGCCGGATGAGGAAGCGGCCCTGACCCTGGCGGCGGAGCTCAAGCTCCTGTGGGGGGAGGAGGTTTTTGTCTTCTTGCCCCGGGAGGTGTTCGAGCCGGGGCCAGGCCTTCCCACCGCCTTTATTCCCCGCCAGCGCCTTCTATCCCTGGCGGCACTTGCTCGCCGGCAGGGGATAGTCGTGGCCACCGCTCCGGCCCTCCTGCAGGGGCTGGCTCCGCCGGAAGACTTTTCTCCTTACTGCTGGGAATTGCGCAAGGGAGAGAAGCTTTCCCCCGAGGAGCTGAGCCAAAGGCTGGTCGAGGCCGGCTACGTCCGTGTCTCCATGGTAGAGGTTCCGGGGCAGTTCGCCCGGCGCGGGGGAATTGTGGACTTCTTTCCCCCTTCTTCTCTCCTTCCGGTCCGGGTGGAGTTCGACGGGGAAGAGGTGGGTCGCATTGCTACCTTTGACCCTGCTTCCCAGCGCTCGCAAGCCAAGCTGGAAGCGGTTAAAGTAGAGCCGGCGGTCGAGATCCCGGGGTTTCGGCCCGGACGGGAGAACCTCTCGGAGGAAGATGGCTTCCCTTACCTGGAGGGGCTCCTTTCGCGCCTCTTTTCCCGCGCGGTGTCTGTTCTGGCCTATCTTCCCTCCTGGGCGCCTTTGGCGCTGGTGGAGGCCCAGGCGGCGGAAAGAGCGGCTCGTGAGGCCGAAGAGCGGCAGATGGAGATCTGCCGGGAGGTGATCGCCAGAAAAAAACTGCCAGAAGAGAGCCGGAAAGCCTTTCTTTCCTGGCTCGAAGTAACCCGGGAGCTCAACCTTTACCCCCATCGCCTGCTCCTTTCTTTCCTGCCGGAGGGGGATGGGGAAGCCCTGGGCCTGGCGGTGCGAACCGCCCCCAGCTTCCTCGGCAAGTTCGCCCAGTTGGCCGAGGAGGTACGGGAGTTCATGCGCCACTACCGTGTGATCCTGCTGGTGGACAAAGAGGAAAGAGTCAAAGGGGTGGTGGAAGGGCTCAAAGAGTACGGCCTTGTTCCCAGGCTGACGCCGGACTCCGCTCCGGTGGGCACGGTAACAGTGGTGCAGGGGGGGAGATTGCGGGAAGGGTTTATCTTCCCCGAGGCTCAACTCGTTCTCCTTACCCAGGCGGAGATCTTCGGTCGGCGTCAAGCCGCCTTCTCGCCCCCTCCGACCCCGGCGGTGGAGGAAGAGCGGGAATTCAAGCCGGGGGAGTACGTGGTCCATCCGGAGCATGGAATAGGCATCTACCGGGGTCTGGTTCAGCTCACCGTAGAGGGCGTAACGCGGGAGTACGCCCTCATTCAGTACGCCGGTGAAGATAAGCTTTACCTCCCGGCCGATCAACTGGGAGTGCTCGAGCGCTACGTGGGAGGAGAGGAGGCCAGGCCTCGCCTCTCCCGTCTGGGAGGGGGGGAGTGGAAGCGGATTCGCGCCCGGGTCAAGCAAGCGGCGACCGACGTGGCGCGAGAGCTCTTACGCCTTTACGCCATAAGAGAGACGACTAAAGGTCACGCCTTCTCGCCCGATACACCTTGGCAAAGGGAGTTTGAGGCCGCCTTTCCTTACGAGGAGACTCCGGATCAGCTCCGGGCCATCGCCGAGGTGAAGGCGGACATGGAAAAGCCCCGCCCCATGGACCGGATCGTCTGCGGGGACGTAGGCTTCGGCAAAACGGAGATAGCCTTGCGGGCGGCTTTCAAGGCGGTGATGGACGGCAAGCAGGTGGCGGTGCTGGTCCCCACCACCATTCTGGCCCAGCAACACTACCGCACCTTTTCCAGCCGTTTTGCTCCTTACCCGATAAAAGTAGCCTGGCTCTGCCGCTTCCAGACCCCGGCGGAGCAGCGGGAGGTGATAAAAGGGCTTAAAGCGGGTACTATCGACATCGTCATCGGCACCCACCGGCTTTTGCAGGACGACGTGCAGTTTCGCGACCTGGGCTTGGTGATCATCGACGAAGAGCAGCGCTTCGGCGTACTGCAAAAAGAAAAGCTCAAGCTTCTGCGCAAAGAAGTGGACGTACTCACTCTAACGGCTACTCCTATTCCTCGCACCCTTTACATGTCCCTGGTCGGCCTGCGGGACACCAGCTACCTGACTACTCCCCCGCCCGACCGCTTGCCGGTGGAAACCTACGTGGTGGAGGAGGATCCGGCCATCATCCGCGAAGCCATCAGGCGCGAGTTGGCCCGGGGCGGACAGGTGTACTTCGTTTACAACCGTGTGGCCGGCATCGTGGAGGTGGCCAACTGGGTCAAGCACCTGGTGCCGGAGGCGAGGGTGGCCTACGCCCACGGCCAGATGCCGGAGGCCGTGCTAGAACGCATCATGCTCGACTTTATCGATCATAAGTACGACGTGCTGGTGGCCACCACCATCGTGGAAAACGGTCTGGACATCGGCAACGTCAACACTTTGATCGTCAAAGACGCCGATCAGTTGGGGCTGGCGCAGCTTTATCAGCTGCGCGGTAGGGTGGGCAGGACCAACCGGCTGGCCTACGCCTACTTCCTGTACCGCCGGGACAAAATAATAAACGAGGCGGCCAAAGCACGGCTCCGAGCCATAAGGGACTTCACCTCCCTGGGAGCGGGTTTTAAAGTGGCCAAGCGCGACCTGGAGATCCGGGGGGCCGGAAACCTCTTGGGTACGGAGCAGCACGGGCACATCCAAGCGGTGGGGCTGGAACTCTACTGCCGGCTGCTGCAGGAGGCTATAAAGGAGCTCAAGGGGGAAGAAGTGGTCCCACCGGTGGATCCGGTGATCGAACTTACGGTGTCGGCTTACATCCCAGACGACTACATTCCCTTTGAACAAAAGCTGGAAGTTTACCAGGAGCTGAGCCGAGCTGAGACCCCAGAGGAGGTGGAAAGTCTGGCCGAGGGCTACCGCGACCGCTACGGTCCTTTCCCGCCGCCTTTCCGCAGTCTTCTGGCGGTGGCACGGCTGCGGGCTCAGGCCAAAAAGCTGCGGCTCAAGTTCATAGGGCGCCAAGGTAGGTTTTACCGCCTGGTCTTTGCGCCGGGCCATAGCCTCTCTCCCGCCAAACTGGTTGCGGTGGCGGATAGGTGGGGAGCGCGCTTCAAGCAGGAGGGGGAGGACTTCGTCATCCTGCTCCCGGCTTCCGGGAGGGGACCAGAGGGAGAGGCTCAACTTGAAAAATTGTCGCAATTTCTTGTGGCCCTCCAGTAGGTTCCCTTATAATGGAAGAGTACGGCTGCAGGTTAAAGGAAGATCTTTCTGGCAAAAAATGAATAATCCACACCGCCGTGCTGTATACTACTCGTAAAGAAACCTCGTGAAAAAAAGCTTTTGGGTGTGGTGGAGAGGATGCCGAACAAGGAGGTTAGGAGAAGGGCGATGAAGGCGACGGGAATCGTGAGAAGAATCGACGATCTGGGCAGGGTGGTGATCCCGAAGGAAATCAGAAGAACGCTCAGGATCAGGGAAGGGGATCCCTTGGAGATCTTCGTCGACCGAGACGGCGAGGTTATCCTCAAAAAGTACTCCCCTATTGGGGATTTGGGCGACTTCGCCAAGGAGTACGCTGAGTCGCTTTATGAGGCAGTGGGGCACATAGCACTTATAACCGACCGGGACACTGTGGTGGCGGTGGCAGGCAGCCCCAAAAAAGAGTTTCTGAACAAGCCCATAGGCTCGGCAGTAGAGAAGGTGATGGAAGGGCGCAAGGCGGTGGTGGTGAACTGCCCCGGCGATCCCCTGTGCCAGGAGGGGCTGCTTGCGGAAGAAGAGGGGAACTTCGTGGCCGCTGTGATAGCTCCCATAGTCTCCGAAGGGGATCCCATAGGAGCGGTTATCTTGGCTTCCCGCGAGGAAGGGGTCAAGATGGGAGAGTTGGAGCTTAAACTGGCGGAAACGGCAGCCTCTTTCCTGGCCAAGCAGATGGCTTAAAAGAAAGCCGGAGGTGGTTGGGACAAAGACCTTATGGCCGGCAGGATAGTTATATGCGGGCTGGGGCCTGGTAGCTGGGATGCACTCCCCCTCGGCGTGCTGGCGCGCCTGCGTCGCGGGGGACTTATTTTTTTGCGTACCGAAAAGCACCCTCTAGTACCGCGGTTACGGGCGGAAGGGATAAATTTTACTTCCTTCGATTCCTTTTACGAGGAAGAAGAGAGCTTTCCTGCCGTTTACCGGCGCATAGTGGAAACCCTGGTGGAAGCAGCTGGAAGGGAGGGGGAGGTGCTCTATGCCGTTCCCGGCCATCCCCTGGTAGCCGAAGAGCCTTCCCGCCTCTTGTTAAAGTATGCGCCGGAACGAGGGGTAGAACTGGAGATCCTACCCGCTCCTAGCTTTCTCGACGCCCTCCTGGTGACCCTAAACTTAAGCCCGGGCGAGGGCTTGGTGGTCTTAGACGCTCTGGATCCGGAGTTTAGCGCGCGCCTCTGTCCCTCCCTACCTACCGTGGTCATGCAGACTTATAGCCGCCTGGTGGCCTCTGAGGTGAAGGTCTTCCTGCTGGAAAGCTATCCCCCTGAGCACCCCGTCACCTGGGTACGAGCGGCGGGGATCCCCGGAGAGGAGCGAAAGGAAACTCTCCCTCTTTCTCTTCTTGACCGCATGCCTTTCGATCACCTAACCAGCATCTATCTTCCCCCATTGGCCACCTCTTTTGCGCCGCGCTTTTCCTTAGCACCCCTAGCTCAGGTCTTGGCAGAGCTACGGGGAGAGAAAGGATGCCCCTGGGACAGAGAACAGACGCACCAGAGCCTCAAAAAGTACCTCCTGGAAGAGACCTACGAGGTGCTGGAGGCCATAGACCGGGTGGAAGAAGATCCGCATAACTTGTGTGAAGAGTTGGGAGACTTATTGCTGCAAATTGTTTTCCACTGCCAGATTGCAGCGGAGGCCGGTCGGTTCAACCTAGATGACGTGGTACGGGGTATTACCCAGAAGATGATCGCCCGCCATCCCCACGTCTTCGGAGAAGAAAAAGTGACGGGTGGGGCCTTGGGTGTCATTAGGAGCTGGGAAAAGATAAAGCAGAGGGAAAAGAAGGAACGGACCTCTTTGATGGATGGGCTTGAATCGCGTAGCCTCCCTGCCCTGCTGCGTGCTTCCCAAGTGCAACGCCGGGCGGCGCGGGTAGGCTTCGACTGGAAGGACTGGCGGGGCGCGGCGGATAAGGTGAGAGAGGAATTAAAGGAAATAGAGCGCCAGGTGGGGCTGCGTACTGAGGATCTGGTGCTGGAGGTGGGGGACCTGCTCTTTGCGGCGGTGAACGTGGCGCGTCTCTTGGGGATAGAGGCGGAGGAGGCTTTGCACCGGAGCGTGGACAAGTTTGTCGAACGATTTCGCTATGTGGAGGAGCGGGCTAAGGCTTCGGGAGTGAAGCTGGAAGAAGCTGGCATAGAATTGCTCGATACCTTCTGGGAGGAAGCCAAGAAAAAGTTAAAAAATCGCCGGAAGAGGCCCCCGAAGTAGGAGGAAAAGAAAGGGGCAAGGCGAAATAAAGAGTAGCAAAATTTCAAGCTTGTCGGGAGGGATGTTCATGAATAAGTCGGACCTAGTGGCCCAAGTGGCCGAGAAGGCCGAGATGACCAAGAAGGACGCCGAGAAGGCCGTAACGGCAGTTTTCGATGCCATAGCCGAGGCCCTGGCCCGCGGGGATAAGGTGCAGCTGGTCGGCTTCGGCACCTTTGAGGTGCGCGAGCGGGCCGCCCGCAAGGGGCGCAATCCCCAGACGGGAGCCGAGATCGAGATAGCGGCTTGCAAGGTTCCCGTCTTCCGGGCGGGGAAGGCGCTGAAGGCAGCCATTTCTCCTGGCTCGGGCAAGTAAGTCGTGACGCGTGCGTATCGACAAGTTTCTTAAAGAGGCGCGCCTCATCACCCGCCGGGCGGTGGCTAACCAGGCGCTGCGGGAAGGGTTGGTTACGGTCAACGGCCGAACTGCCAAACCGGCCACGCGGGTGAAAAAGGGAGACATTATCACCCTCAACTTTGGAGGTAAGCTTTTGCGTTTAGAAGTGCTGGCGGTGGAAGTGCCGCGTCGCCGGGGTGGAGAGGAGGCGGCGCTATACCGCCTGCTGGATTAGGTCGGGCCAGTTCTTTTGCAAAAGGGCCGTGTTTCCCACGGCCCTTTTAGTTTTTCGGGCCTAGGTCTAGGGAGAAGGGGTTTGACCATAAAAATTAGGCGAGGGGGGTGAGAAAATGGAGGGAGCTGGCCGGCACACCATCACCCTTCAGGAAAGAAAGCGCTTGGTGGCAGAAGGGGTGCGGCAGGTGGGCACCTTTTCCGACACCGAGATAAGGGCTGACACCCTTATGGGGCAACTCTTGCTTAAGGGGGAAGGGTTGCAGATCACCGAACTCAACCTGGAGACGGGAAGGCTGGTAGTGGAAGGCAACTTCTCCGGAGTCGTCTATGTCGAGGGTCAGACGGCGGTTTCACGAAAGGACTGGCGCAGGTTGTGGGACCGGTTATGGCGCTAGGCCCCTGGCGGGAATTCCTCTGGAGTTTGCTCTTGGGCTGGTGGGGCGGTCTACTTTATGACTTGTGCTCTCTTGTGAGCAGACGAGTTGGGAAAAGACGGCTGAGGTCCAGAGCGGCGGGCGATGCCCTTTTTTGGCTTCTCTTCACGGCCACCCTCGCAGTTTTTCTTTTTTGGGGCTTAACGCGGGAACTGAGGTTGTACCTCTTCCTGGGGATGGCACTGGGTCTCCTCTTCTACCTTAGGTTCTGCCGGCGCCTGCTGCCCGGCAACAAACGGGGTAAGGTGTAGGAATTTCTTAGCAGGAATTTGCTCCCCCTCCAACGAACTGGATTTGTAATAGTTTTGTCCTTAGATTGTGGATAGCGGGGATAACTCTGTGGATAAATTTAGCTGATAAGCCAGGGTGAGTAACTTTGCGTATAGAGCTCCGCAAGATGGAGCGCTTAAGCTTCCGGGAGCGGCAGGTAGTAGTCCTAAAGGAAATGGGCTACCCTACCGAGATAATTGCTAAGAAGCTCGGTTTGAGCCCTTCAACGGTTACCACCCTTTTGCACCGGGCCCGCCAGAAGGGGTACGAAGTGGTAGTGATCTTGCCGGGCCAGGTTCTTCTGCCTGTGGAGGGGGAAGAGGAGGATGAAGAAGCCCGCGGCGAAGAAGGCTAAAAAGAAACGCTTCAATTACGGGCGGCTGCCCACTCTGCTCTTCGTCATCTTCCTGGTTTATCTTCTGGTAGTGACGGGGGGGCAGATGAGGCAACTGCGGGTGATGGAGCAGAGTCTGGCGCGTGCGGAGCAGGAGCTGAATACCCTCAAGGAGCGCAACAGCGAGCTGTGGGAAAAGGTGAAGCTCCTCCAGTCGGATCGCGCTCTGGAACAGCTAGCCCGCCAGCGCCTAGGTATGATAAAAGCGGGAGAAACTCCGGTGGTGGTGGAGCCTCCCCCGCAGCGGAGCCAGAATACACCTTAAGGTATCACTTTGTTGAGCGGGTACTCGATAATATCTTGGGCGCCGGCTGCCTTGAGGGCCGGTATGAGGTCTCTTACTTGGTGTTCATCTATCACCACTTCCACGGCCACCCAGTTACCGTTGTGCAGAGGGGAGACGGTGGGGTGTTTCATGGCGGGCAGGATAGCCAGAACATCGGGAAGCTTATCTCCCGGGACGTTCATCTTCAGTCCCACCTTGGAGTAGGCCGCGATGGCTCCTTTGAGCAGGAGGGCCAGCTTCTCCAGTTTGGCTCGTTTCCAGGGGTCGTTCCAGGCCTGCCGGTTGGCATGAAGGCGCGGCGTAGACTCCATGATGGTGGCCAGGATGCGCAGGTTGTGCGCTTTAAGCGAGCTCCCCGTCTCGGTGAGGTCTACGATGGCGTCCACCACGTCCGGTACCTTAGCCTCGGTGGCCCCGTAGGAGAACTCCACCGTGGCGTTGACCCCGTGTGCGGCCAGGAAACGCTTGGTAAGGCGCACGAACTCCGTGGCGATGCGCTTTCCTTCCAGGTCTTTCACTTCTTTAAAGGGGCTATCCTGGGCCACGGCCAGCACCAGCCGGACCGGGCGGCGCGATTGCTTAGAGTAGACCAGTTCGGCCACTTCCACCACGTCGACCTCGTTTTCCTGAATCCAGTCGTAGCCGCTCAGGCCCGCATCCAGCACCCCCTCGGCCACGTAGCGGGGAATTTCCTGGGCCCGCAGCAGTACCACTTCTATTTCCGGGTCGTCGATGTGGGGATAGTAAGAGCGCCCCGTGGCGGTTATATGGTAACCCGCCCGCTCGAACAGTTTAAAGGTGGCTTCCTGCAGGCTGCCCTTGGGCAGGCCGAGCCGCAACTTTTTCACGTTCTTTCTCCTCCTAAAATCGGCTGAACTCAGGCTCCTGTAATATTAACCAAGGGGGATCGCTCTGGTCAAGGGGGGAGAAAATGCGCGTGGCCGTTATCGATGTGGGGACCAATTCCACCCGCTACCTGCTGGCTGAGGTCGCCTGCGGTAAGGCCCAGCTGCTCGAGGCCGACCTCAAGATCACCCGGTTGGGGGAGGAGATGACCTCGGGCCGGCTGGGGGAGCGGGCTATGGCCCGCACTCTGGCGGCAGTTGTGGCCTTCTGGCGTAGGGCAGAGGTGGCGGGAGCGGAGATCGTGGCGCCGGTGGCCACCAGTGCCGTGCGGGAGGCGGCCAACCGGGAGGAGTTCTGTCGCCTCTTTAAGCAGGCCACCAAGCTGGAGCTCCAGGTGCTCTCCGGAGAGGAAGAAGCCTTTTACACCTTTCGCGGCGTGCTCGCCGGGATGCCCTCTCTTTCGCCGCGCAATGCTCTGGTAATGGATCTGGGTGGCGGGAGCACGGAGTTCATCTGGCAGGAGCGCGGGAAGCTTAAGCTTGCGAGCCTACCGCTTGGAGCGGTGCGCCTGACCCTGGAGGCTCGGGAAGAGGAGTACCTCGAAAAGACCAAGGAGAAGCTGGCTCCTCTTCTTTCCCGGCTTGGTCGGAAGGAGTTGGTGGCTACCGGTGGAACGGTTACTACCCTAGCGGCCATAGCTGGAGGGGTGAAAGAGTACTATCCGGGTTGCGTTCACGGCCAGCGCTTGACCGCGGCCCAGACGAAGGAGCTCTATGCTTACCTAAAAGGGCTTTCTCTGGAGGAGCGGCGACGAGTTCCGGGGCTGGCACCCGAAAGGGCGGATATCATTGTAGCCGGGACGGCTATTGTCGTGGCAGTGCTGGAGCTCACCCGGCTTCCTTTCCTCACGGTGAGTGAACACGACCTTCTTTGGGGCGTGGCCTTGGCAGCTGCTGGGTGTGTCGAAGGGGTTGGAAAGGAACCCAACCTTATTTGACAATCATTTCCACCTCCGCCAGTTATAATTCCCGGGTAAAGGGCAAGGCGGAGGTGATACTTTGCCAGCTAGAGGGCGACTTAGAGTGGCGGGTCCTGCTACCATCCCTAAAGTCAAGGGGGTGAAGGCGAAAGCACCGGAGAGCCTTTGGAAACACCTGGTTCTTTACTCGATAGGTCTCTTCCTGGGCCGGGCTCTGCTTTTGAACCACCTGACCCCTTTTGGCCCGGCCTACGCGGCGGCGGTGACTTTGGTCTTCGGCTGGAACTTTTGGCCGGTGTGGCCGGCAGTCCTTCTGGGGGAGTTCTGGTCCTTAGCCCCTGAGGGGCGCTTGACCGGAGCGATAACTTTGCTGGGCACTGCTCTTATATTGGGGGTGGTACCGGCCGGACCTTTGCGCCAGCCGCTGAACACCTCCCTGTTGGTGGGAGCAAGCAGCCTTGTTCTACGCTCTTTCTTTTTGGTTTTAGGTCATCCTACGCCACACGGGTACATAAGCCTCCTCTTCGAAGGACTTTTCACCGGCGTCCTCACCTACCTTTTCCTGCGGGGGCTTACCGCTTGGCGGGAGAAGGGGTTTAACCTCTCGGTAGAGGAACTCTTCTGCCTTTCCATCCTGGGAGCCGGAATCATAGCGGGTGCGGGGGGAATCTCCTGGGGGGTGGTCTCGCTCAAAGGGATACTCACCCGACTCAGCCTTTTACTGGCGGCCCAGGCAGGAGGGGCCGGAGCCGGTGCGGCGGTAGGGGCGCTTCTGGGAGCCATACCGGGCCTTTCCTTTTCCCCCCTTTCTCAGGCGATCCCTAACTACGCCTTTATCGGCCTTTTGGCGGGCAGTTTCCGAAGCTTCGGCCGAGTGGGCCAGATCTTGGGGTTTGGTTTGGGCAACGTCCTGCTGGTGCTACCCGACTCGACCAGCCTGGAGGCACTAACTGCGATTGTGGCCGAGACCGGGCTCTCCATAGTGCTTTACCTACTAATACCAATGCATTGGTATGCTGGCCTGCGGGCGGCCTATGCCGGTGCCTCGCTTCCTTCCGGCCAAAACTTGGTCCGGCTCGATTCCTGGGTGACCAGGCGGCTTGATAGCTGGTCTAGAGTCTATCAAGAGTTGGCGGCCACCTTCAGCGTCGCCGAGCGCGAGAGTCGGCCGGTGCTGCCGAAGGGGGAGGAGGAGATCGTGGAGGAGGCCAAGAACCGGGTCTGCTCCCATTGCCCCCTTTTCAAGGTCTGCTGGGAAAGGGAAGGGGAGCAAACACGGGCTTTGTACCGCGAGGCCCTAAGTATTATCCGCCGCAAGGGGAGCATTGGCCCGGAGGGGTTTCCTCCCTACTTTGCACAGAGGTGCGTGCGCCTCTCCGACCTCACCCTCACCCTTTCCCTCCTCTGGGAGCTCTACCGAACCAACCGCTTCTGGTGCCGCAAGGTGGGAGAAAGCCGGGCGGTGGTGGCGGAGCAATTCCAGGGCTTTGCCCGCGCACTGCAAAGCTTTGTGGGGGAGTTAGGGGAGAACCTCAAGCGGGCGGCGGTAGTGGAAGAGGAACTCCTACGCTTGGTGGCTTCCGGCGGGCTGCGGGTAAAGGAACTGAACGTCCACCTGCGCCCGGACGGCCGGGTGGAGGTGGAGGTGGTGGCTCGGGCTTGCCGGGGCGAGTTCTTCTGCCAGCGCGATATGGCCGACCTGGTGTCCCGGGTGGCCCGCTGGCCCTACGCCGTGGCCTACGCCAACTGCCCTTTGCGCCGTGGGACAGAGGAGTGCCGCTTCGTACTTTACCCTTCCCTGCGCTACCGCTTGGCCCTGGGGGCGGCGAGCGCAAGCCTAAACCGGGTTTCCGGCGATACTTACACCACTATTTCCTTGCCCGGCGGGCGCTGCGCCTTGGTCCTGAGCGACGGCATGGGAAGCGGAACGGGGGCGGCGATGGAGAGCGCTACGGCGGTCTCTTTGCTAGAACTCTTGCTGCAGGCTGGCTTTGACGAGGAGCTGGCGGTGAAACTTGCCAATTCCCTCATTCTCTTCCGCTCACCGGGGGACGGCTTTGCCACCCTGGACATGGCGGTGGTGGACCTCTACACGGGTAAGCTCAAGTGGGTGAAGATAGGGGCATCTCCAGGATTTGTCTACCGCCGCGACGGTGTGGTAGAAATAATAAGGGAACCTTCTCTACCGGCGGGGATTTTGAGCCCCATCGACGTGGTGGTGGTGGAGCGGGAGCTCCGCCCCGGCGACCTGGTGGTGCTGGTCTCCGACGGCCTTTTGGAAGCTTACCGGGGGGAGAATAAAGAGACCTGGTGGGCGGAAGTTTTGCAGGAGCTTAAGGAGGAAGATCCGGAATCAGTAGGGAAGTTCCTCCTCGACCGCGCCCGGCTGGCGGGGGGCGGCCGCCTACAGGACGATGCTACGGTGGTAGCGGCCCGGCTACTATCAGCCTGAGGAGTTGGGACTTTTGGACCTTCTTCCCGTGTTCAAGGCCGCCGTGGAAGAGTGGCACATGCTCCTCCCCGGCGATAAGGTGGTGGTAGGGGTATCGGGAGGACCGGATTCCGTGGCCCTGCTCGATCTCCTCTGTCGCCTGCGGGAGGAAAAGAGGCTTTCCCTTTACGTGGCACACCTGCACCACGGCCTGCGGGCGGAGGCGGAAGCGGAGGCAGCCATGGTCTCCGAGTTGGCCCAGAAGTATGGCCTCCCCTTTTTTCTGGACAGGGTTGATGTGAAGGAGCACGCGCGGCAAAGCAAGCTTTCCATAGAGGCCGCCGCGCGGGAGCTACGCTACCGCTTCTTGCTGGGGGTGGCTGGGGAGGTTGGAGCCAACAGGATAGCCCTGGGGCACCAGGCTGACGACCAGGCGGAAACGCTACTTTTGCATCTCCTGCGCGGCGCGGGACTTTCCGGGCTTAAAGGGATTCTGCCGGTGCGCGGTCCCTTTATAAGGCCTCTTTTGCGTGTGCGGCGGGCAGAGATAGAAGCTTACTGCCGGTGGCGGGGGCTTAAACCCTGCTACGATCTCTCCAACTGGTCGCTGGAGTACACCCGCAACCGCATTCGCCACCAACTGCTTCCCCTACTGGCGCGGGAGTACAACCCCTCCATAGTGGAGGTCCTTTGCCGCCTAGCGGAAATAATCCGGGAAGAAGACGAGTTTCTGGAAAGAGAGGCGCGCAGAGCTTACCAGGAATTGCGGCGGGAAGGGGAGGAAGGCCTTAGCTTGGCTTTAGAGCCGCTGAAGGCCCTTCCCCTGGCTCTGGCCAGGCGGGTGGTGCGGCTGGCCTACCGGGAGTTAGTGGGGACGGAGCTCCCCTTCGAGCACGTGGAGGCGGTGAGGCAATGGTTTTACCGTCCGGCCGGAAAGGAGCTTTCTTTGCCCAAGAACGTGAGGGTGGTGCGGGAATACGATTCCCTGGTCTTTCTTCCTCCCCAGGCAGAGTTCTCTCCTGTGCCCTTTTACGCCTACCCCTTAAGGGTTCCGGGGATCACCTACCTGCCCGAGGTTGGCCTGCTTCTGGAGGCCCGTCTGATTGCGCCTTGGGAGTTAGGCGACCCCCGCAGACTTCCCTCTACCGAGGCTCTGCTGGACTGGGAAGCGCTGGTTCCCCCTTTGCGGGTGAGGCGCCGGCTGCCGGGAGATCGCTTTCACCCCTTTGGCTATCCGGCGCCGGTCAAACTCAAAAGCTTCCTTATAAATCAAAAGATCCCCCGCTACAAGCGGGATCGCCTGCCCCTGGTGGAAGATGCCGAGGGCATAGTCTGGGTGGGAGGAGTGAGGATAAGTGCCAGGGTTGCGGTGAAGCCGGAGACTCGTGTGGGCCTTCACCTCCGGCTTTATCCTTTTTCGGCGCAGGAAAATGATACCGGAGGCAGGTGAAAAGTTGGCTGTTGGCGAAACAAAGCTTTAGAAGTGCTTTATCAGAGTTCCAAAAATGCGGTATAATTTTTTAGTTAAAGGGGTTATCCCGAAACCTTGTAGGAGGTAGGAAAGCTTTTGCCGAGGTGGCTTAAGAGTCTGGTCATATATCTCTTACTGGTCCTGGGGGTGGTGGCCCTTCTCCGGTACGCTACGCCGGTCTCCTCGCCCTCGGAGCACCTCACCTACTCGGCTTTCCGGGAGGCGGTAGCCCAGGGGGAGGTAAAGGAGGTAACCATCCGGACTGAGAACTCGGTCAACTACATCACGGGGAAGAAGAAGGACGGGAGCAAGTTCGAGACGGTAGGGCCGATCTTCGACAACACGCTCCTGCCCCTGCTTGAGTCCAAGAAGGTAACCATAGAGCAGCAGCCCTCTCCGCAGACCGGCTGGTGGTCCAACCTTATTCTGGCCATTCTGCCCATGCTGCTGGTCTTGGGAATCTTCTTTTACATGATGCAACAAGCCCAGGGAGGGGGCAACCGGGTGATGTCCTTCGGAAAAAGCCGGGCCAGGCTTCATACCCCCGATGACCGCAAGCGGGTCACCTTTGATGACGTGGCGGGCATAGACGAGGTCAAGGAAGAGCTGCAGGAAATAGTGGAGTTTTTGAAAAACCCGCGCAAGTTCAGCGAACTGGGCGCCCGTATCCCTAAAGGCGTGCTACTTTACGGGCCGCCGGGCACGGGCAAGACTCTCATCGCGCGGGCAGTGGCCGGCGAGGCAGGGGTTCCCTTCTTCAGCATCAGCGGTTCCGACTTTGTAGAAATGTTCGTCGGCGTAGGTGCGGCGCGGGTGCGCGACCTCTTCGAGCAGGCTAAGAAAAACGCCCCCTGTATCGTCTTCATCGACGAGATAGACGCCGTGGGGCGCCAGCGGGGGGCGGGCCTGGGCGGCGGGCACGACGAGCGGGAACAAACCCTGAACCAACTGCTGGTGGAAATGGACGGCTTCAGCCCCAACGAGGGAATCATTGTCATCGCGGCGACCAACCGGCCGGATATTCTCGACCCGGCCCTTCTGCGGCCGGGGCGCTTTGACCGGCAGATAGTGGTGGATATGCCCGACATAAACGGGCGCAAGGCTATCCTGCGCGTGCACACCCGGGGCAAGCCGCTGGCGGAGGACGTGGATTTGGACGTCTTAGCCCGGCGCACACCCGGTTTCAGCGGTGCGGACTTGGCCAACGTGGTGAACGAGGCGGCGCTTCTGGCCGCCCGCCGTAACCGCAAGCGGATCCACATGGAGGACTTCGAAAACGCCATCGAGCGGGTGATCGCCGGTCCGGAGAAAAAGTCACGGGTCATAAGTGAGCGGGAGAAGTGGCTGGTCTCTTACCACGAAGCGGGACACGCCCTGCTAGGCTACCTTCTGCCTCACACCGACCCTGTGCACAAGATATCCATCATCCCGCGCGGGCGGGCCGGGGGCTACACGCTGCTCTTGCCAGAGGAGGACCGCTACTACATGACCCGCTCCCAGCTGCTGGACCAGATAACCATGCTGCTGGGGGGCCGGGTGGCGGAGGACCTCATGCTGGGGGAGGTTAGCACCGGGGCCCAGAACGACTTGGAGCGAGCCACAGAGATTGCCCGGCGGATGGTGATGGAGTACGGCATGAGCGACGAGCTGGGGCCCCTGACCTTCGGCTACAAGCACGACACTCCCTTCCTGGGCAGAGATCTGGCGCGGGACCGCAACTACAGCGAGGAGGTGGCCTCGGCCATCGACCGGGAGGTGCGGAGGATAATCGAGTCCTGTTACGAGCGGGCCAAGAATCTGCTGATAGAGAATAGAGAGAAACTCGAGAGGGTGGCCCGGGCCCTCTTCGAAAGGGAGACGCTGGAAGCCAGTGAGTTCCTGGCCCTGGTGGAGGGGCGGGAGGAGAAGGCCGTACCTCAGGTTTCTTTCCGCAAAGAGGAGGACAAGGCGGAAGAGCCTCTACCCGCCGTCAGACCAGAGCCGGCCGTGACCATAAAACCTCAACCCCAAACTAGCTCGAGTTAAGGAGGTTTGAATGGAGCGTGGAGAGAACCTTCGTCATGGTAAAGCCCGACGGGGTGCAGCGAGGCCTGGTGGGGGAGATCATAAGCCGTTTGGAGAAGCGGGGGTATAAACTCGTAGGGCTCAAGATGCTGCGCCTGACCCCGGAAATGGCCGAGAGGCACTACGCCGAGCACCGAGGTAAGCCCTTCTTCCCTGGGCTCATAAGCTACATCACCTCCGGGCCGGTGGTGGCCATGGTGTGGGAGGGGAAGAACGTGGTGGCGGCGGTGCGGGAAATGATGGGGGCCACTGACCCGCAGAAGGCCCTTCCCGGCACCATCCGAGGCACTTACGGCATAGATATCGGGCGCAACGTGGTGCACGGCTCCGACTCCCCGGCCACCGCCGAGCGGGAGATAAACCTCTTTTTCTCCCCGGAGGAGCTGGTGGCCTACGAGCGCAACCTGGACGTTTGGATCTACGAATGACCGCCGGGAGAGCCTGCCCTTTGGGGTTTAAGAGGGGGTGCTGCATTCCACCCCCTCACTTCTTTTTCCAACCGTTCGGCCTCCCTTTTTAGCGCTTGATCGGACGAGCGCGCCTTTTGAAGGGCTGGGTCTGGAGGCGGATGACAGAAACTTGCTATAGTAGTTGGGACCGAAAATATCCTTGCCGAAGGGGGAGTAGCGATTCATGCGTCAGGTGCCCAGCGATCTAGAAATAGCCCAGGCGCACAAACTCATCCCCATAAAAGACATCGCCGCTTCCATAGGTTTGGACGAGGAGGACATTGAATATTACGGGCGGTACAAGGCCAAGATCCGGTTGGAAGTGCTGGAGAAGTTTCGCGACCGGCCCAACGGCAAGTACATTGACGTCACCGCCATCACTCCGACACCGTTGGGCGAGGGAAAGACGGTGACCACCATCGGTCTTACCCAGGCCTTAGGAAGACTGGGAAAGAAAGCCATCTGCACCCTGCGCCAGCCTTCTATGGGTCCCGTCTTTGGCATAAAGGGAGGGGCGGCAGGTGGGGGCTACTCTCAGGTGGTTCCTATGGAGGACATCAACATCCACTTCACCGGTGACATCCACGCCGTGGGTCAGGCGCACAACCTCTTGGCGGCAATGATCGATGCCTCCATCCTGCACGGCAACCCTTTGGGCCTCGATCCCCTGAGCATTATGTGGCCCCGGGTGGTTGATGTCAACGATCGGGCTTTGCGCCAGATAGTCATCGGATTGGGTGGCCGGGAGAACGGCTATCCTCGGGAAACGGGCTTCGATATTACGGTGGCCTCGGAAGTGATGGCCATCTTGGCCCTCACCACCGGGCTTCATGATCTGAGGAAAAGGCTGGGAAGGATCGTCGTCGGTTACAGTTACTCCGGCAAGCCCGTGACGGCGGAAGATCTGAGGGCTGCCGGCGCTATGACCGTCATTCTCAAGGAGGCCATCAAACCTAACCTGGTCCAGACCCTGGAAGGGCAGGCTTGCATCATGCATGCCGGTCCCTTCGCCAATATAGCCCACGGCCAGTGTTCTATCCTGGCGGATATGATCGCCCTTAAGCTGGCCGACTACGTGGTGACCGAGAGCGGCTTTGGGGCTGACCTGGGGATGGAAAAGTTTATGAACATCAAGTGCCGCTACTCCGGGCTCCGGCCTAACTGCGTGGTGGTAACCTGCACGGTGCGGGCGCTCAAGATGCACGGCGGCGTGGGCAACGTGGTGGCAGGCAAGCCCCTGCCAGACGAGATTCTCAAGGAGAATGTGCCGGCGGTGGAGAGAGGCTGCGAGAACCTGGCCCACATGATCAAGATCGCCAAGTACTTCGGCGTCCCTGTGTTGGTGGCCATAAACCAGTTCACCACCGACACGCCGGCGGAGATCGAAGCGATACGTCAGAAAGCACTGGAGGCGGGAGCGGAGGGCGCCTACCCCATCACGGTGTGGGCTGACGGCGGCGCCGGGGCCATCGATCTGGCCAAGGCGGTGGTCGAGGCCTGCGAGAAGCCCACCAATTTCCAGTTCCTTTATCCCGACCACCTGAGCATTAAGGAGAAGATCGAGATCCTGGCCACCAAGGTTTACAATGCGGCTGGAGTTCGCTACGAGCCGCTGGCCGAGAAAAAGATTGCCCTTTTCGAGGAGCACGGTTGGGGACACCTCCCCATCTGCATGGCCAAGACTCACCTCTCCATCTCGCACGACCCCAGCCTCAAGAACGTGCCGCGCGACTACATCTTTCCCATCCGCGACATTCGGGCTTCCGTAGGAGCGGGCTTCCTCTATCCGCTGGCGGGAGCCATGCGGACCATGCCGGGGCTGCCTTCGCAGCCGGCAGCTTTCAAGGTGGATATCGACGAACAGGGGCGCACGGTGGGGCTTTTCTAAACGGTCTCGCCCCAGAGCTTGGGGCACTCGCGGCAGGGAGGGAAGAGTTCTTTCTTCCGGAAGGAGGCGCGGAAGGTCTGGTAAAGGGGACTGGACCAGATTTCTTCCCAGGAGTTGTGGTTGAGATCCCCTAGAATGAGCGGCTCGTAAGTTAGGATCTCGCTCTGGCGGACAAAGGAGGGCGCGGTTGTCACCGGTAGGTTGGTAAAAGTGCAGGGGGCGACCGTGCCCTTAACGCCTATAAAAGCTGCCCGCAAGACGTTTTCCGTGCAGTAGAGACGTCGTTTCCAGGGGTAAGGCAGGTGGTAGTGGACGGCTATCCCTGCCTTGCGCCCGGCCTTGACCGCGAGCGTCAAGTAGCGTTTTACCTGCCGCAGCTCCCTTTTGTCTTTGGGCAGAAGGGCTTCCCCTTCCAGCTCCGGCGAGGGGACGAAATCCAGGGTGCTGATCACTACCTCATCGGCTCCCCGAGCGGCCAGCAAGCGAGGTACCTCCGGCAGCTCTTCCAGATCGGGGCGCAGAAGCATGTAGGCCACGTGCAGGCGGGGGTATTTAAGCCCCCGCCTTTCCCGGAGCGAGGCCAAGGCTTCCAAAGCGCTTAGCACCTGCTCGAGCTTGGTCCCGCGCCTCACTGTGTCGTTGCGGCGGATGCCAGCCAAGGAAAAAGCCACCACATAAAACTCGAGATCCAGGATGAGCTCCATCTTCGGCCGGTCGAGCAGCATGCCGTTGGTGGTAAAACCCACCTGGCTTCCCGCCTCGCGTACCTTCCGGGCCAGGTTGAAGAACTCCGGGTACAAAAGCGGCTCCCCCCAGCCCTGGAGATAGACCAGGTCTGTGCGGGGAAAGACCGGTATGAGTTTTTGCCACAAAGCCTCCGGCAGATGCCGGTTGTCCCACTGTTCCCGGTATACGGTGCGGGGACAATAGAGGCACGAAGCGTTGCAGTAAGAGGTTACTTCCAGTTGTAGCCAGTCGAAGCGCTCTTCGGATAGGCCGGGGAAAACAAACTCCGACAAGCTTAAGCAGCTCCTTTACAGGAATTTGCTCAAGAAAGCGCGAGTGCGGGGGTTTTCCGGCTCGCGAAAGATCTTTCCCGGCGGGCCCTCTTCCACTATTCGCCCCTCGTCCATGAAGATGACCCGGTCGGCCACCTCGCGGGCGAAGCGCATCTCGTGCGTTACCACCACCATGGTCATGCCTTCACAAGCCAGATCCCGCATAACAGCCAGCACCTCTCCCACCATCTCCGGGTCGAGCGCCGAAGTGGGTTCGTCGAAAAGCATCACTTTAGGCTCCATAGCCAGGGCACGGGCGATGGCTACCCGCTGCTGCTGCCCTCCGGAAAGTTGGTCGGGATAGGTGTGGGCTTTTTCTTCCAGGCCCACCTTGCGCAGAAGCTCGAAGGCCTTGGCCTGGGCGTCCTGGCGGGACATCTTTTTCACCACCATCGGAGCTAAAACGATGTTCTCCAGCGCCGTCTTGTGGGGGAAGAGGTTGAAGCTTTGAAAGACCATCCCCACCTTCTGGCGAATGAGATTTATGTCAGTGGAGGGGTTGTTAAGCTCCACCCCGTCGATGATAATGGAGCCCGCCGTCGGCTCCTCCAAGAGGTTGAGGCAGCGCAGGAAGGTGCTCTTGCCCGAACCCGAAGGGCCGATAATCACCACCACTTCGCCGGCCGCTACCTGGCAATCGATGCCCCGCAGCACTTCTAACTTCCCGAAGTTCTTGTATAGTCCCCTTACCTCGATCATACTTGTAGACATCAGGTTCTCACCCGCAGTCTTTTCTCCCAATAGTCTACCAGACGGGATATGGACAAGGTAAGAATCAAATAAATGAAGGCTACGGTCAGCCATATCTCGAAGGGGCGGAAGGTGCTGGCAATTATGATCTGCCCCCGCCGGGTGAGCTCCACGATCCCGATCACCGAGAGCAGGGAAGTATCTTTCAGCATGGCGATGAACTCGTTCCCCAGAGGGGGGATGATGTTCCTTACGGCCTGGGGGAGAATCACGTAGCGCATGGCCTGGCGATAGGTCATCCCCAGGCTGCGGGCGGCTTCCATCTGCCCTTTCGGTATGGACTGAATGCCAGCACGGAAGATCTCGGCCACGTAGGCACCGCTGTTAAGACTGGTGGCAATAATGGCGGCGGCAAAGGCGGGGATGTGGGTGCTGGTGAAGAGCCGGGGCAGGCCCCAGCTCTCCACCAGGAAGCTTTGCAGCTGCTCCAATAGCTGAGGGAGGCCGAAGTAGACGATGAAGATCTGCACCAAAAGCGGGGTTCCCCGCAGGAAGTCCACGTAGCAGGTGGAAAGAAAGCGAATCACCCGGTTCCGGGAAAGCCTCCCTAGCCCCACGATGAGGCCGAAAACGCAACCCAGGGAAACGGCCAAGCAGGTTATCTTTAAGGTTTCTACCGCTCCTAAGAGCAAATAGGGGAGATTGCGCCAGATAAACTCCACCGCAGGCCACCTCTGGTCTTACTTGACCGGGGGCTCTCCGGGGAGAAAGCTCGGAGGATCTTCCCCGAACCAGCGGCGGTAGATTTCCGCATACTGGCCGTTTTCTTTCAGCTTCTTCAGTCCCTCGTTTATTTGCTGCAAGAGCTCGGGCCGGTTCTTGGGAACGGCGATGCCGTAGAACTCGCTATTGATACAGATGTCCTTGACCACCTTCACCTCCGGGTGTCCCTGCTTGATGAAGTAAGCGGTCACCGGGTAGTCGTTAATGAAGGCGTCCACGCCGCCGTTGATGAGTTCCATGAAGGCGTCGTTGGCCGTGTTAAACTCGACGACTTTGGCTCCAGGGATACTCTTGGCAAACTTTGCCCCAGTGGTGCCGAGCTGGGCTGCTATTTTCTTCCCTTCGAGGTCTTTTAGGGTCTTGATGTCCTGGTTGTCTGCCCGCACGGCTACGCGGAGCCCGGACTGGTAGTAGGGCAGGGAGAAGTTGACCTGCTTTTTCCGTTCCTCGTCGATGCTGATGGCCGATATGGCCATATCCACGCTTCCCGTTTTTACGGCGGCGATGATGCCGTCAAACCCCATGTCTTTGAACTCCACGTCGAAGCCTTGGGTGGCCGCCAGAGCTTTCATGAGGTCAATGTCGAAGCCCGTTATCTGCCCGGTCTTGTCGTCGCGGAACTCAAAGGGGGCGAAAGAGGCCTCGGTGGCCACCACATACTTGGACTTTTGGCTTTCGGCAGCGGTTTTGCTGCCGGGTGCCCCGCAACCGGAAAAAAGGATAGCGGTCACCAGCACAAGCCCCATGCACAAGCTCGACCACAACTTCTTCATTTTTCGTCCTCCCCTTGCAAATTTTGTAGTGCTGAAACGTAACGCAACAATCATCTGAGAAAATACGGCGTTAAGCCAGAAGTTCCTTCTGGAAATTCGCTCGGCCGGAAGTTGAAGCAAAAGAAGTGAGGCGCTTTCTGACCCAGGGTCGGGAAACGTGAAAGTTGCTAAGGAAGGAGTTTTGCCAGTATAATCGGGGAGAACAGCTGCATTGCGCACCTTGGCGGGAGTGGGTAGGAATCGAACCTACCGCGGACCTATTCCTGCCCGCCAGCTGGCTTTGAAGGCCAGGAGATCCACCAGGACCCGTCCACTCCCGCTTCCCTTGCTTACGATTATAGCGGTGGGGGTAAGGTCTTGTCAAACGGGGGCCGGAGGGTAAAAGCGGCCTGGGGAGCGAGCAAGCGGCGGTACCCCCGGGAAGCGGTTCGCGAGGCCTGGACGCAGGTGGTGCCGGGAGAGGTAGGGCCTTCTCTTTTTCTCTGTTTCTTCACCCCTGACTACTCTCCTGACGAGGTCTTCTCCCATCTAAACTTTCTCCTTTATGAATACCCCTCCTGGCGGCTGGCCGGTCTTTCTACGGCCGGGATCATTTCCCCCCGGGGGGTATGGGAGCAGGGCCTGGGGCTGCTCCGCATATCCGGAGAAGGGCTGGTAATAGTGACCTCCATGGCTAAATTAGGGCGGCTGGCCGCCTTCCAGGCCGGGAAGGAGGCGGGGGAGGAGCTGCTGGCAGAGGGGATAAGACCTCCCGGGACCATCTTCGTCTTTTACGACGGCTACGCTGAGGGCATCACCCCCTTCCTCTGGGGGCTTTACGGCGTGCTGGGGCCCGACTTCACCTATGTAGGAGGGGGAGGAGGGGAACATTCCCTTGGAAAGGGATCGGTTCAGCTCACGGAGGGGGGTTGGACTACCGGAGCGGCGGTGGTGGTAGGAGTGGGAGGACTGGAGACAGTGGTGCTGGCGGGGCATGGGTGGCGGCCCAAGGCCAGTCCCTTTTTCGTCACGCGGGCTGAAGGAAGGACGGTAACCGGCATCAACGGCTTCCCGGCCCGGGAGGCTTACCTCGACCTGGTGAAGGAAAGGGGCAGAAGTATATCCGAAATAGGAATCGCTCATCCCCTGGGCTTTCCCCGGCTGACAGGGGAATTTTTGCTACGCGATCCCTTAAGGGAACTGCCCGGGGGAGCGATAGAGTTTGTAAGCGAAGTCCCCTACAATAGCGCTGCTTTTCTCATGCAGGCGGAGGATCTGGCGGCAGTGGCGGAGAGGGTGGTAAAAAAAGCGTTCGAGCTTTCGCCTGAGCCCAGCTTCGGCCTCATAGCCTATTGCCTTTCGCACCACTGGCTTGCCTCCAAATCGACAGAAGGGATGCTAAGCTTGTGGGGCGAGGTCCCTTATCTAGGCTTTTTGAGCTTCGGCGAAATAGCCGCGAAGGGAGCGGTTCCCTTCGTGCAGAATAAGACGGTCACCGTGGCCTTGGGGAGGGAATAGTGACTTGGCGGCGCAGCTTTCGTCCATGATGCTGGAATTGCTGGCTCTTTACGAAATCACCAGCTGGCGCTTTCCGCACTCGGAAGAGGAGATCTTACTCTGGTTTATCGACAAGACCAGCCGGCTTTTCGGGGTGACCGGTTTTTCGGTGGAAGTGAAAGTTCCTGGTTCCCCTGCCCCCCAGGTCTGGCGGTGGGGTAAGGGAGGAGTGGAGCCTCAGCACCGCTACTCCTGGAGGGATGCCGAGCTCGAACTCGAAGTGAGTTTCGTTCACCCGCAAGGCTTCGATGAGCGGGCCCGACGGCTGCTGAACGTCTTGGGTTGCCAGCTAGGGCAGAACCTGCGCACTTTCTACTGGTACCGGCGGCTGCAGTACCTCACCTGCCACGACTGCTTGACCGGCCTTCCCAACCGAGCTTACTTCGAGGCGGAACTGGAGCGCTTGAAAGAGACCTTTGCCTACCCGGTGAGTTTCATCGTTTGCGACCTGGACAACCTCAAAGAGGCCAACGACAGCAGGGGGCACAGCTTTGGGGACGAGCTTTTAAGGGCGGCGGCCAGACTCATCAAAGAGTCGGTGCGCGAGAGTGACGTGGTAGCCAGAGTAGGGGGAGACGAGTTCGTAGTGGTGCTTCCCCGGACGGGGCGCCAGGCGGCCCTCAAGGTGGCCCGGCGCATAAAGAAACGCTTGGCTGCCCACAACACCCAGCACCCCCATCTTCCCCTGAGTATCTCCGTAGGGGCGGGGACGGCTTCTTCACCGGAGCGCCTGCGCCAGGGACTGGACGAGGCCGACCGTGCGATGTACCGCAACAAGGTGCGGCACAAAGAGGCGGTTAAGAGGAACGGCTCCTCGGATCCCACATGTGGTTACATTCTTCGCAGGCAGCCAGGGGGCGGCGTAGATAGAAGAGCAGATCTATGAACCACCAGGCTGGGATAAAGGCCCAAAGGAGAGGGAAGAAAAAGCCGCCACCGAAGAGTACCGCCGTGCCGCCGAAACCGTAGAGGATGAACTTGTCGTTTTGCCCCACCGGCACAATGCGGCTGGAGCCGCAGCGGGGGCAGCGAATGTTAGCCATACTGTTGGCCTCCTGGACGATCTCTCGTTTTTCTTATTATAAACGGTAATGAAGGAACAAACCAAACCTCAAAAGGAGTGGGACGAACGTTGGTCGCGGAGCGAAGAGGGAGAGCCAGGATACCTTTCAGCCGGCCTTACCTAGGTCCCGAGGAGGAAGAGGCGGTACGCGAGGTCTTGCGCGAAGGGAGACTGGAGTCCGGTTCACGGGTGCGGGCTTTTGAGGAGCGTCTAGCCAGCTGGCTAGGGGTAAAGTACGCCGTCGTGGTGGCAAGCGGGGCAGCGGCCTTGCACGCGGCCCTCTACGCCGTAGGGATAAGCCGGGGAGACGAGGTGATCCTCTCTCCGCTTGCCCCGCCAGAGGTGGGCAGCGCCATCCTTTACCTGGGTGCCAAGCCGGTGTTCGCCGACATTAATCCCGCAACCTTGACCCTTGACCTGGAAGAGGTCAAACGTAACTTGACTCCCCAGACCCGCGCTCTGATAGTGACGCACTACGCCGGGTTACCGGCGGACCTCGAGCCCTTGACCGCGTTTGCCGCCGAGAACGAACTGGCGCTCATCGAGGACGCAACCTGCGCCTTGGGAGCCACATATAAAGGGCGGCCGGTGGGAAGTTTCGGGCAGGTAGCCGCCTTTTCTTTTTCCCCCGACTCCACCCTCACTACCGGGACTGGAGGGGCGGTGGTGACCGACGACCCCGAAATTTACCGGTGGCTAAGGCTCTTCACTTCCCTGGGAATAGTGCGCTCGCTGGCCGACTGGGTGCGGAAGGAGGGTCCCTGGCATTTCGAAGTGCAGGAGGTGGGCTTCGACTACCGCCCCGGGGAGATACAAGGGGCCTTGGGGCTGGCACAGCTGGGTCGGCTTGAGGAGATGCTGACCCGGAGGCGGGAGTTGGCTGCCCGCTACCTCGAAGCTTTGTCCTCCCTGCCTCTGCATCCGGTCTCCTATCCGCCGAACTCCCAGCCGGCCTGGACCTTCTTCCCGGTAAGGCTTAACTTGGAGGCTCTGCGGGCGGGCCGGGAGGAAATCTACCCTGCCCTGTGGGTTGAGGGGGTCGAAGTGGGGGTGCACTACCTGCCTCTTTATCTGCACCCGCTTTACGGGTGGATAGGGGATCCCAACGTCTGCACCTTGGGCCAGGGCCCCCCCTGCCCCAAAGCAGAGGCCGTTTACCCGGAACTCCTCTCCTTACCCCTTTACCCGGCCATGACCGACGAGGAGCAGGGAGAAGTGATAGCGGCATTAAGCCGGGTGCTGCTTTCTCGGCTTAAAGTTAGTTGAGCTTTTCGGTTACGGCTCGGTATTTCGCCAGGAGTTCGTTGAAACTGCTGACGCCGAGTTTGCGGTAGATGAACTTGCGGTAGGTTTTCACGGTGTAAACGCTAAGGTTGAGGTAGGCGGCGATCTCTTCGTTGGTAAGCCGGCGAAGTAAGAGGAATAAAATCTCCCTTTCGCGGGGAGAAAGGCGGCGCTCGAGCTCCGGCGGGAGCGAGGGGATCTCGCGGGCGAGCGCCAGTTCTTTTTCCATAAGTAAGAGCAGGGTTTTAAGGAAGGTCACGGCGAAGCCGAGTTCCCTTTCGGCGTGCATGGATATGTCTAGGTACCCCAAGATGGAATTGCCGAGGCCCCGCACGGGGGCCGCCACGCACCACCAGTTGTGGAAGAGCCGGCAGAAGTGCTGCTCACCGCGAACGGCCACCAGCCGGCCGAGCTCCCGCGCCATGGCTAGGGCGTTGGTACCGCAGCTTCTCTCGGTGAAGACCGTGCCCGGGACCACGCCTAAATCTCGGGCGGCTTCCAGAATCTCGGGCGAGGCGTAGAGTTTGAGGGCAACCAACTCCGGGTCGCAGAGGATGCAGATGAAGTTCCGCTGAGGATCGGTGGTGCAGATCGGCCTCACCGTCTTCTCGGCCAGGGAGATAAGGAGTTCGGCGGCTTTAAGACGGGGAGCTAAGGCGGCGGGATCGAGGATTTCTCGGGGGCGGGTCAGATCTTGAGGCACGCCGCAGGCGCGGCAGCGGGCGTAAGAAGCTTCCAGTTCCTCCGGAGAACAAAGAAGGGGAAAGTAATCCTCGTCAGAAATCCCGCTTTTTTTGCTGAAGGGAGCCAAAGCTAGCCCCTCCGCCCTATTACCGCTTGCTGGAATAGTTTGCTTTCCCTTCACTATAGCAGATTTCCGCCGGAGAGTACAAGGAGAAAAGGGCTCAAAAAACGGGGGGAGGAGGAAGCATGAAAAGGCTTCATGCCTCCTCTTTGGGGTGGAACTAACTTTTGGTTTCTTTTAAGTCACTTCTCGGGTTTTATCTTAGCAATAGCCCTTCCGCTCGCCAATTACCCAAAAAAGGGGTAAGACACAACCGTTTGGGAAGGCATAAAGAGGCAGAACCGATGTTCCGGGAGATTGGTCCTGAAAGCCAGTGCAGCCTCCCCCCGCCAATTTTTTTGCCAGCACATACATAATACAAGAAGGAATTGGTCATTTGGTGTCGAATTAAAGGTGATCAGCTGAAGAATTAGCGGTAAATGTCGAAAAAGGGGGAGAGCGCAGTGGAACTCTTCGCTTCCCCGCTGCAGACGGCGCTTTTAAAGGCCCTGGACGCTGCTGCCTTGCGACAGCGGGTTATAGCGGACAACCTGGCCAACGTGGATACTCCCGGTTTCAAGAAGGGAGTGGTGCGCTTCGAGGAAGAGCTTAAGCGGGCCCTGAATGTTCCCTTGCCCCTGAAAACCACCGATCCCCGTCATTTCCCCTCCCCCGTTCCTCTAGAAGAAGTCTCGCCCCGGGTGGAACGCGACTACTTCACCAGCATGCGCGCCGACGGTAACAACGTGGATGTGGACGAGCAGATGGTCAACCTGCTGGTTAACGCCCTCTCCTACCACGCGCTGACCCAGGTAGTAGCTGGGCGCTATGCTTCCTGGCACTACGTCATAAACGGCGGCCGCTAAAGGGGGTGATGTAGGTGGCCTTTGTCGATCCCTTCCGGATAAGCGGCTCGGGTTTAACGGCCGAAAGGCTGCGCCTAGACCTGGTGGCCAACAACCTGGCCAACATCGATACCACCCGCACGCCGGCAAACGAGCCTTACCGGCGCCGCGTGCCTGTTTTCGCCCAGGTGCTGGAGGCGCGCAAAGAGGGGATGGTAGGGATGGGGGTGCGAGTGGTGGCGATAGTGGAGGACCAGAGCCCCTTCAAGGTGGTCTACGACCCCGGCCATCCTGATGCCGATCCCCGGGGCTACGTGCGCTATCCCAACGTCAACGTGGCCGACGAAGTGGTGGACATGATAGGGGCGGCCAGGGCTTACGAGGCCAACGCCACCGTGCTGGAGACGGCCAAGGAAATGGCCCGGCAGGCCATAGAGATAGGGCGAGCTTAAAGGAGGTACGAAGCCTTGCCGATCACTTCGATAACTTCCTCAACAGGAGCAGGTGCTTTGTCGGCCAGCGTCTCTCCCCGAGGTTCCTCCTTCTCCGATTATCTGAATCAGTTCCTGGATCGACTGGAAAAGGCTCAAGCCGAGGCTGACTCCGCTTTGCGCGACTTTCTCACGGGAAAAGCGGAGTTGCACACCGTCATGATCGCGGCCCAGGAAGCCCGCCTGTGGTTGGAGCTGACCGTGCAGCTGCGCAACAAGCTGGTGGAAGCCTACCAAGAGATATCGCGCATGCAAATCTAGGGGTGTAGGGGGAAAAGGTGGCGTTGGCTACAAAGCCAGTGTGGGAGCGCTGGAGGAACCGCTGGGCATCCTTTACCCCGGCCCAGCGCGTGGCCGTAGTGGTAGCCGGGGTGGCACTCGTCGCCTGCTGCGTCTTTCTCCCCCTTTACCTGGCGCAGCTCAACTACGCCCCTCTCTTCAGAGGGCTGCGCCCGGAAGATGCCGGAGCGGTGGTGCAGAAGCTGGAGGAGATGAAGGTTCCCTACCGGATGGCCGACGGCGGCACCGCCATCCTGGTACCCAAAGATCAGGTCTACAAAGTGCGGGCGGAGCTGGCGGCTAAAGGAGCTTTACCCGGGGCGGGCAAAGGTTTTGAGCTCTTTGACAAGACCAGGCTGGGGATAACCGACTTCGAGGAGCAGGTGAACTACCAGCGGGCCTTGCAGGAGGAGCTACGCCGCACCATCCTGCAGTTCGACGGGGTGGAGGATGCGCGGGTGCACCTGGTCCTGCCGCCGCGCAGCCCCTTCGTTACCGAGAAACCCAAGCCCTCGGCTTCAGTGGTGCTGAAGCTTAAGCCTTTGGAAAAGCTCAAGCCGGAACAGGTGGAGGGGATCGTGGCCCTGGTGAGCGGGGCGGTGCAGGGGCTCAAGCCCGAGGATGTCCGGGTAATCGACACGCGGGGAGAAGTGCTCACCCCGCCGGCTCAGGGCGGCGAGGTAGGGGCGATCAGGAACCAGCAGGAGCTCGTGCTGGCTTTCGAGCGGGAGCTCGAGCGGCGGGTGAGAAACTTGCTCGACCAGATCTTGGGCCCCGGCAAGGCGGCGGTGATGGTCAACGCCGACTTCGACTTCAGCCGGCAGGAAGTGGTCACCGTGCTACCCCAGGGCCAGGTGCCGGTGAGCGAGCGCACCCTAACCGAGCAAGGGGCGGCCCAGACGGCTCAAGGTACGGCGGGTATAGCTTCCCAGTATGTCGCTCCAGGGGCAGGAGGGCAGAACTACTCCAAGCAGGAGACCACGCGCAACTACCAGGTGGGGGAGGAGCGCAGAAAGGTCATAGAGGTGCCAGGAAGGCTCAGGCGCCTGACCGCCTCGGTGGTGGTGGACGGCAACTTGGATCCGGTTACCATGCAGAAGATCCAGAACCTGGTAGCCGGGGCTCTGGGCTACAACCCCCAGCGAGGGGACCAGATAACGGTGGACAGCTTCGCCTTCGACCGCACCTACCAGCGCCAGATGGAGGCGGAGATGGCCAAAGCGGAGGCCAAGGCCCGGCAGGAAGCGGCCAAGCGGCGGCTTTACACCTTGATAGGCGCTGGGGCGGGCGGGCTTCTGGGGCTGGTGCTGCTTCTTGTACTCCTAAGACGCCTGCGGCGAGCGCCCGAAGCGCCGGCGGTGGAAGAAGTAGTGCCGGTGGCCGTCACCGCTGTTCCGCCACCACCCCCGACCGACCAGAAGTTCGCCCAGGTAAAGGAGCTCACGGAAAAGCGGCCGGAAGAGGTGGCGGAGATCATCAAAGTCTGGCTTCGCTCGGAAGAGTGAGGGTGAGGGAAGGCTATGGCGCCGCAGCTTAACCTCAAGGGGCTACATAAAGCTGCCATACTGCTTTTGACCTTGGGCACCGATCTCTCGGCCAAAGTGCTGCGCCACGGCTTTTCCGAGGCGGAGATCGAGCAACTCACCTATACCATTTCCAACCTCGGCCGCGTTCCTCCCGAGGTGCGTGACGCCGTCCTGGAGGAGTTTTTAGAACTCCAGGAGGCGCGCACCCATATAATCCACGGCGGGGTGAAGAGGGCCAGGGAGATTCTGGAGAAGGCGGTGGGGCCGCACAAGGCCGAGGAAATCATAAGGAGGCTCACCCAGACGGCAGCCATCATTCCCTTCCGCTCTCTGCGCAAGGCCGACCCCAAGCACCTCTTCAACTTCCTGCGCAACGAGCATCCCCAGACTATTGCCCTGGTCCTTGCACACCTGGACCCGGCCCAGGCGGGGGCCATCCTCTCGGCCCTTCCACCGGAGCTAAGAGTGGACGTGGCCCGGCGCATCGCCACCATGGAGCGTACCTCCCCCGAAATCATAAGCGAAGTGCAGCGGGTGCTGGAGCAGAAGCTCACCACCGTCTTTGCTCCGGAGCAGTCGCAGGTGGGGGGAATAGAGTCGCTGGTTGCTATTCTCAACATGGTGGATCGGGCCACCGAGAAGAACCTTCTGGAGGAGCTGGAGGCCCGCGATCCAGCGCTGGCGGACGAGGTGCGGAAGCGGATGTTCGTCTTCGAGGACATCGTCAAGCTGGACGACATGTCCATCCAGCGGGTGCTGCGCGAAGTGAACATGAAGGACCTGGCGGTGGCCCTGCGGGGGGCCACGGAAGAAGTGAAGAACCGCATCTTCCGCAACCTCTCCCAGCGGGCGGGCAAAATGCTCAAGGACGAGCTGGAGTACATGGGACCGGTGCGCCTGCGCCAGGTGGAGGAGGCCCAGCAAAAGATAGTGAAGATCATCCGGGCCCTGGAGGAAGCGGGAGAGATAGTCATCGCAAGGGGTGGCGAGGATGCCCTGGTCTTGTAAGAGCTTGCGCGTTTTGCGGCGCTGGGAGAGTGGCCGGGTAAACTTACGTCCCCTTCCTCTCAAAGAACTCCCTCCTCCGGAAAGGGAGGAAGTTCGGGAGGAGCCCGAGCCCACTCCCTCGGAGGAAGAGGTCATAGCCTCTCTGCGGGCCGAAGCAGAAGCCCTGGTTTCCCAGGCGCGTGCGGAGGCCGAAAGGCTAAAAGCCGAAGCCGTGGCCGAGCTGGAGGCGGCCCGCCGGGAGGCCGGAAGGCTTGTCGAGCAGGCGCGCGAGGCGATAAGGGCCGCCGAAGAGGAGCGCCGCCGCTTGATGGCCGAGCTTGAGCCGGAGCTCGTTAACCTGGCGGTGACCATGGCCCGCCGCTTGGTGGCGGCCGAGCTCAAACTTAACCCGGAAGTAGTGCTGAATGTGGCCAAGGAGGCCCTTTCCCTGGTGCGCGACCGCCCCTACGTTCTCCTCCTGGTAAACCCCGAAGACCTGCCCCTTTGCCAGGCGAACCGCCAGAAGCTGGAAGTGCTTTTGCCGGAGGGGGCGGTCCTGCGCCTGCTTCCCGACCCCCGACTCGGTAGGGGGGAGTGCCAGGTGGAGACCGACCAGGGAGTGGTGGACGCGACTTTCAAGGCTCGTTGGGAGATTCTGCTAGAGAGTTTGAAGGAGTAGAGAGCGGTGAACCTAGGCATTTACCAGCGCCGGGTGGAAGAGGTCCCCACCCTCTGCCAGCAGGTGGGGGTGGTAAGCAAAGTGGTGGGGCTTACCCTGGAGGTCAAGGGGATAAAGCCCTTCGTGGGGGAGGTCTGCCTGGTGGAGGTCTCCCCCGGCAGGTACGTGGTGGCCGAGGCGGCCGGCTTCCGGGAAGATGTGGTGCTCCTTATGCCCTTCGGGGAGCTTACGGGAATAAGGCCCGGCTGCCGCGTCTACCCGCGCCGCCGCCCCTTTACCGTGCGCGTGGGGGAGCACCTCTTGGGCAGGGTGCTCAACGGCCTGGGGGAGCCCATCGATGGCAAGCCCCTTCCCTCTGGCATGCCGCTTCCGGTCAACAACCGCCCCCCTTCTCCTCTGACCCGGCGTCGCATCGAGGAGGTCTTCGTCACCGGCGTGCGGGCCATCGACGCCTTCACCACTTGTGGCCAAGGGCAGAGGATGGGGATCTTTGCCGGCAGCGGCGTGGGGAAGAGTACCCTTCTGGGCATGATTGCCCGCTTCAGCAGCGCCGACGTCAACGTCATCGCCTTGGTGGGGGAACGGGGGAGAGAAGTGCTGGAGTTCATCGAGAAGGACCTGGGAGAGGAGGGGCTGGCCAAGTCGGTAGTGGTAGTGGCCACCTCGGACGAGCCGGCGCTTTTGCGGCTACGGGCAGCCTTCGTGGCCACCACCATCGCGGAGTATTTCCGGGACACAGGGAGGCACGTCCTTTTACTCATGGACTCCCTCACCCGCTTCGCCCTCGCCCAGCGGGAAGTGGGGCTGGCGGTGGGAGAGCCGCCCACCACCCGGGGCTACACACCTTCGGTCTTCGCCTTGCTCCCCCGCCTCCTGGAACGGGCGGGCAATGCGGAGAAGGGCTCCATCACGGGTTTCTACACCGTCCTGGTGGAAGGGGACGACCTCAACGAGCCCATAACCGATGCCGCCCGCAGCATCCTGGACGGACACATAGTCTTAAGCCGGCAGCTAGCCCAGGCCAACCACTATCCGGCCATAGACGTGCTTGGTAGCGTCAGTCGGCTCATGAGCGCGGTGGTCACGCCGGAGCACCGGGAAGCGGCCGACCTTCTCCGGAGCCTGCTGGCCGCCTACCGGCAGAACGAGGATCTCATCAACATCGGCGCTTACGTATCTGGCTCCAACCCTACCGTGGATCGGGCCATTGCCCTCTACCCAGAACTCGTCGCCTTCCTCCGGCAAAAGCCGGAGGAACAGACCTCTTTCCCCGAATGCGTCGAGAGGCTTAAAGAGCTGGCGGAAAGGGGGAGGTAAAGCTTGGGGCGCTTCGTTTTCCGGCTGGAGGCCGTCTTGCGCTTGCGGGCGGCCAGAGAAGAAAGGGAGATTTTGGAACTGGCGCAGCTCAGGCGCCGGGCGCAGGAAGAGGAAGCTAGGTTTAGCCAGTTGATGGACCTCTACGAAGCTTCTCAGGAGGAAATGGGAGGAGATTGGTGGGAGCGGTGGCTGGGATCCTGCTACCGCGAGACCCTGCGCCGGGAGGTGCGCCGGGCCGCCCAGGCCGTAGCGGAGGCCCGGCACGCTGAGGAGCGGCAGCGGGAAAACGTGCTTTCGGCCCGCAAGGAGCGGCTGACGGTGGAAAAGCTCAAGGAGCACCGCTACGCCGCCTTCCTGGCGGAGGAGAGGTTAAAAGAAAGCCGCTTGCTGGACGAGGTCAGCTGCCTCTCCTTCAACCATCGCTTGCAAGAAGAAAGGAGGTGAACAAAATGGCTACACCGCCCGTGGCGTCCGGTGTCTTTCCGGGGTCGGGCCTTGCTTTTCCCCTTCCGGCCGGGGGCAAGGGCGAAGAGGACTTCGCCTCTCTGCTCTCCCTCCTGATGGCCCTCTTCCTTTCGGGTTGGCCGGCGGTGAACCCCCAGCCCGAAGGGGCGGTGCCGGGCGGGGGAAGTAGCTCCATCCCCGGCAAGGAGGCGGGAGCAGAACCTACCCCAAGCCTCTCGAACGCCACTTTGCCGGAGTCGCCAGCGGAACCGCTCGGGGAAGGAAGGCCAGGGCCCTACATTCCCGGCTCTTCCCTGAAGGGTGTGCTGCAAAACTTTTGGATGCGACAGAACTATTTGCCGGAAAAGCCCCCGGTGAATACGCTTGGGTTTTCTGCCAGCCAGTTCCCGGCTCCCGATCGTCCCTTGCCGCCTGAAGCCGCCACCGCACCGGTTCTGCAGCTCCTAGATTCCCAGACCGCGCCGCTTAAATCCGATAGCCCCGCCCCCTTCAGCTGGCCCGGCCTTCAGCCGGAAGAAACCTGCGCCGCCCCTCCGGCGTCTCCTTCCCCGGTGGCAGAGGGTGAGAAGGGGACCCAAGATCTACCGGGGGCCGTGAAGGAAGTGGGGCGGGCGGAAGAAAGGCTTAGCTCTTTTGCTGAGCTTCCCACTTTAAGCGGCGAAGTGGGAAAAATGGTGTCGGACAAGCCCTGCGGACTTCACCAGCTTCCTCAGAGGCTCACCCAGGAGATAGTGGCCCATGTTACCTCCTGGCGGCGGGAAGGGGAGACCTTACGCCTGGAACTCAAGCTGGAGCCCCCGGAGCTCGGACGGATCGTGGCGCACCTCACCTTCGCGGAGGGAAACCTCAAGCTTCGCTTCTGGGCGCCGGAGGCGGAGATAAAGGAGATCATCCTGCACACTCTGCCGGAGCTTCAGCAGCAGCTTACGCGGGTGGGAGTGGAGCTGGGCGAGGTGGCGGTGCTGGTGGGAACAGGTGGCGGAGATCTGCCACGGGAGGGGAGCGAGCCCCGTCCACGGGCTTTTCCCTCCGGCTCGGTGGCCCGGCGGGAGAAAGAGCAGGATAAAGGGCTCAGTTACTGGGCTTAAGAAAGGAGGCGATGGTGTGGATGTGAGCACCCTCATGGTTCCTGCGGCAAGCGCGGGCACGGCAAGCACGGCCGAGGCGACAAGTTCCCTTTTTCGCTGGAGCAAGGACACCTTCCTCAAGATCCTGGTGGCCCAGCTTAGCCACCCTGACCCCTTTTCGCCCCCCAAGCCGGAAAACATCATTGCCGAGATGTCCAACCTGGCCCTTTTGGAGCAAATGATGCGCTTGACCTCCAGCCTGGACAGCTTCAGCAGGTGGCTGGAGCTGGGTCAGGGAGCCAGCCTGGTCGGGAAGAAGGTGACGGTGGACGCGGGCGGGTCGGCGGTGACGGGAACGGTGGAAAAGGTCCGTCTGGAGGACGGGAAGATTCGCCTGGTGGTCGACGGCCAGGAGTATCCCCTGGCGGCGGTCAAGGAAGTCTGGTGAAAGGGAGGGATTTAAAGTGCTGCGTTCGCTTTTCTCCGGCGTTTCCGGGCTGAGAGTGCACCAGATCCGCATGGACGTCATTGCCAACAATATCGCCAACGTCAACACCACGGGCTTCAAGGCGGCCAGGGCCGACTTTCAGGATATTCTTTCCCAGACCCTGGGGCGCTCGGCGGTCAATACCACCCAGGTGGGCCTGGGCGTGAGCTTAGCGGCCATCGACAACATCATGACCCAGGGGGCGCTCCAGGCCACCGGCCGGGCCTTGGACCTAGCCATTGAAGGGAACGGGTTTTTTGTGGTCAAGCCGGTCGATAGTAGTGGCAGCTCTGTTAACCACCCATTATACACACGTGACGGCACTTTTTACATAGATAAAAGTGGCTACATAGTCAATGCTCAAGGATATAGGTTGCAATCTACAAATAACGCGGATATTCAAATCGCTGACCCAGATAAGATTGTTAGCATTAGTATAGGTTCTGACGGTGTAATATCGGTAGTAAAAAGTGATGGTACAAAAAATACATACAACATTGGGCTAGTTACCTTTAAAAACCCGGAAAGCCTTCAGCGAGTGGGAGCTAATATATGGGACGTAACGCCTAACGTCACTGATCCTGATACTCCTACTCCAGGGACGCCGGGAACGGACGGCCGTGGGTATATCCGCTCCGGTTTCCTGGAGATGTCCAACGTGGACCTGGCGCAGGAGTTCACCAACATGATCATCACCCAGCGGGGCTACCAGGCCAACGCCCGGGTGATCACCACTTCCGACGAGCTCCTGCGGGAGCTGGTAGATCTCAAGCGCTAAACGTGGGTGAGAAATTTGGCGGAGAAGGGTAAAAAGAGCAAGCTGGGTCTGGTCCTTCTCCTGGTCCTGGCGCTGGCGGGGCTAACCGGGGGAGGGGTCTTTCTGGGAGTGAAGCTGGCCGGGGGGAAAAAGCCCGCCCAGCCGCCTCCCCCGCCCCCGCTCAAGACCGTGTCGCTCGACAGCATCGTGGTCAACTTGGCGGACGGCGACACCAACCACTACCTGCGGGTGACGGTGGTGCTGGCCGTTCCCGCCGAGGAGAAGGTGGCCAAGGAAGTCGAGGCCAAGAAGGTGGAGCTCAGGGATCTCATAATCCAGTTCTTGCGACACAAGACCTTTGCTGAGGTAATGAAGCCCGACTACCCGACCAAGCTCAAGGAGGAGCTCAAGCAGAAGATCAACGCTTACCTGGGCGGGGACAAGGTGAAGGAGATCTACTTCACCGAGTACCTGGCCCAATAGGGGGCAGAGCATGCAGACCAAGATCTCTAAGGTGGTCTTTTCTCCCTTCCCGGCGGAGAAGGCGTGGGAGACGAGGGCTACCACGGCTTTAGAGCTCCTGTACGGAGTCAGCCTGGAGGTGACGGCGCTTTTGGGGGAGGCCACCCTCACCGTGCGGGAGCTTCTGGAGCTGCGGGAAGGTTCAGTTATACGCCTGGACCGGGTGGCGGGGGAGGCGGTGGACCTGCTGCTCGACGGGCAGAAGTTTGGGCGCGGGGAGGTCATGGTCCTGAACGAGCGCTTCGTGGTGCGGGTGTTGCAGGTGTTTCCTCCCCAGGAGCCCAAGGCCGAAGGCGGGGAGGAGAAGGGTGGATAGGGAGCTTTTGTGGGCTTTGCTCAAGCTCATAATCTTCCTCCCTCTGGTGCTGGGGCTGCTTTACCTGACGCTGCGCCACGGCCTGGGGCGTCGCCTCCTTCCCGGCCGGGGGCAGCACCTGGAGGTAGTGGAGCAGATACCTCTAGGACCCAAGGCGGTTCTGAGCCTGGTGCGGGTGGGGGAGCGCTATTATCTCATCGGGCACGGCGAGGGGGCAGTCACCCTGCTCAAGGAACTGGAGGGGAAGTTCGCGGCGGCGCCGGTGGAGCCCTTCCCCTCCTTGGTCAATCACTGGCTGAGGCGTCTCCAGGAGGGGAAGAGGCGTGCCTCCGATTAGCATCAGCATCGGCGGGACGGGCAATCCCGCCCAGGTGATCGATGCGGTAAAAATACTGCTCCTGCTCACCGTGCTCTCCCTGGTGCCGGCCATCCTCATCCTGATGACCTCTTTTACCCGCATCGTGGTCGTGCTTTCGCTTCTGCGCAGCGCTTTGGGCACCCATCAGGCCCCTCCCAACCAGGTGTTGGTGGGGTTGGCCCTTTTCCTCACCGTCTTCATCATGGCCCCGGTTTACGAGCGCATAAACCAGGAGGCGGTTAAACCTTACTTGGCCAACCAGATAACCCGCCAGGAGGCGCAGGCAAGGGGGCTTAGGCCCTTGAAGGAGTTTATGCTCCGGCAGGTGCGGGAAAAGGATCTGGCTCTGTTCGTGAACTTGGCCCACATTCCCCAACCGGTCAACAAAGAGGAACTCCCCTTGCGGGTGATAATCCCCGCCTTCCTCATAAGCGAGCTCAAGACGGCCTTCGCCATGGGCTTCCTCCTCTACCTGCCCTTCCTGGTGATCGACATGGTGGTGGCCAGCGTGCTCATGTCCATGGGCATGTTCATGCTGCCGCCCGTGATGATTTCTCTTCCGTTCAAGCTCCTGCTCTTCGTACTGGTGGACGGCTGGTACCTGGTGGTCAAGTCCCTGGTAGAAAGCTTCCATTGAGGGGGTAAAGCCGCATGTCGCAGGCCATGGCCCTTGATCTGGTAACCAAGGCCCTTCTCCTGGTCCTGCTCCTGGCGGGACCGGCCCTTCTGGTCAGCGCCTTGGTGGGGCTGGTGGTGGGCATCCTCCAGGCCACCACCCAGATCCAGGACCAGATGATCTCCTTTGTGCCTAAGATCGTGGCCGTGTTCCTCACCTTGGCCCTCTGCTTTCCCCTCTTCCTGCGGTTGATGATCAGCTTCACTCAAGAGATCATGGCCCGCTTCGCCGGGATAACGGGAGGGTGAAGAGCTGTGCCGGAGGCCCTAGCCAAGCTTTGTCTCCTCTACCTCCTGGTCTGGGCCCGCCTTTTGGGGTTCACTTTGGCCTTCCCTCCTCTGGCCCTGCCCGGTCTGCCGGCGCTCTGGCGTTTGGGAGTGGCTGCGAGCCTTTCCCTCTTCGTCACCCCCCTTCTGCCGCCGGATCGCCCCTTCCCGGGTGGGGCGTGGGAGTGGGCCCTGACCTGGACGGGGGAGTTCGCTTTGGGCCTGGGGATGGGCTTCGTGGCCGGGCTCGTCTTCCAGGCCCTGCGGGTTGCCGGCCAGCTCATGGGGCTACAGATGGGCTTCGGCATGGCGGAGCTTCTGACCCTGGGGGGCGTACCGGAGACCATGTTGGCGGAATTTCTCTTCCTTCTGGGGACGGTTCTCTTCTTTACCACCGACGCCTACCAGTACCTGATCGGAGCCCTGGTGCAGAGCTACGAGGTACTGCCCTTGGGGGGTGCGGTGGTTAAAGGGGAGGCGGTTTGGCTTGCGGTGAAGCTCGTGGGGGGGATGCTGGCGACAGCTTTGCAGCTGGCGGCACCCGTGCTGGCAGTGACGGTGCTCATAGACGCCTCCTTGGGTTTGCTCGTGCGCATGGTGCCCCAGATTAACGTCTTCATGCTCGGCTTCCCCCTCAAGATCGGAGCTTCCCTTTTGCTCCTCGGGCTGCTGGCCACCACGCTCGGCACGGTCATAGGGAGGCTCTTGCAGGAAGTGGCGCACGACTTGTTGTTGCTCACCAGGGGGTTGAGCTAGGATGTCTCTTTTCGGGCCGGGGCAGGAGAAGACCGAACCGGCAACACCCCGAAGACTGGAGGAGGCGCGGCGCAAGGGGCAGGTGGCCCGCTCGGCCGAGCTTTCAGGCGCTTTAGCCTGCCTGGCGCTGGTCTTCGTCTGCTACCTCTTGAAAGGGCGGGCGCTTTTAACCCTGACCCGGGGGATGTGCCATTCCCTTTCCTTCCTGGCGGGGGACCTTACCCCTGTTTCGGCCGCCGCGGCTTTGAACTTCTGGGGCAAGATCCTGCTTGAGCTCCTGGCCCCCTTCTTTTTAACGGCCCTGGTGCTGGCCATAGGGGTGAACCTGGCGCAGGTGGGCTTCGTCTTCTCCCCTTCGGTCCTGCTCCCCAAGCTCGACCGGATAAGTGTTACCCGGGGGTTGGGTCGGATCTTCTCCCTGCAGGGGTTGGTAGAGCTCGGCAAGGCCTTTTTCAAGCTGGTGATTGTGGGTGGTGTAGCCTTGTTCGTCGTCCGGCAGGAGGTCCCGCGTCTCTTCCTGCTCTTGGAGATGCCACCTCTGGCCGGTTTCACCCTGGTGGCGGGAATCCTTCTGCGCCTGGGTGTGACGGTGGGCCTGGCCTATTTGGCCCTGGGCCTTCTGGACTTCTTTTACCAGCGGAACCGCTACCGAAAGGAGCTCATGATGACTAAGGCCGAGCTCAAGGAGGAGCTAAAGCAGACGGAGGGAGACCCCCTGGTGAAGGGCTGGATCCGGCGCCGGCTGCGCCAGGTTTCGCTCAACCGCATTCGCCAGGAAGTCCCCAAAGCCACGGTGGTGGTGACCAACCCCTTGCACTTGGCGGTGGCCCTAAAATACGAGCCCCCCATGAACGCGCCCAAGGTAGTGGCTAAAGGGGCGGGATTCCTGGCGCAAAAGATAAAGGAAATCGCCTGTGCCAACGGCGTGCCGGTGGTAGAGAACCCGCCGGTGGCCCAGTTCCTCTACCGGCGGGTGGAGGTGGGGCAGGAGATCCCGCCCGCCCTTTACCAGGCGGTGGCGGAGATCATCGCCATGGTCTATCGCCTGCGGCGCCAAGCAAGCGGAGGTTCAAGGTAGATGCTCGGGATTCTTTCGGCTTTGGACAGAGTTTTTAGCCGTTACGGAGATCTGGTGGTCGCCGGCTTGGTGGTGGGGTTGGTGCTGCTCATCATTGTCCCCCTACCGCCGGTGGTTCTCGACTTTTTGCTCCTCACCAACCTGGCCCTGAGCCTGGTGATCCTGCTGGTCACTCTTTTCACCGTGGAGCCCTTGCAGTTTTCGGTCTTCCCCACGGTTCTGCTGGTGCTTACCCTTTTTCGGCTGGCTCTGGAGGTGGCGGCTACCCGGCTCATCCTGGGCCAGGCTTCCGCCGGGGCGGTTATCCACGCCTTCGGCAGCTTCGTGGTGGGCGGCAGCTATGTGGTAGGCTTCGTCATCTTCCTCATCATCACCGTGGTTCAGTTTGTGGTGATCACCAACGGGGCCAACCGGGTGGCGGAAGTAGCTGCTCGCTTCTGCCTGGACTCTCTGCCGGGCAAACAGATGGCCATCGACGGGGACTTCAACGCCGGCCTCATAACCGAGGCGGAGGCCAGGGAGAGAAGGCGGCGGTTGCAGCGCGAGGCCGACTTCTTCGGGGCTATGGACGGCGCGGCTAAGTTCGTGCGGGGAGACGCCATCGCCAGCCTGGTGATCATCCTCATCAACATCCTGGGGGGTTTCGCCGTGGGGATGGTGCTCAAGGGCATGGACCTCACCACCGCCCTGCGCACCTATACTCTCCTCACCATAGGCGAGGGTCTGGTCACCCAGATCCCCGCCCTTCTGGTTTCCACCTCTGCCGGCGTGCTGGTCACCCGCTCGGGGGCCGAGGCCGCCTTTGGCCGGGAGTTCCCTCGCCAGCTGGCCGCCTTTCCCCGCATTCTCTTCGTGGCGGCGGCTATCTTCTTCCTGTTGGGCCTGGTGCCCGGGCTGCCGCACTTGCTGTTGCTGAGCATCGGCGGGGCCACGGGTGCGCTGGGGTACTTCCTGGAGGAGGAGCGGAAAAAACAGGTTAAAGCCGCTGCCCCCCCTGCTCCTCCCAAGGAGAAGCGGACGGAGCCGGAAAATGTGCTCACCTACTTCCAAGTGGAGCCCTTGGAGATAGAGCTGGGCTACGGGTTGGTGCCCCTGGCCCAGGAGGAGCAGGGCGGGGACCTCTTGGCCCGGGTGGCGGCGGTCAGGCGGCAGTGTGCGGCGGAGCTGGGCATTTACGTGCGCCCCATCCGGATAAGGGACAACCTGCAGCTCCCTCCCAACGTCTACCTCTTCCGGCTGCGAGGTGTCGAAGCGGCACGGGGGGAGCTCATGCCGGGCTACTACCTGGCCGTGAGCCCCATGGGAGAGGCCAGACTGGAAGGGATTGCTACTAAGGAGCCGGTCTTCGGCCTGCCGGCCTGGTGGATAAGCCCGGCGGACAAGGAAAGGGCGGAGGCAGCGGGCTTCACCGTGGTGGAGCCTTCGGCGGTGCTGGCCACCCACCTTTCCGAGTTCATCAAGCAAAACGCCCCTCTACTTTTGGGCCGGCAGGAGACCCGCGAACTGCTCGACGCGATAAAAGAGAAGTACCCCGCTCTGGTGGAGGAGTTGGTTCCGGGGCTCTTGGGCTTGGGGGAGGTGCAAAAGGTGCTACAAGGGCTTCTGGAAGAGCGGGTGCCGATAAAGGACCTGGTGAGTATCCTGGAGGCGCTGGCCGACGCGGCCCGGGTCAGCCGCGATCCCGATTTCTTGCTGGAGCAGGCACGCGCGGCTTTATCGCGGGTGATAACCCAGCAGTACGCCCGGGACAACAAACTTTCGGTCTTGACCTTGCACCCGCGCTGGGAAGAGAGGCTTTCCCGAGCTAAGGAGGAAGGCAAGGTGCTCGAACCCCGGGAGGTGCAGCGTCTGCTGGAGAAGGTAGGGCAGGCGGTAGAGGGAGCTCTGCGCCGGGGTGTCGCTCCCGTCATCCTCTGCGCCCCCGGGGCGCGCCTCCTGCTGCGGCGGCTGATAGCGGCCAAGTTCCCGCAGGTGGCAGTCATCTCTTACCGGGAGGTTTGGCCGCAGGTGGCGGTAGAGGCAGTGGGGACGGTGGACTGGAATGCGGGTTAAAAAATACCGGGTGCGCGACATGCAGGAAGCTTTAAACCTTATTAGGCGCGACTTGGGGCCGGACGCGGTGATCATCTCCACGCGCCGGGTGCGGGGCTTGCCCCGCTTCTGGGAGAGCAGTCTTGAGGTGGTGGCGGCGGTGGACGACCGGCAGCCGCCGCCTTCCCTGGAAAGCCGGCTGGAGAGGGAACTGCAGGAGGTCAAGAGCTTAATCCACCGCTTGGCCAGGCTCGGCCGCAACGGGGAGGACGACCATCTTCCTCCTCAGGTCAGGCGCTGGCAGGAGTGCCTCGCCGCTTTGGAGGTGGAGGACGAGCTCATAGGGCTCATCCTGCAGCGGCTGGAGGGAGCCGGGGACGAGGTGATGGCGCTGGAGGAGCGCATCATGGATCTGGTGGCCCCGCTTTACTCTCGGGCGGAGGTGGCGCGGGTCTTCGCCCTGGTAGGTCCCACGGGGGTGGGGAAGACCACTACCCTGGCCAAGCTGGCGGCGCGCCTCAGTCTTTACCAGCACCGCCGCGTCGTCCTGATCACCATCGACACCTACCGCATAGGGGCGGTGGAGCAGCTGCGCACTTACGCGGAGGTTATGGGGGTGCCCTTCGGGGTGGCCATGACCCCTGCGGAGCTGCGAACTATCTTGGAGCGGTACCCGGAGGCCGATCACTTCCTGGTGGACACCGTGGGGCGCCCCGGGCGCAGGTGGGAGGAGATAGCGGAGCTCAAAGAGTTCCTGGCGGTTTTGCCCCCTCCCAGGGACGTGGGACTGGTTTTGAGCCTCAATACCCGCTACCGGGACTTGGTGCGAACGGCAGAGGCCTTCCGCGGGCTTGACCCCAACCTGTTGATCTTCACCAAGCTCGACGAAACCGACTCCTGGGGGCCGATGCTCAACCTGGTTTACCGACTGAAGCTGCCCGCCCTTTACGTTACCACGGGTCAGAGCGTTCCGGACGACATTGAGCACCTGAGCCCCCGCCGGCTGGCTCGGCTCCTCATCGAGGGAGGAGAGCGGCATGTACGACCAGGCGCACAGGCTTAAGATGCTGGTGAGGCAAAAGACAACTCCTGGGTCCCGCGTGCTGGCCATCACTTCCGGTAAGGGGGGAGTGGGGAAAACCAGCCTGGCGGTGAACCTTAGTATCCTGCTGGCGCGGCGGGGTAGACGGGTTATCCTCTTCGACGCCGATCTAGGCCTGGCCAACGCCGAGGTCTTGCTGGGGGTAACCCCTGCCTGCACCCTTTTCGACTACCTCTACCGGGGGAGGAGGATAGAGGAGCTCATAAGCGCCGGCCCGGGCGGGGTCAAGTTCATCTCCGGGGGATCGGGGGTGGAGGAGCTGGCGCGGCTGGACGAGCGGGGGCGGGCGCGCCTCCTGGCCTTGCTCCCTTACCTGCAGGAGCAGGCCGACTTCCTCCTGGTGGACACCGGTGCGGGCATAGCCGAAGGGGTGCTGGGATTCGTGGCGGCGGCGGAAGAGGTTCTGCTGGTGCTCACCCCCGAGCCCACTTCCCTCACCGACGCCTACGCCCTGCTCAAGGTGCTGCACCGGCGGAAGATCCATCCTCGGACCTTTCTGGTGGTCAACCGGGCCGGGGGAGCGAAGGAGGCGGAGCAGACGAGCCTGCGCCTGCGGGCCGCCTGCCGGCGCTTTCTGGGCTGGGAGCCCACCTACCTGGGATTTTTACCCGAGGACAGGGGGATGGTGCAGGCGGCCAAGGAGCAAAAGCCCCTGGTGCTACACTTCCCCTTCTCTCCTGCCGCCAGGCAACTGGAGAAGATAGCCGATGAGCTGGAGGGTAAAAGAATTTCGGGCAAAGGGGTGGAGCGGTTCTTTCACCGCCTGGCCCGACTGTTTTTCGGCTAACCAGGAAGCGAGGAGGGAAAATTAGAGCTTATGAACGCGAAATTGCCGGAATTGGCGGTGAGTCAGCGCATCCAGGTCGCCCGGGAGGAGAGCGAAGAGTATTACGTCTCCACCGTAGAGGACATCACCGACGACGCCATCTTCATCGCCCTCCCCTACCGCCAGCGCCATCCCCTGCTGCTAGAGGCGGGGGATCGGGTGAAGGTGCTCTTCCCCGGGGAGAACGAGTGCTTCTGGTTCTCCACGGTGGTCAAATCCCGGCTGGAGGAAGGAAAAGTCATTCTTTACGCCCTGGCCCTGCCTTCCACCATCAAGCGCGTCCAGCGGCGCCGGGATGTCAGGCTTTACGAGACCATGCAGGTCTTTTTCGCCCCTTACCGGGAGGGGGAGGAGCCGGATTTCAAGCCCACGCTGGCGCTGGATCTCAGCGCGGGAGGAATAAGAATAGCTTCGCCCCGGCCCTACGAGCCGGGGACCGTTCTGTGGATAAAATTCAGCCTGCCCCTGCGCAACGAGGAATTCACCCTGGCTACGCCGGCGCGGGTGGTGCGCTGCGAGCCGGTGGTGCTGGAGGGGAAGAAGCTTTACCACCTGGGCCTGGAGTTTCTTAACCTTTCGCGCAGCCAGAAAGACAAGATCTTCAGCTACGTGTTCTGGCGGATGATGGAGCAGCGGCGGCTAAGGTGAAGGGGGTATTTGCTTTGGCCATCGATCAGGCCTGGCGGGCCTACAAGCAGAAGGGGGACGCTACCAGCAGGGAGGAGTTGGTAAGGCGCTACCTTCCCCTGGTGAGGTACCTGGTGGGCCGACTGGCGGTGCGGCTCCCGCCTTGGGTCTCACTGGAGGACATAGAGGGGGCGGGCATCCTGGGGCTGCTTTCTGCCATGGAGCGCTACGACCCTTCCCAGGGGGTGGAGTTCGAGTCCTACGCCCGCTACCGCATCTGGGGGGCCATGCTGGACGAGGTGCGGCGCTGGGCTCGCTTTTCCCGGCGCACTTGGCAGCAGATGCAGGCGGTGCTCAGGGTGCAGGAGCGCTGGGAGCGGGAGAAGGGCTGCCGGCCCACAGCCCATGACGTGGCCCAGGAGCTGGGCTGGGAGCCGGCGCAGGTGGACCGGCTGGGCCGTTACTTCGCCGCCTTCAACTCCTTTTCTCTGGAGGAAACCCGGTCGACAGAGGGGCGCTCCCCTTGGGAGGAGTTCTTGGCCGATCCCGCCGGTAACGACCCGCTGGAGGAGCTCCTGGAGAGGGAGGACCTAGAGCACCTGGCGGAGGCGATAGGGCGCCTGGAGGAGCGCCTACAACTCATCCTAGCCCTCTACTATCAGGAAGGGCTTACCCTCAAGGAGATAGGCGAGGTGCTGGGGATCTCTGAGTCGCGCGTTTGCCAGCTCCACTCCCGGGCTTTGGCCAAGCTTAGGGAAATACTGGCGGAAGAAAGGAGGAAGGGGAGAAGTTGACCTTGGCCGCCGGCATACTGGGCTTCCTTTTAGGGATCTGCCTTACGGTGCTGGCCGGGATTATCTTCTGGCGGCGGCGCCAGGGCATCTTCCAACGGGTGCTGGAGGAGCTCTCCCTGGAAGACTTGGATTGGGAGTCGCGCCTGGCCAACCTGGAAAACCGCCTTTATTCCCTGGCCCAGACCCTCCAAGAAATTAAGGAGCAGGGGCAGCGCCTGGAGCTGCTCCTGACCCAGAAGGAGAGCCGAAGGGAGGCGGGAAAGGAAGAGCTGGTCGAACTGGCCCGCAGGTGGGGGAAAACCAAGGGAGAAGTGGAGCTCATGCTGCGTTTAGGTCGCCTGAGGGAGGGAAGAACGCATGATAAGGGGCATCTACATAGCGGCTTCGGGGCTGAACCTGCAGCAGGCGCTGCTGGACGTGACGGCCAACAACTTAGCCAACCTTTCCACGCCCGGCTTTAAGCAAGACCGGTTGACGGCCACCACTTTCTCAGAGGTTCTGCTTTACCGCCTGGAACGCGAGGGAACCGCACCCATCGGCACCACCAACTACGGCGCTCTGCCCGAGAACTCCTGGACCGACTTTTCGCAAGGGGCCCTTGTGGAGACGGGCAATTACCGGGACGTGGCTCTGGCCGGTGAGGGCTTCCTGGTGGCCACAGTCGGCGGGGAGGAGCTTTACTTCCGCAGCGGCACCCTCTTCGTCGACCGGGAGGGGTACCTGACGACGGCTACCGGCGACCGGGTCTTGGGGGAGGACAGGAGACCCATCCAGGTGGGAGAAGAGCCCTTCACCATCCTGCCCGACGGCACGGTGGAGGTGGCCGGCAAGGTGGCGGGGCGTCTGCTGGTGGTGCGGGTGATAAACCCCCAGCAGCAGGAGGGAAGGCTCCCGATTTGGGACAGCGGAATCCTGGGCAAGGAGGGTAGGAACTACTACCGGCTGATGCCGGGCTACAACGCGGTCCCGGCCACCGGCACCCTGGTACGGCAGGGGTGGCTAGAGGCGGCCAACGTAGACTTGGCCGGGGAGATGAGCCGGCTTTGTACCTGCCTCCGAGCCTATCAGCTCGCCAGCCGGGCGCTAAAAACCCACGACGAGCTTTTGAACCGCATAATAAACCAGACGGCCAAAAGTGTGTAAAAAGGCCTTAGGGGGCTAGAACTTGGCTTCGCAAGAGCTTTCGGCCAAAAGCACTAACGAGATTTACGTGGGCATCGCCGATCTCAAGGTCGGGCATGCGCCTCTTGTACTCATCACCCTGGGTCTAGGCTCCTGCGTGGGGGTGGCCCTTTACGACCCGGTGAGGAAAATAGGGGGCCTTCTGCACGTCATGCTTCCCCGCTCGACCGAGTTCAGCCGCAACTCCCACCCGGCCAAGTTCGCCGACACGGGAGTTCCCCTCTTGCTGGCCGAGGTCTTGAAGCTGGGGGCAGACAAGCGCGTGCTGGAGGCCAAGATAGCCGGGGGAGCCCAGATGTTCGAGGGGATGGTCAACATAGGCGAGCGCAACGTGGAAGCGGTGAAAGAGGCTCTGGCCGCTCTAGGCCTGCGGCTGGTGGCGGAAGACGTAGGGGGTAATCGGGGAAGGACTATGATTCTTGACACCTCCACAGGTAAGGTGATCATCAAGACTCTGGGGAGTTCGCCGAAGGAGCTGTAAGGAGGCGTGGATTTCTACACCTTTCGCGCAAAAGTTAAAGAGCAACTGGGGTTCGACCTGGGCAGCTACAAGGAAAACCAGCTGAGAAGACGCCTGGAGGCTTTCATGCTCCGGCAGGGGGTTGCCTCCTACGAGGAGTACCTGGAAAGGCTCAAGCGTGACCCTAAAAGCCTGCAGGAGCTGGTGGCTTACCTCACCATAAGCGTTACCGAGTTCTTTCGCGACCCGCATCTTTTCAAGTTGCTGGAGGACAAGGTGCTGCCGGAACTTTTACAGGAGCGGTTTCTGCTCAAAGTCTGGAGCGCGGCCTGCGCCAACGGAGCAGAGCCTTACTCGGTGGTGATGATTTTGGAAGACCTCACGCCGGGAAGACGCCACCGGATAGAGGCCACCGACGTCAATCCCCGGATCCTGGCCGTGGCCCGCGAGGGGGTTTACTCCGCCGAGTTGCTGCGCCACGTCGATTCCAGGCGCCTGGCCAAGTACTTCACCCCGCTCGACGGGCGCTACGCCTTCCGGCCGGAGTACCGTTCCCGGGTGCTCTTCCGGCAGCACGACCTCCTGCGCGACCCTTACGGGCAGGAATACGATCTCATCCTGTGCCGCAACGTCCTCATCTATTTCACTAAGGAGGCGCAGGATCGGGTGCTCGCCGGCTTCCAGCGTGCTCTGCGCCCGGGTGGCTACCTTTTCTTGGGAGGGAGCGAAACCATCCTCAACTACCGGGAGATGGGCTTTGAGCGGCGCTTTCCCTCTATCTACCAGAAGATTAGTTAGAAATCAAAGGAGAGGGTGTCATTTGGAAGCTTACCTGGGAGTTCTGCAGGAAATAGGCAACATAGGCGTAGGTAACGCGGCCACCGCCCTGGCCGAGCTCATAGGGACTAAGGTGCTGATAAGCGTCCCCCAAGCCACCTTTGTCCCGCTGGAGGGGATCTTCAATATGGTGGGAGACGCCGAGGAGCCGGTGGCCGGGGTACTGGTGCGCGTGGGCGGGGAGATCAAAGGGACGGTGCTCTTCGCCTTTTCCGCCCCCAGCGCGATGGAGCTGATAAGGCGGCTCTTGGGGGAGGGGTTTTCTGATCCTTTCTCCTTAACTCCGGAGGCCGCTTCGGTCTTGCAGGAGATCGGCAACATCTTAACGGGAGCCTTTCTCACCGCCATAAGCGAGTTTACCGGGCTTACTTTCGTGCCCGAGGTGCCCTTTTACACTTACGACATGCTGGGCTCCATAGTCTCCACCAGTTTGGTGGCAGGAGAAGTGATAGCGGATCGGGTGCTCTTTTTCGAGACCGAGTTCATGCTCGACGGCCAAGCGATTACCGCCCACTTCTTCCTCTTCCTGACCCCCCCTTCCTTGGCCACACTGCTTAAGTCCTTAGGCCTGGCGGCCGAGAACCTTTAAACGAGGAGGGATTGGCAGATATGGGCAAAAGAGTTCTCATAGTAGACGACGCGGCTTTCATGCGGATGATGATCAAAAACATTCTCACCAAGCACGGGTACGAAGTAGTGGGAGAAGCGGCCAACGGCCGGGAAGCGGTGGAGCTTTACAAACAGCTCAAACCCGACGTGGTCACCATGGACATAACCATGCCGGAAATGGATGGCATCGAGGGGGTTAAGGCTATAAGGGCCATAGACCCCAACGCTAAGATAATCATGATAAGCGCTATGGGGCAGCAGGCCATGGTGATGGAGGCCATCCAGGCAGGGGCCAAGGACTTCATCGTAAAGCCTTTCCAGCAAGAGAGGGTTCTGCAGGCGCTGGAGAGGGTGCTAGCTCGCGACGACTAGAGGGGGGAGAGCATGGCGGAGGTTCTGTCGCAGGCAGAAATCGATGCCCTGCTGGCCGCTTTGGCCTCGGGAGAGCTGCCGGAAAAGGAGCTGCCCTCCGGGGAGAAGGCGGCACCCAAGAAATACGATTTCCGCCGCCCCAACAAGTTTTCCAAGGAGCAGCTGCGCACTTTACAGCTCCTGCACGAAAACTGGGCCCGCATTCTTTCCGGCTTCCTCTCCGGCTACCTGCGTACCAATATATCGGTGGCGGTAAGCGGCGTTGATCAACTGACCTTTGATGATTTTATCCGCTCCCTCCCCACCCCTACGCTCCTGGTGGTTTTCACTCTGGAGCCCCTGCCGGGAGCGGCAGTAATGGAAACCAACCCCAGCTTTCTCTTCCCGGTCATCGACCTCCTCTTCGGCGGGCCGGGAGAGATGCCGGAGAGGATAAGGGAGTTTACCGAGATAGAGATTTCGGTGGGGCGCAGGCTGGCCGAGAAACTTCTGGAGAACCTCTCCTTCGCCTGGCGCGACGTTTTTAAAGTTACCCCCGCGGTAGAAGGGGTGGAGACCAACCCCCGGCTGCAGCAGATCATCTCTCCCAGCGAGGTGGTGGCGGTGATCACCCTCACCACTTCCGTTGGAAACGAATCGCGGGGGCTCATCAACCTCTGTTTTCCCCACATGATGCTGGAGCCGGTCTTAAGCCAGCTCTCGCGCTTTTACCACATGCGCCCCTCCGAGCCCCCGGACGCCTCCGCCACCCGCAACCTTCGCTACTGGCTGGAGAAAGTGCCGGTGGAAGTCTCGGTTGTGATGGGGGAGACCAGCCTTTCCGTCCAGGAGTTCCTGGATTTGGAGGTGGGGGATGTTCTGGTACTCGAGCGGCGCTTCGGCGAGGATCTCGACGTTTATGTGGGCAAGGTCAAGCGTTTTCGAGCCCAACCCGGGCTTTTGGGTCGGCATCTGGCCGTGCAGATTACGGGCCTAGCGGAAGGGGGCGAAGCTTGATTGAAAGATGAGCACTTCTTGAGCCAGGAGGAAATCGATGCCCTTTTGAAGGGGGCCGGTACTTCCCCGGACGAGGGCTCTAAGACCGCCGGGGAGGGTCCCGATCTCACCGAGGAAGAAAAGGACGCTTTAGGCGAAATAGGCAACATCGCCATGGGGGCGGCGGCCACCGCCCTTTCGGAGATCCTGGGGCGGCGGGTCACCATCACCAGCCCCCATGTGTGGGTAACCACCAAGGAGGAACTGCTCAGGAGCTTCACCGTACCTTACCTTATCGTTTCGGTTTCCTACACCGAAGGTTTGGAAGGCACCAGCCTCCTGGTGGTAAAGGTGGAGGACGCTTCGGTCGTGGCCGACCTCATGATGGGGGGGGAAGGCAAGCGCTCCGATACTTTGGGCGAGATAGAGATAAGCGCGGTAGCGGAGGCCATGAACCAGATGATGGGGGCGGCGGCCACCTCCCTGGCCGATATCTACCACCGCACGGTGGGCATTGCTCCTCCGCAGGTGCGCATTTTTTCCAAGGAAGGGGAGGCTACGACCGACGATCTGGGGGTGGAAGACCCCATCGCTGTGATCTCCTTCCGGATGACGATAGAAGATCTGCTCGACACCGAGATCATGAGGGTGCTGTCGGTGGGCACGGCCAAAGAGGAGGCTTCTCTCCTCTGGCAGGGGGTTTACGGCGAGGGGGGTGAAAAAAAGGAAGAACTCTCTCCTCAGGAGTCTTTTCCTGCAGAGGAAGCGGCGGCCACTGCCGCCCCGGCTTTCGCTCCTACTTCCCCATCCCTGGATGTGGACCGCTCCCGCCTGGAGCTTATCCTGGACATTCCGCTCAAGGTCTCGGTAGTGCTGGGGCGCACGCGCCGTCCTATAAAAGAGATTCTGAGTCTGGGCCCGGGAAGCATTTTGGAGCTGGACGCCTTGGTCGATGAGCCGGTGGAAATTCTGGTGAACGGGGTGCTGGTGGCCCGCGGCGAAGTGGTGGTGGTGGAAGAGAATTTTGGCGTGCGCATCACCAGCATAGTCACCCCCCAGGAGCGCCTCCGCTACCTGGCTCGGCCCCGGGAGCGTTGATCTCTTCCGGGCTTGGCCTTAAAATTTTAGGGAAAGCTCAGGAAAGGATGGTGTCGAGGTGGCGGCGGTAGCCTGGTGGGGTGTTTTAGCTCTTCTCTTTCTTGCGCCGTACTTCCGGGGGCTTTTCTTTCCGCCGGAGCAGGAGAGGGCCCTGGTGGTGGCGGCGGTGTGCTTTTTCCTGGTCTACTTGGAGCGCTGGCTCAAGGGGAAGGCCCGCTTCCTGGAACGTCCGCTGGACTGGGCCGTTCTGGCCTTCTTGTTTGTCTACTTGGCTAGCTTGCCAGTGGCGGTGAACAAAGGGCTGGCGCTTAACGAGTTGGTGAAGAACGCCCTTTACTTCGCCATTTTCTGGTCGGTGGCCCGCTTGGTGGACACGGTGGACAAGGCGGAAAAGCTCTTGTACGCCTTTTGGTTTTCCGGGGTAGGAGTGGCGCTGGCGGGCCTGGGTACAGCCACCCAGATAATCTTCATCCGCGACGGCTTCCTTAACGGGCGCATTTACTCCTCCTTTCAGTACCCCAACGCGCTGGCCAGCTTCCTTCTGGCCCTTTTGCTCGTAGGGACCTACCTTTGGTACCGATCCTGGAGAGAGGGGCCGCGCTGGCGGGGTTTCCCCTATTCTTCTTACTCCCTGGCCCTGGGGAACTTCTTGTTGGCTGCCGTCTTTTGGGGAGCCAAATCCCACGGCGGGGTTCTCACCCTGCTGGTAATAGCTCCGCTGCTTTTATGGCGCCTTCCCAAAGAGGTAAGAATCCCCTGGGGTCTACACCTTCTGCAGGCCAATTTCTGGGGACTCCTTTCCGGCCTCGCTTTCACCCGCCTGGCTTCAGCTGGCGGTTACGACGCGGCTTGGGGAGTTATCTTTTTGGGCCTTATCCTCTCCTTGGGCTGTCAACTGCTCGTGGACTACGGAAATTACCGGGGCTGGTCCAACCCCCTGGCACGAATTCCCTCGCTTTTCTGGTGGGTGGGCTTAAGCACCGTTCTGCTCGCCCCTTTGGTGGTGGTTCTTTCTCATCCTCTCTGGCGGTCGCGCCTTTGGGATTTGCTGCACGCCAGAAACGCCATCGAACGCTTCTATTTTTATCGCGATGCTCTGGAAATGATGGCAGCCCGCCCCTGGCTGGGCTGGGGAGGAGGAGGTTGGCAGGAAGCTTACCGTCATTTCCAACACTACCTCTACAACTCCACCCAGGTACATAGCTACTACCTGCAGGTAGGGGTAGAGACGGGGATACTGGGCCTTCTAGTGCTCCTGGCCATCTGGGTACTTTTTCTGCGGTCTGCCCACCGCCTCTACCACGCCGCCTCCGGTCCCCGGGAGCGACTCCTCGTCTGGCTCGCTACGGTGGCGGCCCTGGCCATAGGGGTTCACGCTGCCGTGGATTTCAACCTTTCCCTTTCCGCCCTGGCTCTCCTGCTCTTTTCCCTCTTCGGCGTGGTCACGGGGCTAGAGCTCTCTGCCCGTCAGCCCCAGGAGGAGGGGAGGAAGGCCCGGCGGGCTAAGGCGCGGCTTGTCCGCCCTTCCCCAGCACCTTTAGTCCTGGTCTCTTCCCTCGCTTTGGCGCTGGCGGCTCTGGGCACTTCTTTGGCGGTAGCCGGCAATGCGGCTCTGGCCGCGACTCAAGCCTTGCAGCAGCATAACCTGAGCGAGGCCCGAGCGCTGGCCCTCAAAGCCCAGACTTATAACCCCTTGAATGCAGACTACCGGGCCCTGCTGGTGCAGATCTATCTCATGGAGCAAAACCCGCAGGCGGCCGTGAAAGAGGCACAGGAGGTGGTGAGGCTCAGCCGTTACAGCGAGGCCAGCTACGCCCTCTTGGCCAACGCCTTAAACCAGGCTGGCCGTTACCGCGAGGCGGTGCAGGCAGCGGAAACGGCGGTTCGTATGGCACCCTTCCGCATTCAGAACTACGAGCTGCTGGCCAATACCGCTTTTTACGGCGGCTACATGGAGCTTGCTAACGGTAAGAAAGACGAGGCTCGCTTCTTCTTTAATAAAGTGGTAGAGGTGCCTAAGCTAATCCGAGAACGCATGGCCATGGTCACCCCGCAGGAAAAGCGGCTGTGGGTGGTGGCTCCTTACCTTGCTCCCACTCCCACCATCCAGGTGGCGGTAGGAGGAGCTTGCTACTTCCTGGGTCGAGGGGAGGAAGCACAGAAGTACCTCACCTCCGCCCTGCCGGAATTGAAGGAAGACAAAGATAAAATGTTAAAGGCCCAGGCGCTGCTTTGGCTCGCCCTGCTGGCGGAAAAATCGGGGGATAAAGAGGCGGTCCGGAAGTACACCGAGGAAGGTAAGCAGCTCTTTTCCGGATTTGGCCAGTGGCTGGAGCAGACCCGCAAGCTCCCGGTGCTGAGCTGAGAGGTTTTAAAATACTATGCCGCTCTTTCGCGGAGGGCTTGCACCGCCCTCCGATTTTTGTTATAGTAAAGGCAAGCCTCCGAAGAGGCTTGGACTTAAGGCGAAAACCTAACTCAACCAGATAGCCTGTTCGCGAACATAAAACCCTTCCAACGGATGGGGGTGAAACCGCGAAAGTAAAGGGTCTTCTGCCTTCCGCCGGCACTTAGCTTTTTGCGGAAACCCTTTAACGAAGAAAGGGGTAAGGAGCATGGAGCAGAGCTTTGAACCCAAGATTATCGGTTTCCTCTGCAACTGGTGCAGCTATGCCGGCGCGGACCTGGCCGGCGTCTCCCGCCTGCAATACCCTCCCAACATCCGCATCATCCGTGTCATGTGTTCCGGTCGTGTCGATCCTTCCTTCGTGCTGAAGGCCTTGAAAGAAGGGGCGGACGGGGTTCTCATCGCCGGTTGCCACCCCGGTGACTGTCACTACGAGAGCGGCAACTACAAGGCCATGCGCCGCTACCTCTACCTGAAGAAGCTGCTCAAGGAATTCGGCGTGGAAGACGAGCGGGTGCGGCTGGAGTGGATCTCGGCGGCAGAGGGAGCTCGCTTTGCTCAGGTGGTCACCGAGTTCACCGAGACCATCCGGCGTCTGGGACCTTCCAAGTTCAAGGAAAAAGCGGCTTCGGCAGGGAAGGGGGCGTAGCGCATGGCGGAAAAGCTTAAGATAGCCTCTTACTGGGCTGCCGACTGCGGCGGCTGCGACGTAGCCATCCTCGACACGCACGAAAAGTTCCTGGACATAGTGCAGGCGGCCGACATCGTCTTCATGCCCATCGCGGTGGACATTAAGGAAAAGGACGTGGAGGCCTTCCCAGACGGCTACATCGACGTATGCTTCTTCCACGGTGCTATTCGCAACTCAGAAAACGAGCACATGGCTAAGCTCCTGCGCCGCAAATCCAAAGTAATGGTGGCTTTTGGCAGCTGCGCCATGATGGGAGGCATCCCGGGCTTGGCCAACTTTAAGGATCGGGAAGGGATTTTAAGCCGCGTCTACTTCGAAAGTCCCTCCACCGATAACCCCGACAAGGTTCTTCCCCAGACGGAAACCCAGGTGCGCGAAGGGGTTCTTACCCTGCCCGCCTTCTACGAAGAGGTAAAAACTTTGGCTGATGTGGTGGACGTAGACTACTTCATGCCCGGCTGCCCCCCGGCTTCCCACCAGATCTGGAACGTCTTCCAGGCCATAGTAGCCGGTAACCTTCCGCCCAAGGGGTCGATAGTCGGCGCTTCCACCAAGTCGGTCTGCGAAGAGTGCCCCCGGATAAAAGAGAATAAGGCCATCAAGCGCTTCTACCGCGTACACGAGATCATCCCCGACCCGGAGCGCTGCCTCTTGGAGCAGGGCATTCCCTGTATGGGGCCCGCCACCCGGGGCGGCTGCGGGGCGGCTTGTCCGGTGGCCAACCAGCCCTGCCGGGGCTGTTACGGTCCTCTGGACGGGGTGGTCGACCACGGGGCCAAGTACATAAGCGCTCTGGCTTCGGTCATAGATGCGAACACCCCGGAGGAAGCGGCCAAGATCCTAGACCAGATTGCCGACCCGGCGGGGATGCTCTATTGGTTCGGCCTGCCGGCTTCGCTCCTGAGGAGGGTGAGGAAGTGATGCAGCGGATCACGATTGATCCGATAACAAGGCTCGAAGGCCACGGGAAAATAGAAATCTTCCTTAACGAGCGGGGTGAAGTGGAAAACGCCTACTTCCAGATCCCCGAGCTTCGCGGCTTCGAAAAGTTCGTGGAGGGGCGCCCGGCGGAGGAAGTGGCCCGGATTGTCAGCCGTATCTGCGGGGTCTGCTCGGGCACGCACCACGTGTGCGCGGGCAAAGCGGTAGACAAGGTGTTCGGCGTGAAACCCACCCCCACGGCCCTGAAGCTGCGCCGGCTCTTCTACAGCGCCCACTACATCCACAGCCACCTAGCCCACTTCTACGCCCTGGCGGCTCCCGACTTCGTCGTGGGCCCCGAGGCCGACCCACCGGTGCGTAACATCGTGGGTCTCATCAGCAAGGTGGGTCTGGAGATAGGGGGGAAGGTGATCAAGGCGCGGCGGCTGGCCCAGGAAATTCAGACCATGCTGGGAGGCCGGCCGGTGCATCCTGCCTTCATGGTTCCTGGCGGGGTGAGTAAAGGGCTCACCGAAGAGGAGCGGCGTCAAATAGAGGAGTGGGCCGAGTTCGAGGTGGAGTTCGCCCGCTTCTCCTTGAAGCTCTTCGAGGACGTGGTGCTCAAGAACAAGCAGTATCTGGAGCTCATCCAGAGCGACGCCTACCGCCTGGAGACCAACTACATGGGAATAGTGGACGAAAAGAACCGGGTGGACTTCTACGATGGCGAAATCCGCTACGTGGACACCCAGGGGCGGGAGATCGGCCGCTACAAGGAAGAGGAGTACCTGGAGCACGTGGCGGAGCACGTGGAGCCCTGGAGCTACCTCAAGTTCCCCTTCCTTAAGAAGCTTGGCTGGAAGGGATTCGTGGAGGGGCCCGGCACTTCGATCTACCAGGCGGCTCCGCTGGGCAGAATAAACGCGGCCGACGCCATGAAGACGCCGCTGGCCGAAGAGGAGCGGCAGAAGTTCTTTGAATTCTTTGGCGGCCGGCCGGTGCATAACATCCTAGCTACTCACTGGGCTCGCCTGATCGAGAATCTGCAGGCGGCTGAGGAGCTCCTGGATCTGGCGCGCGATCCCGAGATAACCAGCCCTGACATCCGCAACATCCCCGAGGGGGTGGCGGGAGAGGGGGTGGGCATCATCGAAGCGCCGCGCGGCACCCTCACTCACCACTACCAGACCGACGAGCGGGGCATTGTCGTAAAGGCCAACCTCATTGTCGGCACCACCAACAACAATGCCCCCATCTGCATGGCGGTGAAGAAGGCGGCGCAGGCACTCATCCGGCCCGGCGTGGCCATTAAGGAGGGGTTGTTAAACATGATCGAGATGGCTTTCCGGGCCTTCGACCCCTGCTTCAGCTGCGCCACCCACGCCCTTATGGGGGAGCTCCCGCTGGTAGTGAACATCTACAACCATTACGGCGAGCTGGTGGAGCAGATCCACCGGCAGTGAAGTGGAGCAGACATGAAGCCCAGGGCCTCCCCGGAAAAAGCCTCTGGGGAGGCCCTGATTTTCCCCCGGAGGAGGGAGCATGGAAAGGAAGGCGCGCGTGGTGGTTTTGGGCTGCGGCCATCCTTACGGCGGCGACGACGCCGTGGGCCTGGAGGTGGTGCGGCGCCTCCGAGAGGAGGGTTTGCCGCCCGGGGTGGAGGCTGTAGAGTGCAGCACGGCGGGTCTGGGAATCTTGGACTTTCTTTACGGGGCCGAGAAGGCTATCTTGGTGGACGCGATGGTGGCCGACTTGCCGCCGGGATCGGTCCTGCGCCTGACCGAGGCGGATCTGCCTAAAGGGGCGAGGAGGCTTTCTGCCCACGACGTCACCGTGCGCGAGGCTCTGGCCTGGGGGAGGGAGGTGGGGGTGCCGATGCCCGAGGAGTTGATCGTCATCGGGATAGTGGGGAGGCAAATGGGGCTTTGGCAGGAGACCCTTTCCCCGGAGGTAGAGGAAGCGGTGCCCAGGGCGGTAGCCTTGGCCAGACGCGAAATCGAGCGGTTTTTGCAAAATGAATCTTAAGTACTAAAATTGACTTAAAGGAAAGGCCCCGTTCGGCTCGAAAGCTATAGAGGGGGCGAAAAAGTGCACGAACTCAGTATCGTGCAGTCGATGATGGAGCTAATACAGGAGAGCGCCGCTGCCAACCGGGTGCGCCGGGTGACCAAGGTTAAGCTGGTGGTAGGGCAGCTTACCTTGGCCCAGCCCGATCTTCTGCAATTCGCCTTCGCCACTTTGAAGCCAGACACCATATTCGAAGAGGCAGTGCTGGAGATCGAGGAGCGCCCCTTGGTCATGCGCTGCCGCCAGTGTGGGGAAACCTTTGAGCCGGAGTACATCCAGTATGCCTGCCCTTCCTGCGGGGGGCGCTGCGAGGTCGTGAGCGGGAAAGAGCTTTACGTGGACTTCTACGAAGGGGATACGGAGGAGGAGGAACATGGAGATAAAAGTGGTGATGGGGCAACGGCTGCTTCGTGCCAATGAAGAAGTGGCGCAGAAGGTTAGGGAGCGCCTGGCAAGAAGCGCCTGCCTCATGGTGAACCTCATAAGCTCCCCCGGGGCGGGCAAAACCACCCTTTTAGAGGCTACTTTAAAGCGCCTGAAGGACCGGTGGCGCATAGGGGTGATCGAGGGGGACGTCTACACCGTCCGCGACGCGGCCCGCATAGCGCACCTTGAGGTCCCGGTGGTGCAGATCAACACGGCAGGAGTGTGCCACCTCAACGCCTCCATGGTGACCAAGGCGCTGGAGGAGCTGGGGGAAGGTCCTTTCGACCTCATCTTCGTGGAAAACGTGGGGAACCTGGTCTGCCCGGCCGAATTCGATCTAGGAGAAGATGCTAAGGTGGCCCTCTTGAGCGTTACGGAGGGAGTGGATAAGCCGGCGAAGTACCCGCTGGTTTTCGAGCAGGCCCAGCTCGTTCTCATAACCAAGGGAGATCTAATCCCCTACCTGGAGTTCGATCTGGGGGAGGTAGAGAAAGACGTACACCGCCTAAACCCTGAGGTTCCGATCATAGTCACCTCGGCTAAGACCGGAGAGGGGCTGGAAGCATGGTGCCAGTGGCTGGAAGAGCGGCTTCGGCAGAAAAAGGAGGCCGCGTCCGTTACCGCCTGACCGTCAAGGGCACGGTGCAGGGCGTGGGCTTCCGTCCCTTCGTCTACCACCTGGCCATGAAGTACGGGCTTAAGGGCTTCGTGCGCAACGACGCTCAGGGGGTCTATGTGGAAGTGGAGGGTGGGGAGGAGGAGGTCAAGCGCTTCTGCAAGGAACTTCGCCAGCACCCCCCGCGCCTGGCCCGGATAGCTGAGCTTCTGGTGGAGGTGCTGCCGCCGGCGGGTTACTCCGCCTTTGAGATAGATTCGAGCCGTGCGGCTCCGGAGAAGGAGGCGCTGGTTCCTCCGGACGTGGCCATCTGCCCCGATTGTGCCCGGGAGATTTTCGATCCCGAGAACCGGCACTACCTTTACCCCTTTACTAACTGCACCAACTGCGGCCCCCGTTTCACCATCGTGCGGGAACTCCCTTACGACCGGGCGCGCACCTCCATGGCTTCTTTCCCCATGTGCCCGGACTGTTCCCGCGAGTACCACGACCCCTTGGACCGGCGCTTCCACGCCCAGCCGGTGGCCTGCCCGCGCTGTGGCCCCCAGCTCGAGCTTTACGATGCTCAGGGGAGATCGGTGGAGGGTGACTGGCGGGAGAACTGCTGGGAACTTTTGCGGGCGGGGAAGATCCTGGCGGTTAAGGGCTTGGGCGGCTTTCACTTGGCCTGTAACGCCCTGGATCCGCGGGCGGTAGCTTTACTGCGCCAGCGCAAGCGGCGTCCCCACAAGCCCTTGGCCGTCATGGCGCGGGATGTGGAGGTGGTGCGCCGCTTCTGCGAGCTTGGACCTCTGGAGGAGGAGCTTCTGACCTCCCCGGCGGCGCCCATCGTGGTGCTGAAGCGACGCCCGGAGGCGGGCCTTCCAGAGGAGCTGGCTCCCGGCCTTAAAACCCTGGGGGTCATGCTGCCTTACACGCCGCTACACCTCCTGCTCCTGCAAGGTCCCCTTCCCTTGCTGGTCATGACCAGCGGCAACCGCTCGGGCCTGCCCCTTTGCAAGGACAACGAGCGAGCCTGGGAGGAGTTAGGAGATATTGCCGACTACTTCCTCATTCACAACCGGGACATCGTCAACCGCTGCGACGACTCGGTAGTAGCGGTGATGGGGGATACACCCGTCTTTTACCGGCGCTCGCGAGGCTACGTCCCTCAACCGGTCAAGGTACCGACGGGGGAAGGGCCGGTGGTGCTGGGAATAGGCGGGGAGATGAAGAACACCTTCTGCCTCCTGCGGCGGGGTGAAGCCTTCTTGAGCCAGCACATAGGGGAGCTCGACACGGTGGAAGGGGAGGAGAACCTAAAGACCAGCCTGGAGAACTTCACCAGGCTTCTGGGGGTTAAGCCGGAAGTCATAGGCTACGACCTGCACCCCGACTACCGCTCTTCCCGCCTGGCGCGGGAGCTGGAGGCCAAATACCGCTTTGCCGTCCAGCATCACCACGCTCACATGGCGTCCTGCCTGGCCGAAAATGGGGTTGAGGGACCTGCCATCGGGGTAATTCTGGATGGGACCGGCTACGGTACCGACGGATGCCTGTGGGGCTTTGAGATCCTAACCGGCGATTTCAGCCGGTTCGAGCGCCATTACCACCTGGCTTACGTCCCCCTCCCGGGTGGGGAGGCGGCCATAAAGCACCCCTGGCGGATAGCCGTCTCCTACCTCCTCACTTTTCTAGGGGAGGAGGGACGAGAGTGGTCCCGCCGGCTCTTCGGCGCCAAGGAGCAAGAGCTTTCCCTGGTGGAAAAAATAATCACCCAGCGGATAAACGCCCCGCTGGCTTGCGGCTGCGGCCGCCTCTTCGACGCAGTGGCCGCCCTTTTGGGGGTGAGGTGGGAGATAAGCTACGAGGGGCAGGCGGCGATAGAGCTGGGGGAAATGGTCCTGCCGCTAGAAAAAGGCAAGCGCCTTCCTCCTTACCCCTTCGCCTTCGGAGGGGAGGAGATATCCCCGGCTCCCCTCTTCCTGGAGCTCCTGGCCGATCTGGCGCGGGGAGAAGACAAACGGATCATCAGCACCCGTTTCCACAACACCGTGGTTGCCATGGTACGGGAGGCGGTGGCCCGAGTGGCAAGAAGTACCGGGCTTACCGCCGTGGCCCTGAGCGGGGGTACCTGGCAGAACCCCTACCTTTTCGCTCTGGCCCGGGAGTCTTTGGAGGCCCTGGGGCTTAAAGTGCTTTACCACCGGCAAGTGCCGGCCAACGACGGCGGCCTGTGTCTAGGCCAGGCAGCCGTAGCTTATAAGAGGTGGTGGGAAGAGTGTGTCTAGGAATACCGGGGAGGATCGTGGAGGTCTACCCCGAAGAGCACGTGGCCGTGATCGAAACTTTCGGCGTGCGCCAGCGCATCAGCACCTTCCTCATCGGTGAGGTGGAGGTGGGGGAGTACGTCATGGTGCACGCCGGCTACGCCATTGAGAAGGTGGATGTGGAAGAAGCCCAGGAGCGCCTTAAGCTTTGGGAGGAAATATTAAGGTATGCAGATATGGGAGAGACTGAGAGACCCGGCGACCGGACGGAAACTGGCCGGTAGGGTGCAGGAGTTGGCCGCTCAAGTAAGCGACCGCTTGGGGCGGCGGCTTATTTTCATGGAGGTTTGCGGCACCCACACCATGGCCATCTCCCGCTCCGGCATAAGAAGTCTCTTGAAGGATTACCTGGAGCTGCGCAGTGGTCCCGGCTGCCCGGTGTGCGTCACCGATCAAGCGGACATCGACCGCATGATAGCTCTGGCGCGGCTGGAGGGCGTGGTGGTGGGCACTTTCGGCGACATGGTGCGGGTGCCGGGGAGCTTCTCTTCCCTGGAGCGCGAGCGAGCTCTGGGGGCCGAGGTGAAGATCTTTTACTCTCCCGCTGAAGCGGTAGCCTGGGCGGAGGCCAATCCCTCCAGGCAAATGGTCTTCCTGGGTGTGGGCTTCGAGACCACCGCTCCCGGCGTGGCGCTGAGCATTAAAGAGGCGGCCCGGAAGGGACTTAGGAACTTCAGCGTCTACGTCTCCCACAAACTCATCCCCCCGGCCTTAAAGGCCCTGCTGGTTGATCCAGAAATAAAGCTTGACGGTTTTCTCCTGCCGGGGCATGTGAGCACCATTATAGGACGCCGCGCCTACCTCTTCCTGGAGGATTATGGTATGCCGGCGGTGGTGGCTGGGTTTGAACCCAACGAAATCTTGGATGCCGTTCGAGAGTTACTTGAGATGCTACTCGAAGGCAAGGCGGAGGTGCGCAACGCTTACTCCCACGTGGTGCGGGAGGAAGGCAACCTGCGGGCGCAGAAGCTTTTGGCGGAGGTCTTCACTGTCTGCGACGCTTCCTGGCGAGGCTTCGGATGCATACCGCAAAGTGGCCTCAGGCTTAGAGAGGAGCTGGCCGCCTTTGACGCTGCGCGGCGCTTCGAGCTTCCCCCGGTGGAGGTGCGCGTGCCACCGGGCTGTGCTTGCGGGGAGATCCTCAAGGGAAAGCTTACCCCCAAAGATTGCCCCCTCTTCGCCCGGGCCTGCCATCCCACACATCCCGTTGGCCCCTGCATGGTGTCCTCTGAAGGTGCCTGCGCCGCCTACTACCGCTACGAACGGGAGGTTTAGAAATTGGCTCAGGACGTGATTTTGCTGGCTCACGGCGACGGCGGAGCACTTACCTACCGACTGGTAAAAGATCTTTTTTTACGCTACTTCCCTGGTCAGGCCCTGCAAGCCCTCACCGACGCCGCAGCTTTAGATTTGCCGGCGGGCAGGCTGGCGGTGAGCACCGACGCTTTCGTGGTGAGTCCCCCCTTCTTCCCCGGAGGCGATATAGGGAAGCTGGCGGTCTGCGGCACCGTTAACGACCTGGCGGTGAGCGGTGCCCGCCCCCTTTACTTGACCGCCTCTTTCTTGCTGGAGGAGGGGCTTTCCCTGGCAGACTTGGAGCGGGTGGTGGCTTCCATGGCCGCCACCTGCCGAGAGGCGGGGGTGGAGATCGTGGCGGGGGATACCAAGGTGGTGGAGCGGGGAAAGCTCGACCGGATTTTCATCAGCACTACCGGCGTGGGGATCATCCCGCCGGAGGTGGACTTGGGCTACCACCGCGTGGCCCCTGGAGACCGCATTTTGGTAAACGGCGGGATGGGGGAGCACGGGCTGGCCATCCTAGCCCTGCGCTCGGGCCTGGACTTCGCCGGGCAACTCAAAAGCGACTGTGCCCCGCTCAACGGCATAATCGCCGATCTCCTGGCTGCGGTGCCAGGAGTGAAGCTCATGCGCGATCTCACCCGGGGGGGCCTGGTCACGGCCGCCAAGGAGATCGCCCTGGCCACGGGTAAAGACCTTCTGCTGGAAGAGGAGGCGATCCCCGTTTCCGGCTTAGTGCGAGGGGCGGCCGACCTTCTGGGGCTTGACCCCCTTTACCTGGCCAACGAGGGCAAATTCATGGCCATAGTGGCTCCTGAGGAGGCGGAAAAAGCCCTGGCGGTGCTACGCCAGCACCCCCTGGGAAAGGAGGCCGCCATCGTCGGGGAGGTGCGGGAGGGCAAGGGCAATGTCTACCTCAGGACGGCTTTCGGAGGAACCAAGCTCATGGACATGCTGGCCGGCGCTCCCCTTCCCCGCATCTGCTAGCAGGAATTTCTCTTCCTGCCGGCGAAGAGTAAAGGCTCAACGGCTTTTGGCAGGGGGGAAAGCCTTGACCGATAGAGAAGCTTGGCAGCAGGACGTCGTCGCCAGAGTGAGGAAGCTACAAAAAGCTTTGCAGGAGCAGGAGATAGAAGGGGCCCTGCTGGTGCAAAGCGCCGACATATTTTACTACACCGGTACTTTTCAGAACGGCCACCTTTACCTGCCGGTGGAAGGAGAGCCCATTTACCTGGTGCGCCGTAGCGTGGAGAGAGCGCGTGCCACCACCCTCTGCGGGCGGGTGGTAAAGCTTCAAAGCTTCCGGCAAATCCCGGCCCTGCTTCAGGAGCACGGCTTTAAGCTCCCCCGGACTTTGGGTTTGGAACTCGACATTCTTCCGGTGAGCTACTTTCTTCAGTACCAGAAGCTTTTTCCCCATACCCAGTTCCGGGACGTATCTCCCATCATCCGCCGGCAGCGGGCGGTAAAATCGGCTTATGAACTGGAGCTCTTGCGCGAGAGCGGCCGGCGGCTCGACCAAATGCTGGCCGCCGTTCCTGGCCTAGTAGAGCTGGGCGAGACGGAGGTGGCCCTGGCGGGGCGCCTGGAAGGGGAGGCCCGCCGCCTGGGGCACCAGGGGCTGGTGCGCTTCCGCGGCTTCAACCCCGACTTTTTCATGGGGCACTTCCTCACCGGCCCCAGCGCTGCCGAGCCTTCCTACTTCGACGGCCCGGTGTCCGGGCCGGGCCTAGATCCTTCCTTCGCCTTTGGCCCGAGCTGGCGTCGCCTGGCAGAAAACGAGCCTATCTATGTGGATTACGCCTTCGCCTGGCGGGGCTATGTAACTGATGCCACCCGGGTCTACGTCGTAGGGAGGTTAAAGCCGGAGCTGGAAAGAGCCCACCAGGTGGCCCTGGAAATCCAGCAGGCCCTGCTGGAGGAGATCCGTCCCGGTAAAAGCCCGGCTTCTCTTTACGAGCTGGCCTGCCGGATGAGCGAGAAGGCGGGGCTAAAGGAATACTTCCAGGGGTGGCAGCAACCGGTGCGCTTCATCGGGCACGGCGTGGGGCTTGAGCTCAACGACCTCCCCGTGCTGGCTCCCGGCGTGGAGGAGCCGCTGGAAGCAGGGATGGTGATAGCCATCGAGCCCAAGTTCGTCTTTCCCGGGGAAGGAGCGGTGGGGATAGAGAACACGGTGGTGGTCACTCCTTCCGGTGCCCGGCGCCTCACCAACTATCCTGATGCCGTCCAGATCCTATCGGGAAGGAATTAAAGTTGCTCCCAGCGTGCTCCCTAAAGCGCCGCCGAGGAGGAGCAGGAAGAGCTTCTTCAACAGGTGAGCAGTCACCACCGGCCCCGGGTAGAAAATGAGGGAGGTAAACCAAAGGAGGATAAAAAGGACCGTTCCCACGGTAAGACCGTGCAGCAGCACCTTGCTCGCCGCCCGGCGGGCTGCTAGGACCCCGCCGGCGAAGCTCCCCAGGAAAAGCCCGGAGCTGGCGAAATAGGGGAGAAGCCTTTCGGGTAAAGGAGCGAAATAGAAGAGCGCGGCGGTCAAAAGGGTGAAACCCAGGACGAAGGAAGCCGCCCCGAAGACGCCCTGTCCCACGGCGGACAAGCTAAAAGATCCCTTTTCCTCGTGTCCACGCAATTTCTAACCCCCTCCTCCGTAACAACCTTATGCGGGAGCGGAGAGGGTTAGAAGTTCCTTTAGATTAAAACAAAATGGCGGGGGAGGCAGGACTTGAACCCACAGCCCGCGGCTTTGGAGGCCGCTGCTCTACCATGTTGAGCTACTCCCCCGCTTCTGGCTTTATTATAAGCTCCCCCTGCCGGAAAGTCAACCTGGGCAAGCTCGGTGTCCGTGTCAAGATCCAGTCTCCGTCCTCCATAGCTGGCTCGGAAGAGGGTGCAGTTACCGGAGGGCAGTGCATAAAGTGTACCGGAAGCTCTAGAATAAAGGAGTGGGTAGTGCTTGTCTTCTTTTGGGCTGGCCTTCGGCGTGATGCTTCTGATCTTCAGTTCCCTCATTTACCCGGTCGTCCGGATGCTCCGGTCCGATCCTTCTTTTCTTAAGAAAGCCCTTTCGGAAGTGGTCGATTGCCGGGAAGGGGAGCCGGTGCTGGTGCCCAGCTCCAGCCGCCTCATCGCCCTGGCCGGTCTTATCGTCATCCTGGCGGTGGACGGCGGCATCGCCACCGTGATCCTTCACCGGCTGGCGGAGGGAGCTCCCCTCCCGGAGCTCGACAAGGTGAACTATTTTCTTATCTGCCAGGCGGGACTCTTCGCTCCTTATGCCGTCTCCAAGCTGGCGGAAGTGATCCGCCTTCCTTTCCTTAAGAAAGGCTTTGCCGAGACTTCCCCTCCTGCGCCGAAAAACCAGTAGTTTTTTATGTCTTTACTAAAAAGGAAGGTATAAGGAGTTTTGTTTTCTTTTCGGCAGGTAACGTGCCAACGTTGGCCTCTAACCCGGGGATTTGGCATAAAATAGGGGAATTAAGCTCTTGTTTTTTTTGCTTCTATGATATTTCCTGAAGCAGGAAGGCAGGAAAGAAAGGGAGAACTGTTATAATCAGGGGAGGGAGAGGAGTTGAATGAAGCCTTGGGGAAGGATAACAGGGAGCTTGAGGCATGTAGCCGGCAGGCTCTGCTGAGGGTGCTGGCAAAGGTGATCGGTAAGGTGAAGGAGAGTGCGCGAGTTCGAGCTCGATCGCCCGGTAGATGCAGTGTCGGTAAAGGCAAATAATCCTTCTGGTAATAGAGCAAGGGCGTTGGTGACGCTAATTCCGTTCGTGCATATCCCGGTTGTGTATAATGCAGTAGCAGCTGTTGTTGATGTTGTATCAATTGGTTACTATCACTGGATACGGGTATATCAGTATCGCTTGCAGGTTATTTATAGTTAAAACTAGGGATAAAATGAGGGGAGGGTTAAGGTTTAGGCCTGATCCTCCCCTTATGGATTCACTTTTGAGAGTGGTGGACGCTAATGAATGAAATTACTCGGTTTGAGGCTCATCCGTACGATAGGCTTACCGTGGTGTTTACTTATGTTCTTACTCCGCTACTATTCATTGCTTTAGCCGCTAAGTGCTATTCCGACTTCAGTAGTTATTGTGCCCAAGGTTTGTGGATAGATGCCTGTATTGTAGTTGTGTTTTTCTTATTCATTGCGGGTGTTTTTGTTCTTATGTATATGCTAAGCGTTGGTTACTACATAATTAGTTTCTCCGAAATTATTATCGTTAGAAAGGTGCTGGGGTCCTTTGGTATTCCTCTAGCTACCATCAACTCGGTGGCTGTAGTTGAGAAACCGGGCATTGCGTTTAGAGTTTTGGCTTACGCAGCGATGTGGGGCTATTACGGGCGTTTTTTCAGCGAGGACGATAACCGGACCGTACGAATTTATGCCACCAACCTCAGGAACATGGTCCGCATCGAGACCACCGATGGGAAGATCTTCTACCTTTCCCCGGCGGAGCCGGAGAAATTCGTGGAAGCGGTGAAGCAGCGCCTTCATAAGACGGAGCCTTGACAATCTCGGGCTACCAGGTTAGAATCCATTTAGATCGTTTTCTAAATTTCTAAAGGTGGGCTAGCCTTATGTCTTTAAGCCGGGTGTTCAAGGCACTGGCCGACGATACGCGGCGGCAGATCTTGCAGCTTTTGCAGGAGAGGGATTTGACGGCCGGGGAGATCGCGGCGCACTTCGAGCTCTCCTGGCCCACCATTTCCCACCACCTAAGCGTCCTCAAGCAGGCTCATCTGGTGCAGGACTACCGCAAGGGCCAGAACATTTTCTACTCCTTGAACACTACCGTCTTTCAGGAGGTGGTGGGCTGGGTGATGAATCTGGTGGTCGAGAGGGAACGGAAAAAGGAGGGTGAGGGTAAGTGCCGAGGGAAGACGCGGCCCAGGACTATACTCTTTCCTGGGGAAGCTTGAAGCCCGATTGGCCCCTGTGGCTGGTGCTGGGAGGGATGCTGGCAGCGGCCTTCATCCTTTATCCTTTGCTGCCGGAGCGGGTACCGGTGCACTGGAACTGGAGGGGGGAAGTGGACGGCTACGGCACGCGCCTGCAAGGCGCCTTCACCGCACCTTTGCTGGCGCTGGGAATTTACCTCCTGATGCTGGTAACTCCCCTCATAGATCCGCGCCGCCGCAATTACGCGCGCTTTTCCGGCGCCTACCGTTTGCTGCGCTGGGGCTTCGTGCTCTTTATGGCCGGCATCTACGGGGTGTGGATGGCTGCGGCCCTGGGCTACCCTGTGGACATAGGGCTGGCGGTCAAGATGGGCATAAGCTTGCTTTTTCTCACTGCCGGCAACGTGATGGGGCAGGTGCGGCACAACTACTTCGTGGGCATAAGAACTCCCTGGACCCTGGCCAGCGAGGAAGTGTGGCGGCGGACGCACCGCCTAGCAGGCCGAGTCTGGGTGCTGGGAAGCCTCATCTGCCTCTTACTGGCCTTCTTTCAGGGGCTCTGGTCCGAAATAACCTTTTTCGCCGTCACCACCCTGATGGTCCTGGTACCGGTAGTGTTTTCCTTTCTGTGTTACCGCTCCCTGGAAGCCAAGGGGTCTGGCGAGCAAAGGGGGTGAAAGGGGCTTTCATGGTGAGAGTTGGTTCGGTCGAAAGAGTTAAACTCTGTGAAGGAGGGGGTAAACTTTGGCCCAAGATCCGCAGATAGTGGAAAGGGAGAAGCGCTCCGGCGGCTGCCGCTTCTTGCGCGCTTTTTACGCCCCGCGCCAGCTCTTTGAGGAGCTCGCCGATAAGCCGAGCTTTCTGGCCATGGCCCTGGCCCTGACGGCCATCAATCTCGTCCTGGTCGTAGTCGCCTTGCCCAAGCTTCAGGCTTTGACCCTGCACATGTTCGAGCAGAACCCTCCCCCCGTACCTCCGGAGGAGCTTGAGCGGGTGCGCGCCCTTTTGCCCAAGCAGGTGGCTATTGGGGGCGTGGCCAGCGGGGTGCTCTTCCCCTGGGTTATCTGGTTGCTGGTGGCGCTGGCCCTCAAAATTTACGCTGCTTTCTCGACGAAAGAGGCGCCATACCGGACTCTTTTCGCCGTGGCAGTTTTCGGCTACCTTCCTGTTTTCTTAGGGTCGATCATAGCTTACGTCCTGATTTTAGCTTTACCCGTTCAGAGCCTGCCCCACGTAACTTTGAGTCTGGCGGCCTTTCTGCCCCAGCAGAAGACCCTCCTTTACAACTTCTTGGCCCAGTGCAACCCTTTCACCTGGTGGTCGCTGGTCCTGTGGGGGTTGGGGGGCGCAGTGGCCATGCGCACCAAACCTTCCGGCCCCGTTCTCTACATGTTCGGGCTCTGGCTCCTGGTGGCCCTGCTGCTGGCCGCGCTGGGCACTCTGTCTCCCGGAGCGGCCTGAGGCCCGAGCTGCTAGCTCCCACTTGGTGGGAGCCTTTTTCTTTTGTTTAAAGAGCAGGAATCTTGCCCTTCGGTGACGAAGCCAGACTTACTTTAAATGTTTAACCTTTTGGGGAGGGGAGGAGTTGTCGCGGGCGGCGAAAGTGGGGATAGCTTTGGCCGTGCTGCTGGGAGCGGGCGTGGTGGTAGCAGCCGTGTGGCGGGGGCTCAACCCCCCGGGAACACCAGTGAAGGTGGCTTTAGCCGAGGAAAGGCTTTTCGAGGATAAGGTGCTGGCTACAGGAAAAGTGGAGCCGGAAGGAGAGATCGATGTAACTTCGCCCGTGGCAGCCAAGCTTTTGCGGCTGGCAGTGCGGGAGGGAGACCGGGTGAAGGCGGGCCAGCTCCTGGCGGAGCTCGATACCGGTGACCTGGAAAACAAAGTAAAGAGTGCCGAGGCAGCGCTCGCGGTGGCGGAGGCGGAACTCTCGGCGCTAAAAAACGTACGGCCGGAGGATGTTGCCCAGGCCGAAGCGGGGGTTAGAGAAGCGGAGGAACTCTTAAAGGAGGCGCAGGCGGTGGCAGATACCGCCCAGAAGAAGCTGGAGCGCTATCGCTTCCTCCGGAGCCACGGGGCGGTGTCGGCAGCTGAGTTGGAGGCGGTGGAGACCGAAGCAGCCAGGGCCCAGGCCCAGGTGCGGGCGGCCGAGGCCCGGCTGGAGTCGGCCCAAGCTCGGCTTCAAGCCCTGAAAAACCCCGACCCCCAGAAGATAGCGGTGCAGGAGGCGCGGGTAAACCAGGCCCGGGTGGCGCTGGAGGAGGCCCGCAGCCAACTGGCCAAGGCCAAGATCACCGCTCCGACGGACGGAGTGGTGCTGCAAGTAGGCCCCCGCGAGGGAGACTTCCTGCAGCCCGGGGCCTTTATCTTGAAGTTGGGGGATGTGAACCGGGTGCGGGTAGTGGCGGAGCTCAGCGAGCAGGACCTCGCCGGCATAAAAGCAGGGCAGAAAGGGGTGGTGACCTGGTCGGCCTACCCGGGAAAGGAGTGGCCGGCTGTGGTGGAGCGCTTGAGCCCCACCGTCACACGGAAGGCCGACCAGACGGCAGAGAGCATCTACAAGGTCTATCTCCGACCGGAGAAGGAAGGGCTTTTGCCGGGAGCTCGGGTGGACGTCTCTATCTACCGCACTCCGCCCCGGAAGGCGGTGCTGGTTCCTTTAGAGGCCGTGTTCGGCACCGATAAGGAGAAGTTCGTTATGGTGGTGGAAAACGGAGTGGCGCGGCGGCAGAAGGTGGCGGTGGGCGGGAGCAACGAGCTTTACACCGAGATAAAGGAAGGGCTTAAGCCGGGGACCATGGTGGTGCTCAACCCCCGGCAGGTCAAAGAGGGGGAGCGGGTGCGCCCCGAAACCCTTGCTGGCCAGCGCAAAGGCTCGTGATTGCTGGAGGTATGCCTCGTGGAGGAAGTCATCCGGGTAGAGGATCTCACCAAGGTCTACGGCAGGGGGGAGGCGGCGGTTCACGCGCTCAGGGGGGTTACCCTCACCATCAGGCGGGGGGAATTCGTGGCCGTCATGGGCCCTTCCGGTTCGGGCAAGTCCACCTTCCTTAGCATTCTCGGCTGTCTGGAGCAGCCCACTTCCGGCAAGTACTACTTCGCCGGGCGCGACACGACGTCTTTAGACGAGGAGGGCTTAGCCGAGCTGCGCAACCGCCAGATAGGCTTTGTCTTCCAGGCCTTTAACCTCCTGCCGCGCTTCGACCTGGTGCGCAACGTGGAGCTCCCCCTCATCTACGCCGGGGTTTCTCGCCGGGAGCGCCGGCAGAAGGCGGTGGCCGTTTTAGAGCGGGTGGGGCTGGGGCACAGGCTGTATAACAAGCCGCCCAATATATCGGGCGGGGAACAGCAGCGGGTGGCCATTGCCCGGGCGCTGGTCACCGATCCGGCGGTCATCCTGGCCGATGAGCCTACGGGGAACCTGGACCGCCGCACCGGGTTTGAGATCATGGGCCTCTTCAAAGAGCTGCACGAAGAGGGGCGCACTATAGTCATGGTCACCCACGATCCGGAGATAGCCCGTTACGCCCAGCGCATCCTTCACTTCCTGGACGGCCGGGTGGTGCGGGAGGAGAGACAAAATGAAGATTGACGACCTTTTGCTCCTGACCCTGGACAACTTACGGGCGCACCGCTTCCGGGCGGCACTGACGGCTTTAGGGATCGCTATCGGGATAGCGGCGGTCATCGCCGTGGTGGCGGTGGGACAGGGAGGGCAGGCGGCCCTGCTGGGGGAGATAGAGAAAATGGGTTCCAGCCGGGGCTTTCGCATTTCGGTGGACGTGGAGCGAGGGGAAGCGCCCACTGCCGACACCTTCCGGCTGGAGGACGTAAGCCTCATCAAGGAGCTCTCTCCAGCGGTGGAAAAGCTGGCGCCGGTTACCTCGGGCATGTTCATCAGCCTGCGCTCCCCCTCCTCCCAGGGCAAATCAGTTTATTGCGACCTCATAGGTACCACGCCGGACATCCAGGCGGTGATGAACCTGCCGCTGGTGGCCGGGCACTTCTTCACGGAAACGGACGTGCAGGCGCACCGGCGGGTGGTGGTGCTGGAATCCAAGCTGGCCCGGAGCCTCTTCCCCGATGGGCACGCCTTAGGCCGGCAGATCTTCATCCAGGATACTCCCGCCACCATCGTCGGCATAGTGGAAAGCCCCTCCTCCGGCCTCTTTTCCGCCATGACCCACTACGCTTTTGTGCCCATAACTTTTGCTCAGGAAGTCTTAAATACCCGCGTCATCCAGGCCCTCAACGGGGTGGCGGTGAGTGAGGTAGCTGTGCCGCAGGCCATCTCCGACTGCATCAAAATTCTGGAGCGACGTCACCCCGGACTCCATACCCACTACGTGGGGCGGTCGATGAAGGACATGCTGAGCCTCATCGAAAAGGCCACCGGCATCATGACCCTCATCATCGGCTCGGTGGCGGCCATCGCCCTGCTGGTGGGGGGTGTGGGGGTGATGAACATCATGCTGGTGGCGGTCACCGAGCGCACGCGGGAGGTGGGGTTGTTGATGGCCCTGGGGGCTCGCCGGCGGGACATTCTGCAGCAGTTTCTGGCCGAGGCGGTGGCCCTCTGCCTGGCAGGAGGGGCTTTCGGCGTGCTTATAGGAGCGGGTGGTGCCTGGGCGGTGGCCCACTTCGCCCACTGGCCACCTCTGATCTCTTTTAAGACCGTACTTCTGGCCTTTGCCTTCGCCAGCGCAGTGGGTCTCGTCTTCGGCCTTTACCCGGCCAGCCGGGCGGCGAGCTTGAGCCCAGCCGAGGCCCTGCGGCACCAGTAGGCTTTCTTTAAAGCGCTTCATTGCTCTATAATAAGTCTTAAACCCTGACTGGATAAGACAAGCGCATGGAGAACCTGAGGGAAGACGAATTTTTCATGCGGCGGGCTTTGGAACTCGCCTTGAAGGCCCGGGGTAGGACCAGCCCTAACCCCATGGTGGGGGCGGTGCTGGTCAAGGAGGGGCGCGTGATCGCCGAGGGCTACCACCGCCGGGCTGGGATGCCTCACGCCGAGATAGAGGCCCTGCGGGCGGCCGGGGAAGAGGCGAGGGGAGCCACGCTTTACGTCAACCTGGAACCCTGCTGCCATGTAGGACGCACCGGCCCCTGCACGGAGGCCATCATCGCGGCGGGAGTGAAGCGGGTGGTGGTGGCCATGGAGGATCCCAACCCCCTGGTGGCGGGGAAGGGGATAAAGGCTCTGCAGGAGGCAGGAATAGAGGTGACGGTAGGGGTCCTGGAGCAGGAGGCCCGGCGACTGAATGAAGTCTTTATAAAGTTCATCACCACCCGCGAGCCTTTCGTGGTGCTCAAGGTGGCCATGACCCTGGACGGCAAGATCGCCACCGGCACGGGGGAGGCCCGCTGGATAACAAGCCCGGAAGCCCGGGCCTATGTGCATGAACTGCGCGACACCTACGACGCCATCTTGGTGGGAAGAGGCACGGTGCTGAAAGACGATCCCTCTTTAACTACGCGCCTTCCGGGGGGACGCGACCCGGTGCGGGTTATCCTTTCAAGCCATGCCGATCTTCCCCTTTCTGCCCGGGTGCTGAACCTCGATTCCCCCGCCCCCACCTGGGTGGCGGTCACGGAGCAGGCTCCACCTTCTCGGATTAAGGCCTTGCAGGATAAGGGGGCGGAAGTGCTGGTGTGCGGTCCCGGCCCCCAGGTGGACTTGAAGCTTCTGCTCAAGGAGCTGGGCAGGCGAGGGATAACCAGCGTGCTGGTGGAGGGAGGCGGGACGGTAAACGCCAGCTTCCTGGCGGACCGGCTGGTGGACAAGGTTATCTGGATGGTGGCTCCCAAGATCTTCGGGGGGACGAAGGCCCCCGGGCCGGTGGGAGGGGAAGGGGTGGAGCACCCCGACCAAGCCCTGCGGCTGAAGGACTTGACGGTGAAAAAGCTGGGGCCCGATTTTTGCTTTGAGGGCTACCCGGAATACCCGGAGGAGAGGTAGATGTTCACCGGGTTAGTGGAGGAAGTGGGTAGGGTGCGCCGGATCGTCCGCGGCCCGGCCTCGGCGCAGCTCGAGATCGAGGCGCGCCGGGTGCTGGAGGACCTGCGGGTGGGGGACAGCGTAGCGGTGAACGGCGCTTGTCTTACCGTGACCCGGCTCGGTTCCGGGAGCTTTTGGGCCGACGCCATGGCGGAGACTCTGCGGCGCACCAACCTGGGGGAGCTCGGGCCGGGGGACAGAGTCAACTTGGAGCGGGCCCTACGCCTGGGCGACCGACTGGGGGGACACCTGGTCACCGGACACGTGGACGGCGTGGGGAGGATACTTCGCAAGGAGAGAGAGGACGTGGCCTGGGTATTGTCCATAGCTGCTCCGTCCCAGGTGACCCCTTACCTCATCGAGAAGGGCTCGGTGGCGGTGGATGGGGTAAGCCTCACCGTGGTCGAGGTGAAAGGGGATATCTTCAAGGTGGCCCTTATCCCCCACACCGCCGACCACACTGTCTTGGGCTCTAAAGGCCCGGGGGATAAGGTAAACCTGGAAGCCGATCTCATCGGCAAGTATGTCCGGCGCTTTCTTGAGGTTCTCCAGGAGAAAAAAGAGGGGATTACCTGGGAGTTCCTGAGGAACTCCGGTTTCACCGATGTATAGTGCGGGAGGCGGTTTTTATGTTTAAGTTCAACACCATCGAGGAGGCCATTGCCGACATACGGGAGGGGAAGATGGTAATCGTCGTGGACGACGAGGACCGAGAAAACGAAGGGGATCTGGTGATGGCGGCGGAGAAAGTGACACCGGAGGCCATTACCTTCATGGCCACCTACGGGCGGGGTCTCATCTGCGTGCCGCTCACCGAGGAGCGGGCCGACGAACTGGACCTTGCCCCCATGGTTCCCCACAACACCGATCCTCACGGCACGGCCTTCACCGTCTCGGTGGATGCCAGGGAAGTGACCACGGGTATTTCCGCTCACGAGCGGGCCCACACCATTAAAAAGCTCATCGATCCCAAGGCGGGTCCGCACGACTTCCGACGCCCGGGGCACGTCTTTCCCTTAAGGGCCAAGAAGGGAGGGGTGCTGCGTCGGGCCGGGCATACCGAAGCGGCAGTGGACCTGGCCCGCCTGGCTGGCCTTTACCCGGCTGGGGTCATCTGCGAAATCATGAAGGACGACGGGGCGATGGCCCGGGTACCGGAGCTCATGGAGTTCGCCCGGCGCCATAACCTCAAGATCATCACCATCGCCGACCTCATAAGCTACCGGAGGCGCACCGAGAAGCTGGTGAAGCGGGTAGGGGCGGCCCGCCTGCCGACCAAGTACGGGGAGTTCACGGCGGTGGCTTACGAAAGCTTGCTTGACGGCAAAGGTCACCTGGCGCTGGTAATGGGAGACCTTTCCTCGGTGGAGGCGCCTCTCGTGCGGGTACACTCCGAGTGCCTTACCGGCGACGTCTTCGGTTCCCTGCGCTGCGACTGCGGCCAGCAGATAGAGCGGGCCCTGCGGATGATCGCGGCGGAAGGGGTGGGGGTGCTCCTTTACATGCGCCAGGAGGGGCGCGGCATCGGACTACTCAACAAGATCCGGGCTTACGAGCTGCAGGATCGGGGCAAGGATACGGTGGAGGCTAACGAGGCTTTGGGCTTTCCTCCCGACCTGCGCGACTACGGTATAGGAGCTCAGATTCTGGTGGATCTGGGCCTTAAGAAGATCCGCCTCCTGACCAACAACCCTCGTAAGATAAAAGGTATCCAGGGTTACGGTCTGGAAATCGTGGAGCGGGTTCCTCTGGAAATACCTCCGGGCAAGGAAAACGGCTTTTACTTGGCTACCAAGAAGAAGAAGCTGGGCCATCTTCTGACCCTGGTAGACCAGCAGGAAGAAAGGAGCAGAGGTAATGCCTAAGTTTTTGGAAGGAAAGCTTTTAGGTGAGGGGTTAAGGTTCGCCCTGGTGGTGGGGCGGTTCAACGAGTTTATCACCCAGAAGCTCCTGGACGGGGCGCTCGACGCCCTTTACCGTCATGGAGTGGCAGAAGAAAATATCGTGGTGGCCTGGGTTCCCGGGGCTTTTGAGATACCCCTGGTAGCCCGCCGGCTGGCGGCCAGCGGCAAGTACGATGCTGTTATCTGTCTGGGCACTATAATACGCGGGGCCACCCCCCACTTCGACTACGTAGCAGCCGAAGCGGCCAAGGGGGTGGCCCGCGCAGCTTTAGACACCGGCGTTCCGGTCGTCTTCGGCATCATCACGGCGGACAACCTGGAGCAGGCTATAGAGAGGGCCGGCAGCAAGGCGGGCAACAAAGGGTTCGCCGCGGCCATGAGTGCCATCGAAATGGCCAACCTCATGCGGCAGCTCTAGAGAGCCCGCACCACCTTACCCGCTTTGAGACAGCGGGTGCACACCCTTATCCGCCGGGGCTGCCCGTCCACGATGGCCTTCACCCGCTGCAGGTTGGGCATCCAGATGCGTCCGCTGGCCTTGTTGGAGTGGCTCCTCTGGTTGCCGAAACTGATGCCCCGTCCACAAATAGCGCACCTGCGTGCCACGGTGCTTCACCCCCTTTACCGGGGGTTATTCTATCACTTGGGCCTTTTTCTTTTCAAGCGCGGCGCAGACTCAGCCCCGAGTCCCAGCGGTTCTCCGGCCGGTCGCTGGAGGAAAGGCTTAAGTTGTTCCACTTCCCGCACCGGGAGCCCCAGCGGCTGACCAACTCGCCACCGATGTAGACTTCGTTGACCTCACAGTTGTTGGCGCAGTCCCCGCATATGAAGGTGCGTGGGGTGCAAGTAAAGGAAGCTATGTACTTCACTCCCCGGAAGTTAGAGGGCTTTCTCCTCCGCTCGTAGTTCCGCTTGGCCAGGAGAGCTGCTCCCCAAGCCCCCATCACCTTAAAGTGGGGCGGCACCACTATTTCTAGCCCCAGCTTCTTCTCAAAAGCGGCCCGCATACCCACGTTGGCCGCCACCCCTCCCTGGAAAAGCACCACCGGTTCTATCTTTCTCCCCCGGGCCACGTTGGCCAGGAAGTTGGTGGCTAGAGCCAGGCAGAGGCCGGCGATGAGATCCTCCTTCTTATAACCCATCTGCTGCTTGTGGATGAGGTCGGACTCGGCGAACACCCCGCAACGCCCGGCAATCTTTATGGGGCTTTTGGAACGCAGGGCGTACTCACCGAACTCCTCTATAGGGATGCCCAGCCGGGTCGCCTGGTGGTCCAGGAAGGAACCGGTGCCAGCGGCACACACCGTATTCATGTTGAAACCCACGGGCACCCCGTTCTGGAAGAAGATTATCTTGGAGTCCTGCCCCCCTATGTCGATGACCGTACGCACGTTGGGCTCCACCCAGCGGGCGGCCGTGGCGTGCGCGGTGATCTCGTTCTTGATGACGTCGGCCCCTACCATGATTCCCGCCAGCCGCCTGCCGCTCCCCGTGGTTCCCACGCCGGCCACTTCGATTTCCCCCATGGCTTCGTTAAGCTGGCGGAAGGCCTTCTGAATAGCCTGGATGGGCCCCCCTTCGGTGCGCAGATAGGTCTCGAACTTAATTTCCCCCGTCTCGTCGATCACTACCAGCTTGGTGCTCACGCTGCCTACATCGATACCCAGGAAGTAGGGCATACTTACCCCCTGCCTTTAATCAGTTTTCGCTCTTTGAGTACGTCCAGGAAAGCTTCTACCCGCGTTTCTATTCCAGCCTCACCCGTCTGGTCGGTGATGATCAGGGTGAGGATGGGAAGATCTAACTTTTCGCTTAGGCGCACCAGGATGTTCTGGGCCACGATCTCCGGCATGCAGGTGAAGGGCATGAGGTGGATTATCCCGTCAATCCCTTCCTGCTTGGCCAGCACGGTTAAACCTATGCTCACATGCCCGTGCCCTCCCACTTCGATCCCCAGGTAGGGTTCTGCCGCCCTCTTTATCTCCTCCCGTCGCTTCAGCGCTTCTTTGGTGGGGAAGATGTGCTGGTGGAACCAGTTGGTGACCGAAATTTCCCGGTCCACCCAGACGCGTGGGTCGGTGGAGCGTCCTAGCATACGTTCGAGCTCAAGGTTCACGTACTGCTCCAGCACCACCCATATTTCCCCCACTATGCGCACGCGCACCGGGTCGGTATCCTCTACCGGTATCTGCCGGGCCGTTTCCAGGAAGTCCTCCAGCAGCTCCCGCACCATCTGGGAGGAAGGCGCCCTTTCTACCTCGCGGACGAACTTCTTGAAAAGCTTGTCTGCCGTTCCCGGGTCGCGCTCAAAGGCGCGGAGGCGGTGGACTTCTTTCTCCGCCCGGTCGATGGCGGCGATGCGGTGGTAGCCGTTGTACAAAGCTCTTATTACCCGCCACCAGGAGGCGTTGCCGGTGGCCCTTTTGATGGCCTCCCGGAACTTGGGCCAGCGGGTGGCGAAGGGTACCGGCGAATCGATTATGATCATCTCGAAGTCGTAGCCTAGCTTGCGCAGAAGCTTTTCCTGGATCTGGGCGTACCAGCCCAGGCGGCACTTGCCCTTACCCCCCACCATCAAGATGTGGGTGGCGCCCCGGTCGAGCAGGTAGCGCATCTGCCCCAAGGTGATGACGAAGGGGAGGCAGACGAACTCGGGAGAAAGCTCTTTGCCCAGTTCCAGGATCTCTTTCGAAGCGCGTGGGGTGGGGAGGCACTCGATCCCGCACTCCTTGAGGGCCGCCCTTATCGCCAGATCCAGGTGTCCCATAGAGGGAAAACCCACTTTCATAGTTCTGGGCTGGGGACCAGGTATCGGCGTGGGAAGACGCCGAGCAGTGGTCGGGAAAGGATCGGCGGCGGCGCTCTTGAGCGGCGCTATGTCCATGAAGGCCTCTATCCGGGTCACCAGCCCGGCCTCGCCCGTGTGCTCGTCCACGGTCAGGAGCAGGAAGGGGATGCCCTGCCGTTGCGCCTCCTCCTCGATGAAGGACTCCACTATCGACTCGGGACCACACTCAAAAGAGCTTACCAGGATAAGCCTGTCTACCAGCCGGTGGCGCAGGAGGTAAAGAGCCGCGCCCAAGAGATGGGCCTCGAAGCTCCAGAGCCTTTCCCCCTCCGCTATATCCTTCATCTCCTCCCGCGCTACCGCAAAGGGGATCATCTCCGGCGTTATCACCCTGCCGTACTCCCTCACCTTGGGGACGAGGCCCAGACTTATGGCGTCGTAGAGAACGTAGGGATGCCCTACCACGCCGATCGTGTTCTCCGCTTCCCCTTGGGGAGAGGAGCTCAGGCTCCAGAGTTTCCCTTGGTCGAAAAGCTCATAGGCTTCGGCGTAGGTGAGCTTGAACCGAGCCAGAGCTTCTTCGAAAGCGGCTTGCACCTTCAAAGCGCGTTTCAAGGCCTGAAGGGCCTGCTCGCGCGACTCCACCCCCAGCTCGCGAGCCAGGGTTACGAAGGATTCCTGCCAGCGGGTGTCGCCGTGATAAAGGTCGATATAGGGAATGAGCACCCGTCCACCATTGCGCAGGGCGTTGTGAACCATGTAGGGTGCCCCGATGAACTTGGGGCAGCAAAAGTTCTCCGGTTCCACGCTCACGAGGGAGGGGATGAGCAGGTAATCGAGCCCTGTATCCAAAAGCTCCTTCGCGTGGGCGAAAAGCAACTTCACCGCCACGCAGGGCTCGTCGGTGGGGCAGAACTCCATCTTGTTCAGGGTGGTCTTGGTGGTGGGTGGGGAGACGACCAGCTTTCCGCCTAGGGACTCTACAAAGGTGCGAAAAAGAGGGTAGAGGTAGTAGTAACTCATCGCCCGGGGAAAGCCCAAAGTTAGCATACTCAACCCCTCGCTTACACTATAGAACATCCCCACGCTCATAGCCAGACTATGCATCTTCCATCAGTTTAACAAAATCTATCACCAGCGTCAATTTGCGGAGGTTTGGGGGAGGCCAGTTGGTGGAGCTGCCGGTAGTTGAGGGCGAAAAGAAAGCCGCTCAGGTAAGACGTGGCGGTGAAGGCGGCCGGGGGCAGAAAGAGAGGGGGCAACAGAACCAGAGTCAGCAGAAAAACCCAGAACCATATATGGGAAGAAAACCTGGCGATTAGAAGGAAATTGAGTCGTTCCGTCACCCAGCACAGGAGGACCGCTCCGGCCAGCGCACCGGTCCAGGTGAGGGCGGGAACCAGGGGGAAGCCAACCGCGCGCCAGCACTGCAAAACCAGGTAGTGAGCGTAAAAGAAGAGGAGGGAGCGGCGGCCCAGGTAGTTGAGCTGGTCGGGTATTAGGGGAGCGAATCTGTCCATAAGGGCTAGGAAACCGTACAGGCTCAGGCCCAGGAGGAAAAAGGGCGAGTTCATTTCCCACTTTTCGCAGTGCCCGTACCCGGCGAGAGCCATTGCGAAGTAGGCTGCGCCGGCTGCCACAGTGAGGGTGAGTCCCAGGGTTCGGTAGCGGTGGCACAGGATCCCCCATAGGAAGAAGGAGAGCCAGGGGAAAAGGGGGAAAATACCCGGCGGGAAAAGGAAGCCGGTTATCCCAGGAAGGTTGAGCCCGAGCTTCTTTACCCCTAGGTGCAGGAGAAAGGGCAGGGGGAAGAGAAGACTTACCTTTTCCCCGAACCGGGAGAGGAGCAGGGCCGAGACGAGTATCCCTAGGGCTATCCCCTGGATCACTTCGCATTGGGGTTCCTGCCAGAAGTTTACCCCCTTGGCCCCGTTGAAGCTGAGGCCGTAGACGAAAAGAAGAGGATAGAAGATCAGAAAATAGCTTAGGGGCCGGGATGCAAGCTGCAGAAGGGTAGTAACCCCACTTACCCCGAAGAAGAAGACCGGGGCGAAGGTGCCCACGAAGACGGCGTAGTGGCTCAAAAGGGTACGCGTCTCTACGTGAGAGTGGGCCAGCAACATTAAGAAACAGCCCAGCGTCTTCAGGAAATCAAGCCAGGGATCCCTTTTAGGCTTAAGCATTTCAGGCGCGCTAGGATTAGACCGGAAGAGAGTCCAGGTGCTAACTTTCGGGAAATTTTTCAAGAGCGGGGCTTGTCCGGTGCCGGCTCCAGTGATACTTTTATGATAGTACCTCTAAGCTCATACGTTAGTGACTTGACGTAATATTCGCGGCCGGCCCTTATTTCCTGGTTGCCCATTCTTATGGCGGCCGAGGTCAAAGGGGTTTCTCCCTGAAGGGTCACGATGACGTCTTTAAAGTAAGGGTCGCGCGCCAGAACCTTTTGGCCCTGGGAGTTAGTTTCGGTTGTGAGTGCGGGCTCAACCTTAACGTCAATCACCTTGACGCCAGTGTACTCGGCACCGGCTACCATGCGGTCTCCCACGTGGATCATCTGGGCCGTTTCCGGCGGAACGGCGGGTACCCGCACCACGAAGGTAACTTTGGTCGGCGCCACTGAGGAGCGCGGAAGGAGAAGCTTATAGGTGAGTCCTCCGACGATGAGCAGCGCCAGGAGAATAAGGAAAAGGTCGAGCACGTTGACGAGGCCAAAAAGCTTTCCTTTTTCGTCGATCAGTTGCATGGAGTCTTATCCTCCTTAAAAAGCTTGCCCGGGCCAACCGAATTATAATTTAGCGCAAAGCTTTTGCCAACGTCAACGCCAGAAAGGAGATGGAATTTTGGCCCGCAGACTAAAGTCGCCGAGAAGGCTGTGGCTTACTTTGACCTTGCTGCTCCTACTGGTAGCAGCCGGAGCCTACGGAGCGTGGCAGTACCTCCTTCCTAAAGGCTTAATTCCAGGCATGGGAGAAAATGCTCTGGCAGCTGAGAAGATCCATCTGCTGGTCTTGGGCTCCGATGCCCGTAAGGGGGAGACCCGGGCCCGCAGCGACAGCATAATGTACCTCTGTGCCGATCCCGGCAAGAAGCGGATAATAGCTCTGTCCATTCCCCGCGACACCCTGGTGAACATTCCAGGCCATGGGCGCACCCGCATCAATGAAGCTATGTTCTACGGCGGCCCGGAGCTCAGCTGCCGGGTGGTGTCCGACCTCATAGGTCAGCCGGTTGACTACTATGTGGTGCTCAACTTCGAAGGTTTTGTCAAGCTGATCGACGCTCTGGGCGGCATCACCATAGACGTGGAGAAGGACATGTACCACTACGATCCCCAGGACGGCGGAATCTACTCTATAAACCTCAAGAAAGGCAAGCAGCACCTGGACGGGCGCCACGCCCTCATGTATGTGCGTTACCGCAGCGATCCCCTGGGGGACATCGCCCGGGTAGAGAGGCAGCAGAAGTTCCTGCGGGCCCTGGTGGAGGAGATGACCAAACCCTCCAACCTCTTGCGCCTGCCCATCCTCCTTCCCAAGATCTGGGATTGCTTCACTACCAACCTGCCCTTTAATCAGGCAGTGGCGTTGGCCAAGCTGGCCGCGGACCTGCATGATGTGCAAGTGGTAACCGGCACCCTTCCTGGGTATTTCGGCAACGACCCTTACTGGCACGTCGATCCCCGCGAGGCTCGGGAAGTGGTGGCCCGGCTTATGGAGGGCGAGCCTATCAAGCAGTTCATCCTGGAAACTCCTGCTGGGGTGGAGGTAAGGACCAGTCCCAGGACGGTGCCCACCACCGTTCCTTCGCACACCTACAGCCAGGAAAGTGCTTCCAAAAACAAAGGAACTCTGACTTCGCCTGAGAAGAAGGGCTCCCCCCCGGCTGCCAACTCCAAGGAGACCAGCGCTGGGAAAACCACTTCCATTCCTCCGGAAAAGACGTCTCCGGCAAAGACTCAACCATTAGAAGTGAAGATAGAGCCGACGAGCCCCGTTTCCGGCCAGCCCTCCTCCGGCAGCAGTAGCGAGTCTTCGCCTGCCGGCAAGGAGCAGACCGAGGTTTCGCAGCCTCCTCCTTCAGGTAAAAGTGCTGCCGGCGACAAGACGGCGGGAGGGGCACAGCCTTGATGGACGTGCGCGCCATTCAGAAGCTCCTTCCCCACCGCTACCCCTTTCTCTTGCTGGACCGGGTCACTCTCCTGGAACCCGGCAAGCGGGCAGTGGGGATAAAGAACGTCACCGTCAACGAGCCCTTCTTCACCGGGCACTTCCCCGGCTACCCGGTCATGCCCGGCGTGCTGATACTGGAAGCTCTGGCGCAGCTTACTGCTGTGGCGGTCTTAAAGCTTGCCGATTTTCAGGATAAGATTCCCCTGCTGGCCGGCATTGATAAGGCCCGCTTTCGCCGCCCCGTGTTCCCGGGTGACACTTTGCGCCTGGAGGTTGAGGTTTTGCGCCTAAAGGGGATGGTGGGGAAGGCGAAAGGCCAGGCCTGGGTGGGGGAGGAGCTGGCGGCGGAGGCGGAGATCGTCTTCGCGGCAGGAGAAAGGAAGTCTGAGGAAGAAAAAGACGGAATATAGGATACGGTGGGTGACCGAGGAGGAAAAGGTTTTGGACCTAAAACTTATCTGCGGTTTAGGGGTGGCGGCAGCGGTAACGGGCCTGACGGTACCTCTGACTATACGCCTGGCCCCGAAATTGGGGGCTATGGACGAACCGGACGAGCGCAAGGTGCACTCGCAGCCTATGCCCCGGCTGGGAGGCCTGGCGATCTTTGCTGGTGTATGGGCCGGGTGGCTGGTGGCCGGGGCGCCAACCGAGTGGTTAGGGCTGCTTGCGGGAGCCACACTGGTTTTCCTTTGTGGGTTGGCAGACGACATAAGGGGGCTTAGCCCTTGGCTTAAGCTTTTAGGACAGATCTTGGCGGCGGCCGTGGCGGCCGGAAGCGGGGTACTCTTCTCTTTTGTCGGGCATCCGCTGCACGAGGGGCAGGTGTTCCCCCTCGACGGGTTGGCCCTTCCCCTCACCGTTTTCTGGCTGGTGGCGGTGACCAACGCCGTCAACCTCATCGACGGCCTGGACGGGCTGGCGGCCGGGGTGGGAAGCATAGCTGGCTTGACCCTGGCAGCAGCTGCCGGCCTGGCGGGAAGTACGGAGGGGATCGGTCCGGCGCTGGTGATAAGCGTTTGCCTCTTGGCTTTTCTCCCTTTCAATTTTCACCCGGCCCGTACCTTCCTCGGCGACTGTGGCTCTATGTTTGCGGGCTTCTTCCTGGCCGGAGCCTCCGTGCAGGGAGTGGCCAAAACGGCCACGGCGGTCATCCTCCTGGTTCCTGTGGTGATCTTAGGCATACCCCTCTTCGATACCTTCTTCGCCATCCTCCGGCGCGTCCACTCCCGCCGGCACATCTTTCGCCCGGATCGGGAGCATTTACACCATCGTCTGCTAATTATCGGCTTCAGCCACCGCGGCGCGGTGCTTTTTATCTACGCCGTGAGCGCCCTGCTGGGCCTTACGGCGGTACTTCTCACCCAACTGACCCTCCCCCAGGGTCTCTTGCTCCTGGCCGGTGTGGTCACCCTGCTTTTCTTAGCCGCCCTGCGTCTGGGGGTTATAGGAAAGCGCTGGGTGAGCCTAAAGCGGCACCGGGCGGCGGAGGACGTTCTCAAAGGCTGAAGCCTTTTGCACTGCTGGACAAAACCAGGGCAAAGGAGGAGGCAGATGAAGAGGGTAAGAAAGGCGGTAATTCCAGCTGCTGGACTGGGGACGCGCTTTTTGCCAGCCACCAAGGCCCAGCCTAAAGAGATGCTCCCCCTTATAGACCGACCTATAATCCAGTACATAGTGGAGGAGATCGTAAGTTCGGGCATCAAAGATATACTGATCATCACCAGCCACGGCAAGCGGGCGATCGAAGACCACTTCGACCGTTGCTTGGAGCTGGAGTACTACCTGGAGAAGCGCGCCAAGTGGGACTGGTTGGAGGAGATCCGCCGCATCGCCACCATGGCCAACATTTATTATGTGCGGCAGCAGGAGCCCCTGGGGCTGGGGCACGCCGTGCTCTGCGCCCAAAACTTCGTGGGGGAAGACCCTTTTGCCGTGGTTCTGGGCGATGACGTGGTGGTTTCCGATCCGCCTTGCCTGGCCCAGATGCTGGAGCTTTACGAAGAGGTGCAGGCGCCGGTGGTGGCGGTGGAGCGCGTGGCTTTAAGCGAAGTTTCCAAGTACGGCATCATAGACGGGGAGGAAATAAGGTCCAGGGTCTTCGCCGTGCGCGATCTGGTGGAGAAGCCCCAGCCGGACCGGGCCCCTTCCCGCTGGGGAGTGGCGGGGCGCTACGTCCTCACTCCCCGCATCTTCGGCATTCTGCGCGAGACGCCACCGGGCGCCGGCGGGGAAATCCAGCTCACCGATGCCCTGAGGGTGCTGGCCAAAGAAGATAAACTTTTCGCCTACGCCTTCACCGGCCGGCGCTACGATGCCGGCGACAAGCTAGGCTACCTCAAGGCCACGGTGGAGCTGGCGCTGGAGCGCGAGGATCTTGGCCCGGCTTTCCGGGAGTACCTGCGTACGGTGGTGGAGAAGCTTTAAATATGCGGGTGCTGGTGACCGGCGGAGCCGGTTTTATCGGCGCGCACGTGGTAAGACTTCTGCAAAGAAGCGGCCACGAGGTAGCGGTTATGGATAATCTCTGCACGGGGCGGCGGGAGAGAATTCCTCCCGGCGTCCCGTTTTATCTTCTCGACCTGGCTTCCTCGTCGCTGGAGGAGCTCTTCCGGTGCGAGCAACCGGAGGTGGTGGTCCACCTGGCGGCCCAAACGGTTGCTCCCCTTTCCCTTGTCCGGCCGGTGGCTGACGCCGAAGCCAACGTACTGGGAACCATTCGCCTCCTGGAAGCCTCGGTCAGGGCGGGGGTGCAAAGAATCGTCTACACTTCTTCGGCGGCTGTTTACGGTGACCCTCTTTACCTGCCGGTGGACGAGGAGCACCCTATCTGTCCCCTCTCTCCTTACGGCGCTTCTAAGTACGCGGCCGAGGTTTATCTCTTCACCTATCGGCGCCTTTACGGCATCACCCCGGTGGTTTTGCGTCTGGCCAACGTTTACGGCCCGGGGCAGGGGGAGGAAGGGGAGGGAGGGGTGGTGGCCGTATTCTGCCGGAAGATGGTGGCCGAGGAGCCGCCGGAAATCTACGGGGACGGAGAGCAGACGCGAGATTTCATCTATGTGGAAGATGTGGCGGAAGCCATCCTGGCGGCGCTCACCGCTGGCGAGGGAGAGGTGCTCAACATCGGCACAGGGGAAGGGGTGAGCGTCAACCTTTTGTGGGAGATTTTGTCCCGCGTAGGCGGCAGGAAGCTTGCTCCGGTTTACCGCCCACCGCGGCCGGGAGATATCAGGCACAGTGTCCTGAACCCTTTAAAAGCCCGGGAAAAGTTGGGCTGGTCTCCCCGTCGTTCTCTGGAAGAGGGGCTCAAGACCACCTGGGACTGGTGGCTCAAGTATAGCCGAGGGGAGGGAGGCGAACTTTAATTTATCGGAGAGGCTTTAAGGCAAGGGGGATTTGGTTAATGAATCCTTTTTTGGAGATTCTTTTGCGGGCGGTAGGGGCCTTCATGGGGGTACTCTTCATCACCAGGCTGGTGGGCAAGTCCCAAGTGGGGCAGCTTACCATCTCCGACTATGTCAACGGCATAGTTATCGGCTCCATAGCCGCCTGCCTGGCCACCGACATCAAAGAAAACCCCTGGTATTATGTTTTCGGACTGGCCGTCTTCGCTTCCCTCACCATCCTGGTGCAGTATGTGAGCCTGATTTACCGCCCGGCGCGCAAGTTTTTGCTGGACGAGCCCACGGTGGTAGTCCACAACGGGTGTATCTTGGAGCGCAACATGGCCCGCATGCGCTACAACGTGGACGACCTGATGTCCCAGTTACGTGAAAAAGGCTACTTCAACCTGGCCGACGTAGAGTTCGCCATCGTGGAACCCAACGGCGCTTTGAGCGTCCTTCCCAAGTCGCAGAAGCGCCCGGTGACGCCGGAGGATCTAGGGATCCCCACTAAGTACGAGGGGGTGCCTTCCGAGCTCATAGTAGACGGCCAGATAATCTACCAGAACCTGGTGCAGAACAACCTTACGGAAGAGTGGCTCTTGAAGGAATTGGAGAAGCAGGGGGTGAAGTCGTTAAAAGAGGTACTCTACGCCTCTCTTGACTCTGAAGGGAGGCTTTACCTCGACAAACGCCAGGACAAGCTGGAGCACCTCACCGATGTGACCGATAAATTACCGGGACAAAACGGACAGTGAGCAAGGGGGGAAGCCTTTGCGAATCAAGTTTGGTACGGACGGCTGGCGGGGGGTAATCGCCCGCGATTTCACTTTTGCCAACGTGGAACGGGTAGCCGCGGCCATCGCCGCCTACCTTAGCGAGAAGAGCCAGGCTGCCCGCGGTGCCATAGTGGGTTTCGATAACCGCTTCTTAGCGGATAAGTTTGCCGAAGCGGTGGCAGAAGTACTTCTTAGGTGGGGCATTCCCGTTTACTTCCCCGAGCGCTCCGTGCCCACACCGGTGGTGGCCTTTGGCATTAGGCACTACCAGACGGGGGGTGCGGTGGTCATCACGGCCAGCCACAACCCTCCCGAGTACTGCGGGATAAAGTTCATCCCCGAGTACGCCGGGCCAGCTCTTCCCGACGTTACCGAGCGCATCGAGAGCCTGATCGAATCCCCTCCCTCTCCCCCGGCCGGGGTGGGGAGGGCGCTGCGTCACCCCTTCCGCCCCCAGGAGGATTACTTCGCCCACCTTCTACGCCTGGTGGAGGGGGACAAAATTGCCCGCGCTTCGCTCAAAGTGGTGGTTGACCCCATGTTCGGGGCGGGTATAGGCTACCTGGAAGAGGTCCTCAGGCGCTGCGGGGTGAGCGTGGTCACCATTCACGACTGGCGCGATCCCCTTTTCGGCGGTGACCTGCCCGATCCGGTGCCCTCTAGACTGGGAGAGCTGGCCGCCAAGGTGAAGGAGACCGGTGCCCATCTAGGTCTGGCTCTGGATGGGGATGCCGACCGGCTGGGCGTGATCACGGGAGAAGGCCACTTCGTAACCCCCAACCAGGTGCTTTCCCTTCTCTGCTACCACCTCCTCTCCTACCGAGGCTGGCGGGGGCCGGTGGCCCGCACGGTGGCCACTACCCACCTGGTGGACCGTATCGCCTCCGCCTTCGGGGTGGCGACGAAGGAGACGCCGGTGGGGTTCAAGTATTTGGGCAAGCTGCTGCGGGAGGAGGGCTGCCTCTGTGCGGGGGAGGAGAGCGGCGGCCTTTCCATCAGAGGGCATGTCCCGGAGAAGGACGGCATTCTGGCGGGGTTGCTGGTGGTGGAGATGACAGCGGTGCACGGTGGTTCTCTCTGGCGTCTCTGGGAAGAGGTGAGGGAAAAGTTCGGAGAGGTGGTAAGCCAGCGGCGGGACTACCGCACCTCGGCGGAGGACAAAGAGCGGATCCTCCGTGTATTGGCCAGTTGGGCCGAGTCGCGGGAGGAGCTGGCCGGGCAGAAGGTGGTCGAGAGGATTACCATGGACGGGGTGAAGCTTGTGCTGGCGGATGGCTCCTGGGTACTGGTGCGGGCCTCGGGGACCGAACCGGTTTTCCGGGTGTACGTCGAGGCTTCCACCGAGGAAAAGGTGGATCGGCTGCACGAAACGGTGAAGGCGGAGTTGGGGTTATAAAGTGACAACGGGACGTCTGGTTTTTAAGGCTACGCTGGTAATCGCCTTTTTCAGTCTCTTGGCCCGTCTTCTGGGCTTCTTCCGGGATGTGGTGATCGCCCATCTTTACGGGGCTTCGGCTGCTACCGATGCCTACTTGGTGGCCTTCACCATACCCAACCTCCTCCTGGCTATCGTGACGGGCGCTTTGGCCACGGTGGTGGTTCCCGTTTTTGCCGAGTACGCGGCCGCCGGGCGGAGGGAGGAGGGGTGGCGGGTTTTTAACTGGGTTTTCAACCTCCTCACCCTGGCCCTGCTCCTTACCCTGCTACTTTCTTTGCCTCTGGCCCCCTGGCTGGTTCTCTTGGTGGCCCCCGGCCTCCCACCGGAAACCATGCGGTTGGCAGTGGAGCTCACCCGCATCATGCTTCCCATCTTGCTCTTTTTCGGCTGGGCCAACTACTTCACCGGACTTCTAAACGCCAACCAGATCTTTGGCCTGCCGGCCGCCAGCGTGGCGGTCAACAATCTGGTGATTATAGCCTCGGCCCTTTCTCTGGGGAGGGTCTTTGGTATCCGGGGGCTGGCCTGGGGAACGGTACTGGGCATGGTGGCTGCGGCCTTAATCCAGCTGCCGGCCTTAAGGCGCGTCGGCTTTTTCTGGCGGCCGGAGATTAACTGGCGGCATCCGGGCGTGAAAAAAGTTTTTGCCCTGCTCGTGCCGGTGGCGGTGGGGGTTTCCATTAACCAGGCTTACGTTATCATCGACCGCATCCTGGCTTCCGGCATGGCGGAAGGGAGCATCTCCGCCCTCAACTTCGCCAACAAGCTAGTTCAGCTGCCTATAGGCCTTTTCATTCTGGCCCTGGGGACGGCAGTCTTCCCCACCCTAACCCATCGGGCGGCTGAGGGGCAACACGAGGAGGTGGCCCGGCTTCTCGACCGTGCCCTGCGCTTTAACCTGCTGCTCACCCTGCCGGCGGCGGTAGGACTCATGGTGCTGCGCTACCCCATAGTTTCCTTTCTCTTCGAACGCGGGGCCTTCGATGCCCGGGCCACCTCCATGACCGCGGCCGCCCTTCTCTGCTACGCCGTGGGCATGGTCGGGTACGCGGCCAACATCCTGCTGACCCGGGGCTTTTACGCTCTGCACGACACCAAGACCCCGGTGAAGCTCACCTTGGTGACGGTGCTTGTAAACCTGGTCTTGAGCCTCGTCCTCATGCACCCGCTGAAGCACGCGGGTTTGGCCCTGGCCAACTCCTTGGCCGCCTGGGTGAACACCTTCCTTCTCTACTATTTTCTGGCCCGCCGTTTACCGGCCCTGCGCAAAATCAAGGCCTGGTCTTCTTTCGCCCTGCGCTCCCTGCTGGCCTGCGCCCTCTTGGCCCTGGCCGCCTGGGTAATATACCGCTTCGTCGGAGGGATTGCTCCCGCCGGTTTCTGGGGGGAAGCTCTGAGCCTGGGCAGCGCCATTGTCGGGGGAGTGGCCCTTTATGCCTTAAGCCTTTATCTCCTGCGCTTCGAAGAGTGGTATTTTTTCTTGCGGCTGGGAAGCGAGCTCTGCCGGGTCCGCCTGCTCAACCGTAACCTTTAAACCTCCCCCTGCATAACCTGGGAAGGCGGGGGTGGTAAAGGAATGTTCAAGGTTTCTGAGCTCACCCGTCGGCAGTTCATCAACGTGCTTAACGGGCGGCGCCTGGGTGCCATCAAAGACGTGCATGTGGACGAAAAAGGAATGATCACCGCTGTGGTGCTGCACAGCGGCAAAAGATTCTTGGGCATTTTCCCCTGGGGCAAAGATGTGGTAATTCCCTGGAGCCAGGTGAAAAAGATCGGGGTGGATGCCGTGCTGGTGGAGGCGGAGGAAGCTTAGAGGCGTGCCTCGCTGGCCAGCTCGCTGAGAGGTGGTCCCACCCTAACGATGCCCGCGTCGTCTATCTCTAAGAGGTGTACGCGAGTGTCGTGGCCACAAAGGCGGCAGCCGTCTATCCGCAGGGTGCGCACCAGTTCGCCCGGCGCCTTGCCGTAAAAGGAGGCGGTGCTGCGGCTGACCACCATCTTGGCCAGCACGATGGTGCAGTCCAGAATATGGGAAACGCCGTAGCCGCCGGCAGCTTCCGCCGACATCTCTTCGTGGCTGCTGCGCTTCTGTGAGACGAATATGGCCGTCTGGTAGTGCTCCTTCATCACTTCGTAGAGGCGGCGGACGATGGTGCGGGCCGCCGTCTCCCTGCCTTCGTAAAGCCCGGTCACCGAGTCGATCACGCAGGCCTTGATCTCCTCTTCCCGGATAATCCTGGCCAGAGACTCGCAGAGTTCCCCGATATTCTCCTTCTCTTCCGGCATGCGGGCCAGATCAAGGAGATAAAGCCCTTCCTCTATGGTTTCCCAGCTCAGGTTCATGGCGCGCGCCCGCAGCTTCAGCCCCTGAGCTAGGAAGTGGGCAGGAACCTCCACCGTCACGTAGAGGGTGGCGAAGCCTCGCGCCGCCTGGGTCAGGGCGAACTGCTCGGCCATGAGCGATTTGCCGGTGTCCGGCACCCCGGTGAGGTGAACAACTGCCGCCGAGGGGATGCCTTTGAGGGAGACGCGGCGGTACCCCTCCTCCTCGAAGGTTACCGTGAAAAAGAGATCGTCAAGCCCGGGTACGCCGGAAGGAATGCCGAAAAGCTTGGGTATCCGGTCGCGCATCTCTTTAAGCCGGACAATCTTCATTTTTTTTTCACCCCCCAAGGTAAAATTTTACCTTGGAAGGCCAAGGACAAACAATAAGGGCCGGGCAAACGCCCGGCCCGCTTTCACGAGGCTTTGGCTGCTGCCTGGTACTTGAACCTCCCCACCACCGCCTTGAGCTTCTCCGCCAGCTGGGTGAGGTGCTGGGTGGCCGAGGCTGTTTCCTCGCTGGTGGCCGTCTGCTCCTGGGCGGCTGCGGCTACGTTGGTGGCGTTCCCGGCCACCTCTTGGGCGGCGCGGGCGATCTCCTCCGTCTGGGCGGTAAACTCGTTCACCGCCTGCAGAATTTCCCGGAAGCGCTGTGCTACCCCCTGCATTATCTTCGTTCCTTCTTGGACCACCTGCTGGTTGCGGTCCATGAGGGAGGTGGTCTCGCGCGTCTCCTCTTGGATGGCCTCGATGAGCTTCAAGATGTCCTTGGCGGCGTTGGCCGACTGCTCCGCCAGCTTGCGCACCTCGCCCGCCACCACCGCGAAGCCCCGGCCCTGCTCCCCGGCCCGGGCGGCTTCGATGGCGGCGTTTAAGGCCAGGAGGTTGGTCTGGTCGGCGATGGAGGTGATGACCTCCACGATGCGGTTTATCTCACCCGCCTTCTGGTTGAGCTTGTGCATGGCCTGGCTGGCATTGCGCGTTACCTCCTGGATGGCGTTCATCTGCTTCACCATGCGGTCAAGCTCCCCCTGCCCTTCCTGGGCGTGGCGGGCCATGTCCTGGGCGGTGCCGGCCAAGTTCTGAGCGCTGGCGGAAACCTGCTCGATGGCGGCGGCTATCTGGGTGGCACTGGTGGCGCTGGTGGTGGCGGCGTTGGCCGCCTGCTCCGCCCCCTGGCTTATGTTCCTGGCCTCCTCGGCCAGCTTCTGGGCGCTGGCATTAAGCTCCGCTGCCAGGCGGCGGAGGCTTCCCAGCATGAAGGCTATGGCCCGGATGAGCCTCCCCAGCTCGTCATGACTCTTTATCCGCGGAAGCTTCACCATGAGGTCCCCTTCGGCTATGCGCATGGCTGCCGCTTCCAGTTCTTTGATCGGGTTGACCAGCTGCTTGCCGATGAGGTAGGCCAGGCCCATACCCACCAGGACGGACAAAACCCCTCCCCAGAGGGCCATCTGGGCGGTGTGTCCTTCGTACCGGCGCGCCTCCGCTATCCGGCCTTCAGCCCTTTGGTGCAGGTAGTCCTGCAGCTCCTGGGCTATCCTGGCGGCTTCTTTGAGGTTGCCGTTTACCTCGGTGCGGTTGAGTTGGGTGGCGGCTTCCTTCTGCCCTCGGTCCTGGAGTTCCCTTACTTTCTCGGCGGATTTCTCGTAAAGGGAGAGCTTTTGCTGAACCTGCCCCACCAGCTCGTCCACCTTAGGATCTTGGCTGGCGTCGCTTACTCCCTGGAGAAGCTTGTTAGCCTGCGTCAATTTCTCTTTAAGGGCGGTCCAGGAGGCCGGATTGCCCGTGCCCATATAATCGCGCAGGTCCAGGTTACTCAGAAGCATTAAGACCATCGCCTGCTGGCTCTGGTAGGCCCAAGAGTAGTCGCGGTTTATGACCGCGTCGTACTGGGTCCTCACCCTGTTCAGTCCCCAGAGGCCGGCGGCGATGGTGACTACCAGGAGCAGCAACACCGCGGCGAAGCTGCCGAAAAGTTTGAGCCGCACGCTGAAGAAACGCTCTTTCCTCTGCTTCGGCTCCGGCTGGGCCATGCCTTCTCCCTCCAGTAGATTTTTTGAGAATTCATCGTTTCAGCTGGCGCAAAACTTTACCGGGAGACCCTCAGAAAGGCGCCGAGAAGTTCGTAATTAACCGATGGGAGGTGAGAAAAGGGGAGCGGAGGCGAGAAGGTGACCGGGGGACCAAACTCTGACTAAGTGAGGTGGTAAGGGTGAGGCGAGTTAAACTGCTGGTAAGTGGGCTTCTGGTCCTGGCCCTCCTAGCAGCGGCGGTCTGGCCGGCTCTGGCCGATCAGGGCAGAGGGGACACTTTGCGCCTGCACCAGCGGGACCGACTGCGCGATTGCACCTCGGTGGAGGCCAAGGTTTACGCGGAAAAGAGCCTACCTCCGGAATTGGTGACGGCAGTGGAGAAGTTGAACCTGGAGCAGCTTAGGGCTCTGGACCGGCTGGTGCACCTCCGGATAAAGGAGCTTAAGCCCACCGTGGAATTTTCCGGCGAGGTGAGTGCGGTTTCGGGCAACACCTTCACCGTGACCCGGGGCGGCAAGAAGGGTGGCCAGGAGAGCAAAACCTTCACTTTGACGTCTGACACCAAGATTGAAGCCAAGGGGAAGGGCAGCGCCACCTTGGAGCGGGGGCAGCGGGTAAAGGTTAAGGCCACCAAGGAGGGGAAAGCTCTGGAGGTGCGCATACTGCCGGCTGCCAAGTTCCGGGCTGGAGGGCACGGGAACTCAGGAGCTCAAGTTAAGGTCGAAGTAGCTAGATAGCTTCCGGTCGGGTCGGCTTAAAGGGGGGAGCTTTAGCAAGCTCCCCCTTTTTCATTGACAAGAGTTTTGGGAGGGGGTAAAATTGCGGCTAAATTCCGGAATACTGGGGGGTTAGAGGAGTTTGACTTATAGGATTGCGGTGATTCCAGGGGACGGCACGGGGCCGGAGCAGGTCCGGGAAGGACTTAAGGTGCTGGAAGCGGTGGCGCAGCTCGAGGGCTTCAAGTACGAAACTGTGATCTACGACTTTGGCGGGGAGCGCTACCTGCGCACAGGGGAGACCTTGCCGGACGGCGCCATCGAGGAGCTCAAGCAGTTTCACGCCATCTACCTGGGTGCTATCGGCCATCCGGACGTTAAGCCGGGCATTCTGGAAAAAGGGATTCTTCTGCGGCTGCGCTTCGAGCTCGATCAGTATATCAACCTCCGTCCGGTGAAGCTTTATCCCGGGGTGGAGACCCCGCTCAAAGATAAAGGTCCGGAGGACATCGACTTCGTGGTAGTGCGGGAGAACACGGAGGGGCTTTACTGCGGAGCCGGGGGCTTTCTGCGGCGCGGCACCAGGGATGAGGTGGCCCTCCAGATTTCCATCAACACTTACAAAGGGGTGGAGCGGTGCGTCCGCTACGCTTTCGAGTATTGCCGCAAGCGTAACAAGAAAAAGAAGGTTACTCTTTGCGGCAAAACCAACGTCCTGACCTACGCTTTCGACCTCTGGGAGCGGGTCTTCCACGCCGTAGGGGAGGAGTATCCGGACATCACCCGTGATTACGCCCATGTGGATGCCATCTGCATGTGGATGGTGAAGAATCCCGAGTGGTTCGACGTCATCGTCACCGACAACATGTTCGGCGACATCATAACCGACTTGGGTGCCATAATTCAGGGGGGCCTGGGCATCGCTGCCGGCGGCAACATCAATCCCCAAGGAGTATCCATGTTCGAGCCCATTGGCGGCTCGGCTCCCAAGTACGCCGGCAAAAACCAGATAAACCCGCTGGCGGCCATCCTGGCTCTGGCCATGCTGCTGGAGCACCTAGGAGAGGAAAGGGCAGCGGCCCGGATAGAGCGGGCGGTGCAGGAGGTCTGCTCCAAGCACCTCAAGAGCTTGGCGGCGGGGCGCATGGGCTACACCACCAGCGAGGTAGGGGACCTGGTGGTGCGCTACCTCGATTTAAAGTAAGCACCTGTCCAGATAAAGTAGGGCGGCCACCAGGGCAAGGGAGGTCAGACTGAAGACCAGATCGGCGCGGCCAAAGTGGTAGGGTATTAAGGAGCGGGGCTCGCCGGTGTAGCCCCTGGCCTGCATGGCCTGGTAAACCTCCTCGCTTAGAGCTTGAGTTCGCACTAGCACATTCCCGATTAGGGAGGCTAGGAAGCGCCTCTTTTCTTTGGCCGGTGGCGGTCCCACTAGGCGAAACCGGTAAGCTTCGAAAGTTTCCACTGAGAGCTGAAGCAGCAGGAAGATGTAGCGCAGGGTCATCTCCAAGATGAGGATGAAGAGCTGGGGCACCCGGAAGACGCGGAGCGCCTTGAGCAACCGGGGCCAAGAGGTGGTAAGGGTGAGGAGAATCACCCAGGAAACGGAGTCGGCGGCTCGCAGCACGATGGTGGCCGCCCCTTGCAGTCCCTGGACGGTGATGGTAAGCGGTGCCTGGAAGTGGTAATTTCCTAGGTGAAAGCTCACTTCCGGTATGAGGGTGCAGACGGGATCTCCCGGCGTTATCCAGTTAAAAATGGCGGGGAAGGCCATCACGCCGGTGAAGAGGGGGATAAAAAGCCACACCCTGGCCAGGTAAAGCTTGAGGGGGAGGCGTGAGAGAAAGGCTACCGCCAACGTTAGAAGGTTCAGCAGCACCAGGGTGGTGAGGTGGTGGGCCAATCCCACCACCCCTATGAAGGCCACCGTGGCCACCACCTTGGTGCGGGGATCGAGGGATTGGTAAAGCCCCGGTTGCCGGGCCATAGCAGTGGCGAAGAGTTCGTCGGCGAAAACCCGATGGATTTCCTTCAGGTTTTTCTCTACGAAGCCTGCACCTCGGCACCGGGGTGCAGGCTTCGCGCTCATTTCTCCGATCGGGCCAGGAGACGGCCCAGGAGGTAGGCTACCAGCGCTATCAGCACCACTCCTACCACGGCGGCTACGATGTACCCTACAGCTTGCTGGGCGAAGGTTTTGTCGAATCCTGGAATGCTATAGTCCGGCAGTAAAGCGTGCCACGTCTCTTCTAGTTTGGCCAGCCCTTCCGGCACCATACCCAACATTTCCTTAAGCTCGTCGCTGCCCCACTCCCCCCAGGCAGTTCCTTTGGCCAAGAGCCCCAGAGGAGAAAGGATGATGAGTACCACTATCCAGAACCACAGCTTACGGTACACCGGCATACCCGCCTACCTCCTTTCCAGGGCGGCGTCGAAGAAGAGCTCTTCCTGGTGGGCTTTCTGCAGGTAGTAGACCACCAGGCCAGTGATGATGGCCTCCACTATTCCCGCTACGGTCAGGTGGGCGAACATCATGGCCGGTATGGACTTGCTGAGGTCGTAGGGGCAGTAAAGGGGTACGCCGGTGGGGGACTTGAATAGAAGCGGCTGAACGCCGAACTCCACCGCGGCGCAGAAGGCGGCGGCGTTGATCCCCACGTAGCTCCCCACCATGCTAGCTAATACCCGGCGCTTGCCGCCAGCGTTTAAAGCCCGGTATACGGCGTAGCCCAGAAAGGGCAGGACGAAGGCCATGTTGAAGCAGTTGGCTCCTATGGCCCAGATTCCACCGTCGCCGAAAACTAAAGCTTGGATGATGAGGGCAATAGAAACGGCGATGCAGGCGGCCCACGGTCCGAGGACGATAGCGGCCAGCGTCCCTCCCACCGCGTGAGCGGTGGTGCCGTCGGGGACGGGCACGTTGAACATCATGATGACGAAGCTGAAAGCGGCCGCCAGAGCCAGCAGGGGCACCTGCTTGGCCTTCAGGGTTTCTCTGGTTTTCTTGACCGCCGCGGCCCAGATAGGGATCATGGCTGCATAAAAAACCGCACAGGTAGAGGGGCTAAGATAGCCGTCAGGGATGTGCATAACCTTTTCCTCCCTTTAAAAGGTTTTTGGGTAACACGCTTCCAGCCTTCTTTTATCACCCCCTCGGCAAAAAAGCCACGGCAAGCCACCCTTGCGGCCTCCGTGGCCGGTTTTTCGCTGGCTCCAGCCAGCTTATTCCAGAAGGTGAAGAAATCGTAGTGCCGCCTCCGTCTTCTCGTCAATCTGCGCCTCCGAATTTGAACTCCGGTGTGCGAGCGAATAAGATCTTTGTCGCAATATTTTGCCCGTAAATTAGCAGGATAAGTCCGCTATCACCGCTAATTTTATTGATGGTAAACAATGGGCAGAAAAGGAGGAGCTGGTGATGATACATTTTTGGGGCAACCCTTGGACGGCGGTGAAGCACGGGCTGCACCAGGGGTTCTTCCTGCTGACGGCGAGGTTAAGCGAAGCGGTAGGGGCCAAGCGCGCGTCCCTGTGGTTTCTGGAGAAGTTGCTCGGGCGCTTTCCCCGCCACCGTCGCCTTCATTTGTGGGCGGGGCGGCTCTGCTTTCAGCTGGGGCGGCTGCAGCGGGCGTTTTTCCACCTCCTGGCGGCTTGGCCTCGGCTGGGAGAAGAGGAGCTTACGGGGGAAAGGATCGGGACTCTGGCCGGCAACCTGCCCCGGCGGGACGCCGCCTGGATCCTGGCTACGGTGGGGGATTACTGGCGGCGCAAGGGGGAGGCGAGGCGGGCTTTGTCCTTCTTCGATCGGGCCCTGGCTCTGGGTTGCGCCAGCGCGGCGCTCCTTTCTAGCCGCGGTCTTTGCCTGCTAGCGCTGGGTTCGGTGGAAGAGGCCCTGCGTAACTTCCAGGAGGCGCGGCTTCTAGGGGGCAGAAACGCGGCTCTCAGCTTCAATATGGCCGTGGCCTTAAGCCGCTTGGGGCGCTACGGGGAAGCCTTGCGCTACTATGAGGAAGCCAGGCGGCTGGGATTTGGAGGGGCGGAGCTTCACAACAACCTGGGCTTTTGCCTCTATCACCTGCACCGCTACCAGGAGGCCGAGTTTCACTTTGCCGAGGCCTACCGCCTGTCCTCCGGTGATATCGAGGTGGGGAGCAACCTGGCCGCCTGCTACCTGAAGATGGGAAGGGCGGAGGAGGCTTTGAGGCTCCTGGAGAAGCTGCAGCAGCGGTACCCTCGCGATCCGGTGCTGCTCAACAACCTGGCCTTTGCCCTGGAAAGTTGCGGCCGAAAGGAGGAAGCTCTCAAGCTCTATCAGGAGGCGGCGGAGCTGGCCGGTGAGGGCGAGAATCACCTTTATCTTCTGAACCTGGCTTCCTGCTTGGTAGATCTGGGGCGCTACGCCGAAGCTCTGGCTCTGTGCCACCGGCTGGCCGGTAAGGTGAACGACCGGCGCCTGTGGAGCCTGCGGGCCAGTATCTCGGCCGAGCTGGGCGAAGTTCCCGCGGCTACCGAGTATTACCGCCGAGCTCTTGGCCTCACTGGCTAGTCCCGGTAGACCCGCAGGCCCCGCTTTGAAGCCGCTTCCACGGCGGCACGGTACTCCTGGGAGGTAATGCGACGGTTGAGAGGAGGGAACTCGTGGGCGCGGTAGGCGGGGTAGTACTGGGCCATGACGTTGACGAAGCAGCGCGGGGAAACTTCCCGGGCCAGGAACTCCATCACTTCCTCCGTGCCAGCCAGGTTTTCTGGCAAAACCAGATGGCGCACCAAAAGCCCGCGCACCGCCAGGCCCCGCTCGTCGATTTCTAAATCCCCCACTTGCCGCTGCATCTCTTTAAGTGCCGCTTTGGCCACCTCAGGGTAGTCACGCACTCCGGAGTACTTGGCTGCCGCCCTGGCGTCGGCATACTTGAAGTCGGGCATGTAGATGTCCACAATGCCGTCGAGCAAAGCTAAGGTTTCCAGGGACTCGTAGCCGCTGGTGTTGTAGACTATGGGGAGAGCCAGGCCCCGCTTGCTGGCGCGGTAAAGAGCGGCTAGGATGTGGGGAACAAAGTGGGTGGGGGTTACCAGGTTTATGTTGTGGCAGCCTCGAGCCTGAAGCCTTAGCATGATGCGGCTAAGTTCCCTTATGCTTATCGGGCTTCCTTCTCCGAGTTGGCTTATTTCGTAGTTCTGGCAGTAGACGCATTTGAGAGGGCAGTAGGTAAAAAAAATGGTGCCGGAGCCGAAGAGCCCTACCAGCGGGGCTTCCTCGCCGAAATGGGGGCCGTAACTGGACACCACCACTTCCCGTCCGGCCCGGCAGATCCCTCTTTCGCCCTGCAGGCGGTTGACCCCGCACCGGCGCGGGCAGAGGTTGCAGGCCTGCAGGCGGCGGAAGCCTTCGGCTATCCGGCGGGAGAATTCCTGAGGAGAAAGCTTTTTATAGGCGGGGATAAAGTCCATTAAACCACCCAGCTGGCCAGTTTTTGGGGGTCGCGTATGGTTATCTCCCTTCCCTCCATCTCGATAGAGCCCTCTTTCTTGAAGGTGTTCAGGAGGGAGGTCACTGTCTGGCGGGTGGTACCGATCATACCGGCCAGCTCTTCGTGGGTGAGGCGCAGCTTGATGTGTATGCCCTCCTCGTCCCTTATGCCGCAACTCTCCCCCATTTTGAGAAGGAGTAGGGCCAGCCGGCCCGGCACCTGCCAGCAGACGAGTTCATGCACCAGCGCCTCTGCTTCCCGCATCCGAGCGGCCAAGGTTTTACTGACTTTCAGGGCCAAGCGATGGTTCTCAGTGAGCAGCTCTACGAAGTCGCTCTTGCTGACGATGGTGAGGGTGACGTCGGTGATGGCGCCGGCGAAGCAGGTGCGCCTGCCGTGGTAAAGGGCCTCCGCCAGCCCTATGAGCTCGCCGGGGTTGCGGATGGCCCCCACGGTTACTTCCCGCCCGTTAGCGGTGAGACGGTAGATTTTGACCCAGCCCTTCTCCAGAAGGTAGACCCGGTCGGCTATTTCCTCCGGGGCCCAGAGGATATGCCCCTTGGGGTAGCTCACCGTGGTCCCCAGGCTGCGCAGTAGTTCCTTTTCATCTTCGCTCAGATAGAGCGGCTCGCGCCGAAGGGAAGCTTCGTTTTGCAAGTTCTGAGTCATACCGGCGTAACCTCCATCCCCAGGCAGGTGGAAGAGGGCAAAATTATGGCGTCCCGGGAGGGATTCGAACCCCCGACCAACAGCTTAGAAGGCTGCTGCTCTGTCCGCTGAGCTACCGGGACGCTTCATATATGGAAAGTGGCCTTTAAGGCCACTTGCTCTTCCACCTGGAGCGGGTGATGGGAATCGAACCCACGTAGCCGGCTTGGAAGGCCGGTGCTCTACCACTGAGCTACACCCGCATGCTCATATACCATTATACCTAAAGGTCGGGTGCTAGTCAAAGTGAGCGCAGAATCTCCTTTATCTTGGCCAGGGCGCGAGCGCGGTGGCTGATCTGGTTTTTCACCTCCAAAGGGAGCTCGGCGAAAGTCCGGCCATACTCCGGGAGGAAGAAAACAGGGTCGTAACCGAAACCTTCTCTTCCCCGTGGCTCCTCTAAGATGTATCCTTCCACCGTTCCTTCGGCCAGGTACTCCCTACCTTCAGGGGTGACCACGGCGATAACGCAGCGGAAGCGGGCTTTGCGCTTTTCCCAGGGCACACCCTCCAAGAGCTTTAAAAGCAAGGCTATGTTCGCGACGTCGTCTCCCTGGCGGCCGGCGAAGCGAGCGGAGCGAACGCCGGGGGCGCCCCCGAGATAGTCCACCTCTAGGCCGGAGTCGTCGGCCAGCGCCACCTCACCTGTGAGGGAAGCCACGGTCCGGGCCTTGGCGAGGGCGTTGGCGGCAAAAGTTTCGCCCGTCTCCTCTATCTCCGGGAGATCGGGGTAAGAGGTTAGAGGCACTACTTCCCAGCCCAGAGGGGAAAGAAGCGCTTTTAGTTCCCGTAGCTTGCCTTCGTTACGGCTGGCCAGTACTATCTTCCGCATTCTCGTCCTGCCTCCCGATGAAACTCGCTAGCACTCCCAGAGCTTCCCGCTGCTTTTCGATGAGCACCTTCACCCCCTGGGCGGCCAGGTCGAGCATCAAGTTTAGCTCCTCGCGGGTGAAAGGCTTTCCCTCCGCCGTTCCCTGCACCTCCACCAGCTCCCCCTTGCCGGTCATCACCACGTTGAGGTCCACTTCGGCCACGGAATCCTCGGTGAAGGTGAGGTCCAAAAGATAGGTATCCTTGACCTTGCCCACGCTCACGGCCGCCACCAAATCTTTCACCGGCAGAGACTCGATCGCTCCTTCGTTGCGCAACCAGTCCAGGGCGTAGACCAGGGCTACGAATCCTCCTGTGATGGCGGCCGTGCGGGTGCCGCCATCGGCCTGGAGCACATCGCAGTCCACGATGATGGTGCGCTCTCCCAGAGCCTCCAGGTCCACCGCTGCCCGCAGCGAGCGGCCGATTAACCGCTGGATTTCCAGAGTCCGACCGCTGGGCCTCCCCTTGGTTACCTCGCGCAGGTTGCGGCTCTCGGTGGCCCTGGGAAGCATGCCGTACTCAGCTGTCACCCAGCCTTTGCCGGTGCCTTTGAGGAAGGGGGGCACCTTGTCGTCGATGGAGGCGGTGCAGAGAACCCGCGTATCTCCCATTTCAATGAGGCAGGAGCCCTCAGCATACTTGTTGTAGCCGGGGATCATCTTTACCGGCCTCAGTTCCCCCGTTCCCCGACCGTCCAGCCGCAAAGTAGTGTGGACCTCCTTCCTTATCTGCACCTGGCCTTCATTGTACCCGCTGTTCCTGCGGGAGCGCAAGCTTTCCTTGTTTTTCAGCGGTAACTCTTGCTTGACCTGCCAGCCGGCGCTATACTGAAAGGTAAAGGTAAGTTAAGGTTAGAAACGGTGGTGGAAATGCGCTCTCTGGCTGACGAGATCGAAGCTTATCTGCGGCAGCTGCTGGCGCAAAGCCCTACCGGTCAGGTGGTGGTAAGGCGAAGCGCGCTGGCGAGCAAGTTCGGCTGCACGCCGGCGCAGATCAACTACGTCTTAAGCACCCGTTTCACCGCCTGGCACGGCTTCTGCGTAGAAAGCCGCCGGGGCGGAGGGGGATTTCTGCGCATTTCCCGCCTCTGCCCCCCGGATTACCGGGAACTCTTGCGCAAATTGTGGCAGACTCTGGGAGGGAGTATAGGGGAGGTAGAGGCTTTAAACTTTCTCGCCCGCTTGCAAGAAGAGGGAATCCTATCTAACCGGGAGGTTCGCCTGATGCGCCACGTGCTCACCCACGGCTTGGTGGAGCTCCCCCCAATCTGGCGCTCGCGTCTGCGGGCGAGCTTGTTGCGGGCGCTGATAGGCGCGGCGCTGGGCGGCCAGGACTAAGACCTGTGAGGAGTGGTAAAACTTATGCTTTGCGAGCGTTGCCACAAGAGGCCGGCCACGGTACACTATACCGAAATAGTAAATAACCAGAAGAAGGAGTTGCATCTCTGCGAGGAGTGCGCCCGGGAAATGGGGGTAAGCTTCGGCTTTCCGCCGCAGTTTCCTTTCCACAGCCTCTTAAGCGGCCTCTTCTTCCCAGCGGGGGAAGAGGTAGAGGCGGAAAGAGAGGTTCGCTGCCCGCGCTGTGGCCTGACCGAGCGGGAGTTTGCTGCTAGAGGGCTCCTGGGCTGCCCCCAGTGCTATAGCGCTCTACGTCCGGCGGTAGAGCAGGTGCTGCGGCGGGTTCACGGAGTAGCCCGGCACACGGGCAAAGCGCCGCGGCGGCAAAAAGAGGTGGTGGGCAAGCTGACGGAGATCGAACGCTTGCGCCGGGAGCTGGCCGAAGCGGTGCGCAGGGAAGAGTACGAGCGGGCGGCCGAGTTGCGCGACAGGATAAGGGAGCTGGAGAAGAACACTGGAGGGAAGGCGGAGAATGGGTCTAAGGGAAACTCTGACTAACCCCCGAAGCCGCTGGATGGACGGGGACGGGCCGGAGGCCGACGTGGTGGTTTCCAGCCGGGTGCGTCTGGCCCGTAACTTGAAGGACTTCCTCTTTCCCCACCGGCTGAAGCCGACCCAGAAGGAAGAGGTGTTGCACGCCGTTTGGGTGGCAGCCAGCCGGCCCGAGGTGGCTTCCCGGGTGGGCAAGCTGGAATTGGTGCGCTTGGTCGACCTCACTCCTGTGGAGCGGCAGATCCTGGTGGAAAAGCACCTGGTAAGTCCCGACTTCATTAAGGGGGATCTGACCGGCCGGGGTTTGCTCCTGCGGGAGGATGAAGTGGTAAGCGTCATGATTAACGAGGAAGACCACCTGCGCATCCAGTGTCTTCTCCCGGGGCTGGAGTTGGAAGCTGCTTGGAAACTGGCCGATCAGGTAGACGATGCCCTGGAGCTCACCCTGGATTACGCCTACCACCAGAATTACGGCTACTTGACTGCCTGCCCCACCAATGTGGGTACGGGGCTCAGGGTGTCGAGTATGCTACACCTGCCGGGGCTGGTGCTGGTGGGGGCCATAGATGAGATGATAACCAACCTCAGTAAGTTGGGGCTGGCGGTGCGCGGCCTTTACGGAGAAGGAACGCGGGCGGCAGGAGATCTCTTCCAGATATCCAACCAGATAACCTTAGGGAGAGGCGAGGAAGAGATAGTCCGCCACCTCTACGGCATAATTCGCAAGCTCATCGCTCAGGAGAGGGAGAGCCGGGAAACGCTTTACCGGCAGAGGGAGCAACTGGAGGACCGTGTCTTTCGCGCCTACGGCATCCTGCGCTACGCCCGGGCCATCACTTCCCAGGAGGCGATGCGCTTACTTTCCGACCTGCGCCTGGGGGTAGCGCTGGGAATCATAAAAGGGGTACCCTTGGGCCTGGTGACGGAGCTCATGGTGCTCATCCAGCCGGCTCTCGTCATCAAGACGGTGGGGAAGAACCTTTCTCCCGGTGAGCGGGACGTGGTGCGGGCCCGGCTCATAAGGGAGAGGCTGGAGAATATCAAGGGGGTGAAGTGATGTTTGGGAGGTTTACCCGCAGAGCGCAGAAAGTTCTGCTTTTAGCGCAGGAAGAGGCGCGGCGCATGAACTACCCCTTCGTCGGGACGGAGCACATTTTGCTGGGGCTTTTGCGCGAGGGCGAAGGGGTAGCGGCCAAGGTACTTCAGAACCTGGGAATAAGTGCCGAGGCCGTGCGGGAGAAAGTGGAGCAGATAGTGGAGCGGGGGGAGGAGCCGGTACTGCACGAGGTCACCTTGACCCCGCGGGCCAAGCGGGTGCTGGAGCTGGCGGTGGACGAGGCGCGGCAGTTGGGGCACAACTATGTGGGCACCGAGCACCTGCTTCTGGGGCTCATCCGCGAGGGTGAAGGGGTGGCGGCCCAAGTCCTCACCATGTTCGGCGCCGATCTCGATAAGGTGCGGGCCCAGGTGCTGGAGATGCTAAACACCGGGGCACCCGGCGCGGCCCAGACTGGTCCCGCCGGCCGGAGCAAGACCCCGCTCCTGGACCAGTTCGGGCGCGACCTCACCCGGCTGGCGCGGGAAGACCGGCTTGACCCCGTGGTGGGACGGGAGAAGGAGATCGAGCGGGTGATCCAAATCCTCAGCCGCCGCACCAAGAACAACCCAGTGCTCATAGGCGATCCCGGTGTGGGCAAGACGGCCATTGTGGAGGGGCTGGCCCAGCGTATAGCCAAAGGTCAGGTGCCGGAGGTGCTGCTCAATAAGCGGGTGGTGGCTCTGGATCTGGCTTCGGTGGTGGCCGGCACCAAATACCGGGGTGAGTTCGAGGAAAGGCTCAAGAAGATAGTGGACGAGGTCAAGGCGGCGGGGAACGTGATTCTCTTCATCGACGAGCTGCACACCATCGTAGGAGCCGGTGCCGCCGAGGGAGCCATAGACGCGGCCAACATTTTAAAGCCGGTTCTGGCGCGGGGCGAACTGCAAACCATCGGTGCCACCACTTTGGACGAGTACCGCAAGCACATCGAGCGCGACCCTGCCCTGGAGCGCCGCTTCCAGCCGGTCATGGTGGGTGAGCCTACGGTGGAGGAGACCATCGCCATTCTTCGGGGCTTGCGCGACCGCTACGAAGCCCACCATCGGGTGCGCATAACGGACGAGGCCATAGAAGCCGCGGCCAAGCTTTCCCATCGCTATATCACCGACCGCTTCCTGCCCGACAAGGCCATCGACCTCATCGACGAAGCGGCTTCGAGGGTGCGCCTGCGGGCCTTCACTCCGCCCCCGGACCTTAAGGAGCTGGAGCAGAAGCTGGAGGAAATAAGGAAGGAGAAAGAGGCGGCGGTGGCGGCCCAAGAGTTCGAGAAGGCGGCGCAGCTGCGGGATCAAGAGGCCAAGATCAAGGCGGAGATCGAGGCCGCGCGCGAGGCCTGGCGGCAGAAGCAGAGCGACGGGGAGCTGGTGGTGACGGCGGAAGACGTAGCCGAGGTGGTTTCCAGCTGGACGGGGATTCCGGTGAAGCAGCTCAAGATGGAGGAGGCCGAGCGCCTGCTCAAGCTCGAGGAAATTCTGCACCAGCGGATCGTGGGGCAGGACGAAGCGGTGGCGGCAGTGGCGCGGGCCGTCCGGCGCGCGCGAGCGGGGCTCAAGGATCCGCGGCGGCCCATCGGCGTCTTTATCTTCCTCGGGCCTACCGGGGTAGGTAAGACGGAACTGGCCAAGGCGCTGGCAGAAGCCCTCTTTGGCGACGAAGAGGCCATGGTGCGCATCGACATGTCGGAGTACATGGAGCGGCACACCGTTTCCCGGTTGGTGGGGGCTCCTCCTGGCTACGTGGGCTACGAGGAGGGAGGGCAGCTTACCGAGGCGGTCAGGCGCCGTCCCTACACGGTGGTCCTCCTGGACGAAATTGAGAAGGCGCACCCCGACGTGTTTAACATCCTGCTGCAGATAATGGAGGACGGGCGCCTGACCGACGCCAAAGGGCGCACGGTGGACTTCAAAAACACGGTGATCATCATGACCTCCAATATCGGTGCCCGCTTCCTGAAGCGGGAGTCGCCCTTGGGCTTCCGCACGGAGGATGAGAAGGCGGCCTTCGAGTCGATGAAGGAAAAGATTTTGAAGGAGTTGGAGCGGACCTTCCGCCCCGAGTTCCTCAACCGGGTGGATGAGATCATCGTCTTTCATCCTCTTACCCCCGAGCACATCCGGGCTATAGTCGACCTCATGCTCAAGGACGTGGCCAAGCGCCTCAAGGAGCAGGGGGTGGAGGTCGAGTTCTCCGACGCCCTGAAGGAGCTGCTGGCGCAGAAGGGATACGACGAGAACTTCGGCGCTCGACCCCTCAGGCGCACCATCCAGCGCCTGGTGGAAGACAAGCTGTCGGAAGAGATGCTCAAGGGCACCTTTGCCAAGGGGGATAAGGTACTGGTGGATGTGGAGAACGGCGAAGTGGTGGTGAAGCGGGAGCCGGTGGGGGCCGGGGCTTAGAAGGTAATATTCTGCTCCTCCCCCTCGTAAATTGAGGTTACGAAGATCCCTAGGGGAGGGGGAGGACATGCCCAAGCTAGGATACCGGCCTCAACTTTCCCCCGTCCGGCCAAGACCAGGGCGCTCCCTTGTCCTGCAAGTGGTTGCGGCCCTGGTCCTTTTTCTGATAATTTGGGGCTTGAAGAAGAGCGACTCCTCCTGGAGTGCGCGGGTAGAAGAGGGGCTTCGCTGGGTACTCACCACCGAGTGGAACTACCGTCCGGTGATAGAACGCGTCCTGCGGCACGGGCTGGAAATGGTCAACCTGCAGATACCCTTCCTAGGAGAGGTGGCGCGCCCGGTAGGGGGGCCGGAGCCTTCCTCTCCGCTTTTGCCGGTCTCGGGTAAGGTGGTGCGCCCCTTCGGCTGGTACCGGGACGCGGACGGGCTGGAGCGCTTTAGCTCAGGTATACTAATTGCCGGTACGGGGGGCGCACCGGTTAAAGCAGTGGCGGAGGGCCTGGTGGTCAAGGTGGGCATAGATCCCACCTTAGGAAACTACGTCCTGGTGGACCAGGGGAACGGCGTGGTGGTCCTCTACGGGCAACTCGGTGAGGTGGCAGTGGCGGTAGGGCAGAAGGTCAAGCAGGGGGAAGTGCTGGGAAGGCTTGGAGCCAAGGGAGAGCTGCTCCTCGAGTACCGGGAGAGAGGGAAGCCGGTGGATCCTCTGAAAAAGCTGGGTTACACGAGGTGATACTCGATTTTGCCTGCGCTGGAAAAGCTCTTGCCCCGGGTGAGTAAGCCGGCTCGCTACGTGGGCGGGGAATACAATTCGGTGCGTAAGAACTGGGGTGGGGTGGAAGTAAAGATAGCCTTTGCCTTCCCCGATGTCTACGAGGTAGGGATGTCCTACCTCGGCTTGCAGATACTTTACCACGTAGTGAACTCCCGGCCGGACGCCCTGCTGGAGCGCGTTTTTGCTCCCTGGCCGGACATGGAGGCCTTGTTGCGCTCCAGGGGGATCCCCCTTTTCACTCTGGAGTCGCACCGGCCGGTTAAGGACTTCGATATCTTAGCCATCACCTTACAGTACGAACTCACCTACACCAACATCCTTAACCTGCTCGACCTGGCGGGAATTCCGCTTTTGGCTCGAGATAGGGGAGAGGACAAGCCCCTGGTGGTGGGAGGAGGGCCGTGCGCCTTTAACCCCGAGCCGCTGGCCCCCTTCTTTGATCTTTTCGTTCTAGGTGACGGGGAAGAGGCCGTTCACGAGCTCATAGATCTCTGGCGGGAGGTCAAGCGGCAGGGAGGGAGGAAGCAGGATTTCCTGCGCGAGCTTGCCCGCCGCCCCGGTTTCTACGTCCCTTCCCTTTACCGGCAGGAGGGCAGAGGGGTGGTTCCCCTTCATCCCGATGTGCCCGCGCGGGTCAAAAAAAGGGTAGTGGCGGAGCTTGATCGGGCATCCTTTCCCCTCAGGCCGGTGGTCCCCTGGGTGGAAGTGGTGCACGACCGGGCGATGATCGAAGTCTTTCGCGGCTGCACGCGCGGCTGCCGCTTTTGCCAGGCGGGGATGATCTACCGGCCGGTACGGGAAAGAACCGTACCGGTTCTGGTGCGGCAAGGGGAGGAAGTGATTCGGCACACCGGCTATGACGAACTGTCCCTGACTTCGCTCAGCACCGTGGACTACACCTGCCTTCTCCCCCTCCTGGACGGCCTTAAAAAGCTCAAGCTCTCCCACCCTTTAACGGTGTCTCTCCCCTCTCTGCGGGTGGACGCGTTTGCCGTAGGGGTGGCCGAGGGTTTGATGGCAGGGAGGAAGTCCTCCCTCACCTTTGCTCCGGAGGCGGGCACGCAGCGGTTGCGCAACGTCATCAACAAGAAAGTGACGGAAGAAGATTTGTTGCGGGCGGCCGAAGCCGCCTTCAAGGCCGGCTGGCAACGCCTCAAGCTCTACTTTATGGTAGGCCTCCCCACCGAGACGGAAGAAGATGTCAGGGGGATTGGAGAGCTGGTCCGGGCGGTGCTGGCGGTGGGCGAGAGGTGCGGGGTACCGCGCGGGCGCCTGCGGGTGGCGGTAAGCGTGGCCTGCTTTGTGCCCAAAGCCCATACCCCCTTCCAGTGGGAGCCGCAGATAAGCCAGGAGGAGTTGCAAAAAAGGCTCAGGCTCCTGCAGGCGGAGTTGCGACGGGAAAAGAGGGTGGAGCTCAGCTGGCACGAACCACGCATGAGTCTGCTGGAGGCGGTTTTCGCCCGGGGGGACCGGAACCTGGCTCCCGCCCTCTTGGAAGCCTGGCGGCGCGGGTGCCGCTTCGACGGCTGGCGAGAGCACTTCTCCTTCCCCCGCTGGGAGGAGGCTTTTGCGGCGGCGGGCGTAGATCCTTACGCTTACGCCTACCGCCGTTACGCCTACGACGAAGCTCTTCCCTGGGACCACCTGGATCCGGGGGTGAGCAAGGAGTTCCTGGTGGCGGAGCACCAGCGGGCCTACCGGGGAGAAACGACCCCGGACTGCCGGGAAGGTAAGTGCGTGGGCTGCGGGGTCTGCCCGAGCTTGGGAGTGCGCCCAGTGCTGGCGGAGGAGGGGAAGAGTGTATCGCTATCGGCTAGCCTTCCGTAAGGAGAGCCCGGCTTGCTGGGTGGGGCACCTAGACCTGGTGCGCCTCTTCGAGCAGGCCTTGCGCCGCTCCGCCCTTCCGGTGGTTTACTCCGGCGGCTTTAATCCTCGTCCCCGCCTGGTCTTCGCCGCTCCTCTGCCCGTGGGGGTCAGGGGTTTAAGGGAGCTGGTAGACGTTTACCTTTCTTCCCTCCTCTCCCCTGCTCTGATACAAGAGCGGCTGGCAGCGGTCCTCCCGCAAGGGCTGGCTTTAGTGGGGGTAAGGCGCGTCCCTCTGGAAGCACCGGCGCTTGCCTCCTTGGTAGCGGGAGCTGCCTACCGGGCGGAGGGAGAGTTGGCGGGAATAACCCCGAGGGAGGCAGAGACCACCAGGCAAGCGATCCTGGAGGCTTCTTCCCTTCCCTACCAGCGCCGGGGGCCCAAAGGAGCTAAGGAAGTTGACCTGCGTCCGGGAATCAGGCAGCTGCAGGTGGAAGTTAAAGGGGAGCAGGTGGTCTTGGAAATGCTGGTACGGGCCGGACAGGAAGGGAATGTACGGCCGGAAGAAGTGGTGGCCCTTTTTCTTAAAACCGGGGGTTTTGCCGGAGAACCAGAGGACTTTTATTACTGCCGCACGGCGCTTTTCGCGAAAGGCCCGGGAGAAAAACTGATACCGCTCTTTTGATTTGAGGGGGACCGAATTTAAGGGTGGCGCGCAAGAGAAAGAGGAATAACCGGAAGAAAAAGAGCGCCCAGCCGGGGCTCAAAAGCGCCCTCAACCGCGAAGTGGGCGGTTTTGCCCTTGTCTTGCTGGGCGTACTCGCCGCGGTGGCCCTCCTCTTTCCCGACGGGGGGAGCGTCATGGAAGGGCTGAGATACGCCGCTACCTCCCTGGCGGGAGAGGGTCGCTACCTCTTCCCCCTTTTCCTGGGCTGGACGGGCTATCTCTTGCTGAGAAAGGGCGCTTTGGCCGAGCAGGCGCTGCGCCTGGCAGGAGGCGCCGGGCTCCTAATCACGGTCCTGGTGCTCATCGACCTCTGGTTCTCTTCGCCGAGCTCTTCTTTGGGAGAAGCCCTGGTCCGCGGCTGGTGGGGGATAGGTGGTGGGGCGCTGGGGGCTCTGGGGAGCTACGCCTTGCGCTGGGCTTTCGGCCTTCCCGGCACCTATCTCCTTTTGGCTGGTCTCTCCTTGCTGAGCCTGGCGCTGGTCACCTCCACCCACCCCACGGAACTTTTCCGCCGGGGAGGATGGCTGCTCAAAAGTTTCGCCGGCAGGCTCAAGCAGCGCCTGGAAGGCTTTCTTTACGTGGAGGAGAAGGAAAAGGGAAAAATGGAAGAACTCCCTCCTCCGCCGCAGGAGGAGGTTTTGCCGGTGCTGATTACGGAAGAGCCGGAGGCCCCTTCCAGGGCAACTGCCGGAGAAAACCGCAGAGAGCCGCGCGTGGCACCCAAATCTCCGCCTTCGGATTACCAACCTCCCCCTCTGGAGCTGCTCTCTTTACCCCCGCGTCCCCGGACCGATGCCGGCAGGGAGATAAGCGCCAACGCTCGCTTGCTGGAGGACACCCTGGCCAGTTTCGGAATTAAAGTCAAGGTGACCCAGGTATCGTGCGGCCCCGCTGTTACCCGTTACGAGGTCCAGCCGGCTCCGGGGGTTAAAGTCAGCCGCATAGTGAGCCTGGCCGACGATATCGCCCTGGCCCTGGCTACCTCGGGCGTGCGCATAGAGGCTCCCATCCCCGGCAAGGCGGCCATAGGGATAGAGGTACCCAACCGCGAGGTGGCTCTGGTCTCTTTGCGGGAGATTTTGGAAAGCAAAGAGTTTCAGAATTCTCCTTCCCCCCTCACCGTTGCCCTGGGTAAGGGGATAGCCGGGCAGGTGGTGGTGGCCGACCTCATCGCTTGCCCGCACCTACTCATAGCGGGGGCCACCGGAGCGGGCAAAAGTGTGTGCCTCAACTCCCTTATTGTAAGCCTCCTCTACAAGTCGGGCCCGGATATTTTGAAGTTCGTGCTCATCGACCCCAAAATGGTGGAGCTCATGGTTTTCAACGACATTCCCCACCTGGTGTGCCCAGTGGTCACTGAAGCCAAGAAGGCGGCCGCCACCCTTAAGTGGCTGGTGCGCGAGATGGAGAGGCGCTACGAACTTCTGGCCTCGGCGGGGATGCGGGACATCGCCCGCTACAACCAGCTAAAGAAAGAGGAACCCCTGCCCTACATCGTGGTGGTCATTGATGAGCTGGCCGATCTCATGATGGTGGCACCGGTGGACGTCGAAGACGCCATATGCCGCCTGGCGCAAATGGCGCGGGCTGCCGGCATCCACCTGGTGGTGGCCACCCAGCGCCCCTCGGTGGACGTGATAACCGGGCTTATCAAAGCCAACATCCCCTCCCGCATCTCCTTCGCCGTTTCCTCTCAGGCGGACTCCCGCACCATCCTGGACATGGCAGGGGCGGAGAAGCTTTTGGGCAAGGGGGACATGCTTTTCAGCCCTGTGGGGAGCTCCAAGCCTATCCGCGTCCAGGGGGCGTACGTCAGCGACAAAGAAGTAGAGGCGGTGGTGGAGTACCTCAAGGAGCGAATTCAGGGGGAAAAGCCGGAGCCTCTGCCGCTGGAGGAGCTGGAGGAAGAGGCGGAGGTGGAGGAGGACGAGCTTTTGCCCCAGGCGGTGGAAATCGTGGTACGGGCCGGCCAGGCTTCGGCTTCGCTTCTGCAGCGTCGGCTGCGCATAGGCTACGCGCGGGCGGCGCGCCTCATCGACCTCATGGAGCGCAAGGGGATAGTCGGGCCTTTCGAGGGGAGCAAGCCGCGTCCCGTCCTCATCACCCTGGAGCAGTACTACACCCTCTTCGGCCGCCAAAAATAGCCCTGTTTCGCCCTAATTGACTATGTTCTAGTACCTGTGCTATAGTACGATTGGCTTTCTGTGCGCTTTGGGGGTGTGTGTCCCATGTCCCTCGGTGAGAGGCTGCGAGAAGCGCGGGAGGCGAAAGGCCTCTCGGTGGAGGAGGTAGCCGAGGCTACAAAGATAAGGAGCAAGTACCTAAGGGCGCTGGAAGAAGAGGATTTTGAGCTCCTCCCCGGGAGGGTCTACGCTAAGGCGTTTCTGCGCACCTACGCGCGTTTCTTGGGGCTGGACGAGATCCAGCTGGCCCAAGAATTCGATTCGCTCTGGCCTCCTCCTGCCGACTTCGGCCATCAGCCGCCGGCCCGGCTCCTGGAAGAGGAGGAGCCGAGCGGCTTAAGAGGCCTACGCACCATACTGGTGCTGCTACTGGCCATAGCCCTCCTTTTCGGCATCAATCAGGCCTACCAGCGGCTTAAAGGAGGCACGCCTGAGAAGCCTCCGCAGGTGGAAGAGGTGCAGAAGCCTCCAGCGAAGACGCCGGAAACCACTCTGCCCGCTGGCGAGTCTCAGCCGAGCGTTACTCCCAAGTCCATTACCTTAAAGCTCAGCGTAACCAACGACCGCTGCTGGATGCGGGTGGTGACCGATGGAGTGGTAGCCTTTGAGGGGGAGTTGCAGGCAGGACAGGAGAAAAGCTTTCAGGCCAACCACACCATCCAGCTGCGCCTGGGCAACGCGGGAGCAGTGGCCGTCTCACTCAACGGCAAGGATCTAGGGTACCTAGGAAGGCCAGGAGAGGTAGTCACCCGACAGTTTTCCGTGCATGAAGGTGGTAGCGGTTGAAGGTAGCGGCGGTCAGCCTGGGCTGCCCTAAGAACCGGGTGGATACGGAGATAATGCTGGGTCTTTTACGGGAAGCAGGCTTTTCCCCTACCCTCGATCTTTCCTCGGCGCAGTTAATCCTGGTCAACACCTGCGCCTTTATTGAGCCAGCCCAGCGCGAGGCCGTGGTCACCATACTGGAACTGGCCCAGCAGAAGAAAAAAGGGCAGGTGCTCTTGGTAACCGGATGCTTGGTGGAGCTTTTCGGCTCTTCCCTTCTGGAGGAGATGCCGGAGATCGACGGCCTTATCGGCACGGGGGCGCTCGACCGGGTGGTGAGCGCAGTTGGTGAGGCTCTGGAGGGAAGACGGCCCGTGTACTTGGCGCCTCCGGGTTTCTTGGGCAACGGCACCCCCCGGCTCCTTTCCACCCCTTCCTACTATGCTTATCTCAAGATCGCCGAGGGCTGCAGCCACCGGTGTAGTTTCTGCCGCATCCCCTACTTGCGCGGGCCTTACCGCAGCCGTCCGCCGGAAGAAGTTTTGCGCGAGGCAGCAGAGTTGGCGGAGAAGGGAGTCAAAGAGCTCATCTTGGTGGCTCAGGACACTACTTCCTGGGGCATAGACCTTTACGGGCGACCTTCGCTCGCCTTGCTCCTGCAGGAGCTGGCGACTCTAGAAAAGGTAAAGTGGATTAGAATCCTTTACGCCCACCCGGCCAGTATTACGGACGAGCTTTTAGAAGCCATGGCAAAAGAGGATAAAATCTGTCGCTACCTCGATCTCCCTTTGCAGCACCTTTCTCCACGGATTTTGAAGCGTATGGGGCGCCCGCTTATCGATCCTTATCGTCTGGTGCAAAGGGTAAGGAAAGCTCTGCCCGGGGTGGTCTTGCGGACCACCTTCATCGTAGGGTTCCCGGGAGAAGAGAAAGAGGACTTTGCTCTCCTTTTGCGCGGAGTGCGGGAGCTGGGTTTTGAGCGGATAGGAATCTTCCCCTACTACCGGGAGGAGGGGACTCCAGCTGCTTCTCTACCGGAGCAGGTTCCGGAAGAGGAGAAGAGGCGCCGTTACCGGCGCCTGGCTTTCCTGGCCAGAAAATTAAGCCGCTGGCGGCTCCGCCGACTGGTGGGAAAGGAAATCACGGTTCTGGTGGAAGGGGAAAAGGGGAGGTTTTACCGAGGGCGGAGTGAGGGCGACGCTCCCGAGATCGACGGGTGGGTATACCTCCGGACTGATGAGCCTTTGCAGCCGGGTGATTTCGTGCGTGCCCGGGTGACCAAGGCGCGCACTTACGACCTAGAGGCAGAGGTGCTGGAAAGGAGGTGAAAAGGTGGAAGATTGCGTCTTTTGTCGCATCGTACGCAAAGAGATTCCGGCTGCTATCGTTTACGAGGACGAGGAGATCCTAGGCTTCAAGGACATAAACCCCGTAGCTCCTATTCACCTGCTCTTCATACCCAAAAAGCACATCGCCACTTTCTTCGACCTCACCCCGGAGGACGAAGCCCTGATTGGGCGCTTGCACCGGGCGGTGGTGCAAGTGGCGCGAGAGATGAAGCTCGAGGAGCAGGGCTTCCGGCTAGTGGCCAACTGCCAGCGTGGAGGCGGGCAGCTCATTTTCCACCTCCATTACCACCTGATTGCCGGCCGTCCGCTCAACTGGCCTCCGGGCTAAACCTTCTTTCGGTCCGAAAACTTGGCGGCAACCCCGGAGAAAGCACTTCCCGGGGTTGTTTGTTATATGACTATATGCTAATATAGTCATATAGGAAAGGAGGTGGAAGAGGTGAAGGAGATGAGGCTGGAGTTGGCAGCTGAGTTACTGCGGGCCTTAAGCCACCCATTGCGGCTGAAGATACTTGATTTTCTGCGGGCGGGCGAGCGGTGCGTCTGCGAGATCATCCCGGCGGTAGGGGCGGAGCAGTCGGTGGTCTCTAAGCACCTATCGGTGCTGCGGCAGGCGGGAATTCTTGAGGCCCGGAAGGATGGCTTAAGGGTGCTCTACCGCATCCGCGACCCGGCGGTGCTGGAGCTTTGCGATTTGGCGCGGGAGATCGTGGCGCGGCGGCTTGGGGAGCTGGCCAAGGTGGCTATGAGTTTCCAAAAGCCTCCTGAGGAATAAGAGGCGATCAAAGTGTTGAAAAAGGGAGGAAAGAAAAGTGCAATACCTGATCTTTTTCTTAGTGGGGATTCCGGCGGGCATAATAGGTGGGCTCTTAGGTACCGGCGGCTGCGTGCTGATGATGCCGGTGATTCGCTTCGGCTTTCACTTCGACCCGGCGGTGGCCGTGGGTACCACGCTTACGGCAGTGGTTTTCACGGCTGGTTCCGGCGCCTACCAGCACTTCAAGATGAAGAATGTGGATGCTGAGACGGCGGCAATTGTCGGCTACAGCGGCGTTCTGGGGGTTATACTGGGAAGCATCGTTTTCGGCTACCTGAAGCCTTACGGGCACCTGATCGACCTCATCGTGGGTTTGGCTTTTATCCTTCCGGCGGTGCGGATGCTTTACGAGGGACTGGTTGTGGCGCCGCGGCAGGCAAAAGCCGGTGGACAGGCTGCCGGAACACCCGGCACGAACTCAGCGCCTCCCAAGGTGCCCGGCTCGCCGGTGAGCAAGAGCGTCCTCGGCTCGGTAATCGGTTTTCTGACGGGAGTCATCGGTCTCGGTGGCGGCTATGCGCTGGTGCCGGCGTTCCTTTACGTCCTGCGCGGCCCAATGAAGCTGGCCATCGGCACCAGTATGGCCTCCTTCATCTGGATGGCGCTGGTGGGGGCCGTTTTTAAGCTTTACCAGCACGTGGTGGACATCCCGACGGCGGTGTGTCTTGGCATCGGCGCCGTGATCGGAGCGCTTTACGGGGCGAAGCTGGTGGCCCGGGTGAAGACGGCGACTTTGAAAGCGCTTTTCGGCGTGGTCTTCATCTACGTGGCGCTCAAGTACATCCTGATTTACTTTGGCGTTGCCATTTAGAAAAACGGGGGAGCGCGGGGGGCTGTAATCCCCCCTCAATTCATTGAGGGGATACACGGACCCCCTCGCGGTATAATGGCATAAAGGCTCAGGGGAAGGAGGTGAAGCGTGAGTGCCCCTCGTCACCGTCAAAGCCCAGGTGCACGCCGACCCCGAGACCCTGGCCGTTCTCAAAGACGCCATGTTTTGCGCCACCAAAGTTTACAACGGTCTCCTCTGGCATCTTCGGAAGGAGTACGAGGAGACCGGAAAAACAAATGTTTCCCGCAGTAATCTCAACCGCATCTTAAAAAAACTTCCCCGGGCGAAGTGCTACTACTCGATGTCCGTGCAGCTCACGAGGGACGAAGTGATAGAAGCGTACAGGTCCTTCTTCGCCCTCAAGAAAAAGGGGTTCACGCGGCACAGCGCCCCCGGATTTCGCCCGAAAAGCTACCTCTCCCCGCTCAAGTACGTCCAGAGCGGCTTCAGGGTGGAAGGAGACAAGGTCACGGTTTCTCTGGGCACCGGCCGGGAAGACGGGGTAAGACAGGTCTCCTTCCGCATCTCTCACCGTCCCGGCGTGGAGTACGAGCGGGTGCGGGAGCTCTCCATCATCTACGACAAGGTGTCCGGGCAGATAGAAGCCCGTCTGGTGGTGGAGGTGAAGGCGAACCCGTGTCCTGGGACAAAAAGAGCTGCCCTGGACCTGGGGGAGACCGTCCTCATGGCGGCCGCCTTCGAGGACGGTACCGTGCTGCTCTACTCGGGCAGGTTCATTAAGTCGGTGAGGAGATACTGGCAGAAGGTGCGGGCGAGTCTCAAGCCAAACTCCCGCAGGTGGAGGGAGGTGGCCCACCGGGAAAAGCTTCAAGTGGAGCACCTGCTCCACATTGCCACGTCCCACTTCATAGAGGAGTGCATGAGGCGAGGCGTGGGGGAGATAGCCATCGGGGATCTTCGTGGCTTCCGCGAGAGCATCGACTACGGAGACAAACTCAACCAAAGGCAACATGCCTGGCCGTACCGTAAGCTAATCAATATGCTCAAGTACAAGGGAGCGCTTGCCGGGATCGCGGTCCGGGACGACGTGGACGAGAAGAACACGTCCGCGCGCTGTCACGCCTGCGGGCGCGTACTGCCCTCCAACCGGAAGAGCAGGGGGTTATACACATGTTCCTGCGGCTGGAGGGCGCAGGCGGACGTGAACGGCTCTTTGAACATCTTCGAGAGGGCGTACGAGGTATCTCCCGTGAAGGGGAGTAATGGCCGTGTGGCGCGGCCTGTGGTCCTGTCGCTCCACCTGGGGTGGCACGGAGTCCACGAACCGGGGCGCAGGGGCAAATCCCTGCGTGCGTCCCTTTAAAGGGATGCTCCTCAATTCATTGGGGAGAGGACGTCACTCAGGCCTATGGACGGGTGGAGACCGGTAGCGGGAGAGCTGCCCCGTGCCGCCGCGGGCCAAGAAAGTCATCCACAAACCCTTGACTCCGTTTTTTTGCAATAGACCATAAGGAACCATCAATCTCTCGGGGAAGGGAGGTGGCTGAGTTAACGTGAGACATTCGCTAAATTCTGAAATCTGTGAGAAATGGAGGTAAGAAGCATGTTTAAAGGGGGCCACAAGCTTTTTCGCATCTAGTATTGTTTTCACATTTTATGCTCCCTGAGCTTGTTACCGCTCTCAATGGGTATATTCCTAACGGAACTGTAACTACCAGGCAAGATTATATCGTACCGTAGCACTTTGCCACTTTAAGCCTGGAAAGGAAGGAAACACTATTGAAGCGGTGGCTGGGCGTTCTCGGCAGCGTTCTGGGGTTGGCCGTTTGTTGCTGGACAGTAGTAATTTTTCTCAAACAACACAGTAGTTTTTACCCGTTCGATGTAGCTTACGTAGGCGGGTACTGTATTATTTTCGGGACTGCCCCCTCTGCGCTGCACGGTACCGCAACAGGCGGATGGTGCTGATTGCGGGAATTTTTGCGGCAATAATTACCTTTTTAGGCACCGTTACTTTCTCCACACCCAGCCTTGCTTCCATTCCGGGCTCTTTGCTAGTCCTGATAGTAGGACTGGATGCGAAAAATGGGGGCCGAAAGAAGGCCTCGTGACCTTCTCCCACCCTTGAAAGGGTGGGCTTCCCCTTGCACAGAAGGAAGCTTACGCGGATATAGGGGTTGCTCCCCAGTACCCGCGCAGCGGCTTCCTTCTCTAGGGGCTTGAGTTCGGGCCGATCCAGCCCTACGGCCTGATCGGGGCTCAGGCCAAGCCCTTTTCTCAAGATGACCAGGGCGGCGTTGAGGCGTGGTGATCGGGTGGGGGTAGAGAAGGTACTGAAGGGAGCGGTGAGGAAGGCGGAGACACCTGGTCGGAGGAAGGCGGTGCGGAATTGTCGGCGCTACATAGATCAGAACTGGGAGGGGATAATGGCATACTGGCTTTACCCGGAGGCCCGGCTTGGGGTGAGTGCGGAGGGACACGTAAGTCGCGTTTTAGCGGCGCGGTTATCATCACAGCCGATGGCTCAGGACTTTGCTCGTGGGGTAGACCGGATGGCCCGGTTGCGGGTAGCGAAGGCGAACGGTGTTTCCTTGCAGGAGCAGTATATAGCTCGATGGAGGGAGGGCTTGAAGGCTCTAGAGATCGATAAGGCAGCTGTTGAGGGAGAAAGGCAGAGGCTGAGGAAAGTATCGGGTGAGGTGTTCGGTAATCTTCCTGCGCTGCGAGGTCCGGTGACTCCACTAACCAAGGCTCTCAAAGCTTTGAGCCGGAACATCGATCTTCTCTGGTAGTTCGTCCTGGTCCGGGGATGGTGGGGCTCGAGACTCCTACAGTAGGTTGACACGATCTAGAGCCAGTTTGAGGTTGACAGCAGGATATACGTATGCTAAATTACGAATAGCTCTGCCGGGAAGGCCCACCCTTTCGAGGGTGGGAGGTTACTGACGGAACCCTGGGAGGGGCGGAAAAGGTTAAGAACGCAGCTTTCCCCTCTCATTTTGTTATTTTGCTTTAAAAGGGCGGGTGACATAGGGTTTATGCGAGTAATTATCACGCTGGAGTGCACCGAGTGCAAGCGGCGCAACTATACTACCACTAAAAACAAGCGTAACGACCCCGGCCGCTTGGAGTTGCGCAAATACTGCCCCTGGTGCCGCACGCACACCCTGCACCGGGAGACCAAGTAGGCCGGGCTTTGGGGCGGGAGATAATGAGCATGGTCAAACTTGGAAAGGATAACGGTAAGGGCCCGCTTCCCGCTAGCAAGCTAGTACCGCTCAAGCGCCCTAAAGAGGGCAAAGGGGCAAGAGAGGCTGCCTCTAAGGCTCCCAAAGGTGCTAAAGCTTCGCCCATCAAGGCCAAAGAGGCTAGCAAGAAAAAAGTTGATATTAAGGCAAGTATAGCCAAAACCCGTGAGTTTTTCCTTAGTGTCTGGCAGGAGCTCAAAAAGGTCCACTGGCCCACGCGGCGGGAAGTTCTCATCTACACGGGAGTGGTGCTGGCAGCGGTAGGCTTAGTGACCTTGATAATCTGGCTGGCGGACTCTATCTTTAGCCAGATCCTGCGCTTTATCTTAAAGGTGTAGCTTGAAGGAGGTGGAGGGGAAGAGTTTCCCCCGATCGTGGGCGAGAGGCGCTGGTATGTCATACATACCTATTCGGGGTACGAGAACAAGGTAAAGGCCAATCTGGAGAAGCGAATCGCCTCCATGAACATGGAGGACAAAATCTTTAATATCGTCATCCCGGAAGAGGACGTTATCGAGATCAAGGACGGCAAGAAGAAAGCCACTAAGAGGCGCATCTTCCCAGGTTACATCCTGGTGGAGATGATCTTGACCGATGAGTCATGGTACGTGGTGCGCAACACTCCCGGCGTTACCGGCTTTGTGGGAAGCGGCAACAGGCCCGTTCCCCTAAGCGAGGAGGAAGTAGAAGAGATCCTCAAGCGGACGCGGGGAGAGGCGCCGCGTTTCCGCATCGACATTTCTCCTGGAGAAAAGGTGCGGGTGACCTCGGGCCCCTTCCAAAACTTCATCGGGGTGGTGGAGGAGGTCAACGCCGAAAAGGCCAAGCTGCGGGTGATGATCTCCATGTTTGGCCGCGAGACACCTATTGAGCTCGACTATACTCAGGTGGAGAAGATATAAAACTAGCTTGATCGTGGAGGGAAAGATCCTTGGCCAAGAAGGTGCAGGCAATAGTAAAGCTACAAATTCCGGCCGGTAAAGCTTCGCCGGCACCCCCGGTGGGACCGGCGCTAGGCCAGCACGGAGTAAACATCATGGCTTTCGTGAAGGAGTTCAACGAGCGGACGGCGGCCCAGGCGGGGACCATTATACCGGTAGAAATCACCATATACGAAGATCGCTCTTTTTCCTTCGTCTGCAAAACGCCGCCCGCTTCGGTACTCCTAAAGCAGGCAGCGGGTATTGAAACCGGCTCGGGAGAACCGGGCAAAACCAAAGTGGGAAAGGTCAAGCGCTCGCAGATTCGTCAGATCGCGGAGCTCAAGATGCCCGACCTCAATGCCAACTCCCTCGAAGCGGCCATGCGGATGATCGAGGGAACGGCGCGGAGTATGGGTATCGAGATCGTGGAAGATTAAACAAGGAAAGTGGGAGGAGAATCTTCTCCGCCAGTACCACAAGGAGGCGAAAACTGTGCCCAAGCACGGCAAAAAGTATCTGGAGGCAAAAAAGCAGGTAGACCGCACCAAGCTTTACGATCCCTATGAAGCACTGGAGTTGGTCAAGCGCTTAGCTTCCGCCAAGTTCGACGAGACGGTGGAGGTGGCTGTGCGGCTAGGAGTCGATCCTCGGCACGCCGATCAGCAGGTGCGGGGCGCGGTAGTGCTGCCCCACGGCACGGGCAAGACGCGGCGCGTGCTGGTCTTCGCCCGAGGCGAGAAGGCCAAGGAGGCGGAAGCGGCGGGAGCCGATTATGTAGGGGCGGAAGACCTCATCGCCCGTATCCAGGAAGGCTGGCTTGACTTCGACGTGGCTATCGCCACGCCTGACATGATGGCCATGGTGGGGCGCATCGGCCGCATTTTGGGCCCGCGGGGGCTTATGCCCAACCCCAAAACGGGCACAGTGACTTTCGATGTGGCCCGGGCGGTAGCTGAGGCCAAAGCAGGCCGGGTGGAGTACCGGACGGACAAGGCGGGGATCGTGCACGCCCCCATCGGTAAGGTTTCTTTTGAGGTGGAAAAGCTGGTGGAAAACCTGAAAGCCCTGGTGGACGCCCTGGTACGGGCCAAGCCGCCGGCGGCTAAGGGTCAGTACCTGCGCAGCATAACCATTTCCTCCACCATGGGCCCGGGGGTAAAGGTGAATCCGGCCAAGCTCCTGGCTTCATAAAATTCCTTTCTGCCTGAGACAGTTGGTGCCCTTTCAAGGGCTTAAAGGCGAGAAGCTTCGCCGCCAACCGAGGTGCTGCTGAGTTGGTTGAGGGTTTGCTTGAGTTCAGAATCAAGCCTTTAACTGGGCGGAACCTCGGCTTTTGGCGGTTCCGCCCTTTCTATTTTGAGTACCTGGAAGGAGGTGAGGAAAGGTTGGGACTGGCGCGGGCTCAGAAACAGGAGATCGTGGCCGAGCTTAAAGAGAAGCTGCGGGAAGCCAAGGCGGTCTTCGTGGCTGACCACACCGGGATACCGGTGGCCCAGCTTACCGAGTTGCGGCGGCGTCTGAGGTCGAACCAGAGTCAGCTCAAGGTAGCCAAAAACACCTTAATAAGGATTGCCGCCCAGGAGGTAGGCCTGGAGGAGCTGGTACCCTTTCTCAAAGGCCCGGTTTCCCTGGCTTTCTGTTTCGCCGATCCGGCGGTGACCGCCAAGATTTTGGCCGACTTCAACAAGGAGTACAAGCTTTTAGAGATCAAAGGTGGGGTATTGGGCAAGAAAGCTCTGACGCCCGATCAGGTTAAAGCCCTGGCCGATCTGCCGCCTTACGAAGTGCTCATCGGCAAGGTGGTGGGCGGCATGAAGGCCCCGCTTTACGGCCTGGTCGGAGTTTTGAGCGGTACCATCCGCAAGCTGGTCTACGTGTTGGAGGCCATAAAGGAAAAGCAGGCTACCGCTTCTTAAAAATTGAATTCTTAGAAGGGGGTTTTAAAATATGTCCAAAGTGGCGGAGATCATCGAGGCCATTAAAGGGCTCACAGTAGTGGAGCTGGCTGATCTGGTCAAGGCCCTGGAAGAGGAGTTTGGGGTGACGGCAGCGGCGCCGGTGGCGGTAGCGGCGGCCCCGGCGGCGGGAGCTGCAGCACCGGCGGCGGCTCCGCAGGAGGAGAAGACGGAGTTCGACGTCATCCTGACCTCGGCCGGCGACAAGAAGATCAATGTCATCAAGGTGGTGCGGGAGATCACGGGCCTGGGCCTCAAGGAGGCCAAGGATTTGGTGGACAACGCACCCAAGCCGGTGAAGGAAAAGGTGAGCAAGGAAGAGGCCGAGGCCATCAAAAAGAAGCTCGAAGAGGCCGGTGCCACGGTGGAAATCAAGTAGTACTGACAGGCGGAAAGTTTGCCATATCGGCGGAGGGGGACCCCTCCGCTTTTGTTATAATGGGAAGGAGGGGGCGGGGCTTGGCATGAGCAACCTCACGCCGATGATGCAGCAGTACCTAGAGATAAAAAAGCAGTATCCCGATGCCATTCTTTTCTTTCACCTGGGGGACTTCTACGAAATGTTCTTCGATGACGCGGTGAGGGCGGCCCCCATCCTGGAGGTGGCCCTCACTTCTCGGGACGCGGGTCGTCTCGGTAGAGTTCCCATGTGCGGTGTTCCCTGCCACAGCGCCTCTTCCTACATCGCCCGCCTGGTGAGCCACGGTTTCAAAGTAGCCCTGTGCGAGCAACTGGAAGACCCCTCTCAGGCTAAAGGTCTGGTGAAACGTGGAGTAACGCGGGTCATAACTCCCGGGACTTTCTTCGAAGGGGAAACGACCGACAAGACCAGCCACAGCTATATAGCAGCCGTAGCTCCGGGAAGCGGGAAGACCTACGGCTTGGCCAGCGCTGAGGTCGGCACCGGGGAGTTCCGCGTGACCAGTTTCGCCGGAGCGGGGGCACAGGATAAGCTTATGGACGAGCTCTTCCGGCTGCAGCCGGCCGAGGTGGTGCTCCCCGAAGGAAGCGAGGAACTCAAGCACCTGGTGCGGGCGGCGGCACCTGCGGCAGCGGTCACCTTCTGGCCGCAGGAGCTCTTCCGGGATCTCGCCCGGGCCGAAGCCGCCTTAGAGGGCTACGAGCGGGAAGGGGAGTGGAAAACGGAGGCCGTCTTAGCGGCGGGGGTGCTGGCCGCCTACCTGGCCGAGACCCAAAAGCGGGAACTGAAGCACCTGAAGAAGATTTCCTCCTACCGCCCAGAAGGCTTCATGCTCCTGGACGCGGCCACTAGGCGCAATCTGGAGCTCACCCGCTCCCTGGCCGACGGGAGCCGGCGGGGGACCTTGCTGGAAGTCTTAGATTACACCCTGACCGGCATGGGGGGGAGGCGCCTGCGCGACTGGATAGAGCAGCCCCTCCTCGACCCGGCGGCCATAGAGGAGCGTCTGGAAGCGGTATCCTACCTGGTGGAGCAGGCGGTGAAGCGAGAAGAGATCCGGGCCCGGCTCAAAAAGATGGGCGACATGGAACGCCTGGCTTCCCGCCTATCTTTCGGCCTGGCCAACGCCCGCGACCTTCTCAGCCTGAAGGACTCCTTGATCCTGGCCGGGGAGATAAAGGAGGAGCTGTCTGGGGCAAAAGGCCTACTGGAAAGGCTGCGGGATCAACTGGAAAACCTTGATGATATCACCTCCCTGATCGCGGAGGCTATCGCTCCTGACCCTCCGGCCACCCTTCAGGAGGGTGGGCTTATTAGGGAAGGATATCATCCGGAGGTGGACCGGCTCCGCTCTATCCGGCGCGACGCTCACAAGTACTTGGCGGAGCTCGAGGCCAAGGAAAAAGAGCGGACGGGCATAAAATCCCTTAAAATAGGATACAACCGAGTTTTCGGCTACTATATAGAGGTTACCAAGCCTAACTTGCACCTGGTCCCTCCGGATTATCAGCGGCGCCAGACACTCGTCCAGGCGGAGCGCTTCGTGACCCCTGAACTCAAAGAGTATGAAGAAATGATCCTGGGGGCGGAAGAGCGCCTTTACTCCCTGGAGTACGAACTCTTCTGCCGGGTGCGGGATCAGGTGCAAGCTCATCTCGACCGCATTTTGCGGGCCGCGCGCGCCATAGGGCAGATCGATGCCCTGGCAAGCCTGGCGGTGGCCGCCGTGAAGGGCAACTATGTGCGCCCCCGCATCTCGTCTTCCGACCTTATCCGCATAAAGGAAGGCCGCCACCCGGTAGTGGAGCGGGCTTTGGGGCCGGGAAACTTCGTGCCTAACGACACTTGGCTTGGAGGAACGGATAAGCGGGTGGCCATTATAACTGGGCCCAACATGGGAGGCAAGAGCACCTACATGCGCCAGGTGGCCTTAATCGTGCTGATGGCGCAGATAGGGAGCTTTGTCCCGGCGGCGGAAGCGGAGATCGGGGTGGTGGACCGCATCTTCACTCGCGTGGGGGCAGCGGATAACCTCTACGGCGGGCAGAGCACCTTCATGGTGGAGATGGGCGAGTGCCGCACCATCCTGACCCAGGCCACCTCCCGGAGCCTGGTGGTCATGGACGAGGTGGGGCGAGGGACCAGCACCTACGACGGCATGAGCATCGCCCGCGCCATTGTGGAGTATCTCGTCCAGCGGATAAAGGCCAAGACCCTTTTCTCCACCCACTACCACGAACTCACCGATCTGGCTCAGCTTCCCGGTGTTTTCAACCTGACGGTGGCGGTGCGCGAGGAGGAGGGGAAGGTCAGCTTCCTCTACCGGGTACTGCCGGGCAAAGCCGACAAGAGCTACGGGCTGCACGTAGCGGCTCTGGCCGGCCTGCCGAAAGAGGTTATAGAGCGCGCCAGAGAGATTCTGGAGGAGCTGGAGAGGCGGCGGGAGGAAAAGCCTGAAAGGCCCTGCCGGGTAGTGCAGCTCGACATGTTTTCCTGCGGCGTAGAGCATCCGCTCCTGGCAGAGCTTACCCGCCTCGATCTCGACCAGATCACTCCTCTGCAGGCTTTGAACCTGCTGGCCGAGTGGCAAGGGCGGCTCAAAGCCGAGGGGAAGCGGCGAGGAGGGGGGCGGCGTGGGTAAGATAAAAGTGCTTGACCCGGACACGGTGAGCCTGGTAGCTGCTGGAGAGGTGGTGGAGCGCCCAGCCTCGGTGGTAAAAGAGTTGGTGGAGAACGCGCTCGACGCCCAGGCCCGCCGCATAACCGTGCGGGTGGAGAAGGACTTTGGCCCCATCACGGTGGTGGACAACGGCTGCGGCATACCGGCGGACGAAGTTCTGCTGGCCTTCTCCCGCCACGCCACCAGCAAGATAAGCACTGCCAGGGATCTGGAGAACATCACCACTTTGGGCTTCCGGGGAGAGGCCCTGCCCAGCATCGCGGCGGTTTCCCGCCTGACCATGAAAACGCGGGAGCCGGGGGCAGAAGAGGGAATGCTGGTGGAAATAGCCGGCGGAGAAGTCTTGAGGAAGGAGACGGTAGGCGCCCCTCCTGGCACCCAGGTGATAGTGCGCGACCTCTTTTATAATGTCCCGGCCCGCCGCAAATTCTTGAGTTCCTGGCGGGCGGAAAGCAGCCACATAGTGGACCTCTTGGAGCACCTAGCCCTGGCCTGGCCGGAGGTCTCTTTCAGCTTCTGGCTGGCGGGGCGCGAGGTCTTTCACACACCCGGGACGGGGCTTTTGCCGGCTATCACCGCCATTTACGGCGCAGAGGTCGCCTCTACCCTTCTTCCTTTAGAGGCGGAAGAAGGGGAGCTCAAGATCAGAGGCTTTCTGGGGAGGCCGGAGCTAGCCCGCGGCCACCGCCGGCATCAGGTGGTTGTGGTGAACCGCCGGCTGGTGAGGCACTACGGGATAGCGCAGGCCATCGCCGAGGCCTTCGGTAGCTTGCTGCCGGCCGGGAAACATCCTTTCTTCGTCCTCTTCTTAGAGCTCCCTCCCCGGCTAGTGGACGTCAATGTGCATCCCCAGAAGACGGTGGTACGTTTCGCCGACGAGAGGGAAGTGCTGGCGCTCTGCCGGGAGGCGGTAAAAAGAGCCCTTTTCGGGGAAAGGCGGCCGATGGTTAAAACACCCCCTTCCCCTCCTCCCCGCTCCTGGGACGAGGCTTTGCGCGAGTTGCGCTTCTCGGTGAAAGAGGTGGCCAGCATGGCCGAACGGGTGGCCGAGAGTCCCCCCACTTACCTTTTTTCTTTCCTGCCCCCGCTTACCTACCTAGGCTTTCTTCCCCCGGTTTACATCCTGGCCCAGGGACCGGAAGGGCTTTATGTGGTGGACCAGCACGCGGCCCATGAGCGTATACTCTTTGAGAAGTACGCCAAGGCGGCGGAAAATCAAGGGGTACCGAGCCAAGGCCTTCTAGAACCCATACCGGTAAGCCTTAAGGGGAGGGAATGGGAAGAAATAGGGCCGTACATCATGCGCTTCGGCTTTGTACTGGAGCCCTTTGGCCGGGGTACGGCCCTCCTGCGAGCCATACCGGCGGACCTGGAGGTGGCGGCAGCCTGCCTCTTGCTCGAAGAGTTCCTTACTTCCTGGGAGGAAATTCCAGTTCCCCGCCGGGAGCGCGAGGTTCTGGCGCTCATGGCCTGCCATGGCGCAGTGCGGGCCGGAGAAGTCCTTTCCCCTCCCCTAGCTCAGGAGCTCCTAAACCAGTTGGCGGCCTGCCACGAACCCACGGTTTGCCCCCACGGACGCCCCACCTTCTTCTCCCTCTCCTATCAAGAACTGGAGAAACGCTTGGGGCGAAGATGAGATGGAGTTGGTGGTGACCACCTCTTACCAGCCGACGCCGGACCAGGAGGAGAAGGCACGTGACTGGGCCCGGTGGCTGGGGGTTGAGTATGTGCCCCGCCGTCGGGAAAGCCTCAGTAAAATAGCGGCCGCCTGCGGGGCAAGGGGAGTGCTGGTAGTGAGGCAGGAGGGGCCGGTGCTGGTGGGTGAAGGGGGAGAAGAGCTCTTCTTCCACCCTGGGACGGCTCTCTTGCGCCTGAGGAACCTCTGGCAGGGTAAAGGGGATCCCTTGATAGAGGCTATGGCTTTGGCCCCGGGGGAGAGCGTCCTAGACTGCACTTTGGGGTTGGGGACGGAAGCCCTGGTGGTGAGCTTTTTCCTGGGGCCTTCCGGACGGGTAGTGGGGGTGGAGAAGGTGCCGGTTATCGCTTTACTGGTGCGGGAAGGGCTTAAGGTACTGGCTTCTTCTTCCTCCCCTCTGGCGGAAGCAGCTTCCCGGATCGAGGTGGTGGTGGCCGACCACCTCGACTACCTCAGAACTCTGCCGGAGGAGAGCTTTGACGTGGTCTACTTCGACCCCTTCTTCCAGCAACCGGTGAAGGCGGCGGTGAACCTCGCCCCTCTACGCCGTTTCGGATCCCGGGAGGCCCTGCGCCCGGAGGCCGTAAGGGAAGCCTTGCGGGTGGCGCGACGCCGCGTGGTACTGAAGGAGAGGAAGGGGAGCGCGGAGTTTGCCCGCCTGGGATTCAGGGAGATAATAGCGGGAAGACGAGCCCGGGTGGCCTACGGGGTGATAGTCAAGCGATGAAAAAGCTTTGGCCGCTGGTAGTGATTACCGGCCCCACCGCCACGGGTAAGACGGCGGTGGGAATAGAAGTGGCCCTGCGGCTTGGCGGGGAGATCATCTCGGCCGATTCCATGATGGTCTACAAGGGGATGGATATCGGCACGGCCAAGCCTTCCCTGGAGGAACGTAAGGGCGTGCCCCACCATCTCATCGACGTGGTGGAGCCCCACGAGCACTTCAGCGTGGGCGCCTTCCAGGCCCTGGCCCGGAAGCTCATCGAGGAAATACACTCCCGGGGGAGATTGCCCCTGCTGGTGGGGGGCACAGCCCTTTACATCCGGGCGGTGATCGACGGGTACACTTTCCCCGTAAAGGCGGACAAGGAGCTGCGTCAGAGGCTTTTAAAGGAGGCCCAGGAGAAAGGCACGGCTCACCTGCACGCCCAGCTCCAGGCCATAGACCCGCGGGCAGCAGGCAAGATCCATCCACACGACCGCAAGCGCATCGTCCGGGCGCTGGAGATATACTATCAGACGGGCAAACCCCCTTCGGAGGTTATGAAGAAAGAACCTCCCCCTTATGACGTTCTGATGTTCGGTCTTAATCTGCCCCGGGAAGAGCTTTACCGGCGGATCGAGCAGCGGGTGGACGCCATGCTGGCGGCGGGGCTGGTGGAAGAGGTGCGCCGGCTCCTGGAGCAAGGGGTTCCCCCTCAAGCCACCTCTATGCAGGGCCTGGGCTACAAGGAGATAGCCGCTTATCTCCGAGGGGAAATAAGCTTCGAGCAGGCGGTTTACCTCATCAAGCGCAACACCCGCCGTTTTGCCAAAAGGCAGCTCACCTGGTTCCGGCACGACCCCCGCATATGCTGGCTCGACGTGGCTCAGTACAAAGGGGTAGAAGACCTGGCGGAGGAAATAGTACGCCGGGTGCAGGATTATTTTGGCTTCGAGCGAAAATTCTAAAAGAAAAAAGCCGGAGGGTTGTCGCCGTTATGAGCAAAACCCAGATCAACCTACAAGACGCTTTTCTCAACCAAGTGCGCAAAGAAGCGGTGCCGGTCACCCTCTTTTTGATCAATGGCTTTCAGCTGAAAGGAACCATTCGGGGTTTTGACAGCTTCACGGTGATCCTGGAAAGCGAAGGACGCCAGATGATGATATACAAGCACGCCATTTCCACCATAAGCCCGGTTAGGCCAGTGAGTACCTTCGCTCCTCCGCAGGAAAAGGCCCAAGAGAACAAGGCTTAGCGGGGCGAAACTAGAGGTGAACGGCGGGGCAAAGAAGCTTTCCCTTCTGGCCGAGGAAGTGAGGACAGAAGTAGAGCCGGTTTGGCGCCGCTTCGATGCTCTAGCCCTGGCCAACCAGGAGCGGGTGTTGCGGGCCTTCCGGGCAGTGAGATTGAGCTCCTTTCACCTCTGTGGCTCCACCGGTTACGGTTACAGCGATGCGGGAAGGGAGGCGCTAGAGGCGGCCTACGCCCAGGTGTTCGGTGCGGAGGCAGCTCTGGTGCGCCCCCAGATAGTTTCGGGAACCCAGGCTGTGGCCCTCTGCCTTTTCGCCCTCCTTCGGCCCGGCGACCTTTTGCTCTTTCTCCAAGGGCGGCCGTACGATACCCTGCAGGAAGTTATTTCCGGCAAAGGGGTAGGGTCGCTTCTAGATTGGGGGGTAAGGTATAATGAGGTAGATGCTTTTGCCGATGGGGTTCCAGACTGGGGGAAGATAGAGGCGGTCTTGCGGGAGTCGCGCCCGCGGGTGGTCTTGTTGCAGCGCTCCGGCGGCTACGCCTGGCGCCGAGGCCTCACCCTCGACCTGCTGGCGGAAGTCACGCGGCGGATTAAGGCCCTCTGCCCCGACACCTGGGTGGTGGTGGACAACTGCTACGGAGAGTTTGTGGATACGGCCGAACCGCCGGCGGTGGGGGTGGATCTCTGTGCCGGGTCGCTCATCAAGAACCCGGGAGGGGGTCTGGCGCCCAGCGGGGGCTATGTAGCTGGGAAAGAAGAGCTGGTGGAGCTGGTGGCCCATCGCCTTACGGCGCCGGGATTAGGCAGGGAAGTGGGGCCCACCTTCGGCTACCTGCGCTTCATGTGCCAGGGCTTCTTCTTAGCTCCCCACTTCACCGCTCAGGCCCTCAAAGGAGCGGTGTTTGCTGCTTGCCTCTTCGAGCGTTTGGGTTACCCGGTGCTTCCCCGTTACGATGAGCCCCGCAGCGATATCGTCCAGGGGATAGCGTTGGGCTCGGCAGAAAAGGTTCTGCGCTTCTGCCGGGCTCTGCAGGCAGCCTCGCCGGTAGATGCCCACGCGGCGCCCACCGGAGCTCCTTTGCCGGGATACGCGGACGAGGTGGTGATGGCAGCCGGGACCTTCGTGCAGGGCGCTTCGTTGGAGCTGACCGCCGATGCTCCCCTACGAGAACCCTACGCGGTTTACCTCCAGGGAGGATTGACTAAGGAGCATGCCCTTTTGGGTATCCTGGAGGCAGCCAAGGCTTTGATGGAAGAGGAGGGGAAGCCTTAATGACGTACGATCTGGTGATCGTGGGAGGGGGCCCGGCGGGGCTCACCGCGGGCATCTACGCTGCTCGGGCCAGGGTCAAAGCGCTCATCATAGAGCGGGCCCTGGCGGGGGGAAAGCTTACCAGCGTGGACCTCATCGAGAACTATCCCGGCTTTCCCGAACCTATAAGCGGCGCGGAACTTTCCTCCCGCATGGAAGAGCAGGTCAGACGCCTGGGAGTTCCGATAAAGAATGCGGACGTAGCCGAAGTCAAAGTTTCGCCTGACGGATTCGTTTTGCGGACGCGGGACGAGGAGATAACGGCGAGGACGGTCATCTGGGCTACGGGGAGCGGCCCCAGCCCCCTGGGGGTGCCGGGAGAGGATCGGCTGCGGGGCAGAGGTGTGTCTTACTGCGCCATCTGCGACGGCTTCTTCTTCCGCGACCAGGAAGTAGCGGTGGTGGGAGGGGGAGATTCGGCGGTTCAGGAAGCGCTTTACCTCACCCGCTTCGTGAAAAAGGTTTACCTCATACACCGACGGGACACCTTTCGGGCTACCCCCATCCTGTTGGAGCAGCTGGAGGCCAATTCCAAGATAGAGAAGATCGTGAACACGGTAGTGAAGGAAATCAAGGGGGAGGAGGGGGTGACCGGGCTCGAACTGGAGGAGGTCACCACGGGCAAGCAGAGCTTTCTCCCGGTAAGCGGCGTCTTCATCTATGTCGGGGTGAAGCCCGCTTCTCACCTGGTGCAGGACCTGGTAGACCTTGACCGGCACGGCTATATAATCACCGACGAGAAGATGGCCACGCGCACTCCCGGTCTCTTCGCCGCCGGGGACGTGCGGCAAAAACCCCTACGCCAGATCGTCACCGCCGTTGCCGACGGCGCTGTAGCCGCCATGAGCGCTGAAAGATACCTGCGGGAAAGAAAGAGCTAATCCTTTCCCAGGATGGGCAGCTCCCGACGGACGCGCTCCAGGTATTCGAGATCGAGGGTGGCGGTCAGCACTTCCTCCCCGGCGCCGGCGCGGGCCAGCACTTCCGCCCAGGGGCTCACGATGAGGGAGTGGCCGAAGGCGACATAGGGAGCCGAGTAGTCGCGGGCGGGAGCGGCGCCTAAAAGGTAAATCTGATTGTCCAGGGCCCGGGAGCGGACCAGAAGCTCCCAGTGAGCCGGGCCGGTAATTAGGTTGTAGGCGGCGGGCACGGCTATGATCTTCGCTCCCCGGCGCACCAACTTCCGGAAGAGGGAGGGGAAGCGCAGGTCGAAGCAGATGGCCAGGCCCACTTCTCCCCAGGGAGTGGGAAAGACCACGACCTCCTTGCCTGGCTGGAAAATCTCCGACTCCCGGTAGCGGAGGTGGGGCAGATCCACGTCGAAGAGGTGCATCTTCCGGTAGCGGGCTATGAGCTTCCCTTCCGGGTCGAAGACAAAAGAGGCATTATAAAGGTGATCTCCTTCTTTTTCGGGTAAACTTCCTCCGACCAGAAAAATCCTCTCCTCCCGGGCGACCGAGCTCAGGAAGGAGAGGGCTTCCCCGGCGGGAAAGCTTTCGGCGTAGAGAGGAAAGAGGTGGTTGGCGTAAGGGCAAACGAACATCTCCGGCAGGACTATCAACTCAGCCCCCCGGTAGCGGGCCAGGCGGATGAATTCCCGGGCTCGGGCCAGGTTAGCCTTCTTGTCGGCGGTTACTCTAAGCTGGCAGATGGCCGCGCAAACTTTACTCGCCATGCTTTTATTTTAAGCCGGTGAGATGCTTCTGGTGAAGGGAGAGAGAGTAATGCAACTAGTCTTCCTTTTGGCCCTGGTCTTCGCTCTGTTGGTGGCCGTCTTTGCGGTGCAGAACGCGGTGCCGGTAGATATCCGCTTCCTCGGCTGGCGTTTCTCCAACGTTTCTCTGGTGCTGGTAATCCTGGGGGCGGCGGTAGCTGGGGCTCTGGTGGTTTTCATCCTGGGGGTGGGGAGGGAGTGGCGGCGGAGCCGGGAGATAAGGGAGCTCAGAGCCCAGAATCTCCACCTCTCGCGCCAAATCTCCCAAGTAAAGGCTGCCTCTTCGCCGGAAAAGGCTGGGGAAGCGCAGGAGACCGAGGGAAAGGGGAGTTAGCCCGTGCGGTTGATGGGGGAGTTGGCCAGGCCGGAGTTCTGGCTTAACCTCTGGGAGGAGACGCGCAGGGAAAGCCCGCTTAGCCGACGGCGAAAGCGGAGCGAGGAAGAGCTGATAGCTTTTTGGGACCAAAGAGCCCCCTCTTTTGCCCGCCACGTGACGGGGGAAAAAGGAAGGAAAAGGCAGCAGGAGATCTTAGACATACTCCGCCAGGAAGGAGCTCTGCGGCCGGGCATGCGGGTCCTGGACATAGGTGCCGGACCCGGGACGTTCGCTCTGGTGCTGGCGCGGGAGGGGATGGAGGTCACCGCCCTCGAGCCCTCCAGAGAGATGCTGAAGTTCCTGGAGGAACAGGCCCGGCGGGAGAATTTGCCTGTAACCTGCATCAGGAGCACCTGGCAGGAAGTGGACCTCGACCGGGAGGGCTGGCGGGGGCACTTCGATTTGGTTTTGGCTTCCATGACGCCGGGAGTAAACGACCCGACCACTTTTTTGAAATTCATAGAGGCTTCGCGCGAGTGCTGCCTTTACTGCGCCTTTGCCGGTCCCCGGTGGGATCGAGCGCATGAAGAACTGTGGCGACACTTCTTTAAAGAGGATATCGGCGGGAGTCCCTCCGATATCATTTTCCCCTTTCTCTACCTCTACACCTCCGGCTACCGCCCTACCTTGCGCTTCAGCACCGAAGTCCAGAGGGGAGCGGTGCCGGTAGAGCAGGCGGTTGAGGAGTTGGAGCGATTCTTCTGGCAGTACATGGACATAACGCCAGAAGTGAGGGAGACCATCGAGCGATACGTACGGGAGCGCTCTTCTGAGGGCGCTTACCGCTGGGAGCGCTGCTTTTGCCGGGGGATAATGTTTTGGCGGGTAAAAGAAGTGTATTTTCCGCCGCCAAAACATTAAAGGTCCGCACTGGGGGACGCGGACCTTGTGAGCTTCCTTGGTGCGCCCGGCAGGAGTCGAACCTGCGCAAAGACCTGGCTCCGGAGGCCAGCGCTCTATCCACTGAGCTACGGGCGCTCAGCTTCAATCTTAATTCAGCTTCAATCTTAATTATACTCCGGAACCGACCGCTGGGCAACCAGCTTTTTTACGATTGAAAGTTCAAAGCCGACTTAGACAAATTCTTTTTGGGGCAGACGCGCGAAGTACTACTTAAAGCAGGGCAGAACGGTGAGGTAGGATTTAATGCTAAGTTTTTTGCAGCGTTACTACCGGGAGGCGAGGCGCTACCGGGAAATAGGGCAGGTGCTTTTGAAGCACGGGCTGGGCTACCTGGGAGACTACCTTCCTCTCTGGCCCCGGCGTTCTCACCAGCCTCCCCCTTCTCCCTCCTCTTCTGCTCGCCGGCTGCGCCTGGCCCTCATAGAGCTAGGCCCCACTTTCGTCAAGTTGGGGCAGTTCCTCTCCACCCGCGCCGACCTCCTGCCCGAGGAATACATCAAAGAGCTCTCGCTCCTTCAGGACACCGTACCCCCTCTGGCGGCGGAAGAGATGGTCCGGGTGATCGAACAGGAGTTCGGCTGCCCTCTGGATTCTCTCTTTTCTTACTTCGAGCCTGAGCCTCTGGGCTCCGCCTCTATCGCTCAGGTGCACCGGGCTCGGCTCCTCTCCGGGGAAGAGGTGGTGGTGAAGGTGCGCCGGCCGGGGGTCCTGGAGGTGATCGAGACCGACTTGGCCATCCTCAAACGGGTGGCCCGCTGGGCCGAAAAGCACACCCCTTGGGGGAAAATATACCCCTTTGCCGAAATGGTGGAGGAGTTCGGGCAGGCCTTGCGGGAAGAATGCGACTTCACGGTGGAGGCTCTGCACGCCGAAACTTTCCGCCGCAACCTTTCCCGCTACGAGTACACCGTCATTCCCCGCGTCTTTCCCGAGTACACCCGGCCGGCAGTGCTCACCATGGAGGAGGTAAAGGGGATCAAGCTCAGCGACCTTGAGGCTCTGGAAAAGGCGGGCCTAGACCGAGAAGAGTTGGCCCGGCGCTTCGCCGAAGTCTTTCTGCACCAGGTGCTGATAGACGGCTTCTTTCACGGCGACCCTCACCCGGGCAACCTCTTCGCCCTCCCCGGCAATCGGGTGGCATGGATAGACTTCGGGATAGTGGGGCGGCTAAGCTCCTCTTTGCGGGAGCAGATAGGCAACCTAGTGCTTGGGCTCAGCCGCAAGTCAAGCCAGGCCATCGTGCGCACCGTTTTACAGATGGGAATTCTACAAGGGGAAGTCAACCTCACCGCCCTCCGGCGCGACGTGGAGTACCTGGAGCAAAAGTACTATGAAGTCCCCCTCTCCCAGGTACCTTTGGGTGAGGCTTTTGCGGACATGCTTCGGGTAGCCTACCGGCATCGCGTGCGGGTGCCGGCCGAGTTGGCTCTTTTGGCCCGCGCCCTGGGGAACGCCGATGGGCTGGTGCGCCAGCTCGCTCCCAATGTGAGCATCGCCACCCTGGCCTCCCTTGTCGCCAAGGAACTGGCCAAGGAGAGGCTGAGCACCAGAAGGCTCAAGCGCTTCCTCTCTTCCGAGCTTCCCGCCTTGCTCGAGGCCTGGATGAAGCTGCCGGAACAGCTCTCCCTGATCCTGAACCAGCTCTCCCGAGGAGAGATAAAGGTGCGGCAGGAGAACCCGGACCTCAGGCGCTTCGTCGACAGCCTCGACCGGCTGCTCACCCGGATTTTCTTCCTCTTCATGGGTTTCGCTTGTCTGGGCTTCTATTTCTGGCTCTGGGGCAGAGAGGCCAGGCTCTGGGACCTCTTGCCCATGCACCCCTTGCTCCTCGCCGCCTCTTTGCTTTCCTTCCTCCTCTTCTTTCTCCTCCGCCTGTGAAGCGAAAATTTTCCGGGAAGCCAAAGGAAATTGACTTTCTGTGCCGAAGAAGGAAATTGACGGATTAAGACGAATTCTGTTAATTGAAGTCGAAGGAGGCGTGGAAGGTGGACATAGCCACACTGATAGGCATCACGGTGGGAATTGCCTGCCTTTTGCTGGGCTTCATGCTGGAAGGGGGAACGGTGGCCCAGCTGGTAGCTCCTTCCTCCTTCATCATCATCTTCGGCGGCACGCTGGGAGCCACCATGGCTGGCTTTTCCCTTCACGAGGTGGCCGTGGTGCCTAAAGCGCTGCGCGTGATCTTCTTCCACCGGCCCATAGATGAGCGGGCCTTGATCGAGCAACTGGTGAGCTTGGCCGAGAAGGCTCGGCGGGAGGGCCTGCTGTACCTGGAAAATTACCTTAAGGAAATCGAGTCTCCCTTTTTGCGCAAAGGGATTCAGCTGGTGGTGGACGGCACCGAGCCGGAGCTGGTCAAGTCGATTATGGAGACCGAGCTTTTCGCCATGCAGGAAAGGCATCGCATAGCCCAGGAGATCTTCAACCAGGCCGGCGGCTACGCGCCCACCATGGGCATCATCGGCACGGTGATGGGGCTTATACACGTGCTGAGCCACCTCTCCTCGCCGGAGGCGCTGGGGCCGGCCATCGCCATGGCTTTCACCGCCACCCTTTACGGCGTCTCCAGCGCCAACCTCATTTTCTACCCCATAGCCGCCCGGCTCAAGAACCTGAGCGCTAAAGAAGAGCTGGCCCACCGCATCATGCTGGAGGGTCTTTTAGCCCTCCAAGCGGGTAATAACCCCATTCTCATTCGCGAGCGCCTGACCGCTTTTCTGAGCCCCAGGTACCGCAAGCAGGCCGCGGCAGAGGAAGGAGAGGAAGCCTATGAAGCTTCCTAGGCGGGAGCTTGCCGAGGCCAGCCGGGAGCGCTGGCTCATTACCTACGCCGACCTCATCACCCTCCTGCTCATCTTTTTCATCGTGCTCTACACTTTCAGCAAAATCGATGCTGAGAAGTTTGCTGGCATAGCCGAAGCCCTCTCCCGCGCCCTGGGGGGAGGGGCCGGCATGATCCTTGAAGGGCAGGGCCCGGCGGTGGTGTCCGGCGCCCCCGAGTTCGAGCCGGGCAAGGACACTAGGTTCGCCCTCTCCGGCGGGGGAGAAGAAAGCCTGCAACTAGAAAAAATCAAAGCGGAGATAGAAAAGTACGCCCGGGAGAAGGGGCTGCAGGCCAAGATAACCGCCCGGATAGAGGAACGAGGTTTGGTGGTGAGCGTGCTCGACACGGTGCTCTTTCCCATAGGCTCCGCCGAACTTACCCCCCAGGCCAAAGAAATCGTCCGGGAAGTGGGGAAAATTCTGCTCAAGATGCCCAACTGTGTGCGCATAGAGGGGCACACCTGCGACCTTCCTATCCACACGCCCCGCTACCCCTCTAACTGGGAGCTTTCGGTGGCCCGGGCTACCAGCGTAGTGGAGGAGCTCATCCACACGGTAAACTTCCCGCCGCAGCGGCTTTGCGCCTGCGGCTACGCCGAGTACCGCCCCCTTGTCCCCAACGACTCTGAGGAGCATCGGCAGATGAACCGCCGCGTGGACTTTGTGGTCCTGCGCTCTACCTACCAGAAAGCCGAGCCGGGAGTGCTGCCCGAGCAGTACCTGCAGCCTCAGTCGCCCAAGGTGACTCCGTAGAAACCGGGAGAGATGCCCGCTTCGGCCTGCACCTGACCGCAGTCGCTTCCTCCGCAGGAAAGCCCACAGCCTCAGGGCGCTTCGCCATTTCACCTCAAATCCCCGGGTGGCAGGTGGAACCAGGAAGAGTGTTAAAGGGTCGGCAGATAGTGACCGATTAAAGAGCAAGAGAAAGCTTTGCGCAAGGCAGGTTAAAAGGGGGAAGTTTGCATGCCCGAGGAAAAGCACGAGGAGCAGCTGGTAGTTTTCCGCCTGGCCGACCAGACCTACGGGGTGGACGTGGGCTCGGTGGTGGAGATCATCCGCATGGAGAGTGTCACCAAGGTCCCCCGCGCTCCCGAGTTCGTGGAGGGAGTCATAAACCTCAGAGGAAGGATAATTCCGGTGATCGATTTGCGCCGCCGTTTCGGCCTCCCTCTCAAAGAGCCCGACCGCTCGACCCGCATAGTGATCGTGGAGATGGGGGGCATGACGGTGGGTATGATCGTGGACGCCGTGCTGGAAGTGCTGAGGATTCCCACGGACAAGATAGAGCCTCCCCCTGCCGTGGTTAGCGGCATCGATGTGGCCTACCTGCGGGGGATCGCCCTCTGGCAGGAGGACATGATCATACTGCTCGACCTGGAAAAGGTCCTTTACGAGCACGAGAAGGAGGCCCTGGCCGAAGCCGACATCTCTTCCCTGGAAGGAAGGGCGGTGTAAGGCGTGTTCGACCAAGAGACGCTAAGCGTTTTCCTGGACGAGCTGGAGGAGAAGATCCAGGTCATAAGCGACAACTTGCTGGTGCTGGAGCGGGAAGGAGGAGACGCACAAGCTCTGCAGGAGATCTTCCGCGCGGCCCACACCGTCAAGGGCTCCTCGGCCATCATGGGCTTCGAGGACATGTCCAACCTCACCCACGAGATGGAGAACCTGCTCGATCTTTTGCGCCGGGGGGAGCTGGAGGTCACCCCGCAGGTGGTGGACACCCTCTTCGAGGCCTTAGATGTGCTTAAGGCCCTGCGCGACTGCATCCTCGATCCCAGCAGGGAAGCACCGGAGATAGGTCCGGTGGTGGCCAAGCTCAGGGGCTTCCGCGAGGCCAGGCCTCTAACCTCACCTGCTTCCCGGCCCGCCGGGGGGACCAAAGCGGGGCTTACCGAGGCGGAGGAGGCCACCATCTACGAGGCCCAGATCCGGGGCTTCCAGGCCTACCACATAAAAGTGACGGTGGCAGAGGACTGCCAGATGAAGGGGGTGCGAGCCTTCCTCGTCTTCCGCACCTTGGAGCCTCTGGGGGAGATAATAAAGGCCACCCCGCCGGTGGAAGAGCTGGAGGAAGGGGAATACGAGCGCTCCTTTGAGCTTATCTTTCTCACCAAGGAGGACCCTGGACGCCTGCGCCACCTGCTGCTTACTGTCTCCGAGATCGTGGAAGTGGAGGTCACCCCCGTAACTTTAGAACAGCGCCCGGCCGAGCATCGCGAGGTTGCCGCTACCCGCGAGGAAAAGAGGCCGGCCGCCGCTTCTCCTACCGGTCTGGCCCCTACCAAGACGGTGCGGGTGGACGTTCAGAAGCTGGACGAGCTCATGAACCTGGTGGGGGAGTTGGTGATCAACCGCACGCGGCTCGACCGCATCGTGGAGATCTTCGAGCAGCGCTACGGCTCCGACGATCTGGTGGAGGTACTGGAGGAGGTTTCCAACCACCTGGGGCAGCTCACCAATGAACTCCAGGAGCAGATCATGAAGGCCCGGATGCTGCCGGTGGGGCAGCTCTTCAACCGCTTCCCCCGCATGGTGCGGGATCTGGCGCACAAGCTGGGCAAGGAGATCAACTTCGTGGTGGAAGGGAAAGAGACGGAGCTCGACCGCAACGTCATCGAGGTCATCGGCGACCCGCTCATTCACCTGCTGCGCAACGCGGTGGACCACGGCATCGAGCCACCGGAGGAGAGGGAAGCCCTGGGGAAGCCGCGCGTGGGCACCATCAGGCTCAAGGCCTATCACCAGGAGAACCACATCGTCATCGAGGTGGAAGACGACGGGCGGGGGATAGACGCGGAGAGGGTGAGGCAAAAGGCCGTGTCTCTGGGGCTGGTGGACCCGGAAACCGCCTCCCGTCTCACGGAGGAAGAGCTTTACAACTTCATCTTCCAGCCCGGTTTTTCCACCGCCTCGCAGGTGACTGACCTTTCTGGGCGGGGCGTGGGCATGGACGTGGTGCGCAAGCAGATCGAGCAGATAAACGGGACGGTGGAGGTGAGCTCCCGTCCGGGCCAGGGAACCAAGTTCTCCATCAAGCTTCCCCTCACCTTAGCCATCATCCGCGCCCTCATGGTGAGCGTGGAGGGGCAGACCTATGCTTTTCCCTTGACCTCCGTGCTGGAGACCCTCAAGGTATCGCGGGAGGAAGTGCGCCGGGTGAAGGACATGGAAGTGGTGCCCGTGCGGGGAAGTGTGCTTCCCCTTTTCTCCCTGGCCGAGCTCTTCGGCGGCCAGCCCAGATCGATCCCGCACCTTTATGTGGTCGTGGTTAACCTGGGCGGGGGCAAAAGGGCAGGCCTGGTGGTGGACGAGCTTTTGGGGGAGCAGGAGATCGTCATCAAGTCGCTGGGCGAGTACCTGGGGCGCATACCGGGCATAGCGGGGGCCACCATCCTGGGAGACGGCAGAGTGGCTCTGATCCTGGACGTGAGAGGTCTGGTGCAACCCAAGTCCTGCCGCCTGGAGGCCAAATGCCTGGAGGAAGAGTTGGCGGCGGTGGGCTAAAGAATTGCCCACCGGTTGACGATTACTCTCACAGAGAACCGGTGACGAAAGGGAGAGTCGGAGCATGAAGATAGACCGGACCGAGCTGCAGAAGCTCCTGCAGATTTACGGAGCGGAGCAGGTACGTCGGGAAGAGGCCAAGCGGGACAAGGCCAAGGCCCCGGAGGAGGGAGTAACCCTTTCCCTCTCGCCGGAGGCTTTGAGCCTCAACCGGCTGCGGGAAGAGCTGCGGCAGCTTCCCGAGGTGCGGGAGGAAAAAGTGCGGGAGCTGAAGGAGAAGATCGAGCGCGGCGAGTACCGCCCCGACCTGCGCAAGATCGCCGAAGGGATGCTTCAGGAGCACCGGCTCGACCGCCGGGTGTAGGTAAATGCCGGGCAAGCAGGAAGATCTCTTGAAGCTAATTTGGGACCTGGCCGAGGCCGTGAACCGCCAGGTGGAGGCGTTGAAAAGCAACTCACCGGACGAACTGTTAGCGGCCACGGCGGAGGCGGAAGAAATCTTGCGCTCCCTTTTCCAGGTGGGCCTGGAAGGGCCGGTTGCAACACCGGGGCTAGGGGAGGCGGTGGCGGCCTTGCGGGAGGCCAGGGAAAGGCTGCGCCTTCTGCTTACCCGGGCCGTGGCGCTTGACCTGGAGACGGTGAGGTTGTGGCAGCGGTTGGGCGTAAAGGCGCTCGACTGCTCGGTTTGAGAAGGTGGAAGGGTGAAAGTAGGAGCGGGTGGCTTGCAATCGCAGATCTTATACGAGGGCCTGGCTGTCTTGCGCCCGGACGTGGTGGCGGAGAAAGAGCTCTCTTTAGCCCGCAACCGCACCTGGCCGGAAGAGGAACTGGTGCGCCTGGTGGAAGAGCTGAACCTGGCGGCGGCCCTCTTCAACTACCCCTACCGCTTCCGCGTCGAGAGGGATAGAAGCGGCAGGATAGGAATCTTCCGCTACCGTGAAGGTAAGGAAGAAGCTGAAGAGATAACGCCGGAAGAGGCGAAAGCGCTAAAGGAAAAGCTTCAACCCAAAGGAGAAGGGCTTGACGCGCGGGCCTAAAAAGGAGGTTTTAAAGCCTTGATCAGCACTTTCCTGGGGCTGGAGACCACTTTGAGGGCGCTCATGGCCATGCAGCGGTCCATGGAAACCGCTTCCCATAATATAGCCAACGCCTCCACTCCCGGCTACAGCCGGCAGCGGGTGGAACTGGCGGCTTCCTCCGCCTACACCATTCCTTCCGTCATGCGTCCGGGAATGCCGGGGCAGCTGGGCACCGGCGTGGACATAAGGGGAATTAAACGGGTGCGGGAGGAGTTCTTGGACCGGCAGTGGCGGGAGGAGAACAGCCGCCTGGGCTTCTGGGAGGCCCGGCGCGACGCCTTGCAAAAGGTGGAGCTCATCTTAAACGAGCCCAGCCCCAACGGCCTGGGCGCGGCGCTGACCTCCTTCTTCAACGCCTGGCAGGAGCTCAGCAAGAACCCGGAAAGCCTGGCCGTCCGCACGGCCGTGATAGAAGAGGGCAAGACCCTGTGCGAGACCATTAGGCACCTTTACGGGGAGCTCCAGGCTCTGCAGGAGGACCTCGACTACAGGCTAAAAGTGGGGGTGGACGAGGTCAATACGCTGGCCCAGCAAATAGCCGATCTAAATCAGCAGATAGCCCGCTCGCTGGCGGTGGGAGACAACCCCAACGACCTCTTAGACCAACGGGATCTCTTGCTGGATAAGCTGAGCAGGTGGACCGATTTCACCGTTCAGGAGCAGCCGGATGGGCAGGTAACAGTATTGGTCGGAGGTCAACAATTGGTAAATGGATCTAGCTACAACTCTTGGCAAGTGGTTAATGGCCAGGTTGTATGGACTCCCGCCTCTCCTACTAGCACTACCACTCGTGTGAATTTCCAGACGGGTCAGCTCAAAGGGTTATTAGAGGTTAAGAATTATGTAGGTCAAGTCATGGTGGATTTGAATAGCCTGGCAAGCACTCTTATTACCGAATTTAATCAAATACATCAGCAAGGATACGGGCTCGATGGACAAACAGGTAGGAGCTTTTTCGCAGGCAACGGGGCAGCTGATATAACGCTAAGCAATGATGTACTTAATACTCCTGCTGCATTAGCCGCCGCTACTGCTAATGTAATTAACGCCAACCCTTTCACTATAGCTTCTAATACTTATCCTGATCCCGCGACGCCCCTTAACCTCAATGGTACTTTTCAAATCAAGCTATCAAATTCAGTAAGTTGGAGTTCAGTAGCTTTAGTGCCCTCCGACTCACTAAACTCGATAGCGACTAAGATAAACAGCACTGGAGCTGGTGTAACAGCTACTGTACAGGCAAGTGGAAACCAGTACCAGCTGGTAATCACCAGCAATAGCCAGGCAGCTACTATTCAATTTGCCGATGACCCTACAACCCATGTGTTGCAACAGCTGGGCATTCTTTTGCTACCTGGCGACGGCTCCAATGCTTTGGCCCTAGCTCGGTTGGCAAACGATAAAACCATGCCTCCTTCTTCTCCGACCGGTACCTTCGGAGACTTCTATCGCGGCCTGGTGGCCGGGGTGGGCATCCAGACCGTCCAGGCGGTGCGCATGACCGAGAACGAGAAGCTTCTCGTCGATCAGCTGGAGAACCGCCGCCAGGCGGTGATGGGCGTCTCGCTCGATGAGGAGATGGCTAACTTCATGAAGTTCAGCCACGCTTATGCGGCGGCGGCGCGGGCCATGACCATACTCGACGAGGCCCTGGACATCCTTATCAACCGCACCGGCCTGGTGGGCCGCTAAAGGAGGCGTAGAGTCGTGCGCGTAACTACCAACATGCTGGTCACCACCTTCCTGCGCGACCTTAACAGCCGCCTCGAGCAAATCGCCAAGCGTCAAGAGGAACTCTCTTCTGGCCGGAGGCTCAACCGCCCTTCTGACGATCCTCTGGGCGTAATGAGCGCTTTAAGGCTCCGGGCCCAGCTGGCGGAGAACCAGCAGTACCACAAGAACATGGCGGACGCGGTGGACTGGCTCAACACCACCGAGGCGGCTCTGCGCGACGCCCTGGCGACCGTCCAGCGGGCCAGGGAGCTTGCCGTGGCCGGAGCCAATTCTGATCTTCCTCCTGGAGCGTTACAAGCTTTAGCTCAAGAAGTGGAACAGTTGCGGCAGCACTTAGTTGATGTGGCTAACACCAACTATGCAGGACGTTATGTATTCGCAGGAACCCAGACTGATAAGCCTCCATGTTACCAATCCGGCAACGACTCGCAGGGCAATCCTGTTTATATCTGGCAGGGTAATTCTAACACTATCTCTTATGAAATCGCACCTGGTACTACAGTCCAGGTAAGTGTCCCGGGCATAGATATTTTCCCCGCTATAATTAATAGCTTAACTGAACTTCGCAACGGCCTACAAAGCGGACAAGTCACAACTGTTTCCTCTAAGTGTCTCCAAGAACTTGATCAGCATATAGATAGTCTTCTAGGGATTATTTCTAAAGTAGGCGCCAAGGTGAAACGGCTGGAGATGGGGATGGAACGGCTGGAGACCAATGAAGCCGACCTCACCCGCTTGCTTTCCCAGACCGAGGACGCCGATATGGCCCGCACCATCGTGGACCTGAAGACCCAGGAGAACGTCTACCGGGCCGCCCTGGCGGTGGGTGCTCGCCTGCTCCAACCCTCGCTGGTGGACTTTTTACGCTAAAGGGGGCTTGTAACCCTTGCAGCTTCTCTACGTGTCCATAGATCAGAGCCGGTGCTGGCGGGAAATCGGTCTTCTCTCTCCCTGGGACATTGGGGCTAAAGGGGCGGAGGAAGGCAAAAAGGCGGCTTTAGAGGCCATCGGCCGCTGGGCCGAGGAAGGAGACTACCTGGCGGCTATAGAGAAGGGGAGCTCGGTGGCCGACCTGGCGGCCGAGCTCCCTAAACCTCCCGAGCTTATCCTGGATCTTTTGCCGCATACACGCCCAAATATTTACTTTATTCCTAAGCCGTCGATTTTTATAGCTAGGGTCTAAAGTTTAAGATCCCAGTTGACGATTAACAGGAGTGAAAAGCCGCAGGGCTTTGCACCCCTACGGGGCGGCCGACCGGCAGGGGTGGGTTCCGCGCGGTGGCGAAAAGTGAACAAATCCTTCGAGTAGGGAGGAGGATAACGCATGAGCCTGCGGATTAACCACAACCTTGAGGCCCTAAACGCCTGGCGCAACCTCAACCAGACGGCAAGCCTCTTGGCCAAGTCCATGGAGAAGCTCTCTTCGGGCTTGAGGATCAACCGTGCCGGCGACGACGCGGCGGGCCTGGCCATCTCCGAAAAGTTGCGCAGCCAGGTCCGGGGCCTCAACCAGGCCATCCGCAACGCCCAGGATGGCATATCCCTCATCCAGACGGCGGAAGGAGCGCTTAACGAAACCCACGCCATTTTACAGCGCCTGCGGGAGCTAGCGGTACAGGCGTCTAACGATACCTTGACGACTCAAGACCGGCAGGCTATCCAGGCCGAGATTAACCAGCTAGTTCAGGAAATCGACCGCATTGCCACTACGACGGAGTTTAATACTCAGAAGCTACTTGATGGTTCGTTTGTTAATAAGTGGTTCCAGATCGGCGCTAATACCGGTCAAGGTATCCAGATAAGTATAAGTGCTGCTAACAGCGCCGCCCTCCAGGTTAATGCTCTCGATGTAAGCACCAGCTTGGCTGCCAACAATGCTATTGCTTCTATTGATGCAGCCATAAGCTATGTTTCCATGATGCGTGCCAATCTGGGTGCTGTCCAGAACCGGCTGGAGCACACCATTGCCAACTTGAGCGTGGCAGCAGAGAACCTGCAGGCTTCCGAGTCCCGCATCCGCGATGTAGACATGGCTCAGGAGATGATGAACTTTACGCGGCTTCAGATACTGCAGCAGGCGGGTGTGGCGGTTCTCGCTCAAGCCAATATGGCTCCTCAGGCTGTGCTGCAGCTTCTGCGTTAAGACCCGCCGAAGCGCGGGATCTGAAAAAGGCAGGCACCAAATGCCTGCCTTTTTGCCTTTAACAGCTAAAGGTAGAGGAAGTGAGGTCGATTACTTAGAATGAGGAGGTGAATAGTGTGAGTTTGCTTTCCCTCTGCGTCATTGCCAAGGACGAGGAGGAGGACCTTCCTCGCCTTCTTTCCAGTGTTAGAGGAGTAGTGGATGAAATCATCTTGGTCGATACTGGCTCCACCGACCGCACGGTGGAAATTGCCCGGGGGTTCGGGGCCAAGGTTTGCTTCTTCCCATGGACGGGGGACTTTAGTGAGGCTCGCAACTTTTCTCTCGACCAGGCTACGGGGGACTGGATTATATTCCTTGACGCCGACGAGGAGTTGGCCGAGGGGGAAGGGGAGAAGCTCAGGCAAATCCTGAACGCAGGCACGGCCGATGCCTATTCGGTTATTGTGGTTAACTTCGTAGGTGAGCGGGAAGGGGTAGATGCAGTACTCAACCCATCGGTCCGAATCTTCCGCAACCGGCCAGAATACCGCTTTCGCGGCAGTATCCACGAGCAGATCGGTCCTGTCATTCAGGAGCACGGCGGAAAGATCGAGTACACCAACATCAAGATAAATCACTACGGTTATCTTTCCAACTCGGTGAGGGGAAAGCGAAAGGTGGCCCGTAACCTGGCCCTGTTAGAAAAGGCGGTGCGGGAAAATCCCGAAGATTCCTTTAACCGTTTTAACTTGGGAGTAGAATATTTGCGTCGACGAGACTTTCTCAAAGCGTTGAGGGAGTTTCAGACTGCCTTCAAGTATCTGCCCGATCTAGCGGTGAGCCACGCCTCTATCCTGGTACGCAATATAGCTCTTTGCTTAGAGGTTCTCGGCCGGTACGAAGAAGCACTCAAAGTCCTGGCCGATGCTAAAGAGGTCTATCCTGACTACACCGACCTCTGGTTCCTTGAAGGCTGTGTTCACTTAGACCGAGGGGATCTTGCCCGAGCCAGGGCTTCCTTTAAAGAGTGCTTGGCCCGAGGAGAATCAGCCGTCCACTTCATCACCCAGCGGGGGGTGGGGAGCTACCTGGCCTGGCACTTACTCGGCCAAGTGGAAGAGCGGGAAGGCAACCGGGATCAGGCCATTTCAGCCTACCGCCGTGCCTGGTCCTGCCAACGCAAATTCTACCCCGCCCTCGATCGGCTGGTTAGGCTCACCCTCACCCGCGGGCCGGGGGAAGCGAGCCGGACCCTGCTTAACGAAGTCGACCCTAAAGATGAGGAAGCTTGCCTCGTGGTGGCGCGGGCTCTGGCCGATGCCGATTGCCATGTGGAGGCCGTCGAATTCTTAAAAGGCGCGTTGGCTCACAATCCTTCTTCCTCCCGGCTTGCTCTGGCTATGGCGTGGGCGCTTCTCCGCCTTAAGCGTTACACCGAAGCGGCCGAAGTTCTTTCCGGCTTCCAGCATCCAGAGGTTCGGCTCCGCCGATCCTTTATCCTTGCTCTTCAGGGCAAGGTGAGGGAGGCGCGCAAGCTTATAGAGTCGCTTCCGGAAAGCTATGCTCTTTGCTGCCGCATCTACTCTAGCTTCATCGCCTGCTTGGCAGGAAAGGCAGAGGCTCCCCTTCCCTTGCCGGATGAAGAGGAAGAAGTCCTGCGGACAGTTTTGGAACTCCTGAGCACGCTCCTAGAGCTGGAGGCCTTCGACGAGTTCGAAAAAACTTTGCCTTTGCTTGACTTCCTGCCCGAACCTAGGCGGAGGATGGAGCTCGGCAAGCTTCTTTACCGCCACGGTTTTGCCGAGCTAGCGGCAGAGGAGATCATCGCAGCGGTGCAGGGAGGGGCCAGGGACGCCGAGGGCTTCGTAGTTCTGGGGAAGGTGGCGGCAGATAAGGGATTTCACGAGGAGGCGGTGGTCTTTTACCAGCAGGCACTGGAAGGAGGGAAGGGAGATTTCTCGTGGTATACCGCACTCATAAAGGAGCTCACTTTTCTTGGACGGTACGAGGAGGCTGCAGAAGTAGCCAGAGAAGGGCTAAAAGCTTTTCCACGGAACGAGCTTTTACAGAGTCTTCTCTCCCTTTTGCAAAAGATGGAATCTTTTGCTGAGGTGAAAGAAGGTGCACGTGGAGAGGATAGAAGGCTTAGCTGACGTAACCCTCCGTCCTGTAGAGGAGACAGGAGCCGGAGCTTCCAAGGAGGAAGGGAAACAGCTGAAGCTTCGTCTGGAAGAAGGAGATCGGCAGGCGATAGAAGGAGTGGTACACCGGCTTAACCTCCTGCTGGAAGTCACCTATTATGACCTTCGCTTCCGGATCCATGAGGCCACCCACGACATAATCGTTCAGGTGGTGAACCGCGAGACGGGCGAGGTGGTGCGTGAAATACCGCCCAAGCGCATCCTGGACATGGTGGCGGAGATGATGCGCCTGGTAGGGATTCTTTTTGAAGAAAGGGTGTGATGTGTATGGCCGATATGAGAATAGTGGGCATCTTTTCGGGGCTGGACACCCAGAGCATTATCGATAAGCTCATGGCCCTGGAAAGAAAGCCTATAGAGCTTCTCCAGCAGAAGGAAGCCAGGTTGGAGCAGCAGAAAGCAGCCTGGCAGAAGATAGGACAGGACCTTAATGCTCTGAACGCCGCCCTTTTCGATCTGACCCTTTCCTCTACCTTCGCGGCCAAAGCGGCTGTTTCCTCTAACGCATCCATACTAACGGCGCAGGCTTTCAGTACGGCTCAGTTAGGTACCTATAATATAACCGTAACGCAACTGGCGCAGGCTCAGAGTGTGGCTTCTAATGCTTATGCCGATCCTACGGCAGCTTTAAATCTTAGCGGTACCTTCCAAATCAATGGAAAATCGATAACTGTAGCAACCACCGACTCTTTGTACTCTATACGCGATAAAATAAATGCCGCTGGGGCGGGGGTCACAGCCACGGTGGTACTGCAGCAGACTGGCAGCTACCGCCTGGTCATTACCAGCCAAACTACCGGTAGTGCTGGCGCCATTAGTTTTGTGGACGATGCCACCACCAAAGTACTACAGAGCCTTGGCATCCTCACTTCTACCGGTGCCGTGGCCAACCAGCTAACACCGGCTCAGGATGCGGTTTTCACCGTTAATGGCCTCCAACTTACCCGCAACAGCAACACGGTCACTGATGCTATTCCTGGGGTTACCCTTCAGCTGCAAGGAGCTGGCTCGGTTACCCTCAATATCACCACTGATGTACAAGCTATAAAAGACAAGATTAAAAACTTTGTTGACAAATACAATGCCCTTATGCAGGATATCTCCGAATACACCAAGTACGACCCCAACACCAAAACGGCCGGTGTTCTCATGGGCGATGCTTCCCTTTACCAACTCCAGAGTAGCCTACGGCGCTGGATCTCGGACTTCGTGAGCAATCTCCCTTATCCCTACAATAGCCTGAGCGGTATAGGAGTAACCACTTCGGGCGAAGCCCCTACCTTGAGCATAGACGATACTAAACTTTCCCAGACTTTGAGCCAAGCTCCTGATAAGGTGGCCCAACTATTCTCGCAAAATTCGGGTAGCGCTTCTCCTAGTCAGGCCGATGGCGTGGCTGTGCGCTTAAGTAAAATTCTCAATCTCTGGCTTACGGGCACCGGAACTACTGGGGTGGGATTCCTTCAGGCTAAAGACAACTACTTCTCCCAGGAAATACGTAGTATTGAGGACCAAATTCGCTCTATGGAGGAGCGGCTGAAGGTGAGGGAGAGAGTCTTGTGGCAACAATTTACTGCTATGGAAGAATTTTTGGCCCAACTCAACGCCCAGAGCAGTTGGCTGGCCCAGAAGTTTGCTCAGCTGAATAAGTAGTAAATTCAGGAGGGGAAAGCTATGGAGGCAGTTAACAAGTACCTGGAGATGGCGGTCAACACCGCGCCGCCGGAGCGCTTGCTCCTTATGCTTTACGATGGCGCCATAAACTTTCTTTCCCGGGCCATAGGAGCTATTGAGGCACGGGATTTCGCCGAGGCCAATAGGCTAATCATCCGGGTGGAAGAGATAGTGACCGAGCTTAAGAACTCACTGAACCACCAGTACGAAATAAGCCAGCATCTCGAAAGGGTTTATGACTTCTTCTTGTCCCGCCTTTTTGCGGCCAATGTAGCCAAAGACACGGAGGTTTTACGAGAAGTGCAACAGCACCTGCGCGAACTGCGCGAAGCTTGGGCCGGAATCGTTTCCCAGAGAGCAGGCGTCAGTTTTCCGCCTTCTTTTAAGGGCCCGGAGGTGTAACTTTTGTCCGAAAGGATACTTGAGACATGGTTGCAACTGGCCCGGCTTCAGAGAGAAGCTATCACCAACAGGCAAAAGGAGCGTTTAGAGCATATACTAGCAGCTAAAGAGTGCCTGCGCCGTCTCTTGGAGAAGGAGGGTTCGCTTCCCTCCGGCGAGCCAGCAGTTTCTCTGGTTAGAGAGATTCTGGCTACCGAGGAGGAAGCTAGGCTTCAATTGCTTGAGTGGAAGAAGGAAGTCCGCCAAGAAATTGATATGCTTGACCGCTGGCGGGAGTGGGCGAAAAACCTGTATTTCACAGTAAGGGGGAGAGGGGAAAGTTGATTTCCAATAGCCGCCTATGCGAGGGTTATTATCACAAGATTCGCCCGGAGATCCTCACCCGGATTCCTCATTGGGCGCGAACGGTACTGGACGTGGGCTGCGGAGCAGGCATGTTGGGTAAGGCTCTTAAGGAGAGGAATCCGGAGGTTGTAGTCCACGGTGTAGAGATACTTCCCCAGGTAGCAGCAGAGGCAGAACAGATATTAGATAAAGTGATTGTAGGGAACATTGAAAAGCTCTCCCTCGAACCCCCGCCCGGCGGCTTCGATGTTATCGTCCTGGCCGATGTGCTGGAGCACTTAACCGATCCTTGGGGGGTTGTTGAGAAGCTGGCGTCTCTGCTTAGCAAGCGCGGGCTGATGGTGGTCAGCCTGCCTAATCTGCGCAATTTTATGGAAATAAAAAGTATCTCCGATGGTTCATGGCAGTACAGATCCGAGGGTATTTTCGACCGAGATCACCTTCGCTTCTTTACTGCAGCTACTGCCAGAAAGATGCTGGAAGAAGCAGGTTTAAAAATTTGTGAAACCGCTTTTGTGCCTGATGTCCGGTTTGCATTCCCGCCTAATCCCTCTCGTTTGCCCCGAAATATAAAGTTGGGGCGGCTGGCTATGCAGCACGTTAGCGACCGGGAGCTGATGGAGCTTTCCGCCCTGCAAATCATCTTGGTTGCCAGAAGAGCGGTTTGGGACAAGAGCCCTGATGAACCGGAGGTGTCAATAGTAATAGTTAATTGGAACGGGCTTGCGTGCCTCGAGCGATGCTTAAACAGCATAAGGGCCAACTCCGGCGATAGGATCAGCTATGAAGTGATTGTAGTAGACAACGGCTCTACCGACGGTTCGCGGGAATTTTTGCAGGAGCTTTCCTGGGTTCGTCTTTTGCCCCTTGAGCGCAACCTAGGGTTCGGGCCGGCGGCTAACTTAGGAGCAGAAATGGCGCGGGGGAGATACCTGGTTTTTCTCAACAATGACACCGAACCGCAACCGGGGTGGCTCGAAGCACTACTAGAAGCGGCTGACCCGCCCCAAGTGGGTGCGGTAGGCGCCATGCTTCTTTACCCTGACGGTCGGTTGCAGGAAGCAGGCGGCATTGTCTTTCAGGATGGGTCGGCGTGGAACTACGGCAGAGGCCACGCACCAGATTTACCGGAATTCAACGAGCGCCGGGACGTTGATTACTGTAGCGCTGCTGCTCTTTTGGTGAAAGCCGAAGCTTTTTGGGCTGCTGGTGCTTTCGATCCTCTTTATGCTCCTGCTTATTATGAGGACACCGACCTCTGTTTTTCCCTGAGGGCCAGGGGCTGGCGAGTGGTTTTTGAACCCAAGGCCAGAGTGATCCATCTGGAAGGAGCTACTGCGGGCCGGGATCTCAGTTCAGGCTTCAAGCGCTATCAGGTTATCAACCGCGAGAAATTTTATCAGAAGTGGCGGCAGGAGCTCTCCCGGCAGTGGCCTCCTTTGCTTGAGGTAGTCCCGCTGGCTGTGCGGCGCGTGCCTCCGCTACGTATTCTGATTGTGGAGCATGTTCCGCCAGTTTACGATCGCGCCTCGGGTAGCCAGCGACTTCTGCAGCTCATCCAGCTTATGCTCGAAGAAGGACACACCTTAGGCTTTTTCTGCTACTGTTCCTGGAGAATGGACGAGTACCTGGATATGTTGCAGAGGATGGGAGTTGATGTGGCCTACGGGGCAGAATGGCCCGTAAACAATGCAGGTGAGCAAGAAGAAATCAAGAGAAAGCTTCTTGGTTTCGCGTTGGATTTTAGGCCGGATGTCGTGTGGTTCCACACCTACCAGACGGCAGAAGCTTTTATGGAACCCCTCCGTGCCCTTTTCCCAGAAGCTAGGATGGTGACTGATAGCTGCGACCTTCACTTTCTCCGGGAAAAGCGCATGGCCGAGATAAATGGCATCTCATCTTCTAAATCCGGGTGGCAAGATACGCAAAGGCGAGAACTGGCTGTGTATGCTAAGTCAGACGTAGTGGTGGCTATAACTGGAAAGGAAAAGGAACTCCTTGATACGCTGGTAAAAACCACCCCGGTGGTCGTTATCCCCAACATCCACGAACCGTGGCCGCAAACCCCTGACTTTGTCGAACGCAACGGCCTCCTCTTTGTAGGTAATTTCTTCCATACTCCGAATGTGGATGCCATACATTGGTTCTTAGACGAAATATGGCCCCTACTAGTAACTTCCGACCCCTCCCTTACCTTCACGGTGGTAGGTAACGCTCCCCCTCCTTCTCTGAAGAGCAGGGCGCAGACTGCGCCGGGGAACGTGGTCGTGACCGGTTACGTTCCGGAGATGGAGCCTTACCTGCGAAGCGCCCGTGTGGCTGTAGTACCACTACGATACGGCGCGGGAATGAAGGGGAAAATCGGTGAGGCGCTCGCGGCTGGTCTACCGGTAGTGACCACTCCGGTGGGAGCAGAGGGGATGGATTTGGAAGATGGAGTTCACGTCTTGATAGCCGATACTGCTGAAGCATTTGCCGCGGCCGTCCAGCGCCTTTATCAAGATAAGGCTTTGTGGGAGAAGCTCTCCCAAAATGGAAGGGCTTGTATTCAGACCCGTTACTCTTTCGACAAAGTCAGGTTCGATTTGCGGAAAGCCTTGCTTCAGGCCCTGCAGGTTTCGCCCAAGCCAGGCAAAAATGTGGAAGGGAATACCTATCTTCTACAACAGCGTGTTAACCGGGCTCGTGAAGACAAAGTGGATAGAGGGGTTTACTGCTTTTCTTCCGAGAAGGAGCTAATAAGTGTTGTAATGCCTGTTTATGGCGACATAGGGCCTACCCGCGTATCGGTAGATGCACTTTTTAAGTTCACTAATTATCCTATAGAGCTTATCTTGGTAGATAATAGTGGTAGCCGAGAGATGGCAGAGTTTCTGGAAGATGTAGTTGCGAAGCACCGGGAGAAGGTGAAGGTTATAAAGCCAGGAGATAATTTGGGTTATCCTTTAGGTTGCAATTTGGGCCTAGCTGTAGCGGAAGGGAATTACCTCGTGGTGATGAACAACGATGTGGTGGTATCTCCTTACTGGGCTAGCTATCTGCTGGCAGCTTTCGCTGCTAATCCCCGCTTAGGTATTGTGGGGCCATGCACCAACTACGCCGCTGGTTTTCAGGGGACAAACCTTTCACCTCCTGACCTTGCTTCTTTTCCTGACTGGGCAGCCCGCTGGCATCGGGAGAGAGCGGGAAAACTGACGGTGGTTAACCGCTTGATAGGCTTCCTATGGATGATGAAGCGCGAGTTGCTGGAGGAAATCGGCGGTTTCGACCCCCTCTTTGGTACAGGCAATTTTGAGGACGACGATTACTGCCTGCGGGCGCAGCTGGCGGGCTATCGGTTAGCCGTGGCAGAGGACGTTTTTGTGCACCACTACGGCAGCCACTCCTTCCGCAAACAGCCCGAAAGTTATATGCGGCTCCTCAAGACCAACCGCCTGCTTTTCCAGGGCAAGTGGGAGGTCGAGTTCAAAGGCGGGAGCTATAATCCTGAGGAAGTGCTGAAGCGAGCCTGGGGCCGGGAAGAGCTCTTCGTCCCTCTCGATTTTTCGGCTATCTTTTCCCCTCAGGTCGAGCCTTTGGATCTGGGAGGGGAAAATAAGCCTTTCCGTTTCCTTTGTATTCCCGATCCTTCCGACAAGGAGGATTCCTGGCTAAAGTTGGCGAAAGAGTTCCTAACAAGTCCTGTTGCTTCCAGGGAGGCTAGTCTCATCATATGGGTCGAGCCTCCGCTCAAGAGCTGGCTGGTGGAGGTTCTCTCCCGGCTGCAGTACCTGGCGCGGCGGGAGGGTATCGACCTGGAAAAGGCTCAGGCGGACATAGTGATCGAGGCCCGGCGGCTCCCCTCCTGCCAACGCGGCCGCGTCTACCGGGCGGCGACCCACTTTGTTTCCCTCCCTGGGGTGCGGCAGGCGGCTACCCTGCGCGAAGCGCGGGCTTGCGGTCTGGAAATTCTGGAGCTGGAGGAAGCCCTTCAGCGGCTTAAGAGGTGGAAAGCTTGAAGGCCCTAATCCTCTCGGGCGGCAAAGGGACCCGGCTGAGACCCTTAACTTTCACCACGGCCAAGCAGCTTTTGCCGGTGGCCAACCGTCCCATCATCCACTACGTCCTCCAGCAGATCCTGGAGGCGGGGATCGAAGACATCGGCATCATCATCTCCCCGGAGACGGGAGGCAAGGTAAGGGAGGCGGTAGAAGGGGCCTTCTCCGGCCGTGCCCGTCTCACCTTTATCCTGCAGGAGGAGCCCCTGGGCTTGGCGCACGCCGTCAAAACGGCGCAGGGCTTCCTGGGCCAGGATTCCTTCCTCATGTTCCTGGGGGACAACCTCATCCAGGGCGGGGCGCACCAGCTGGTCAGTGAGCTTGAGCGGGGAGAAAGCGAGGCCGTCATCCTGCTTAAAGAAGTTCCCGATCCCCGCGCTTTCGGTGTGGCCGTGCTCGACGGCGAGGGGAAGGTAGTGAAGCTTATTGAAAAGCCCAAGGAGCCTCCCAGCAACCTGGCCCTGGTGGGGGTCTACGCCTTCACCCCGGCCATCCACGAGGCCATCTCCCGCATCAAGCCTTCCTGGCGGGGGGAGCTGGAGATAACCGACGCCATCCAGGAACTCATCCACCTGGGCGGAAAGGTGAAGGCTTTGAAGCTTGAGGGCTGGTGGCTTGACACCGGCAAAAAGGACGACATCTTGGAGGCCAACCGGATAGTGCTGGACGAGTACGCCGAGCGGGATCTGCAAGGGGAAGTGGACCGGGAAAGCGCGATAGTCGGGCGGGTAGCAATAGGGCCGGGGAGCAAAATCGTGCGCAGCACCATACGCGGCCCGGCAGTCATAGGGAGAAACGTCCTGGTTGAAGACTCCTTCATCGGCCCCTTCACCGCCATCGGGGACGGGGTGGTGCTGCGAGGAGTGGACATTGAGCACTCCGTGGTGCTGGAGGGCTGCCACCTGGAGAACGTGGGGCCGGTGGAAGACAGCCTCATAGGCTACCGGGCCAGGATAAAGAGGGCCGGGGAGAACAGGCGCAGCGCCCTGCGCTTCTTCATCGGGGACGAGTGCGAAGTAACTCTTTAAGGGGAAGGGGAAGAGAAATGGAGCTCATACACGGGGTGCAGATAAAGAAGCTCAGGCTCATTCCTGACGACCGGGGCTTCTTGATGGAGTGCCTGCGTTCCGACTGGCCGGAGTTCACGAAGTTCGGCCAGGCCTACGTCACCGCCTGCTACCCGGGGGTGATAAAAGCCTGGCACTACCACAAGGTGCAGTGGGACCACTTCGTCTGCATCTACGGCATGGCCAAGGTAGCGCTTTACGACCCGCGCGAAGACAGCCCCACCAGGGGCATGGTCAACGTATTTCACATCGGGCTTTTAAACCCCTGCCTCATAAAGATACCGCCGCGGGTCTACCACGGCTTCACCAGCGAGGGAGGACAGCTTGCCCTCATCCTCAACATCCCCACCGAGCTTTACAACTACGAGGAGCCGGACGAGTACCGCGTCCCCTACAACGACCCTTCCATCCCCTTCTCCTGGGAAGTAAAGCACGGGTAGGTGGATAGAGTGCGTCTGCTGGTAACGGGAGGGGCCGGTTTTATAGGCTCCAACTTCGTCCGCTACATCCTGCAGAAGCACCCCGACTGGGAAGTGCTCAACCTCGACAAGCTCACCTACGCGGGCAACCTTGACAACCTCCGGGACGTGGAAAGCCTTCCCGGCTACCGCTTCGTCCAAGGGGATATCGCCGACCCCGGGCTGGTGGAAGAGCTCATGGCCGGGGGCTGGGACGCGGTGGTCAACTTTGCGGCCGAGACCCACGTGGACCGCAGCATCGCCGACTCCTCTCCCTTCGTGCGCACCAACGTGGAAGGGGTGAGGGTCCTTTTAGAGGCCGCCCGCAGGCACAAGATCCCCCTCTTCCTCCAGGTTTCTACCGATGAGGTATACGGCTCCTTGCGGGAGGAAGACCCTCCCTTCACCGAAAGTTCTCCTCTTCTTCCCAACAGCCCCTACGCGGCCAGCAAGGCGGCGGCTGATCTGTTGTGCCGGGCTTATCACCGGACTTACGGCCTACCGGTGATCATTACCCGCTGCTCCAACAACTTTGGTCCCTACCAGTTTCCGGAGAAGCTCATCCCGCTGGCCGTGACCAACCTTCTGGAGGGGAAGCCCGTGCCCGTTTACGGGGACGGGAGGAACATCAGGGACTGGATCTACGTGGAGGACCACTGCCGGGCGCTGGAGTTGGTGCTCCTCAAGGGCCGGCCGGGGGAGATCTACAACATCGGCGGAGGCCAGGAAATGCGCAACCTGGATCTTTTGAGGGAGGTACTGCGGCTTCTGGGCAAGGGGGAGGAGTATCTGGTTTTTGTGCCCGACCGGCCGGGGCACGACTGGCGCTACGCTTTGGACTCGACCAAGATCGAGCGGGAGCTGGGCTTTGAAAGAAAGCACACCTTTGCTGAGGCCCTGCGCTGCACGGTAAAGTGGTACGTGGAAAACGAGTGGTGGTGGAGGCCTTTAAAGGAGCGGCTGAAGGGTGATCGACATCCACACCCATATCCTGCCCGGGCTTGACGACGGGGCGGAGGACCTCGAGGAAGCCCTCTCCATGGCGCGGCTGGCGCTGGCGGACGGCGTAACCGCCCTGGTTGCCACGCCGCACGTAATAAGGGGGAGTTTCTTCCCGTCGCGCCAGGAGATACTGGAGACGGTGTCTCTTCTTAACGAGCGGCTAGCCGAGCAGGGGCTACCGTTGCGGGTCCTGCCCGGCGCCGAGTACCGTCTCGAGCCCGACCTGCCGGAGCGCTTGGCTAAAGGGGAGCTCGTCCCCCTCAACGACGCGGGCCGCTACCTCCTGGTGGAGCTACCCTCCACCTTCGTGCCGCCTTACGCGGAGCGCGTGCTCTACGAACTGCAGCTACAAGGCGTCACCCCTATCCTCGCCCACCCGGAGAGGAACGCCGAGCTCTGCCGCCGCCCCGAGCTGCTGGCCTCCCTGGCGGCCACGTTTAACGTGCTGGTGCTCTTTTACCTTTTAGCCCGGCGGATACCTGGCCTGGGAACGAGGAGCGTTCTCTTCTTAGCCGCCGGTGCAATTTTGGCTTCTCTCCTGGCCGGCGGCGGAGCCGTTTTGGTGGACGGATACCTGGCCGGCGTACTGGCAGGCGGTGCGCTTTCTCTGGCCCTGCGGCTGGCCCTGGACGCGCTGGCCGGCATAGCGGTCTTCGCTGGAACCTGCCGCCTGCTTAGACTGGACGAGTACCTGCGTCTGGAGAACCTGCTCAGACATACGCTGAATCTTATTTACTCCGGCCGGCAGTTCCGGAGCTCGGAGTGATCTTGCCCTGGAGTATAATTGTAGACGAGGGAGGAGTTTGGTTGGGGTGATAAAAGGGGGAATCGAAAGTGAGAGAAATCCTGCCCGGGATAATCGTGGATCCGGAAATCAGAGGCGGCAAGCCAGTCATAAAGGGAATGCGAGTTCCCGTAGATGTCCTTTTGGGCAAGCTGGCAGGCGGAGCCACATACGAAGAGATGATGCAGGAGTACGATTTGACGCGGGAGCAGATTTTCGCCGCCCTCCGATATGCGGCCGCGGTTTTGAGTGAAGAACGGGTCAGGGCGATCTTATGAGGTTACCAAAAAGTCCGCCGCTGAAGGCCCCGGCTTTTTAAGGAAAGCGTACAATTTCAGTAAGTGACGGAGGAGACTCATGAAGGAGGAGACCTCGCCCCTCACAGACAATTTTCATGGACTGAAAGGAGGAGCGAGGTCTCATGCACAGTCAACCTATTTCAGACATTCAACCTCTTGCGGACATAATCCTTCTTCTGGGGGAGAAAGTTAGCAAACTAATTACCGAATGCCGCGACTTCTACAAGCTCGAAGAAGAAGTGTACAAGCTCTCTCAAGAAGCTTGCGTGAAGATCTTCGCCTGGGCCCTCGAGGAAATAGACACCTGGCTCGTGAACGCCCGGGACAAGCGCACCTGGAAAGTGATAGGCTTCCGGGAAAGAACCGTAGTTAGCAGCTTTGGGGAATTCAAAGTAAAAAGGCGGCTTTACAGGAACAAAAAGACGGGAGAAGCCAGGTTTCTTCTTGACGAGGTTCTGGGCTGGCCGGAGAGGTCTAGATGCACGCCGCGCTTGAAAGAGATGGCGGTGAAGCTTGGGAGCGAAGTACCCTTCAGGCGGGCGGCAGAAATTCTAGGCTATCTTGTTCCGGGAATCAGCCCCATGGCGGTGTGGCAGGCCGTGCAGGAAGTAGGAGAAGCACTCAGGCAGGAGGGGGAGTCCAGGAGAGAAGCCGTTTTTGGGAACCCGGTTGGACCGGCGGCTTATAGAGGCTTTTTGGCACGATGAGGAGGCCTATAGTGGGATCAGGCAGGCCATTTATCTGGGGGACTGGGAGAAGGTAGAAGAGATTTTGAGAGGAGCAGCAAGGAGAGTTCGCGGGGCTAAGAGGAGGAGAAGAGAGAAGCTCTGGCAGTATCTCAAGGAGAACTGGTCGGGGATAGTTACCTCTTCTGTTGCGGAGCATCTGGGGGCCATAGAGGGGCAGGTACAGCACAACGTGGCGCGGCGGATGAAGCGGTTGGGAGCCAGCTGGACGGAGGCAGGAGCAGACAGGATGGCGCGGGTTTTGGCTGCTCGAGCCAACGGGGTGCTCGGGAGGCACACTTCTCGTTGGCCGGTACTGCTGGCCAGGCAAGAACATTTGGCTCAGGCGGTGCGGTTGGAGGTAAAGCGGAAGATAGAGGAGGCGGAGAGTTGGCATAAAGCTGGGTTGCCGGCATTGAGAGGACAGTCTAGAGGAGCTCCATGGGTGAAGCATGTGCTGCGGGAACTAAGCCGGCCTAGCCTCAGTAGTTTGATCCCTTAATGGCGCAGGTACCGGGACTATCCTGGCGGCGAGGTTTCCATGAAGAGAAGTTTTCTCCCGAACCACCTACTAACTCTTGACGCGCACTTGAGAACGGCTTCGGTTTGTGGATCGGCGTGGACCTGGGCTTTAATAGTGACAAGGGGCACTCACGGTTCGCCTCCTTTCCCTAGGCCTTTATGCCATTATACCGCGAGGGGGTCCGTGTATCCCCTCAATGAATTGAGGGGGATTACAGCCCCCTCGCGCTCCCTCGTTTTTCTTAAAGAGGTCTTCGAAACCGCAGTACAGGTTGTACAGCCGGAAGGCCAAGCTTTCCCACTCGGCGGAAGATTTAGGCTCCTTGCGCTCTTCCACTTTGGCAAAGAGTTTTTCTATGGTTTCCACCTGGCTCTTGATTCTGGCGACAAGGATGCTCAGGCGGGCTTTTTCCATTTCAGACCCTCTCTTTTATGGTTTCTGCGAGGGGGTGGCACTCGAGCTGGACAAGATCGACATCGGTTCCCAGCTCGGAGGAGAGAAAAGCTGCTGTCGGGAAGAAGTCTTTATCATCGAGACCCGCTATGGCTATGTCGATATCTGATACGCCTGGGAGAAAGCGCCCGGGCTTCACCAGCGAACCGAAAATATACGCTTCCTCGAAGCTGTAGATCTGTGCCAGCCGCTCCAGTGCTTTAAAGGTTTGCTCGAGCAGCTTCTTGCGGACTTCTTCCCTTTCTTTTCGCTTCCTTTCCAGAACAGCATCTATGAGATGGGTAGAGAAACGTTCGCCCACGGGCAGTTATGTCCCCACCTCTCTGGGCGAGCTGGCGGATGAGACCACATACGAGGAAAGGAGCTCTTTTAACCTTGCGATCTGCGCTCCAGTTCCCGGCGGATGCCCTCAGCTATCCAGGACCTCAAGAGAGTCTGATAGGGGATGTCCTTCTCCTTCGCTATACGCTTTGCTGCCTCTATCTGCGACACCCGCAGCCGTAGTGTGACCCGTTTGGTCTTCATTTTTTCGGCGAGCTCTGGGGCAAGTTCCAGCGGCTCTTCCAGGGGCTCCAGTAAGCCTCGCTCCATTGCTTCAGCGAAACTGTAACTGTTCCAGAACTCCCGCTCCTCCTCTTCGGAGGCAAATTCGGGTATCTGTTCACCCTTGAACTCTGGTAGCCCTTTCTTCTTCACCATTCCCCACCACCTCTCTTCTCCCGGCGGTAATACCGTTTCTCGGCAGCTGTCATGTCGCGTGCAGTAATCACCCGGGCAACGCCGCCCGGTTTTACCATGAACACCACGAAGAGATAGCGTCCCGTGTTGGTGCGGCCCAGTGCAATCATCCGTCCCTTTTTCGTGCGCCGAAGTAGCGGGCTACTTCGAAGAACGCTTTCCACTTCTTCTGGCCTTACGCCATGCTTTTTCTCGATGTGTCCGGTGTTCCGGAAATCCCACTCAAACCGGGTTATCCTCATCTACCACACCTGTTTCCATTTTAAGAACTTTATATTGCTCCTGTCAATACGCTGTATGTCTTCGGATTGCGCCGAACCTCAGAGGTATCCAAAAAGCTACGCCAGGACTGGGCCGGTGCCCTCAGCGACTTCCAGGATCAGTATACCGCGCTTGAACTGCAAAAAAGCTCTGGAGTGACGGGGGATCAAAGCGTGTACCTGGTTGACACCAACGTATGGTTGGAACATTTACTTAGCTAAGCTAGATCTTAGATCTTGAACAGGACATAAGCTGAACGTCGGCATACTGCGGTCAAGTCCAATTTTGTGTGTAAAAATCCCTCTGGTAGCCTTTGAGGCTTATTAGAGCCTTGTTAAGCTACCCCTTTCCCGATCTTATTGGTTTCGGCTTTAACTGTTCGTTCTTGCTCCTGCCTCCATATCCAGTACTCCGTCATGTCCAGGTAGCGGTGGCCGGTAGACCCTTCCCCGTCTATCTCCATGAGCACTGCTACCTGATCAGTCTCAACGCCGCTTCTTCATTGGGGAAAATCCCTACTACCCTCTCCCGCTGGCGAATTTCGCGGTTCAGGCGTTCCATGGCATTGGTCGTACGCAAGCGCCGCCTAACCGGCTCCGGCAAAGCCATAACCGCCATGGCATCCTCAAAACCAGCCTCGAGCCTCTCTGTTGCCCTGGGCGCTACGGCCTCAAACTCTTGTACCACCTCCTCCAGGAGTAGTCTTGCCGTATCTATATCCGGCGCTTCAAAAATGTGCCTAAGGCGAGCATGAAGTTGCTTCTGCCAGGACTTGGGACACGCTTCCAGAATGTTGCGGGTAAAATGCGTCTGGCACCGCTGCCAACTCGCCCCCTGAAAGTGGATCATAATGGCGTTTACCAGCCACCTATGGTCATCCGAAACCACCAGGTCAACGCCCTTAAGCCCTCGCTTCTTTAACCAGTCGAAGAATTCAGACCGGGTAGCCTCGGATTCGCCGTCCCCAATCATCAGCCCTAGAACTTCCCGGTAACCATCCCGGTTAACCCCGCAAGCCATAAGCACACTCTGGGATCTCACCCGCCCGCCTTTCCGCACCTTTATGACCAAAGCATCAACCAGAATAAAGGGATACTCCTTTTCGCTTAAATCTCGCTCATTCCAGGCCTTCACCAAAAGGTCAAGCCGTTTGCAGAGCTCGGATACCGTCGACTTGGAAAATTCCGTGCCGCATAGCTTCCATTGACCACCATCTCCATCAGGGCCAGCAACAATGCCTGCTCGCTCCGCTGGTAACGCTCAAACATTTCCGTAGAAAATTTGCCGGACCTTACCCGGGGCACTTCCAGGACAAGCCGTCCGATCCGGGTTACAAGCGGCTTTTCCCGGTGGCCGTTGCGGTACGCTTGTCTTTCCTCTGTGCGCTCGTATGGTTTAGCTTTGAGCTGCTCTGTAACCTGAGCCTCGAGAATCTGGTTTGAGACTTGCTCCACCAACCGGGCCAGACCATCGTCCCGGGAAAACAACTGTTGCAGAACCTCGCCATCTACGGTAACCTGGTAATGGGCCATCTTAAATCCCTCCTGTTAGTGTTGGTTGTGTCACTTCTTCAATCTACCAAAGGGGGTGGCCCTTCCTGCTTCTAACCACCCTTTTTACACACTATACCGGACGCTACTTACCAGAAAGTCCGCCGCTGAAGGCCCCGGCTTTTAAGCCTGGGGATGAAAGCGGCCTCAGATCGTGCCCTCAGATTGTGCTACAATGGAAGCATGAAACGCACCAACGTCGTCCGGATCCTTCCGGATAAACAGCAGGAGCGAGTCCTGGAGATCATCGGGGATCGCTGCGCCGCCCTCTACAACGCCGTGACGTACAGGTGCAGGCAGGCGTTCTTCAAAGGAGAACCCGTGCCCTCCTACGAGGCCCTGTGCTCCGAGTTCAAGGAGCACCCGGCGTACAAAGCCCTGCCCGCCCACATAGGGCAGGAGGTCATCAAGAAAGCAAGGAAGGCGTGGAACTCCTACTTCGCCTGCCTGAGATTGTACCGGAAAGGCAAGCTGGAGAAGCTGCCGCACATACCCCGCTACTGGAAGGACCGCCGGACGGGAAAGCGTATATTCCGCGTCATCCCCGTCAAGGCACCCACCTCCTACTCCCTGGATGCTCGTTGCCTCTCCCTCACACTGCCGCAGGACCTCCGGAAGAGGCAGGGAGATCGCTTGGTCCTGCGCACGAAGGGTTCTTGCGCTTCCACGGCCAACCTAAGACCCTGGAACTCAAGTACGACCCCGTAAAGAAGCGCTGGTACGCCCACCAGGTGGTGGAGGTGCCAGAACCGAGAAGGCCAGCCTGGCCTGAAAAGTACGCCGCCTGCGATTTGGGTGCGAGGGTCCTGGTCGCCCTGGCCGTCGAAGGGCTCGACCGCCAGATCCTCTTCTCCGCCCGGGAGGTCATCAAGGACTTCCTCTACTGGACCAGGCAAATTGCAAGGGAGCAGTCGAGGCTCAACCGGGCGGGAAGGAAAACCTCCAGGAAGTTAAGGAGGCTTTATCAGCTCCGCGCCCGCAGGCTCAAACACGCCTTTGTAGCCCTGGCCGCAGAGATTGCCCGTGTCTTGAAGCAGCACCGGGTGACCGTGCTGTTTCTTGAGGACCTGACGGGCATCCGGGAGGACATGGACTTCGGGCCGAAGAACTGGCCGGTGCACAACTTCTGGGCCTTCCGCATGTTAAGGAACCTCATCGAGGCCGCCTGCATCCGGGTCGGGATAAGAGTCGAGCCTGTCGAGCCGGAAGGGACTTCCTCCAGGTGCGCCGTCTGCGGGCATCCTGTCAGGCGGCCCGTCCGGCATAAAGCTGTGTGCGAGGAGTGCGGCCGCGTGTGGCACGCAGACGCCAACGCGGCGTTAAACATACTCCTTCAGGGCTCCTCGAAGGAGCACGGGGCGGAGGCCACGCCCCAGAAGCCGCTTGCCCTCCGGTGGAACCGCCACCGGTGGGTAGGCCGCTTCGAACCTGCCGCCGGTACGCTTAAAGCGGCGAGCGGTAGCCGGATGGCGGCTTAAAGCCGCCTGAAGGAATCCCCGGGCATAAAGCCCCGGGGAGGGAGTCAACCCAGAATTTCGGCCGCTCGTCCTTCTTTCTCCTTGCTCTTCCTCCTTCTCTATGCTAAAAGTGTGGTAAAAGCATAGCTTCCTCCGGCGGGTGTAAGGGAAGCGGGTGCAAGTCCCGCGCGGTCCCGCCCACTGTGACCGGGAGCTCGCCGCCCACTGTTCAAGCCACTGGGCTTCACGCCTGGGAAGGCCGGGCGGGGGGCGAGGAACGGAAGCCAGGAGACCTGCCCGTCGGGAGGGAGAAATCCGCGGCCTTGCGGGGTTAAGGCCGGGGCGAAAGGTTTTTTCGTCCCGGCGCAGGGCCGGGACTTTAAATTTTGGCAAAGGGGGAGGGAGTTTGCGGCGGTATCTTTCGGTGCTGGTGGTGGTCTTGCTCCTCGCGCTTCTGGCCGGTTGCCGGACGAGCACTTCTACGGCGGAGAAGGCTCCTGCCAGGGAGCTCAAGCTGGCTTATGCCAAGGGTTTCCAGATCGAGTACCTTGAGAAGGGGTGCAAGCTGGTCACCGACGGGGACGGGAAGAAGCTCCTGCTCTGCCCCCGGGGAGGAAAGCCCCCGGCCGGGTATGAAAACCTCCCGGTAGTCTACACGCCGGTCAAGCGGGTGGTGGTGCTCTCCACCACCCAGGCGGCCCTGCTCAAGCCCCTGGGGGAGCTGGGGAGCATCGTGGGGGTAAGCACCCCGGCCAAGGACTGGTACATCCCCGAGGTGAAGCGGGGGATAGAGGAGGGGCGGATCGCTTACCTGGGCAAGCTGGAGGCGCTCGACTACGAGAAGATCCTGGCTTTGAAGCCTGACGTGGTCTTCACCTTCACCAAGGCCATGGGGGGCGACCAAGCGGCGGCTAGGCTCAGGGAGCTCGGGGTGCCGGTGGCGGTGGACAACGAGTGGCTGGAGGAAAACCCTCTGGGGAGGCTGGAGTGGGTCAAGTTTCTGGCCGCCTTTTACGACAAGGAGAAGGAGGCGGAGAGCTTCTTCGCCCAGACGGAGAAGAAGGTGCAGGAGCTGGCGGACAAGCTTAAAAACGTGCCTAGAACCAAGGTGGTGTGGGTGAGCGTCTGGGGCGGGAAGGTCTACGTTCCCCGCGGTAACTCCTACACCGCGCAGCTCATAGCCATGGCCGGCGGGGACTATCTGATGAAAAACCTGGAAGGGGTGGGCTCGGCGCAAATAACCCCGGAAGAATTTTACCGGCAGGCGCGGGAGGCGGAGGTCATGATCTACGCCTCCAGCCCCAACTACGGCACAAAGTCGGTTAAGGATGTCCTCAAGCAAGCCCCTCTATGGAAGGATCTTCCGGTTATCCAGCAGGGCAGGGTTTACTGCCTGGCACCGGATTACTGGCAGAGCCTGGATGAACTCACGCAGCAGCTTCAGGATCTAGCGGCCATCTTCCACCCAGATATGTTTCCGGGGCACGAGAGCAAGCAGTTTTTGAAGCTGCCTAAGGAGTAGCGATGCGCCGCTTTCACTGGGCTTTCTTCCTGGGCTTTGTGATCCTGGTATTTGGGGTGCTGGTGGCGAGCCTTGGCTGGGGTTCGGTTAAAGTGCCGCCGGGGAAGGTGCTGGCGGTGCTGCTGCATCCCGGACGCCCCGGGTTGGCGGAGGCGGTGGTGGTCAAAATCCGCCTCCCCCGGGCCCTGGGGGCGCTGCTGGGCGGGGCGGCCTTGGGGGTGAGCGGGCTTTTGCTGCAGGTCTTCTTCCGCAACCCCATCGTCAGCCCTTACGTCCTGGGGATTTCTTCGGGGGCTTCTCTGGCGGTGGGCATCCTGGCGTTAAGCGCCCTCACCGCCGGCCTTTCCCTGACTCCCTCCCTTCTAGCGCTGGCGGCCTTTGCCGGAGCCTTTGTGGTCACGGCGGCGGTGGCGGCGCTAGCTCCCCGCACTCGCTCGGTGGTGACCCTGCTGGTTATCGGTCTCATGTTTGGCTACCTGGCCTCAGCCTGTACCAGTATCCTCCTGGCCTTCGCCGAGAAGGAGCGGGTGCACGGCTTTTACCTCTGGACCTTCGGCAGCTTCGCTCCTATGGACTGGGGCAAGGTGACGGTGCTGGCGGCAGCCGGCCTTCCCCTTCTGTTCTCTTCCTTTCTTTTGGGCAAGGCGCTCAACGCCTACCAGGGGGGAGAGGAGTACGCTCTGAGCGTGGGACTTGACGTGCGGCGCTTTAGGGTGGCGGTGGTGGTGCTTTCTAGCGCCCTAGCCGGGCTGGTGACCGCCTTTGCCGGCCCGGTGGCTTTTATCGGCCTGGCCGTACCCCACCTGGCCCGGCTCGTTTTGCGCACGGCCGACAACCGGGTGCTCATACCGGCAGTGATCCTCCTGGGGGCGGCGGTTACGGGACTCTGCGACCTTCTGGCCCGGCAGCTTTTCTGCCCGGTGGAGCTCCCCATCACCGCTGTCACTTCCCTCTTCGGAGCCCCTTTGGTCATAGGGTTTCTTCTGAAGGGGAAGGTGAGGATGTAGCCGGGACCGGGGAAATAACCCGCTAATCTTTCTTTTCTAGCTGAAGGTGAGAGTTTTGGAAATTTTGGAGTGTTGGGAGTTGGCGGCGGGCTACGGCCACCGCACGGTGGTGCTGGTGGAGGAATTGAAGGCCCATAAGGGGGAGCTCATCTGCTTCCTGGGGCCTAACGGGGCCGGCAAGTCCACCTTGCTCAAGACGGTGGCCGGACTTTTGGCCCCTCTGGGGGGAGCAGTCTACCTCAAGGGGGAGAGGCTGGAGAAGGTTTCGCTTAAAGAAAGGGCCAGCGCCTTAGCGGTGGTGCTCACCGACCGGTGCCTGCCGGGGCTTTTGACCGTTTTCGAGGCGGTGGCCCTGGGGCGCCACCCCCACACCGGTCTGCTGGGGAAGCTCTCTCGGCGGGACGAGCGGGTGGTCTGGGAGAGCCTGCGGCTGGTGGGGGCGGAGGAACTGGCCTCCCGCTTCTACGGCGACCTGAGTGACGGGGAAAAGCAGAAGGTGCTCATCGCTCGGGCCCTGGCCCAGGAGCCGGAGATCATGATCCTAGACGAGCCCACGGTGCACCTCGATTTGCAGCACCGGGCCGGGATCATGTCCCTGCTCCTCCGCCTTTGCCGGGAGAAGGGGATTACGGTTTTCCTCAGCCTGCACGAGGTGGACCTGGCCCTTAAGGGCACGGCCTATGTGGTACTGGTGCACGAGGGAAGGGTGCTGGGGATGGGGCTGCCGGAGGAGCTCTTGACGGCGGAGGCCGTTTCCCGGCTCTATGGTTCCGGTGTCGGGGAGTTCGACCCGGTGACCGGCGCGGTGGAGCTCCGGCTCCCGGCCGAAGGCCCCCTTGTCTTTGTGGTGGCTGGAGGGGGCAAGGGGGCTAAAGTAATCCGGGCCTTGGCTAAGCGGGGGTACCGGCTGGCCTGCGGGGTGCTGCCGGAGAACGACGTGGACGTCTTTGTAGCCCGGGGTGTGGGGGCGGAGCTCATAACCGTTCCCGCCTTTGCCCCGGTGGGGAAAGAGGCTTTAGAGCTGGCCCGGCCTTACCTGAAAGAAGCTCAGGCGGTTGTGGATACCGGTTTCCCTTTGGTACCGGCGACCGAGGGGAACCGCACTCTGCTGAAATGGGCGGCTGACGCCGGAAAACCTCTCTTTTCCTTGCGCTCGGAGGGGTTCCCCTCGGGAAGGCGGGCGGCGGGTCTGACCGCGCTTTTGCAGATGCTAGAAAACCTCTTCGCCTCCGCTTGAAATTTTTCTGCCACGGGGAGGAAAAGGGTCTTTTGTGTCGAAACTTTTACAAAAAGTGAGCGCGGCGAGGGGGGAAGCGCATGCGCAAGATCAGCCGCCGCGAGTTCATCAAGTACGCCGGCCTGGGAGTGGCCGCTCTGAGCCTCCTGGGAAGCGTGGGAAGGGGAGGCCCGGTCTTTTCCCAGGGGACGGTTGGTGCCTTGCCCAAGCTCAGGCGGGCTAAGGAAACGCGCTCTATCTGTGCTTACTGCGGTTGCGGTTGTGGGCTGATCGTCTACAGTGAGGATAACCGGGTCGTCTACGTGGAGGGGGATCCGGACCACCCCATAAATGAAGGCTCTATGTGTCCCAAGGGCATTGCCCTCTCGGACGCCAACACCATAGTCAACTGGCAGCATCGGCGGCAGCTCAACCCGCGTCGGATAACCAAGGTACTCTACCGCGCGCCCGGTTCCACTTGCTGGGAAGAGAAGGACTGGGACTGGGCTTTAAAGGAAATAGCCAAGAGGATAAAGGCCACGCGCGATGCCACCTTCGAAGAAAAGGACGAGAAAGGGGTAACGGTCAACCGCACCCAGGCCATAGCCCACCTGGGGAGTGCCTCGCTTGATAACGAGGAGAACTACCTCATTCACAAGTTTTTGCGCAGCCTGGGAGTAATCAATATAGACCACCACGCCCGCCTCTGACACTCCACCACCGTGGCCGGTCTGGCCAATACGTTCGGCAGGGGTGTCATGACCAACCACTTCATCGACTACAAGAACTCCGATGTGGTGATGGTAATAGGGGCCAACCCAGCGGAGAACCATCCGCAGGCGATGAAGTGGATCTTGCGGGGGAAGGCGGAGCGGGGCACCAAGCTCATTGTGGTGGATCCCCGTTTCACCAAGACGGCAGCGCACGCGGACATTTACGCTCCCATCCGCCCGGGCACGGACATCGCCTTCCTTCTGGGGATAATCAACTACGCCCTGGAGCACAACCTTTACTTCCACGACTACGTGGTCAACTACACCAACGCTTCCTTCCTGGTGGATCCCAACTTCAAGTTCGAGGACGGCCTTTTCTCCGGAGCTACCACTAAAGACGGCCAGTTCGTCTATGACCCCACCACCTGGCAGTACCAGAAGGACAAGGACGGCAAGATAAAGCGTGATCCCACCTTGCAGGACCCCAACTGCGTCTTCCAGGTTTTGAAGCGCTTCGTTTCCCGCTACGACATCAAGACGGTCTGCCGCGTAACCGGCACGCCGGAGGACGTTTACCGGCAGGTCTGCGAGCTCTACTGCTCCACCGGCAGGCCGGATAAAGCGGGCAACATCGTCTACGCCATGGGCATCACCCAGCACACCTACGGCAGTCAGAACGTGCGGGCGGTGGCTATCCTCCAGCTTCTCCTGGGGAACATAGGTATAGCCGGGGGCGGGATCAACGCCCAGCGGGGTGAGTCCAACGTCCAGGGCTCGACCGACATGGCCATGCTCTACCACCTTCTGCCGGGCTACCTCAGCTGCCCCGATGCCACCAGGCATCCTACCCTAAAGGACTATCTGGAAAAGGAGACCCCGAAGACCAGCTTCTGGTCCAATACGCCAAAGTTCCTGATAAGCCAGCTCAAAGCCTGGTTCGGGGCCAAGGCCACGCCGGAGAACGAGTTCTGCTACCAGTGGTTGCCCAAGCTCGACGGCAAGGAGCACTCGCATATGGCCATTTTCCAGAGCATGGCGGAGGGAAAGATAAAGGGGTTCTTCGCCTGGGGCCAGAACCCGGCGGTGGGAGGACCGGCGGCCGAACCCACACGGAAGGCCATGGAGAAGCTCGACTGGCTGGTAGTGGTCGACCTCTTTGAGACCGAGACGGCGGCCTTCTGGAGGCGCCCGGGAGCCGATCCGCGCAAGATCAAGACCGAGGTCTTCTTCCTGCCGGCAGCTTTTTCCTACGAGAAGGAGGGTACGGTGTCCAACAGCGGTCGCTGGATCCAGTACCGCTGGAAGGCGGTGGACCCACCAGGAGACGCCAAGTCCGACCTTTGGATAGTCGACCGGCTCTTCAAGGCGGTGAGGGAGGAGTACCGCAAGGGAGGCAGGTTCCCCGAGCCCATCCTGAACATGGTGTGGGACTACGATGCTCCCGGTTCCGAAGAGCCGGACATCAACAAGGTGGCCCTGGAGATTAACGGATACGAGGTGGACACGGGCAAGCCCCTGCCCGGTTTCGCCAAGCTCACCAACACCGGTTCCACCGCCTGCGGCTGCTGGATCTACGCCGGCTACTGGTACCCCGATCCGGACCTCGGGGTGGTGGCGGCCAAGCGGCGCGACCGTACCGATAAAACCGGATTAGGGCTTTATCCCAAGTGGAGCTTCGCCTGGCCGGCCAACCGCCGCATCGTGTACAACCGCTGCTCCTGCGATCCTTCCGGGCGTCCATGGGACCCCGCGCGGGCGCTGGTGTACTGGGACGGCAGCAAGTGGGTGACTTTCGACGTGCCCGACTTCGGGGCCAAGGATCTGGCCACCGGAGCAGAAATCCCACCGGAGAAGTCGGCCCAGAACCCCTTCATCATGGTGCCCGAAGGGGTAGGGCGGCTCTTCGGCGCTCAGTACGGCCCCCGGGCGGCGGCGCTCAAGGACGGTCCCCTGCCCGAACACTACGAGCCCATCGAGAGCCCGGTGCGCAACCTCATGTCCAAGCAGCAGAACAACCCCTTGGCCAAGATTTACCAGGGGGAAGGCGCGGCGCGGGGCAAGCCGGAAAAGTACCCCTATATCCTCACCACCCACCGGCTGGTGGAGCACTACCAAAGCGGCGCGGTGACGCGCAACTCTCCTTGGCTTACCGAACTCATGCCGGAGATGTTCGTGGGGATCTCTCCCCGGCTGGCGGCCAAGCTGGGCATTAAGCCCGGGGACCGGGTGGTGGTGCTCACGGCCCGCGGGAAGGTTTACGGGCGCGCCTCGGTACTCCCCACCCTGCAGCCCTTAAAAGTGGACGGCAAAGAGGTGGAGGTGGTGGCCCTGCCCTGGCACTGGGGCTACCAGGGGATGGCGCCGGGCGACTCGGCCAACGTAGTCACAGCCCTCTTCGGCGATCCCAACACCTTCATACCGGAGTATAAGGCGCTCCTGTGCGACGTCCGGAAGGCTTAAGAAAGGGGGCTTGAACGCCTATGCCCAAGGCTGTTCTGGTGGATCTCACCAAATGCATCGGCTGCCGGAGCTGCATGGTGGCCTGCAAGCAGTGGAACGACCTGCCGGCCGAAAGGCAGGGCTTTGTCAACGACTGGGCCACGCCGCGCGACACCACGGCGGAGACTTGGACGGTGGTCAAGTACTACATCGAGGACAAGGGCGGCCGGGTCGTGTGGCGCTTTGTCAAGCGGCAGTGCATGCACTGCGTGGATCCCGCCTGTGTGAAGGCCTGTTTTGCCGGAGCTCTCCGCAAAACCCCGGAGGGGCCGGTCATCCAGGACCCCAGCCGTTGCATCGCCTGCCTTTACTGCTTCAACGCTTGCCCCTTCCAGGTGCCGCGCTACCGCACGGGCGGTGAGGGTCCGGTGATCATGCAGAAGTGCCGCTTCTGTTTTGACCCCGGCGGCATCTACGACCGTGTGGGGCAGGGGCAGGCGCCGGCCTGCGTCAGGGCCTGTCCGGGTGGCGCCCTGAAGTTCGGCGAGCGGGAGGCACTCATCAAGGAAGCCAAGGAGCGCATAGCGCAAAACCCCGGCCGGTACGTGAACCAGGTCTACGGCGAGAGCGAGTTCGGCGGCACTTCCTGGCTCTACCTAAGCGACGTGCCCTTCGAGGAACTCGGCTTCCCCAGCGCGGCCCGGCCGGCGATGCTGTCGCTGCTCACCTGGACGCCGCTGGCGGCCGGCCTCTGGCTGGCGGCGAAGGAGGCTTAAGTTTTGGACTGGGGGCGGATGAAGGAACTCTACCGAACCCTGGCTTCCCTCCCTATCCTTAAGCGGGAAGGGGTACCCTCTGGTGGGGAACCGGGGATACCCCTTCTCTATCTTTATCCGCTGCCCTGGACGCGATCGGAGTGGCTAGAGAGGGTGAGCCTGGTGGTGGCGGCGGTGAAGGAGTACTGCCCCGAGTGGCGGGAGGAAGCGGAGCGGGTAAAGCTTCATATTGAGCGCTCACGCCTTTCCTGGGAAGAATTCCTCCCTGCTCTCCTGCGGCAGGAGGAAAAGGCTTACCTGCGCTTTTTAAACTTCCTCGGCCGCCACCGGCTGGACAAGGAAGTGGCCGGATTTATCTTCCACCACGCTTTAAAACTCTGCCTGCGCGGCTGCGCCTCTTCTTTCCGCCCCCAGGACTTCGAGTACTGGCAGCATGGGAGCTGCCCGGTCTGCGGACGTTACCCGCATCTAGCCCGATTAAAGAAAGGGAGGCTTTTATACTGCAGCCTTTGCGAGGCAGCCTGGCCCTACCCCCGCCTGGGCTGCCCTTTCTGCGGACACTCCTCTCCCGAAGGAGAAGAGCTGCTGGCCTGGGAGGGAACTCCCTACCGCGTTTATTTGTATTCTTGCTGCGGGAGTTACCTCAAGGCGGTGGTGGAGACGGGGGCGGTTGACCATCCCTTTGATCCGGTAAAGGTGGAAGGGGAAACCCTGCCGCTGGACCTGACCGCCTGGCGCGAGGGCTTTTCCCCTGCCGCCTTAAGCCTTTTCCCCGCTTTCACCTTCGAAAGAGGGCTTCGCGAGAGGAGGTAAGAAAAGAATGGGGGAGTCCAATTTTAAAAACGCGGCGCCCTACATCATAGTGGCGCTCCTTTTTATACTTGGTATGGGTCTAAACGCGGTAATAAGCGCCTACCGGGAGGGAGCCAAGGTTCAGGCCAGAGAAGCTGCGGCAGGGGAATACCGGCTTGCCAGCTTCAAGTGCGCCGAGTGTCACGAGATGTGGCCCTACATTTCCACCTGGATGCTTTCCGCCCACAATAAGGTTAGCTGTGAACGCTGCCACGCCAATATCGACCTGGCGGCCATGGAGAAGGCCCACGCTGCAGGGAGCTACCGGCAGCCCATAGCGCTTAAGGCTCCTATGGATCGGGGAGTCTGCCTGGGATGCCACAGCGGCCAGCGGGCACCCTCCATGCCGGGAGACCTGAGAGACCCGCACCCGATACACTTCAAGGCGGGGATCGGATGCACAGCCTGCCACTACGGGGTGACGCACTTCAAGATTGTCCAGCGCGACGTTTTTAGGCTCCCGGACTTCAGCAACCCGAGTCAATGGCGTCCGGAGCTGGTGAGGACTGTGGCCACGCTTCCCTATTCCCGCCCCACCATGCACGACTGTTTTAGCTGCCACCAGACCGTTGCCGTTTCTCAGCAGCCGGTGAACCTCAAGGGAACGCCTTGCGCTGGTTGTCACACCTACTCGGTGAGCGTGACCCCCTGTGCTTCTTGCCATATGCACTTCACTGGTTCTCCTCAGACGCGATGAGCTAGAAGAGAATCCAACCCCCGTCCAGCCCCAGAACCTGACCGTTGATAAAGGCGGCGGCCGGTGAGGCCAGGAAGACGCAGGCCGCCGCCACTTCTTCCGGCCTGCCTAGGCGCCCGGGGGGTACGGCTTCGGCCAGGGCGGCCAGCTCTTCCGGGGTGAGTTCCTCCCGCAGAAGGTCGGTCTCGATAGGACCGGGCGCCAGGGCGTTCACCGTTATTCCCGCACTTCCCACCTCGCGGGCCAAGGACTTAGTAAGGGCGATGAGCCCCCCTTTGGTGGCGGCGTAGGCGGCCTCGCAAGAAGCCCCGGTGATGCCCCAGACGGAGGCTATGTTTATGATCCTTCCCCAGCGCTGCCTTATCATGGAGGGGAGGGCTTCCCGGCAGCAGTAAAAGGGCCCGGAGAGGTTAACCCGGAGGAGCTTTTCCCATTCTTCATCGGAGGTATCCATTAAGAGGCGACGCAGCCCCATGCCGGCGTTGTTCACCAGGATGGACACCGGCCCCAGCTCTGCGGACACGGCAGCGAACAGGCGGCGCACCTCCTCCGGGTCGGTGACGTCGGCGCGGAAAGCTTGCGCCTTTACTCCCCACTCGCGGCAGCGGCGGGCCACCTCTTCCGCCTGGGCGGCCGAGCGGCAAAAGTTCACGGCCACCGCCGCCCCGCTTTGAGCCAAAGCCAGGGCCACCGCCGCCCCGATCCCTCGGCTGGCCCCGGTTACCAGAGCCACTTTTCCTTCTAAGGGTCGCCGTTCTTCCATGAGGCCTTGCTCTCCTTTGGCTTTCCCCAGCGTAGAATGCCGTCTTTGGATGATGCTGGACAGACGTGACGTCCTCCCCTCAATGAATTGAGGGGCATCCCTTTCAGGATGCACGCAGGCTTTTGTTCCTGCGCTTCGGTTCGTGGACTCCGTGCCACCCCAGGCGGAGTGACAGGACCACAGGCCGCGCCACCCGGCCACTACTCCCCTTGACGGGAGATACCTGGTACGCCCTCTCGAAGATGTTTAAGGCGCCGTTCACGTCCGCCTGCGCCCTCCAGCCGCAGGAACACGTGTATAAACCCCTGTTCTTTCGGTTGGAGGGCAAGACGCGCCCGCAGGCGTGACAGCGCACAGAAGTGTTCCTCTCATCCACATCGTCCCGGACCGCGATCCCGGCAAGCTGGCCCTTGTACTTGAGCATGTTAATAAGCTTCCGCTACGGCCAGGCGTGCAGCCTCTGGTTGAGTTTGTCTCCGTAGTCGATGCCCTCGCGGATGCTGCAGAGGTCTCCGATGGCTACCTCCCCCACACCCCGCCTCACGCACTCCTCTATGAAGTGGGACGTGGCAACGTGGAGCAGGTGCTCCACTTGAAGCTTTTCCCGATGGGCCACCTCCCTCCACCTGCGGGAGTTTGGCCTGAGACTCGCCCGCACCTTCTGCCAGTACCGTCTCACTGACTTAATGAACCTGCCGGAGTAGAGCAGCACGGTCCCGTCCTCGAAGGCGGCCGCCATGAGGACGGTCTCCCCCGGGTCCAGGGCGACTTTCTTCGTCCCGGGGCGCGGGTTCGCCTTCACCTCCACCACCAGACGGGCCTCTATCCGCCCGGACACCTTGTCGTAGGTGATGGAGAGCTCCCGCACCCGCTCGTACTCCACGCCGGGACGGTGGGAGACGCGGAAGGAGACTTCCCTCACCCCGTCTTCCCGTCCGGTGCCCAGAGAAACCGTGACCTTATCTCCTTCCACCTTGAAGCCGCTCTGAACGTACTTGAGCGGGGAGAGGTAGCTTTGACCTTACGAAATCCGGGGGCGCTGTGCCGCATGAGCCCTTTTTCCTTGAGGGCGAAGAAGGACCTGTATGCTTCCCTCACTTCGTCCCGGGTGAGCTGTACGGACATCGAGTAGTAGCCCTTCGCCCGGGGGAGTTCTTTTAAGATGCGGTTGAGGTTCTTGCGGGAAACATTTGCTTTTCCGGTCTCTTCGTACTCCTTCCGGAGGTGCCAGAGGAGGCCGTTGTAGACCTTGGTGGCGCAAAACATGGCGTCTTTGAGGACGGCCAGGGTCTTGGGGTCGGCGTGCACCTGGGCTTTGACGGTGACGAGGAGCACTCGCGGTTCGCCTCCTTCCCCTGGGCCTTTATGCCATTATACCGCGAGGGGGTCCGTGTATCCCCTCATAAATTGAGGGGGTGGACTTTCCCCTCGCGCTCCCCCATTTTTTCTACTAAAAAATTAAATTATCCTCTTTCTCGGCTTTTGCAAGAAGCCTCGGCGACCTCGCCCGGATAAGGGGCCTAAAATAATTGTCTGGTTTTTCCGGGGTCTTCGCGCAAAGCCCTGTTCCTCTTGACATAGAAAAAGACGTGTAGTATAGTTGAAAACGGAAAGTTAAGAAAAGCACAAATGGGACGTAGGCCGAAGCCTGCAACGCGAAACAGCTGCTTCTAGCTGAAAAGCGAGCATAAGGCGGAAAGGGCAGAAAATGGAAGGCCACAGGACCGGTAGCGAAAGGCCGGAGCTGTGGCCTTTCTTTTCTGTAGGGGGCGAGGGGTTTGGCCAAAGAGGCCGCCGTGATAGGTATCGGTGACCTTTTCCGACGCGATGCTGGTCTGGGCTCGTGGGCGGTAGACTTTTTAAGTCAGGAGGAACTGTCGGCCCACGTGGAGCTCGTCGATCTGGGCACCGGAATAGGCAATCTGGACACCTATCTTCACCGACACAAATACCTGCTGCTGGTTCAGGCGTGGCCAAAAGGAAATTCTCCCGGTAGAATATGCAGGCTCGGACCCGAAGGGGTGGCGCGCCTGCTTGCAGGAAAAGAGATAAGGTTCGCCTCTTTCTGCTTTTCCCCTTTCTCGCTTTTCCAGGACACCCTCGCCTACCTGCGCACCATGTACCGGCTGGGAATCGTGAGGGGAAGGGTTTCTCTGGTGGGAGTGGAGCCGAAAGATCTCTCTCCCGGTATGGGGCTTTCTCTCCCCGTACAAAGAGCTCTCCGTCGGCTTTTGCGCTTGATCCACAGAGACCTGGAAGAGCGGGGATTTCTGCCGCCGAAGTCCTCGGTGGTGGTTCCCTTGCGGAGTTATTGTTTCGGGAGATTCGGCCATAGGATTTGAGCAAGGGAGGTGACAAGGCAAGATAGATCGGTCTGGGCTAAAAGGTTAGTCAATTAGGGAGCAGCTAGCTGAGGAGGGAGGAACGATGGAGGTAGAAAAACTGCTGGAAGAGGCGCTCAAGCAGAAGGAAGTAACCCGCCGGACCTTCCTCAAGATGATGGCGGGGCTGGGCTTGGCGGGCTTGGCCGGTTCGGTGGGTGGCTGTCTCAGGCAGCACGAGGTTGCTGCCGGTGGAGAGGGTTGGCTACCCTACCAGTACGATGTGGCCGGAACCTGGCCGGCCCACGTGCGCGGGAGGGTACCTATCGATCCCAGCAACCCCTCCATCATGCGCGACGACCGCAAGTGCATCCTTTGCGGCCAGTGTCTGGAGATCTGCCACCGGGTGCAATCGGTTTACGGCTACTACGAGCTACCCATCCGTGACGACATCGTGTGCATCAACTGCGGTCAGTGCTCCCTGGCCTGTCCTACCGGTGCCATTCAGGAGCGGGACGACACGGAGAAAGTGCTCAAAGCCCTAAAGGACCCCAACAAGTTTGTAGTGGTCCAGACCGCTCCCTCTATTCGGGTGGCGCTGGGCGAGGAGTTCGGCATGCCTCCGGGCACCTGGGTGACGGGCAAGATGGTGGCCGCTTTGCGGCGCCTGGGCTTCCACGCGGTGCTGGACACCAACTTTGCCGCCGACCTCACCATTATGGAGGAGGCCACCGAGCTCATCAAGCGCATCAAAGGGGAGCTACCGGGACGGCCGCTGCCCCAGTTTACTTCCTGCAGCCCGGGTTGGGTTAAGTTCTGCGAGTATTTCTATCCCGACCTGTTGCCTCATGTATCCAGCTGCAAGTCGCCCCAGCAGATGTTCGGAGCTACGGTGAAGACCTACTATGCCGAGAAGCGGGGTATCGATCCGCGCAAGATAGTCTCGGTTTCCATCATGCCCTGTACGGCCAAGAAGTTTGAGGCCCAGCGGCCGGAGATGATTTCGGCCCGGAAGTACTGGGAGAAGAAGAAGGGACCTGACTTCGCCAAGGATGTCACCCGCGACGTGGACATCGTGCTCACCACCCGCGAGCTGGCCAAGCTTATAAAGCAGGCCAAGATCGACTTCCCGCGCCTGCCGGACGAGGATTTCGATCCCCTCATGGGTAAGTGCACGGGCGGGGCGATCATCTTTGGTGCTTCGGGCGGCGTGATGGAGGCGGCCATCCGCACGGCCTACTTCTTCATCACCGGCAAGGAGCCGCCGCCACAGCTGCTGGATTTGAAGCCCATTCGGGGCTTGGCCAGCGTTAAAGAGGCGGCGGTGGACATCCCCGGAGCAGGAACCATCCGGGTGGCGGTCTGCCAGGGAATGGCGGCCAGCCGGCAGGTCTTGGACATCGTGCGGGCGGGCAAAGCTCCCTGGCATTTTGTGGAGTTCATGGCCTGTCCTGGCGGCTGCGAGAGTGGTGGCGGCCAGCCGCGCAGCTCGGTGCCCCAGGCCAACGAGGTGCGGGCCAAGCGCACTGCCAGCCTGTACGCCGCTGATGCTCGCTGGGTCTGGCGCGAGAGCCACGAGAATCCGGATATCCTGAAAGTGTACCAGGACTTCTACGGCCACCCCATGAGCGAGCTGGCGGAAGAGCTTTTGCACACGCACTACACCTCGCGCGCCGACAAGCTCAAGGCCATACAGCCTTCTGAGAAGGAGAAGCCGTGGGAGCAGTACTACCCGGCCCGGTTGACGCCCGAGATTTAAGCGGATGGAGGCGAGACCATGAAGGGTGTTCTGGTGGATATAACTCGTTGCGTGGGCTGCGGCAGCTGCGTGGTGGCCTGCAAGCTTTACAATAACCTCCCGTGGTCCAACGCGCCGCACTTGGGGAAGGACGCGGTTTTGACGGCCGACAACTGGACGGTAGTAAAGGAATTCGATGTCTCCAAAGGCAAGGAGTCGGTCTGGCGGTTCGTCAAAGAGCAGTGCTTTCACTGCCTGGAGCCGGCCTGTGCTTCCGCCTGCTTTGCCGCGGCCTTCCGCAAGACGCCGGAGGGGCCGGTCATCTACAACGAGCGGGTCTGCGTGGGCTGCCGCTACTGCATGATCGCCTGTCCCTTTAGCATACCCAAGTACGAGTGGCAGGCTCGCTTCCCCCGGGTGCAGAAATGTCAGATGTGCTTTTACCGGGTGAAGGACGGCGAGATGCCGGCCTGCGTGAGCGTGTGCCCTGCCGGGGCCTTGAAGTTCGGCGATCGGGACGCGCTTTTGAAAGAGGCCAAGGAGCGTATAGCTCAAAACCCCGGGCGCTATGTCAACCACGTGTACGGCGAGAAGGAGTACGGCGGTACTTGCTGGCTCTACCTGAGCGATGTGCCCTTTGAGCAGCTGGGCTTCCGCACCCATGTGTCCACCGAGTCCATCCCTCATGTGAGCGAGCGGGTGACCAAGTGGACGCTGCCGGTGGCCGGGGGCTGGGCGGCCGTGCTGACGGCCCTCTACTTGGCCACCAAAGGTTCCGGTGGGGCGGAAAAGAGCCACTAAGTGTAAGGGAAGCTATAAACCTTCACGGGGCGGGTGAAATGGATGGCTTATGAATTTCCGGAAGGCTGGCGCTTCCGCATGACGGGTTGGCGCAAGTTCTTCATCCTGGTCTTCCTGGTGGCGGTCGGCGTGATGATCTACCGTCTGGTCTACGGGCTGGGTGCGGCCACCCACCTCAACGACCAGTGGCCCTGGGGTTGGTGGATCGCGGTCGACGTTCTGATCGGCGTGGCTTTGGCCGGCGGTGGATACTCCACGGCTTTTCTGGTTCATATCCTGCACCGGAAGCAGTTTGCGCCAGTGGCGCGGGCGGCGCTACTCACCTCTATGCTGGGCTATATCCTGGTGCTGATCGGCCTCTTCATGGATATCGGACGCTGGTATAACTTCTGGCGGCCCTTCCTGGTCTACCCGGGAAGCTGGCACTCGGTGCTCTTCGAAGTGTTCTGGTGCATCTCCCTTTACACCATGGTGCAGGTTCTGGAGTTTGGGAGCATCGTCTTCGAGCGGGTCAAGTCGGACTGGCTCAAGCGCGTTTTCGACGCCATGCTTCCCCCTCTCTTCATCCTAGGCGTGGTTCTACCCACGCTGCACCAGTCTTCGCTGGGCTCGCTCTACGTGGTGACCGTTGATCGGCTCGATCCCCTGTGGTGGTCCATTGCCCTCCCTATCTTCTTCCTGCTGTCCTCTTTCTTCGTGGGCCCGGCCATGGTAACCCTGGAAGGTTCTCTGGCGGCCAAGGCCTACGGCCGGCAGATGGAGATCCCGGTCCTTTCCCGGCTGGTTAAAGTGGGTGCCTGGGTGATGTTCATTTACCTGGTGCTTAAGCTCATCGATCTCGGCTACCGCAACCAGTTCGGTCACCTCTTCGACGGCTCCCTGGAAAGCAACCTGTTCCTGCTGGAGATAGTGGGCGGGGTCATTGTTCCCATGATCATGTTCGCTATCCCGAGCGTGCGCAACTCTGCTGGGGGACTCATCACCGCTTCCGTCCTCACCGTGGGTGGAGTAATCCTCAACCGCATGAACGTGGTCTTCACCGGGATGGCGGCGGCCATGGGAGGCCATTACTTCCCCAAGTGGACGGAGTTCATGGTCACGGCGGGACTCATCGCCCTCGCAGTACTAGCTTACTGCTTCCTGGTAGAGAACTTCGCCATCTTGCCAGCGGAGGAGCACGTACCGGCAGGCAAGCCGTCGGAGGCGCATACTAGCTACACCGTCGTAGGCTAAAACAGCGGGTATACTCCAAAGGAGGGGGTATCTTCCAAAGCCCCCTCCTTTACTTTTGGGCGCGTCACTGTCCTTCGCGTCCGTGGCGGGGCCGTTGACAGGCGTTTTGCAGGTGTCATAAGATTTTTGCAAACGGAGGCTGGAGGTCGAGATTCGTCTTGAGCAAAAGGATTTTGCCACCGGTTTACGAGCCGAAAGAAGTGGAAGCTAAATGGTATCGCTTCTGGGAGGAAGGGAAATTTTTCCGGGGAGAGGTCGATCCTTCCCGGCGCCCCTTTTGTATAGTCATGCCCCCGCCCAACGTGACGGGAGAACTGCACATGGGGCACGCCCTGGATAACACCCTGCAAGACGTGCTCATCCGTTGGCGGCGCATGCAGGGTTACGCCACCCTTTGGGTGCCCGGCACCGACCACGCAGGCATTGCCACTCAGGCTCGGGTGGAGGCGGAGCTGGCCAAGGAAGGGCTCACCCGCCACGACCTGGGGCGGGAGAAGTTCCTGGAGCGGGTCTGGCAGTGGAAGGAGAAGTACGGCAACACCATCACCATGCAGCTCAGGCGCTTAGGGGCCTCCTGCGACTGGGACCGGGAGCGCTTCACCATGGATGAGGGCTGCTCCAGGGCGGTCAAAGAGGTCTTCATTCGCCTCTACGAGGAGGGGCTGATCTACCGGGGAGACTACATCGTCAACTGGTGCCCCCGCTGCCAGACGGTGATCTCCGATATCGAGGTGGAGCACAAGGAGACGCCCGGCAAGCTTTACTACATCCGCTATCCCCTGGCGGAAGGGGGCTTCATCACTATCGCTACCACCCGCCCGGAGACCATGCTGGGGGACACGGCGGTGGCGGTCAACCCCGAAGATCCCCGCTACCGGGAGCTTATTGGCAAGAAAGCCATCCTTCCTCTAGTGGGGCGGGAGCTCCCCATCATCGCCGACGAGTACGTGGACATGGAGTTTGGTACCGGGGCGCTCAAGGTGACGCCGGCGCACGACCCTCACGACTTCGAGATCGGACAGCGCCACCACCTGCCTGCGGTGCAGGTCATAGGGTTCGACGCCCGGATGACGGAGGAGGCCGGGGAACGCTACCGGGGCTTGGACCGGTGGGAGGCTCGTCGGCGGGTGGTGGAGGACCTGAGGGCTCAGGGGCTGCTAGAGAAGGAGGAGGATATCGTCCACGCGGTGGGGCACTGTTACCGCTGCGGCGAGGTAGTGGAGCCCATGATCTCCAAGCAGTGGTTTGTGCGCATGAAACCCCTAGCTGAGCCGGCCGTCGCAGCGGTGGAGGAAGGGCGCATCCGCTTTATACCGGAGCGCTTTACTAAAATTTACTTGAACTGGGTGAAAAACATAAAAGACTGGTGCATCTCGCGGCAGCTCTGGTGGGGCCACCGCATACCGGTGTGGCATTGTGCCGACTGCGGCCGGAGCACTGCCGCCCGCAACGGTCTGGACAGGTGTCCGCACTGCGGCTCCAGTCGGGTGGAACAGGATCCGGACGTGCTTGACACCTGGTTTTCCTCCGCCCTTTGGCCTTTCTCCACTCTGGGTTGGCCCGAAGTAACCCCCGAACTTAAGTTCTTCTATCCCACCTCGGTGCTGGTCACCGGCCGCGATATCATCTTCTTCTGGGTGGCTCGCATGATCTTCATGGGGCTCAAGTTCATGGGGGACGTTCCTTTCCGGGAGGTCTTTATTCACGGGCTGGTGCTGGATGCGCTTGGCCGGAAGATGTCCAAGTCCCTGGGCAACGGTGTTGACCCCCTGGAGGTTATCGAGAGCCACGGGGCGGACAGTTTGCGTTTCATGCTGGTCACGGGCAGCACCCCGGGTAACGACCTGCGCTTCCACTTCGAGCGGCTGGACGGGGCGCGCAACTTTATAAACAAGCTATGGAACGCTTCCCGCTTCGTGCTCATGAACCTGGACGAGGAGGAAGCGCTTCCCCAGCTTGACGAGGTGCGCCTGGAACTCGTCGATCGCTGGATAATAAGCCGCCTACAAGACGTAGTGGAGCGGGTGACCGCTTACCTGGAGGAGTACGAGCTGGGCGAGGCGGCCCGCCTCCTTTACGAGTTCATGTGGGACGAGTTCTGCGACTGGTACATCGAGATGGCCAAGCTGCGCCTCTACGGTGCCGACCCGGAGGCCCGGCGGACGGCTCAAGTGGTGTTGAAGTCGGTGCTCGGCACCTGCCTCAAGCTTCTGCACCCCTTCATTCCCTTCGTCACTGAGGAGATTTGGCACCGGCTGGAACCCGGAAGCGCCCCTTTGATAGTTCAGTCTTGGCCGGCGGTGGAGGAGAAGAGGAAGGACGCGGCAGCTGAGGCTGCGGTGGGGATGCTGCAGGAAGTGGTGCGGGCGGTGCGGCACTTGCGGGCGGAGATGCGGGTACCGCCGGGAAAGCGGGCTACGGTCATCCTGGTGACCCGTGAGGTCGACAAGATGAGGCTTTTGGAGGAACACCGGAAGATAGTGGAGTCCCTGGTGGCAGGGGAGTTGGTGCTGAAGGAGATTTTACTGGAGAAGCCGGTCAACGCTGCCCACGCTGTAGCGGCCGGGATAGAGATCTACCTGCCTCTGGAAGGCCTTATCGACGTGGAGAAGGAGCGGGCGCGCCTTCACAAAGAGCTTAAAGAGCTGGAGGAGGAACTTTCCAGGGTGCGCCGAAAACTCGACAACCCCAGCTTCTTGGCCAAAGCGCCGGCCGAGGTGGTGGCCAAGGAGCGGGCCAAGGAGGAGGAGCTGGAGAAGAACCGCCTGAGCCTGGAGAAACTACTCTCCTTCCTGGAAGGGGTCTAGGAGCGATGCGCGAGGCACTGGCCTATATCCAGCAGGTGGCGGCGGTGGGGATAAAGCCGGGGCTGGAGCGGATAAAAGCGCTGCTCGAGCGGCTGGGTAACCCCCACCGCCGTTTGCGTTTCTTGCACGTGGGAGGGACCAACGGCAAGGGCTCGGTCACGGCCTTTCTGAGTTTCATATTGCGGGCGGCGGGATACCGGGTGGGCACTTTTACTTCCCCCCACCTGCGCTCTTATCTGGAGCGCTTCCAGCTGAACGGTCGTCCCATAGGGGAGCGGGAATTTGTCTGGTTAGTGAAGGAGCTCTACCCCCATCTGGAGGCTCTACAGCGGGAGGGGGTGCGGCTTACCGAGTTCGAAATCCACACCGCCTTGGCTTTCCTGCTCTTCGCGCGGGCCAGAGCGGAAGTGGCGGTGGTGGAGGTGGGTCTAGGAGGGAGGTGGGACGCCACCAACGTGGTGCTCCCCGAACTTGCGGTCATCACCAACGTGGCGGTGGACCACACTGACTACCTGGGCTCCGACATTACCTCCATCGCCTGGGAAAAAGCAGGGATCATAAAGGCCGGGGTTCCCGTGGTGACGGGGGCTACCGGCGAGGCGCTAGGGGTAGTGGAAGGGGTGGCGCGGGAAAAAGGAGCTCCGCTTTACGTCCAGGGCCGTGACTTTAGCTTCCGTGAGATAGCTAACGACCTTACCGGGCAGGTGATCGAGGTTGAAGGGTGGTGGGGGAGGACTCCCCCCTTGCGTCTGAACCTCCTGGGCCGGCACCAGCAGTTTAACGCTGCTTTAGCGGTGGCAGCGGCTAAGCTTTTGGAAGAGCGGGGCTGGCAGATAGACAAAGGAGCGATCAAAGTAGGGCTTTACCGGACGCGCTGGCCTGGGAGGCTGGAAATCGTTTTTTCCCAGCCCACCTTAATTCTGGACGGAGCCCACAACCCAGCAGGGGCGACGGCTCTAAGAGAAGCCTTGGACCACTATTTTCCTCGTGGCCAGCGCCTCCTGGTGCTGGGGATGCTGGATGATAAGGCGCGGGAGGATATGGTGAAGATTCTCGTGCCCGGCGCCTCCTTAGTGGTGGTGACCCGCCCTCCGGGGCCCAGATCGGAGGACTGGCGGCGGGTGGCGGACTGGGCCCGGCAGCTTTGCCCCCAGGTCTACCTGGTGGAGGAGCCGCAGGAGGCGGTGAGTCAAGCTTTGCGCAGGGCCCGGCCGGAAGACCTGGTAGTAGTGACCGGCTCCCTTTACCTGGTGGGAGCTCTGGAGCCGGAAGACAGAGGCTTCTGAAGCGCTTCGCCCCTCCGGCTCGTTTTCGCGGTAGCAACTTCCAAAGGCTTCTTCTGGAGCGTTCTAGTATCAAGGCTACGCTGGCACTTCTCACCGGGAGCCCGCTGCGAGGGCCAGGGAAGCCAGGCGGGGAGCGGAATTAAAAGCCCTTTCCGGCTCATACTAATGGTCGGAAGGGGTGGGCGCGGTGGTGCGGGAAGAGGGAAGGATTTCTGCTCTACAAGCTTGCGGGTATCAAATAAGCATCGTCCTGGCCACGGCTATCCTCTTCGTTCCCGGTATCGTGGCCCAGAAGGCCCGTTCCGACGGCTGGCTGTCCCTCCTCTTAGCTTTTATTTTCGGCCTCATCGTGGCAGTAATTTCTTCCAAGCTGGCTCTGCGCTTTCCCTCCCAGACGGTAATCCAGTATGCTCCCCGAATTTTGGGTCCCTTTTTGGGGAAGATAGTCGGCTTCATCTACGTGTATTACTTCTTCTACGTAGCCTACTACGTTCAGCGCCAGTTTGGGGAGCTCATGACCACCGCTTACATGCAGGAAACCCCTATCGTAGTCTTTATCGCCATTCTGACCCTCTTGTCCTGCTATGCTATTTACCAGGGGCTGGAAGTAATATGCCGGGTCAACCAGATAGTTCTGGTCATTTTTATACCCGCCTTTTTCTTTCTTTTGGCTTTGATTGCCAAAGATATTCGTTTAGATAATTTTCTTCCCTTCCTGGAAAACGGCTGGGGCCCACCGCTGGTGGGGGCGCTGGCTCCCGGCGCCTGGATGGGAGAGGTGGCAGTCATCCTTATGCTCACCCCCTTCGTCAGCGACCGCCGGCGGGTGTTGCGCACCAGCGTGACGGCCGTGGTGGTGCTTTTCCTCTGCATGTTAGTCGTCGTGGTGGGAGCCATAGGAACTATGGGGGCCGAGGTGGTGGCGCGCCTACTCTTTCCCGCCTTTTCCCTCTACCGCCGCATCCACTTCGCTACTATTCCCATCTTGGAGCGTCAGGACGCCGTCTTTATGATGATTTGGGTGGCAGGCATGCTCTTCAAGCTCACCACTTTCTTCTACGCTGGCCTTCTGGCCCTAAGCCAGTGGCTGGGACTTAAGACCTACCGCCCCCTGATATTCCCCACCGGGGCTTTACTCGCGGCTCTGTCGCTCATGTCCTGGCACAACATAAGTGACTTGGTGGCCTTTTCGGCAGAGGTATTTCCTCTCTCCATCGACTTTGTCAACTTATTCCTGACCGGCCTGCTCTTGCTGGTGGCAGCCTGCCGGGGTTTGCGGGAGGTGAACGGCTCTCCCTATGCGGATGGGGAAGAAGTTAAAGGATCTGCTGGTGCAGTCTAAGCTCAAGCGGCGCCTAGCCCCTGCTCCTCCTCCACTGCCGCAGGAAGACCGGAAGGCGGAAAAGAAAGTCTGGGAACCGGGGGAGCTGAAGCAGATCCCCATCTCCTCTTCCTTAGAGCAAAATCTTGCTCTGGTAAAGAGAGTCATGGGGGGCAATGCGGACTTTGAAATGCGCGAGTTTGTCTTAGGAGGGGGTGAAAAACGGGCGGCCATCATCTTCATGGCCAACATGGTGGAGCGCTCGCAGCTCAACCGCCAGATATTAGAAAACCTCATGTTCCGCATACCTAAGGACCAGAAAGTTGATCTGGATTTTCTGCGCGACCGGGTCATAACCGTGGCCGAGGTATGCGAGGTCAGGGACTTCTGGGAGGTCTTCTCCCACGTCACCGAGGGGTGTGCCGTACTCTTCGTGGACGGGGAAAACCGCGCCTTAGGGCTCGACGTGCGGGGCTACGAGCGGCGGGCCATCGAAGAGCCGGTGACGGAGTCCACCGTCCGCGGGCCGCGAGACGGCTTTGTCGAAGATGTAGAAGAGAACATAATGCTCATAAGGCGGCGGATAAAGACTCCCAACCTGGTCATGGAAAGGGTCACGGTGGGGAGGCTCACCCGCTCGGTGGTGGTCTTGGCTTATATAAAAGGTCTGGTCAACCCCGCGCTGGTAGAGGAAGTAAAGAAACGGATCGCTCAGATCGATATGGATGCCGTTTACGGCTTCCGCTACGTGGAAGAGATGATCATAGACAACCCCTATACTTTTTTCCCCCAAGCCATCTGCACTGAACGCCCCGATCGGGTGTGCGGTGCCTTGACTGAGGGGCGCGTGGTCATCCTGGTGGATACCTCTCCTTTCGCCCTGATAGTTCCGGCTTCTCTGCCCATGCTCCTGCAGACGCCGGAGGACTACTACCACATAAGCGGCATCTCTACCGCCATCCGGTGGCTGAGGTACCTGGCCTTCATCTTCTCCGTGGTGGGGTCTCCCCTCTATGTGGCCATATCCAACTACCATCCCGACATGATACCGGCGCGGCTGCTCCTTTCGCTGGCCGCAGCCCGGGAGGGGGTGCCGGTGCCCGCTGCTCTGGAGGCCTTTATGATGGAGGTGGCCTTTGAGCTCCTGCGCGAGGCGGGCATAAGGCTACCGCGGCAAGTGGGCCAAGCGGTGAGCATCGTGGGAGCCCTTATCATCGGCGAGGCAGCGGTGCGGGCGGGTCTGGTCTCTCCCCTGATGGTGATCATAGTGGCAGCCACGGGCATTGCTTCCTTCACTGTCCCTTCTTACGAGCTCGGGGTTCCTATGCGCCTCCTGCGTTTTCCCATTCTCTTTCTGGCGGCTACCTTAGGGCTTTTCGGGGTGGTGGTGGGGCTTCTGGCCATCCTCATCCACCTGGCGGGTCTGCGTTCCTTTGGTCTCCCCTACCTTTCTCCTTTGGCTCCTCTGAAGTTCGGGGAGCTCCGGGACGTCCTGGTGCGGGCTCCCTTCTGGGCCATGCGCACCCGGCCGGAAACTTCCAAGCGCAACTGGTTCCGCGTCTCCCCCTGGGGCAGGAGCCAGAGGCCCGAAGAGGAGCACCGGAGGGAAAGCTGATGCGCTTCCTGCTGGCAGGCTTGACGGCGGGTCTTCTTCTGCTTGTCGGTTGCTGGGATATGCGGGAACTGGAAGATTTGGCTTTCGTCACGGCGGTGGCGGTGGACCGCTTGCCTTCCGGGGAAGTTAGACTGGTCGTTCAAGCTTTCAACCCCCGTGCCTTGGCGGGAGGAACTCAGGGGGCTATAACTCCCAGCGCCAGCGTTCCTTCCAAGTGCTATCGTAACTACGAGGCGCGGGGAAAAACCGTCTTTGCTGCTGTGAGGGAGTTGGCGCTTAAAGTGCCCAAGCGTCCTTATTTTACCCAGAGCCGGGTGCTTTTGTTCACGGAAGGAGCGGCACGGCGGGGGGTGGCGGAGGTGCTGGATTTCTTTGAGCGTAGCGTGGAAATACGTAAGATAATCCCTGTCTTTGTGGTCCGAGGGGATGTGCTGGAGCTTTTAGACGTACCCAATCCTCACGAGAGTTGCCCGGCCATGCGCTTGGAGGGGCTTGTTCGGGAGCAAAGCCGCACCTCTTTCTTCCCCGTAGTCACCTTTGGCGAGTTTCTGGGAATGCTCGTGAGTGAAGGACAGGAGGCTTACTGCCCGGTGGTCCGGGCTGAGCGCAACCCCACCCAGAAGCTAAGACCCCGGGAGCCCTTAGCCCCGGCACCCGAGCCTGCTATGGAAATCAAGGTGGGGGGTACGGCCGTTTTCCGCCGGGATCGCCTGGTGGGTTTCTTGAACGAGCGGGAGAGCCGGGGGCTTTTGTGGGCCAAAGGAAAGGTGGGTGGGGGGGCGCTGGTCCTTTCACTAGAAGGGGACAAAGAAGTCACGGTCGACGTTCTGCGTTCCCAGACACGCATCCGCCCGCACCTCACTCCTTACGGGCCGAAGTTCACGGTGGAAATAAGGGAGGAGGGGAACGTGGCGGAAGCTGCCTGCCCCTTAGACCTCAGCAAGTTGGAGGTAGTACGGCAGCTGGAGGCAGCCCAGGCGGCGGCCATAAAGGCGGAGGTGGAGCAGGCCCTGCGGCGGGCCAAGGAACTCAAGGCCGATATTTTCGGCTTTGGCGCGGCCCTTCACCGGCACTACCCACAAGAGTGGAAAAAGCTCAAGCAGAAGTGGTCGGAGGAGGTCTTTCCTTACCTGGAGGTCGAGGTGAAGGTGGACGCGAAACTCCGGCGCACCGGCCTGCGCTCTAAGTCGCTGCTCCAGGAGGTAGAGTCGCGCAGGAGATGAAAGTATGCTTTATGTCTTGGCCCTCCTCTCCTTTTACTTCTTAGTGGCCTACTTCGAAGTGCCCCGGATGCTGAAAAACCGCATGTACCGGGAGCTCTGGGTCTTTGCCTTTCTTTCCCTCCTGGGCTTTACCCTGGCCCTTTTCCAGATCTTTCACTGGCCTTTTCCCAATATCACCAAGGGCATTGAGGCCCTTTTCCGTCCCCTTTACCTGCGCCTGGAGCGGCTCCTACTTCCTCCCGAGATGGGTTGATTGGCTTTTGCTCCCGGCATTACAATGGAGAAAAGCTTGTCCGGAGAAAGCGAGGGGTGTTGGATGCTGAGGCTCCGGTTCTTGGGGCACGCGGCGGTGTGGCTGGACGACGGGCGCACGAGGCTCCTCGTCGATCCCTTCCTTACCGGCAACCCTCTTGCTCCCGTGCGTCCGCAGGATGTGGCAGCGGACATAGTGGTGGTGACCCATGCTCACGGAGACCACTGGGGGGACGCGCTCTCCTTCTGCCAGCGCGGAGCTCTGCTCGTGTCCAACTTCGAGATCACCAACTACGCTGGCCGAAAGGGGGCCAAGCGCACCTGTTCTCTCAACACCGGCGGGAAGTATTGCTTCGAGGGGGGATGGGTCAAGCTGGTTCCCGCCTGGCATTCTTCCAGCTTCCCCGACGGCACCTACGGCGGCATGCCTTTGGGGGCGGTAATCGAGCTCGGGGGCAAAAGGGTCTACCACGCTGGCGATACCGCGCTTTTAGCGGAAATGGCCTTTATCGGGGAGCTGGGGCTGGACGTGGCCCTGCTGCCCATAGGGGGGACTTACACCATGGATCCGGAGGACGCCTTGCGGGCGCTCAAGCTCTTGAAGCCCAAGGCGGTCATCCCCATCCACTACGACACTTTCCCGGCCATCCGGCAGGACGCGGCCGCTTTCGTGGCCGAGGCCGAAAAGCTAGGGGTCAGGGGAATAAAGCTCGCCCCCGGCGAGGAGATCACCCTGGAGTAAGGAGGGGTTTTTTCGGTTTTGCGCGAGATTGCGGCGACAGAAGTCACGGCCACGGTGGCCCGGCTTTTCCGCGAGGCCAACCTCTATCTTCCCCCGGATGTGAAAGAGGCTTTAAAGCGGGCCCGGGAGAGGGAGAGTTTTCCCCGGGCCCGCGAAATTTTGAGCCGGCTTCTAGAAAACGCCCTTATAGCGGAAAAAGAGGGCCTGCCCATATGCCAGGACACGGGTATAGCGGTGGTTTTCCTGGAGGTGGGGCAGGAGGTGCGGGTAGTGGGCAAGCTGGAAGAGGCGGTGCACGAGGGGGTAAGGGAGGGGTTTCGCCAGGGGTATTTACGGGCCTCGGTGGTGCGCCATCCGCTGGACCGGGTCAACACGGGAGATAGCACCCCGGCGGTCATCCATACCCGGCTGGTTCCCGGCGACCGGCTGAAGATAACGGTCATGCCCAAGGGGGCGGGAAGCGAAAATATGGGAATGGTCAAGGTGCTCCGGCCGGCCGACGGCCGGGAAGGGGTGAAGCGCCTGGTCCTGGAGACGGTGCAGCGTGCCGGTCCTAACGCCTGCCCCCCTCTGGTGGTGGGAGTAGGAATAGGGGGAACGGTGGAGAAGGCGGCTTTGCTGGCCAAGGAGGCGGTGTTGAGACCGGTGGGGAGCCGCCACCCCCATCCCCTGGAGGCAGAGCTGGAGGAGGAGTTGCTGGAGGCCATCAACTGCCTGGGAATAGGACCCCTGGGCTTGGGAGGGGATACCACTGCCCTGGCGGTGCACGTGGCTACTTATCCTTGCCACATCGCTAGCCTGCCGGTGGCGGTGAACCTCAGCTGCCACGCCACGCGCCACCGTACGGCCGTTCTTTAAGCAAAGGGATTTTTTACCACTACTTGGCCGTAGTATTGCCCAGGGTTAAGATCTTCTGACCAAACTATTCGGCACCCCAGCACTTCCGCGCTCCGGATGATCATAGCATCCCAGAAAGAAATTTTCAGATGTTGGTGTATCCTGATAGCCTCCAGTACATCGACCGGTCCCGGGACGTGTACGCGCCAATTCGATAGGTACTCGATAACCTGTAGTGCTTTTTCGGGTGAAAGAGGTGTCTTAACTTTTCGGGTTACTGTTATGTAGAACTCTTGGAGTACCTGTACACTCAGACACCCGCTTCCTGTAAGCCAAAGGTTTTCTAGTAAATTTTTGGCCCGGATATGCTTTTCACCGGCCGAGACATCGTGTGCGTAGACCAGGATGTTGGTGTCTAGAAACTGCCGCTCAATCTTTTTAGCGTTCATGCACGTCTTCTCGCTTCCAAGAGATTTCGCCGCCGGTGCCTAAGTTGAGTTCGTTTAACAGGGCCAAGTGGCGTTCTTGCGCTTTACGATATGCGTCTTCTTGGCGGGTAAAGTCTTCTAACAGTTGAACAAGGAGGGCTGAGAGCGAAACTCCCCGCTCAACGGCGATAAGCTTTGCTCGACGCAAAACATCCTTAGGCAGGGAGAGAGTTACGTTCTGATATTCCATGAATTTTCAAACCTCCTTTCACGTAAATAAGTGTATCACGTTTTTTCGCGAAAACCAATACAAAAATTTGAGGTAAAGGGGGCTTTACCCTTGTCTAGAGTAAAGGTTCTGCGCCCGCCGCTTACCGAGGAAGTGGTCGAGGAACTCAGGGTGGGGGACCAGGTGCTCTTCACCGGCCGCCTGCTCACGGCCCGCGACGCTGCCCACCAACGCCTGGTGGAGGCTTTACGCCGGGGGGAAGAGCTCCCGGTAGACTTAAAAGGGCAGGTTATCTATTATACCGGCCCCACTCCTGCTCCTCCAGGGAGGGTGATTGGATCGGCTGGCCCCACCACCTCCGGCCGGATGGATCCTTACACTCCCTCCCTTTTGGCGAAAGGGCTTAAGGGTATGATAGGGAAGGGGTACCGTTCCCTGGAGGTGCGGGAGGCTCTGGTGAAGTTTCGGGCCGTCTACTTCGTCACCTACGGCGGGGCAGGAGCGCTTCTAAGCCGCTGTATAAAGGGAGTGAGGCTGGTAGCCTACCCGGAACTCGGCCCCGAAGCAATTTACGAGTTCTGGGTAGAGGACTTTCCCGCTTGGGTGGCCAACGATATCTACGGCGGTGATATATACAAAGCTAGCCTGAGCCAGCATTGCGGCCGGGGGTAAGACTTCTTGAGCCGATTAGTCGTAGCCCTCTTACTCTTCTTCGCCACCCTTTTTTTAGCCGCCCACTACGCTGAGGGTAGGAAGCTGCTCCTCCTTTTACGCCAGGGGCAGCCCCTGTGGGTGATGGTCGCCTTGGGGCTGGAAGCCCTTTTCCTTTTTAACCTGGCCGGGTTTTACCACGCCCTCTACCGCGCCATGGGGCTGAGAGAATCGTGGAAGAGGCTTTTGGTTTTGGTCACCGCCAGCTCCTTCGTGGGTCTGGTGACGCCCGGAGGTGCACTTTCCGGGACGGCGCTCATCGTAGCCGACGCGGTGAAGCGGGGAGCTACCCTGGCGCGGGCCGTCTTGATAAGCCTGCTTTTCTACCTTTTCGACTACGGCGCCTTTGTTCTCGTCCTGATAGGGGTGTTCGGCTACCTCTGGCTCAAGGGACGCCTTAACTTTTACGAGGAGGTGGCAGCGGCTCTGCTCCTGCTTTTCGTGGTGGCGCAGGTGCTGGTCATACTCGCGGCCATGCACCGGCCGGAAAAGCTGATTTCCCTGGCGCAGAGGGTGGTAAGCCTGGTTCTGCTCTTTGTCCCCCGCGGCAGGCGGGAAGCCTGGCGGGAGCGGGCTGTTAACTTTGTGCTGCACTTGACCGAGGCGGCGCAGTGGCTGGCGAAACGACCCCACGGCCTGGGGTGGGTGGTGCTGCACGCCCTGCTGGTGGAAGTCTTGGGTATCGGCATCCTAGGAGCAGTCTTTTTCGCTTTCGCCGGAGGGGTCTCGCTGGGCACTTTACTCATAGGCTACGCGGTGGGCGTGCTCTTCCTCATAGTATCCATCACCCCCTCGGGCGTGGGCTTCGTGGAGGGGGCCATGACCGCCACTTTGTCCTCGCTCGGGGTGCCGCCGGAAAGCGCCGTGCTGGTCACTTTCGTTTACCGGGGGATAACCGTGTGGCTGCCTTTCTTAGCGGGCATGGTCTCTTTGCGCTGGCTCAGGAGAGAGGAGATTTTCTAGTCCCGGATCGGGTAGGGGTGGCCATGGTGCGGCTTTTGGAGAAGGCGCTTATTTACCTGGTGGCCTTGCTGGTGGCAGCAACCGGCATCTATAACATCCTCTATTCCTGGTTAAGCCACCACGCGGCGCGGTACCTGATAGTGCGCGAGTACCTGCCAGTGGAGGTCGTGTACTGCAGTTGGCTTTTGTCCGTGCTGACCGGCCTAGCCTTGCTGCTTCTGGCCTGGGGGCTGGCCAAGCGGAAACGGCGGGCCTGGCTTTTGACCTGTTTGCTTCTGGGGCTGGTGGCTCTGCTCCACCTGCTAAAGGGGCTGGACTACGACGCCGCTTTGGTGAACTTGGTCGCTCTGGGCCTCCTTTTGCTCCTGCGCCGGAATTACACCGTGGCCAGCGATCCGGCTTCTTTGGGGCAGGCCCTCCTCTTTATCGCTCTTCTCGGCTGCCTTCTTTTTCTCTACGGCCTTTGCGGCTTTTACTTGCTTGACCGGCACTTCGGCGCTCACTTCGGCTGGCTTGCTTCGGCGCGCGAAACGGCCCGCGTGCTCTTTCTGGGAACTCCCCCCAGCGAGGCCCCCCGCACCTACCGTGCCCGCTGGTTTCTCGATTCCCTGTGGCTCGGCGAGATGCTGACCCTCGCTTACGGCGTGGCTCTGGTCTTTCGCCCCGTGCTTTACCGGCAGAGGATAAGGCCGGAGGAGGTGCGGCAGGTAGGGGAGATTCTCGAGCGCTGGGCCGACTCCACCCTAGCTTTCCTTCTGCTTTTACCGGACAAGTCCTATTTCTTCAGCCCGTCCCGCCGGAGCGTAGTGGGGTACACGGTGGTGGGTAACGTAGCCATTGCCCTGGGGGATCCGGTGGGTCCTCCGGAAGAAAAGGAGGAAACGATCAAAGCTTTCGCTTCTTTCTGCCGCAACCACGATTGGCACCCTGTCTTCTTCCAGGTGGGGGAAGATTATCTCCCTCTTTACCGCGCCGCCGGTTTCGAGCTTCTGAAAATAGGGGAGGAGGCCGTCATCGATCTCCGTACTTTCAGCCTGGAAGGGCGGGAAAGGAAGAGCCTGCGGCACGCGATCAGACGGGCCGAGCGCCAGGGTTGCCGGGTGGAATTTTATCAGCCTCCTTTGCCGGAGGAGCTTCTCCACCGGCTAAAAGCGATCTCCGATGCCTGGTTAGCAAGCAAGCAGGGGACGGAGAAGCGCTTCTCTCTGAGTTGGTTCGACTACCAGTACCTCCGCACCTGTCCCGTGGCTGTGGTGCGGGACGGCACGGGGAAGGAGGTGGCTTTTGCCAATATCGTGCCCACCTACCGGGGCAAGACGGGAACTATAGACCTCATGCGCCGTCTGCCGGAGGCTCCCCCCGGAGCCATGGAGCTCCTGATCGTTTCTTTGGCCGAGTACTTCCGGCGGCAGGGAATGGAGGGATTCAGCCTGGGGCTGGCGCCGCTGGCCGGTCTGGAGAGCTTCCAGGATCGCCTGCCCGAGAAGACGGCCCACCTCATTTACGAACACTTCAACTTCTTCTACGGCTTTAAAGGGCTGCGCCAGTTTAAAGACAAGTTCCGCCCTCGCTGGGAGCCCCGCTATATGGCCTATACTGCTCCCTGGCTCCTGCCCAAAATCGCCTTGGCCATAGTCCGGGCCAACGCTGGAGGCAGCCTCTGGGGTTACTGGCGCACCCTGTGGCAGCTTCGACGCGGGATTAAGGGATAACCTCGATGGTACCCGGTGGCTCTCCGGTGACCTCACCTATGACCGCCGCCGTGGCCACCCCTCTTCCTTTCAGAGCTTCCAGCAAAGCTTCCAGACGCTCCGCGGGGACAGAGATGAGCAAGCCGCCGGAGGTCTGGGGATCGAAGAGGATGTCCTGCAGCTCGGGCGGCACAGCGGAAGAAATCTGGACCTTCTCGGCCACGAACTGCCGGTTGGCGTAGGCTCCCGCCGGGATAAGCCCCATGCTGGCAAAGTCGAGTACCTGGGGGAAGAGAGGGAGCTGCGAAGCTCTGATGACCAGGTGCACGCCGCTAGCCTGAGCCATTTCCAGGGCGTGTCCCAAGAGGCCGAAGCCGGTTATGTCGGTGCAGGCGTTCACCCCTACCTCCTGCATGGCCTCCGCTGCTGCCCGGTTGAGGGTGGCCATCTCCTGCGTGGCTTCCGCCACAAGCTCCGCCGGGGCCAGGTCAGCCTTTAGCGCCGTTACCACGACGCCCGTACCCAAGCGCTTGGTGAGCACCAGGCGGTCGCCGGGGCGTGAACCCCGGTTGGTGAGCACCCTGGCCGGGTGTACGATGCCGGTGACGGCCAGGCCGTACTTGGGCTCCTTGTCCTCCACGCTATGCCCCCCTAAGAGCACCGCTCCCGCCTCCTTCACCTTCTCCGCTCCCCCCTTAAGGATCTGGGCCAGGATCTCCAGATCTCCGCAGGCAGTGGGGAAGCAGATGATGTTGAGAGCGGTCAGGGGCTTTCCTCCCATGGCGTAAACGTCGCTCAAAGCGTTGGCGGCGGCTATCTGGCCGAAGAAGAAAGGATCATCCACCACCGGGGTAAAGAAGTCCACCGTCTGGATCAAAGCGATCTCTTCAGTGAGGAGATAAACCCCGGCGTCGTCCGAAGTTTCTATTCCCACCAGCAGACGCGGGTCTTTTACAAGCGGCAGGTCCTTTAATATGCGGGCCAAAGTCCCGGGCCCGATCTTGGCCGCTCACCCGGAGCTGGCGGTCATGGCGGTAAGCCTTATCCGCTCCATTTCAAGCCTCCATAAACTTTCGTTTTGACCGCTATTACCATTTTGCCATATCGGGAAGAGCGGAACAATGGCCACCCCCCTACTCTTTGTGTTAGAATCCAGGAAGGTGGTGTTGATCATTATGCGCGAGCGCTTGGCCGTCGCCCTGGCGGCGGCCCTGTGGGGCTTGATAGGGCTTTTCGTGCACGGGCTTGTCGCGGCGGGTCTTCCTCCGCTGGCCATTGTTTTCACGCGGGCCGCCTCCTCGGCCTTCGTCCTCTTCGGCGCCTTGGCTTTATGCTGCCCCGCCGCCCTGCGCTTTCGTCCGCGGCATCTCCTTTACTTTGCCGGCATGGGGGCTCTGGGGCTGGCCCTGCCCAACTGGGCCTACTTCACTACGATCTCCTGGGCTTCCCTGAGCGTAGCCGTTGCCTTCCTCTACACCGGACCGGCCTTCGTGGTGCTCTTAGCCCGGATATTCTTCCGCGAACCCCTCTGCGCTGCCAAGGTATTGGCCCTGCTTTTCACCACCGCGGGCGCTGCTCTGGTGGCCGGAATAGGAGAGCAGGCGGGCCTCCGGCTTTCCCCGCTTGCCTTTTCCACCGGCCTTCTTTCCGGCTTAGGCTACGCTCTCTACAGCATCTTTGGCAAGTTCCTTAACCGCCATTACCCTTCCCTTACCGTCACCGCCTACTCTTTTCTGTTCGCCGCTCTGGTTTTGCTCCCGGTTGCTCCCCTTTCCGGCATATTTCGGGCCTTATCCGTCCCTTCGGCGCTGGCCAGCGTCGGAGCTCTGACCCTTCTGGCCACCGTCTTACCTTACTGGCTTTACAACTCCGGTCTTAAAGGCCTGGAGGCGGGACGGGCGGCCATCCTCGCCGCCCTTGAGCCGCTCGTCGCCGCCCTGATTGGCTACCTCTTCCTGGGCGACCGCCTTACTTCTTGGCAGCTCGCGGGCTTCGCCGCTATCTTGGTAGGAGCGGTCCTGGGTACAGGGACGGCCTCTTCCAGCACCGCTTCCTGCCCGGAACCAGGCGCCTTTAATTGACAAGGATTTTAGCGCTCTGTTAGAATGAAGGAGGCAAGATATCCAGGACCTGAGCGGATTTCGCCGCCTAGGTCGAGTTTTTCTTTTTTGAACGCGGGGGGATAGTTTTGCAAGGGGAGAATCGGCCGGGCCCTCTGGTAGGCATAGTAATGGGGAGCGATTCGGACCTGCCGGTAGTCAAGGGGGCGGCGGAAGCCCTCACCCTCCTCCAGATACCCTTCGAAGTCAGGATTATCTCCGCTCACCGCTCTCCTCTTCAGGCTCTGGAATACGCCCGCACCGCTGCCGAGCGCGGCTTAAAAGTACTGGTAGCTGCTGCCGGAGGGGCAGCTCACCTGCCCGGTCTGCTGGCTGCCCTGACCCCTCTGCCGGTGATCGGCGTTCCCGTGGGAACGGGGACGCTGGGGGGGCTGGACGCTCTCCTTTCCATAGTCCAGATGCCTCGCGGGATACCGGTGGCGACGGTGGCGGTGAACGGAGCCTTTAACGCCGGGGTCTTAGCCGCTCAGATAATCGGCGCCAGCGATCCGGAAGTGCGGAAAAGGGTAGCCGCCTACAGGGAGAGACTGGCGGCCGAGGTAGGGGAAAAGGATGCCCGCCTGCAATCTTCGGGAATAGAGGGGTATGATAGGCGATGATCCCGCGCTACACCCTTCCGGAGATGCAAAGCCTGTGGTCGGAGGAAAACAAGTTCCGCAAGTGGCTGGATGTGGAACTGGCGGTCTGCGAGGCCTGGGCGGAGCTGGGGGTGATCCCCAGGGAAGATCTGGAGGAAATAAAGGCCCGGGCCAACTTCGACGTCGAGCGCATTAGGGCCATAGAAAAAGAGGTCCGGCACGACGTTATCGCCTTTATCACCTGTGTGGCCGAGTATGTCGGGGAGAAGGCCCGCTGGATTCACTTGGGGCTCACTTCCTCCGACGTGGTGGACACCGCTCTGAGCCTGCTCATGAAAGAGGCGGGGGAGCACCTGCTCAACCGCCTCTTTACCTTGCGCGAGGCGGTGCTGGAGCAGGCGAAACGCCACCGGGATACGCTGATGATCGGCCGGACGCACGGGGTGCATGCCGAACCCATAACGCTGGGCTTCAAGTTTTTAGTGTGGGTAGCGGAGTTGGACCGGCAGGCGGAGCGGCTCTCCCGGGCCATAGAAACCGTGAGCGTGGGCAAAATTTCCGGGGCCGTGGGCACCTACGCCAATCTCCACCCGCGGGTAGAGGAGCTGGCCTGCCGCCGCCTGGGGCTGAGGCCTGCTCGTGTCTCTACTCAGATCCTGCAGCGTGACCGCCACGCCGAGTACCTAACCACCCTGGCTTTAATCGGGGGTTCTCTGGAGAAGTTTGCCGTGGAGATAAGGGGGCTGCAGCGCACGGAGATAAGGGAGCTGGAGGAGCCTTTCCGACCGGGACAAAAGGGCTCCTCGGCCATGCCCCACAAACGTAACCCCATCGTGGCCGAGCGGATAAGCGGGCTGGCCCGCATCCTGCGGGGCAACGCCCTGGCGGCTATGGAGAACATGGCTTTGTGGCACGAGAGGGATATTTCTCACTCTTCGGTGGAGAGGATTATTATCCCCGGCAGCACTACCCTGCTGGACTACATGCTTTACAAGATGACCGAGCTGGTCCGCGACCTTCACGTTTATCCCCAGAACATGCAGCGCAATCTGGAGCACACCCGGGGCCTGGTCTTCTCGCAGCGGGTGCTGCTCAAACTGGTGGAGAAGGGCTTGAGCCGCGAGGAGGCCTACCGGCTGGTGCAGCGCAACGCCATGGCCGCTTGGGAGAAGGGGGTTTCTTTCAAAGAGCTCCTGCTTCAGGACGAGGAGATTGGCCGCTACCTTCGCCCGGAGGAAATCGAAGAGCTTTTCGACTACCGGTACTTCCTCCGACACTTAGACGAGATTTACCAGCGCTTTGGCCTCTGAACTTTGCTTACGGGGGGAGCCGTTTTGTCTAAAAAGGAGCTTCTTTACGAGGGAAAGGCCAAGCGGGTTTACCGGACGGACGATCCCGGGAAATACCTGGTGGAGTTTAAGGACGAGGCCACCGCCTTTGACGGCAAGAAGCGGGGAATCATCGAGGGGAAGGGAGTTTACAACAACCTCATTTCCGCCTACTTCTTCAAGCTTTTAGAGGAGGAAGGGATTCCCACCCACTACCTCGAGACGGTGAGCGACCGGGAGATGCTGGTGCGGGCCGTCACCATTGTGCCTCTGGAGGTGGTGGTACGGAACGTGGTAGCCGGAAGCCTGAGCAAGAGATTGGGTTTGCCGGAGGGTGCGTCCTTGCCCGCGCCGGTGGTGGAGTTTTACTACAAGCGGGACGACTTGGGCGATCCCATGCTTAACTGCTCCCATATTAAGGTGCTGGGGCTGGCCACGGAGGAGGAGCTTAAGACGATGCGGGAGTTGGCCCTCCGAACCAACGAGATCTTGCGGCGGCACCTGGAGGAGAAAGGGCTTTTGTTGGTAGACTTCAAGCTGGAGTTCGGCAAAACGGCGGAGGGTACCCTCGTCTTGGCCGACGAGATCTCTCCCGACACCTGCCGCTTCTGGGATCGCGCTACGGGGGAGCGCCTGGATAAAGATCGCTTTCGCCGCGATCTGGGCGGGGTGGCGGAGGCCTACGCCGAGGTCTGGCGGCGTCTGGTGGGATCGGAAGAAGATGTGGGGTAAAGACAAGCTCCGAGAAGAGTGCGGCGTTTTCGGCGTGTTCGCTCCCGGACAGGACGTGGCGCGGCTCACCTATTACGCCCTCTACGCCTTGCAGCACCGGGGGCAAGAGAGTGCTGGCATAGCGGTGGCCGACGGCCGGCAAGTGATCCTGCATAAGGGCATGGGCCTAGTTCCGGAGGTTTTTCGGGAGGAGCACCTCCGCTCTTTGCGGGGCTTGGCGGCCATAGGGCACGTGCGTTACTCTACCACCGGCGCCAGCCACCCGGTGAACGCCCAGCCCCTGGTCTTTTACTGTAGCCAGGGGATGATGGGTCTGGCCCACAACGGCAACCTTTCCAACGCTCAGTTCCTGCGCCAGAAGCTCCTGGCCACCGGCGCCATTTTCCAGACCACCACCGACAGCGAGCTCATCGTCAACCTCGTCGCCCGCTTCTTGGAGGATGAGGACTTCCCTGCGGCTTTGCGCTGCGCCATGGCCTACCTGGAAGGGGCTTACTCCCTGGTAATCCTTTCAGAGAAGCGTCTTTACGCGGTGCGCGACCCTTACGGCTTCCGCCCTCTGTGCCTGGGCCGTCTGCCGGAAGGTTGGGCGGTGGCCTCGGAGTCTTGCGCGCTCGACGCTATCGGCGCCCTTTTTGTGCGGGACATAAAGCCGGGAGAAATTTTGGAGATAGGGCCGGAGGGAGTGGTGAGCCACGCGGGTCCGGCCGCTCCCCGGTTTGCCCACTGCGTTTTCGAGTACATCTACTTCGCCCGGCCGGATAGCGTGCTCGACGGCTTCACAGTGGGACAGGTGAGGCGCGAGCTGGGGAGGCAGCTGGCACGTGAGTTCCGACCCCCGGCTGACGTGGTGGTTCCCGTCCCCGACTCGGGGGTGGCGGCGGCGCACGGCTACGCGGAGGAAGCGGGCCTGCCTCTGGAGGAGGGGCTCATGAAGAATCGGTATGTGGGGCGCACCTTCATCCAGCCCTCGCAGGAGCTGCGCTCGCTGGGAGTGCGCTTGAAGCTCAACCCGGTGCGCGAGGTGGTGGCAGGGAAGCGGGTGATCCTGGTGGACGACTCGCTGGTGCGGGGGACTACCAGCGCCAAGATTGTCCGCATGCTGCGCGAGGCGGGGGCGGCTGCGGTTTACTACTGCCTGAGTTCCCCGCCGGTCATCCGGCCCTGCTACTTCGGTATCGACATTTCCGACGAGGCGGAGCTCATCGCGGCCCGGTTGAGCCGGGAGGAGATACGGGAAAAGATAGGGGCGGACGGGCTTTACTACCTCAGCCTGGAGGGGCTCCTGCGCCCCTTCGGGGAGATGGCCCGGCACCTCTGCACCGCCTGCTTCACCGGCGACTACCCCTTTCCCGTCACCGGCTGCCGCAAAACCTTGACTCCCCGCAGACCGCATCTGCTGGAGGTGTGAGGGTTGCAGGAGAGGCTCACCTATGCCGCCTGCGGCGTGGACATCGACGCTGCCAACCGGTTGGTGGAACGGATAAAGGAACTGGCCCGCTCGACCTACCGGGAGGAAGTCCTGGCCGGGATAGGGGGATTTGCCGGAATGGCCCTTATCCCCGCCCGCTACCGCCACCCGGTGCTGGTAGCCAGCACCGATGGGGTGGGAACCAAGCTCAAAGTGGCCTTTCTGGCCCGCCGCTACGATACGGTAGGGATAGACTTGGTGGCCATGTGCGTGAACGACCTGCTGGTGACCGGGGCCGAGCCTCTCTTTTTCCTCGACTACCTGGCGGTGGGTAAGCTCGACCCCGAGCAGGCGGAGGCGGTGCTGGCGGGTATCGCCGCTGGCTGCCGGGAGGCCGGCTGCGCCCTTTTGGGAGGCGAGACAGCAGAGATGCCGGGCTTTTACCCTCCGGGAGAGCTGGAGCTGGCGGGCTTTGCGGTGGGAGTGGTGGAGCGCGACCGCATCGTGGACGGAAGGAAGATCCTCCCGGGGGAGGTGGTGGTAGGCCTGCCTTCCTCCGGCCTGCACGCCAACGGGTTTAGTCTGGTGCGCAAGCTCTTCCTCGAGATGGAGAAGTGCCCTTTGGAGACCTACCTACCCGAGTTAGGTCGCACCCTGGGGGAGGAGCTGCTCGTTCCCACGCGCATCTACGTTCCCCTGGTCTTACCTTTGCTCGAGCGCTTCTCCGTCCACGGGATGGCGCACATAACCGGAGGGGGTCTCTTGGAGAACATTCCCCGGGTGCTGCCTCCTGGCCTGGGCGTGGTGATAGAGCTGGGGAGCTGGCCGGTTCCCCCTATTTTCCGGCTTATTCAGCAGCGGGGTAACATAACCACCGAGGAGATGTGCCGCACCTTCAACTTGGGGATAGGGTTTGTGCTCATCCTGCCGGCGCAAGAGGCGGAAGCTCTCGTATCCTACCTGACCCAGCGGGGAGAGAAGGCCTACTGCATAGGAAGGGTCGTTGAGGGTGTGCGGGGAGTTAAGCTGGAAGGAAGTCTTTAGAGGAGGGGGAAAATGGCCAAAAGGGCCATCATAAGCGTATCGGACAAGACCGGGGTGGTGGAGTTTGCCCAGGGGCTAGCCTCTCTGGGATGGGAAATTGTCTCCACCGGCGGGACGTACAAGGCGCTTAAAGCGGCCGGTGTCCCCGTGGTCTACGTGGAGGAAGTTACCGGCTTTCCGGAGATACTGGGGGGGAGGGTCAAAACCCTGCACCCTAAGATCCACGGGGGAATTCTAGCCCGCCGGACCCCGGAGCAACTGGCGGAACTGGAAGCCCACGGCATTGTGCCGGTGGACCTGGTGGCAGTGAACCTTTATCCCTTCCGGGCCACCATCGAGCGCCCCGGCGTGACCCTGGAAGAAGCGGTGGAGCAGATCGACATCGGCGGCCCCACCCTCATCCGGGCGGCGGCCAAGAACCACGCGCACGTCCTAGTAGTGGTCAACCCTGCTCGCTACGAGGAGGTGCTGACGCGGCTCAAGGAGGACCAGGTAACCGACGATTTCCGCCTGGCCCTGGCCCGGGAAGCCTTCGCCCACACCGCTTTTTACGATGCTGTGATCGCTCAGTACCTGGGAACGCTCTCGCCGGGAGAGAAGTTCCCCCAGGAACTGGTGCTGGCCTTCGAGCGGGTAGACCTGCTGCGGTACGGCGAAAATCCCCACCAGCAGGCTGCTTTCTACCGGGACATTATGGTCCAGGGCTCTTGCGTCGCCAACGCCGAAAAGCTGCAGGGTAAAGCCCTTTCTTACAACAATATCCTAGACCTCAACTCGGCTTTGGAGCTGGTGCGGGAGTTCGAGGAGACCACCGTGGTCATCATCAAGCACAACAACCCCTGCGGCGTGGCCCAAGGGGCTACGGTGGCGGAAGCCTACCGCCGGGCTTATGAAGCCGATCCCGTCTCCGCCTTCGGCGGCATCGTGGCGGCCAACCGCCCGGTGGATGAAGAAGCGGCCAAGGCCATGCTAGAGATCTTCCTGGAAGTCATTGCCGCCCCCGACTTCACCCCTGAGGCTTTGAAGCTTTTCCAGAGCAAGCCCAACCTCCGGCTTCTGCGCACCGGTCCCCTTACCGCCCAGAGCAGCGACTGGTGCGACCTCAGGAAGGTGAACGGCGGGCTCTTGTTCCAGGAGGCCGACCGGGAAGTGCTCGATCGGGCGGCTTTGAAGGTGGTGACCAAACGCCAGCCTACGCCGGAGGAGATGGAGGAGCTCATCTTCGCCTTCAAGGTGGTCAAGCACGTGAAGTCCAACGCCATAGTGGTGAGCAAAAACCGGCAGGTGCTGGGAGTGGGAGCCGGGCAGATGAACCGCGTGGGGGCGGCGCGCATAAGCCTGGAGCAGGCGGGAGAGAGGGCACGCGGCGCGGTGCTGGCTTCCGATGCCTTCTTCCCCTTCCCCGATACGGTGGAGCTCGCCGCTCGGGCGGGGATCACCGCTATCATCCAGCCCGGCGGCTCCGTGCGGGATGAAGAGTCTATAAAGGTGGCCGATGAGCACAACATCGCCATGGTCTTCACCGGCATGCGCCACTTCCGGCACTAAGGGGGGAGGAGTTTGCGGGTTTTAGTGGTGGGCGGGGGGGGAAGGGAGCACGCCTTGGTATGGAAGCTGGCTCAGAGCCCCCGGGTGGAGAGGCTTTACTGCGCTCCTGGAAACGCCGGGATCGAGAGGCTGGCCACCTGCGTGCCCATAAAGGCCACCGACCTGGAGGGCCTGCTCGCCTTTGCCCGGCAGGAGAAGATTGACCTCACCGTGGTGGGACCCGAAGCTCCGCTGGCAGCAGGGATAGTGGACCTCTGGGAGCAGGCGGGGCTCAGGATTTTCGGGCCTTCTAAGCAGGCGGCGACTTTGGAGGCCAGCAAAGTTTTCGCCAAGACGCTTATGCAGCGCTACGGTATACCTACCGCTCGGGCGGCAATTTTCGCTTCCCCGGAGGAGGCTAAGGCCTGTGTGCGCTCCTGGGGAGCTCCCTGCGTGGTGAAGGCGGACGGCCTGGCGGCAGGGAAAGGGGTGGTGGTGGCCGCCACGGTGGAGGAAGCGGAGAAGGCCATAGAGGACATGATGGTGCGCCGGGTCTTTGGGGCGGCGGGAAAGAGGGTGCTAATCGAGGAGAAGCTGGAAGGTGAAGAGGCGAGCGTCATCGCCCTTACCGACGGGAAGGCGGTGCTGCCACTTTTACCGGCACAGGATCACAAGCCGGTGTACGACGGCGACAAGGGGCCCAACACCGGCGGGATGGGGGCTTACGCCCCGGCCCCCATGGTGAACCAAGCTATGCTGGAGCGCGTTCAGAAAGAAATCCTGGAACCCGCCGTTCGAGGCCTGGCCGCCGAGGGAGTGGTCTACCGGGGGGCGCTTTATGCCGGACTCATGCTGACCGGGGAAGGCCCCAAGGTACTTGAGTTCAACGTGCGCTTCGGCGACCCGGAAACTCAACCCCTCCTTTATCTGCTGGAAAGCGACCTCCTGGAGGCGCTGGAGGCGGCGCTAGACGGCCGGCTGGAGGAAGTGAAGCTTTCCTGGCATCCTGGAGCGGCGGTGTGCGTGGTGCTGGCGGCGGCAGGTTACCCGGGCCCGGCACGCACGGGGGATGAGATAAAGGGGCTGGAGGAGTTGGAAGATAAGGAAGGGATAATGGTCTTCCACGCCGGCACCAGACGCGAGGGAGGCCGGTTTTTAACCGCCGGAGGCAGGGTCCTGGGAGTTACGGCCCGGGGCAAGGATGTCCGGGAGGCCCGGGAGCGGGCCTATGAGGCGGTAAAGCACATCTCCTTCCCGGGAATGCACTACCGGCGGGACATCGGGCTTAAGGCCCTTAAATATCTGGAGGGGTAAAAGTGCTCAGAATCATAACCTACGATGATCCCCGCTTACCTCAAGTGCTGGATCGCCGCTTCACCTTTCCTTCCGAGGCTGCCGATCAGGTGGCCAGCATCCTGCAGGAAGTGAGGGAGAAGGGGGACGAAGCGGTCCTATCCTTCACCGCCCGCTTCGATCGGGTTAGCCTGCACCCTGGGGAGCTGGAAGTTACGGCGGCGGAGATCGACCGAGCTTACGAAGAGGTCTCCCCGGAGTATCTCGCAGCCGTCAAGTGCGCGGTCACCCGTATCTTCAACTTCCATGCCAAGCACGTGCCCAAGAGCTGGCACGAGGTGAAGCCCGACGGCTCGGTCTGGGGGGAGTTGGTGCGGCCGCTGGAGCGGGTGGGGATCTATGTCCCCGGCGGCAGGGCACGCTATCCCTCCTCGGTGCTGATGAACGCCGTGCCGGCCCGGGTGGCGGGGGTAAAGGAGATCGTGATGACTACTCCCCCCGGCCCGCAAGGGAAGATCGATCCGCACGTCCTGGTGGCCGCACGCGAGGCCGGGGTAACTCGCATCTTCCGGGTAGGCGGGGCACAGGCGGTGGCGGCCCTGGCCTACGGGACGGAGCGCATCCCCCGAGTGGACAAGATAGTGGGACCGGGCAACATCTACGTTACTTTGGCCAAGCGGATGGTCTTCGGCCAGGTGGGGATCGACCTTCTGGCCGGTCCCAGCGAGGTGGCCGTGGTGGCCGACGAGACCGCTCCTGCGGCCTGGGTGGCGGCCGACCTCCTGGCCCAGGCGGAACACGACCCCCAGGCCCGCGTTCTCCTGGTAACCACCTCCAGCGAGCTGGCCGAGGAGGTGAACCGGAGGCTTGAGGAGGAGTGGCGCTCTTTAGGCTCCCCCAGCGGGGCGCGGGAGGCCCTTTCGGCCAGCTGGGCGGTGCTGGTGCCCGATCTGTCGTCGGCTCTAGACTGCGTCAACCGCTTCGCTCCCGAGCACTTGGAACTCCTGGTGGCCGACCCGGCTCCTCTGGTGGAGCAGGTGAAGCACGCCGGAGCCGTCTTCCTCGGGCCCTACTCACCAGTCCCCATGGGGGATTACATCGCTGGCCCCAACCACGTCCTGCCTACGGGAGGAACGGCTCGCTTCGCTTCGCCTCTCGGGGTGAGTGACTTTCTCAAGCGCACCAGCGTGCTCCAGCTTTCTTCGGCGGCTTTCCGGGAGCTGGCACCGCACGCAGCGACTCTGGCTGAGGTGGAGGGACTGGTAGCCCACGCGCGGGCGATCAAAGTACGGGGGGTGTAGATCTTGCGTCGGGCCGAGGCATCCCGCAAGACTAAGGAGACCGAGGTGCGGGTGGAGCTTTGCCTAGACGGGCGGGGGCGAGCAGAGGTGGACACCGGCATAGGCTTTTTCAACCACATGCTGGAAGCCTTCACCCGTTTTAGCGGCTTTGATCTGAAGGTGAGGGCCAAAGGAGACCTGGAGGTGGACGCCCACCATACGGTGGAGGACGTGGGCATAGTCCTCGGCAAGGCTTTGGAGGAGGCTTTAGGGAGCAGGGAGGGGATCGCCCGCTTCGGACATACCCTCCTCCCCATGGACGAGGCGCTGGTGCTGGCGGCGGTGGACGTGAGCGGCAGGGGGGGCTTTTACTGGCAAGGATCTTTCCCGGCGGCGCAGGTAGGGGGCTTAGATGTGGAGGTTATCCCGGAGTTCTTTCGCTCCCTTGCCCTCAACGCGCGGATCACGCTTCACCTGCGCATCTTAGCGGCGGAAAACACCCACCACGCGGCCGAAGCCCTTTTCAAAGCCTGCGGCCTGGCGCTGGGCCAGGCGGTGGGCCTCCAGCCGCATGGCGGTGAAATTCCTTCTACTAAAGGGGTGCTTTGATCCTGATTGCAGTGGTCGATTATGGCAGGGGAAACCTGCGCAGCGTGGCCAAGGCCCTGGAGACTTCGGGCTTTAAAGTGGAGGTCACGGCCGAGCCAAGGAAACTGAAGGGGGCTCGGGGGATCGTTCTGCCGGGGGTGGGGGCTTTCGCCGCGGCGGTGGTTTACCTTAAGGCGCAGAACTGCTGGGAGGCTCTGCGGGAAGCCCTGGCTGAGGGCAAGCCCCTGCTGGGAATCTGCCTGGGACTGCACCTTTTGCTCTCCTCCAGCGAAGAAGGAGAAGGGGAAGAGGGACTGGGCTACTTTCCCGGTAGGGTGCGCCGGCTGCCGGCCGGGCTTAAGGTGCCGCACATGGGATGGAATAAAGTAGAGCTTAAGCGCCCTTCTCCTTTATTTGAGGGCATCCCGGACGGCTCCTGGTTCTATTTCGCCCATTCCTTCTACGTTGCCCCGGAGGACGAAAGCTCGGTGGTAGCGGTCACAGATTACTCTTTTCCCTTTGCGGTGGCGCTGGAGAAGGGAAGGGTCTTCGGGGTGCAGTTTCACCCGGAAAAATCGGGGGAGTGGGGGCTCAAGCTTTTAGAAAACTTCGGAAGGATGGCGGAGTCATGCTGGTGATACCGGCTATAGACCTCAAAGGGGGCCGCTGCGTCCGGCTGGTGGAGGGAAAGGCCGCGCTTGAGGTGGTCTACTCTTCCGACCCGGTGGAGGTGGCCCTCAGCTTCCAGGCGGCGGGGGCCAAGTGGCTGCACGTAGTGGATCTTGATGGCGCCTTCCGGGGGGAACCTGCCAACCTGGATGCGATGGCCGCGATTATCCGCGCGGTGAGCATACCCGTGCAGGTGGGGGGAGGAATAAGGAGCCGGGAAACTGCAGAGAAGATTTTTGCCTTGGGGGCGGCCCGCATCATCCTAGGCACGGCCGCGGTCAGGGAGAAGGGGCTTCTGCAGGAGCTTCTAAACTCTTTCGGGAAGGACCGGATAGCAGTCAGCGTGGACGCCCGCGAGGGGAGGGTGGCCGTTAAGGGATGGGAAGAAGTCACTATGGTAGACGCCCTGACCTTCGGCCGGGAGTTAAGGCTTTTGGGGGTGACGCGGGTGATCTTCACCGATATTAAGCGGGACGGCACCCTCAAGGGGCCCAATGTGGCGGCGGTGGCCGAGTTCGCCCGCTTCAACCCCGGGCTCAGGGTCATAGCCTCCGGCGGGGTGAGCAGGCTGGAGGACCTCATGGACCTTAAGAAGCTGGCCCCCCTGGGGGTGGAGGGGGTCATCGTAGGAAAGGCCCTTTACGACGGCAGGATCGACCTCAAAGAGGCTTTGCGTTTAATGGAGGAAGAGGGGAATGCTGGCTAAGCGCATCATACCTTGCCTGGATGTGGACAAGGGGCGGGTGGTTAAAGGGGTAAGATTCGTCTCTTTAAGGGATGCCGGGGATCCGGTGGAGCTGGCTGCGCTTTACGATCGGGAAGGGGCGGATGAGCTCGTTTTCTTGGACATAACCGCCTCGGCAGAAGGCCGGGAAATAATGCGCGACGTGGTAAAACGGGTGGCGGAAAAGATCTTTATCCCCTTCACGGTGGGAGGAGGAATAAAGACGCTGGAGGACGTAAGGAATATCTTGGCCGCCGGGGCCGATAAGGTGGCGATCAACACCGCCGCCGTTAGAAATCCGGAGCTCATCTCCCAGGCGGCGGAGCAGTTCGGCCGCCAGTGCGTGGTGGTGGCCATAGACGCGCGTCGGGTTGGCCCGGGGCGCTGGGAGGTTTACATCCACGGAGGCCGTACCCCAACCGGGCTTGACGCCGTAGCTTGGGCCCGCCGGGTGGTGGAGCTGGGAGCAGGTGAAATTCTGCTTACCAGCATGGACCGGGACGGGACCAAAGAGGGTTACGACCTGGAGCTCACCCGGGCGGTGGCGGAGGCGGTTCCCGTTCCCGTTATTGCTTCCGGAGGGGCGGGGAAATTGGAGCACTTCGCGGAAGCTTTGACGGAGGGCAGAGCGGACGCTGTCCTGGCGGCTTCCCTTTTCCACTTCGGGGTGTACTCTATAAGGCAGGTAAAGGAATACCTGGCCGCGCGCGGGGTCACCGTGCGGCTTTGAGGGGGCGCGGAAAGTGGCTTTCAATTTGGACCGGTTCAAGTTCGACGCGCAGGGCCTCATACCGGCCATCATCCAGGACAGCAGGACCAACGAGGTCCTGATGCTGGCTTACATGAACAAGGAGGCTCTGGCTAAGACTCTGACTTCCGGGCAGACCTGGTTCTACAGCCGCAGCCGCCAACGTCTCTGGCACAAGGGGGAGACCTCCGGCAACATCCAAGAAGTGGACGAGGTTTACTTCGACTGCGACGCGGATGCCCTGCTCATAAAGGTGCGGCAACACGGCGCGGCCTGCCACGAAGGCTACAAGAGCTGCTTCCACTACCGCATCGAGCCCGACGGCCGGGTAGCCCTGGTGGGGCAGCCGGCTTTCGACCCGGCCGACGTCTACGGCGATCGGCGTCCGCCAGCTCAACTCCCTCCCAAGAAGGAGCCGGAAGAACGGCCGGTCTGCATATGTAGCAGCAGCATCCTGGAAGAGGTTTTCGATGTGGTACTGGACCGGAAGCGCAACCGCCCGCCTGGGGCCTACACCACCTACCTCTTCGACAAGGGACTGGACACCATTCTGCGGAAGGTGAGCGAGGAGGCTATGGAGGTCATCTTGGCGGCCAAGAACCACCGTCACGAGGAAGTGGTGAAAGAGGCGGCCGACCTCGTTTACCATCTGCTGGTGCTGTTGGCGGCCGAGGGAGTAGGGTTGCACGAGGTTTTCGAGGAGCTGCGCCAGCGGCGCAAGTAAGAGGTGGGGGAATGAAGGCTTGGCTGGTGGGGACGCTTACCTGTGAGGACCTCTTGGCCGCTTATCAGATCGCAAGAGGGCAGGGCTTAGCAGCCTTCGGTAGCGGGGATAAAGAGGTGCTGTTGCGCCTGCTGGATCGAGGTGCCGAGGAGGTCACCATCTACCTCTGCACTCCCACCTGAGCTCTGCCCCACGTGGCCGTGGCCACGGGCAAGGTGGTAAAGATATGGGTGGAAGTGCCCGAGGCTCCCAGCCTAGATGAGGTAAAGCGAGAATTCGCCCGCTTTTTTGGCCACCGGTGGGAGGATGTGGTGGTGGGTAGGGAGCGAGAAAAGCTCTTCCCCTTCTGGCAGGCTTATATAGGGGTGACCGATCTTCGGTCCTACCCGCAGAAGACAGTGGCGCAACTGCGCCAGGAAGCAGGAGAAATTCCGGTTTATGAGATCTTGCTCGGTTAAGAAGGACGAAAGATTTCGTATACTGCACGTCATAAGGCCGGCGGCTGGCGGCATGAAGCGCCATCTCATAGAGCTCTTACGCCATACCGACTACTCTTTCTTTGCCCCCGCCGTGGCCGGGCCGCCGGGGGAGCTACTGGACGAAGTAGCCTCCTTAGGAGTTCCCACTTATCCCCTGGCTTTGAGGGGGGAGCTGGCTCCGTGGGAGGATGTGAAGGCTGTTTTTTCCCTCCTTTCCTTGCTGCGTCGGGAAAACTTTTCCCTCCTTCACTTACACGGCTTCAAGGCGGGGCTTATAGGAGGGCTGGTGGGCTGGCTTTTGCGGCCGCCCCCTTCAATCGTTTTGACAATACACAACTCCCTTTTCTTCGGCGAGGGTTCGGGGAAGCAGAGGTTCTTGGCCCGCATAGAGGCCTTTCTGAGCCGCCGGACCTTTAAAGTCATCGCCGTCTCGCAGGCCCTGCGGGCGGAGCTCGTGACCAAGTTCCACCTGCCTTCCGAAAAGGTGGTGGTGATACCCAACGGCATCGACCTTACTCCCTTCACCCTGGGGGTTCTCTTCCCCACCATCCTCCGGGAGCTTCCCTTGCCTGCCGGGGTTCCCCTTTTGGGAACGGTGGCCCGGCTGGTTCCTCAGAAGGGGCTCCCCTGCCTCCTGGAAGCCTTGGCCCTCTTGCCGGCCGAGCTCCGGCCGGGGTGGCTCATCGTGGGAGACGGGCCGTTGCGCCAGGAGTTGGAGGATAAAGCGCGCGCCCTCGGCCTTTCTCACCTGGTCGTTTTTGCCGGCTACCGGCCCCCAGAGGAGATCCCTTCTATCCTGAAGGTCATCGATATTTTCGTCCTCCCTTCTCTCTCCGAGGGTCTCCCGCTGGCGCTGCTGGAGGCCATGGCGGCGGGGAAGCCGGTGGTGGCCACGGCGGTGGGGGGGATACCGGAAGTGGTGCAGGAAGGCCGGACGGGGTATCTCGTCCCGCCGGGAGACGCCCAGGCCTTGGCCCGGGCCCTGCTCTCCTTGCTGGAGTCGCCGGATAGGGCGCGAGAGATGGGAGAGGCGGGGAGGAAGCGGGTGGAGGAGCGCTTTTCTTCCCAGCGCATGGCCCAGGAGGTAATGGCAATCTATCGAGAGGCTTTGGCCGCTCGGGGATAGGGGAAGGAGTGCAGCGGTTTTGCGGGGAAGCGCGTGGAAGCGTTTTTCTTTTGTCTTGGCAGCGGCGGTTTTACTGTCTTTTTGTGCTCCGGCAGGGGTGCGGGCGCAGGAAGAAGGCCCTCATCTGGTCCTGGTGGTTATAGACCGCCTTAGCTGGCGCGACTTTAGCGATCCGGCCTACCCTAACTTGAGCTCCTTGGCCCGTCGGGGCAGCGTCGGCCTCCTGCAGACCGGCACGGGGGGAGGTTACGATCCCGGTAGCGCCTATCTCACCGTCGGTTCCGGCTCGCGGGCGACAGGGGGAGGGGCGGCAGGAGAGGCCTACGAGCCGGAGGAGTTGCTGAAGTCTGGAGAAAGGGCCAAAGATGCTTTCCGCCAGTTCACTTCCTGGGAGTTGCCACCGGGAAGCGTGGGTATGATAACCATCGCCCGGCTCCAGCAAAGCAACGCTTCCCTCCCCTATCCGGTGGTTCCAGGCGAGTTGGGGGAGGAGTTGGGGAAGGCGGGGGTGAAGGTGGCCTGCCTGGGCAACGCCGACCTTCCCGGCGAGCCGGGGCGCTACCTGGCAGCCATAGCCATGAACCGCCAGGGGATAGTTCCTCTCGGAGTTGTGGGTAAGGAGATTCTCAAAAAGGACCCTGCTTTTCCTGGCGGCTGGCGCACCAATTACCAAGCTTTATGGGAGAACTACCGGGCTTTAAAGAAAAAGGCCAGCTTCCTGGTTATCGAGCTGGGGGATACCTCCCGGCTGGACGACCTGCGCGACTACATAGAGCCTTCCACCTTTGCCCGGGAGTGGCGGTTGACGCTTAAAAGAGCAGATGACTTCTTGGGCCGGCTGCTTGGCGACCTCGACCCTAGCCGCGACTGCCTGCTGGTGGTCTCGCCTACCCCCTCCCGTTTGGCCCGCCAGCAAGGAGATCTCTTCACTCCTCTGGCGGTGGTGGGGAAGGGGGCAAAGGCGGGAGAGGTTTTGCTTTCTCCTTCCACCCGCCGTCCGGGCCTGGTCCTCAATACCGATATCGCGCCTTCGGTGCTTGGGTTCTTCGGCCTTCCCACTCCGGAGACCATGTCGGGAAGGCCCATGCAGACAGTCTCGGTGGGGAGCGACCCCTCCGGTTATCTGGCGGGGATGCTCAAGCAGATACTCTTTGTTCACAACAACCGTGCCCCGCTCATCAAGACCTACCTGGGCTACGCCATAGGGGTGCTCATGGTGGCCCTGATCTTTATCCTGATCAGAGAAAAAGAAGCGGCGCAGAAGTTGCGGCTGCCGCAGCTTCTGGTGAGCCTCATGGTCTTTCCCGCCGCTTGTCTTATCATGCCCGTCTTTCACCTTCTTTCCCTGCTCCCTTACACCATGGTTCTTCTCCTCCTCATGGTGGCCCTGACCGCCTTCACCCTGTGGCTAGAGAAGAGGCGTCCCCTGCTGGGTTTTGCCGCGCTGGCCACCTTCACCGTGGCCGTAATCCTCCTCGATGCTCTAACCGGTTGTTTCCTGCTCTCCCGCTCCATCCTCAGCTACGACCCCTCCGGCGGGGCCCGTTTTTACGGCATAGGGAACGAGTACATGGGGGTCTTGATTAGTGCCTCCATTTTCGGAGCGGCCTGCTGGCTAAGCCTCAAACCCCGCCGCTCGACCCTGTTGGGAGTAGCGCTGGGCTTTGTGCTGGTGACGGTCATTCTGGGAGCTCCCAGGTGGGGGGCCAAATTCGGAGGAGTCTTAACCTCGGCGGCCGTTTTCCCCGTGACCTTCCTTCTCTTTAGAGGAGTACGCCTTAACTGGCGGACGTTTCTTCTTCTCACCTTGGCTTTCTGCTCCCTTCCTGTGGGGTTTGCCCTTTTCGACTTCTTCCGCAGCGCCTCTTCCCAGACCCATGTGGGGCACAACCTCACTCTGGTCCTAAGCGAGCCGGTGCAAGCCTGGAACATCATCACCCGCAAGGTAGCCATGAATCTCAAGCTCTTCCGCTACACCATCTGGTCGCGCGTGCTTCTGGCCGGTTTGGGCGGACTTATCATCCTCTTCTACCGCCCGGTGGGAATAATGCGCTCGTTTACAAAACACTACCCCTTCCTTTACTGGGGGCTCATCGGAGTGGTGCTGACGGCTCTGGCGGCTTTTCTCTTCAACGACGCCGGCACGGTGGCGGCGGCCACGGCCGTCACCTTCGGCATTCCGCCTCTCTTCTACCTCCTGCTCAAAGAGCTGCCCGACAGCGAGCCGACCTTCCCTTAAGGGAGAGAAAATTTTGGCAGAAGGCCGCTGGTAGTGATATAATTTTTGAAAATTACTATCGTTGCTTTTGTTGCAGAGTAAGCCGCACTTAGTCGCCTCTCCCGCCGCATAATTAAGCTGCCTCCCTACCATCCTAAACCAAGGGGGGAAAAGAATGCGCCTTCTGCTCGTCTCGCCCTTGAGCGGGCCGCCGGAGGAGAGGAGGAGGGGAAAAGGGCTTCTTCCCCCTCTGAGCCTCCTCACCGTGGCCGGGCTCACACCACCCGAGGTGGAGATTAAGCTGGTGGATGAGGCGGTAGAGGAGTTGGAGGTCAGCGCCGAGTGGGATCTGGTAGGGATAACGGCCACCACCGCCCAGGCGCCGCGCGCTTACGAGATAGCCCAGGCCTTTCGCGCTTTGGGAGTGCCGGTGGTGCTGGGTGGGATCCACCCCACGGCTTTGCCGGAAGAAGCGGCCCAGTATGCCGACGCGGTGGTCATAGGGGAGGCGGAGGGCCTTTGGCCCCAGGTCATAGCCGATGCCAAGGCGGGAAGGCTCAAACGCTTTTACCGCCACCCTGAAGGTAGGTTCCCCGAGCTAAAAGGCGTAAGACCGCGGCGGGACCTTTTAAAAAAGGACGCTTATGTGCTTACCAGTACGGTCCAGGTGACGCGGGGCTGCCCCTACGGCTGTGCCTTCTGTTCCGTGACCCGCTTTTTTGGCCGCACCTACCGCACCCGCCCCATCCAAGAAGTGCTGGAGGAAGTAGCTAGCCTAAAAGAAAAAGTGATCATCTTTGTGGACGACAACATCATGGGCCTTCCCTCGTATGCACGCCGGTTGTTCGAAGCCCTGAAAGGGTTGGGAAAACACTGGCTGAGCCAGGCTTCCCTTCCCCAGCTTCAGGACGAGAGCCTCTTGAAGCTGGCCGCCGAGAGCGGCTGTAAGGGGTTGTTCGTGGGCTTTGAAAGTCTTTCCCCGGAGGAACTAAAGAAGGTGAGAAAATTTCACAACGATACCCGCCGCTACGTCGAGACCATCAAGCGCCTGCACAAATACGGTATCGGCGTCATCGGTTCTTTCATCGTGGGGCTGGATAGCGACGACAAAAGCGTTTTCGAGCGCATAAAAGAGTTCGCCTTCCGGGCCAAGCTCGACCTCTTGCAGGCCAGTATCCTTACTCCCCTTCCTGGCACGCTGCTTTACGAAGAGATGGAGCGGGAGGGGAGGATCGTCGACCGGGACTGGTCCAAGTACAACGGCAACCACGTGGTCTTTCGTCCCCGTCTCTTGACCGTGGAGGAGTTGCAGCGCGGTTTCCGGCAACTCCTTAAAGAAACTTACTCCTGGGGGGGCATTTTGCGGCGGCTTTTGGGCATCCACTGGCGCTGGCCCATCTTTGGGACGCTCAACCTCATCTTCCGCCAGGGAGTGAAAAGCTACCTCCGTCGCGTGAGGGGGCTGGCAGCAAGTTAAACTGGAGGGATGAACCTTGCTTCAGGTTTCCACCTGCGCTATTACCAGCAAGACGGACAAACCGGAAGAGATTCTGTCCTGGCTGGATAAGGTGGGTGCTGAGGCGGTGGAGCTCGAGTACCGGATAAGGGAGGAGACCTTTTCCAAGCTTAAGCGCGAGCTTCTGCGGGCCGGGATAAAGGTCTTAAGCCTGCACAACTTCTGCCCTCTTCCCGAAGCGGCACCAGAGCCCAGCGGGGATGCTTTTCTTTTCACTTCCGACGATCCGGATGAGCGGCTTTTGGCCGTGCGGACCACCATAAATACGCTGGAGCAGGCGGCCGACCTGGAAGCCCGCGCCGTGGTGCTGCACTTGGGCTACGTTCCCTTGCGGGAAGAGGTAGAGGCTTTTACCGCCAAGTGGCGCGAGAAGAAAGACGGACCCGAGGTGGAAGAAGCGCGGGAAAAACTCAAGGCGCGGCGCTGGCAAGAGGCTTCGGTTTATCTTGACCGGGTGTTCTGGTGCCTCGATCGCATCTTGCAGGCGGCCATGCGCCTGGAAGTGCAGGTGGGTATCGAAAACCGCTACTACTACCATGAAATACCGCTGCCGGAAGAGGTGGAGGTCATCTTAAATAAGTTTGCTGGGGCTCCCATAGGGTATTGGCACGATGTGGGGCATGCGCATCACTTGGAGGTGCTGGGCCTGGCCCGGCAGGAAGAGATCCTTAAGCGCTATCAAAATGTGATCATAGGGGTGCACCTGCACGATGCCGTAGGGGAGCAGGATCACCTTCCTCCCGGAAGCGGGGAGATAGATCTGGTTCGGGTGTTAAGCTTTATTCCGGCCCAGGCTTTGAAGGTGGTGGAGGTGGCCAAGGGGAACGACATCACCCGCTTCCGCGAGGGCCTGGATTATCTGCGCCGGCTTTTAGCTAGTCGTACTGTTGGTTAATCGAATGTTTTCTTTCTGACAATTTTATGTCTGCTGCATTACAATAGTATCTACTTGAATTAGCTCACCACCCCTAAAGCTTGTTGGCACAAGGAGCGATTATTTAAGACGAGTACAAGTTACCTCATCTAGCTGAGCGGGGTGGTGTTTTTTGTTTAGCAGTATAAAGAGTCGTTTGCTGGTTGCGCTTTCTCTTATTCTTGCCGCCTGTTTTGCTTTCGTTTTGCTTTTAGGCTACTGGCAGGTCAAAAACATTATTTTTGACGAAGAACAAAGGCGCTTCCGCTCGGCCCAGGCGCTGGTAGAGAATTACCTGGCGGAGACCGGCCGGGGACTTTGCTTGGGGATAGAGAGCGTGGTCAACAATCCTGCGGTGCAGGAGGCCTTTGCGGCCCGGGATCGGGAAAAGCTCTTGGCGCTCACGAAACCCATCTGGCAGCAGGTAAAAAACGAGGGAATAGAGCAGTTCCAGTTTCACCTGCCGCCGGCCACCGCCTTTTTGCGCCTGCACATGCCGGAGAAGTACGGGGACGACCTTTCCTCTTTCCGGGCCACGGTGGTAGAGGCAAACAAGAGCAAGAAGATGGTCTTCGGACTGGAAGAGGGGAGGGCCGGATTTGGCTTCCGCGCCGTGGCCCCGGTCTTTTACCAAGGCCAGCACGTGGGTAGCGCCGAGTTCGGCCTGGGCTTTACCCAAGACCTGCTCAATAAATGGAAAGAGCAGATCGGGGGCGAGTTTTTCGTTTACCGAGCCGGTAAACGGGGTGTGGCCTGGAACGAGCAGAAAGACCTGCTGGTAGCTACCAAGGAGGAAGACAACTACCCGGTGGACCAGGCGATGATCAACGCTTGCCTGGAGCAGGGGCAGAGCCAGATTGCCTATATAAACGGCGGGCGATTGGCGGTGCAGCTCATACCCTTGCGGGACTACAAGGGAGCGACCGTGGGTTACCTTAAGATAGTTAGTGATCGGCAAAAAGTGCTAGGGGATCTGCGCCAGACCTGGATGAGGATGCTGGGGCTTACCCTTCTTACCATACTCATCCTGGGCGGCGTGCTCTACTTCATTATCCACCGGTTCCTGACGCCCGTTTCTTATCTCTTGGAAGACATGGCCCGGGTGGGGCAAGGAGATCTCACCGTGTCCCCTGGATATAAATCCCGCGACGAGATGGGGCGGTTGGCGGAAAGCTTCCGGCAAATGCTAGGCAATATTCGTTCGCTTTTAACGCGGGTGGCGGCTGCCGCTCAATCTCTGACCAGCGCGGGCGGCAAGTTAGCGGAGAGCGTTAATCAAGTGACCGCTGGCATCCAGCAGGTAGCCGGCGTGGCCGACAATCTGGCTCAGGTGGCCTACCGTTTAAACGAAGATACCTCAGAGTTGGAGGCGGCGTCGAACCGGGCCATTAGGGATGCCGAGGTAGGCGAACGGGCGGTGAATAGCTTGCGCGAGCAGATGGAGAAAATACGCCTCTTGATCGACCAGCTTTCCAGCGCCATCCATAGTTTGGGAAACCGCTCTCAGGAGATCGGCCGCTTCGTGGATATGATCGCCGAGATTGCTCAGCAAACCAATCTTCTAGCCTTAAACGCTTCTATTGAAGCGGCGCGCGCAGGGGAGCAGGGCCGGGGTTTCGCCGTGGTGGCCGGGGAAGTGCGCAAGTTGGCCGAGGAGTCGGCGCAGGCCGCCATGGAGATTGGGACCTTTATCGCCGAGATTCAGGAAGAGACCCGGCGGGCGGTTAAGGATATGGAGAGTAGCGTTTCGGGTATTCAGGAGGGCCTGCGTCTGGCAGAGGAGCAAGCTAACCAGTTCCGGAGCATTCTGGCCCACATCAAGCGCCTGGCTGCTCAGGTGGAGGGAGTGGCTAAGGCCACCGGTGAAGTCAACGCTGCCAGCCAGGAGGTAGCAGCCGCTTCCGAGGAGCAGTCGGCCGCTATGGAGCATATTTCTCAGATAGCACAGGAGTTAGCTTCCACCGCTGAGGCGCTGCAAGAGGAGATGAAGCGTTTCCGCTTGTGATGAATCATAGCGATTGCAAAAAAGTTCAGGCGGGCAGGGAAACGACTTAAGCTTGGCGAACCAATATGGCTGAGAGGTTCCCTCCGAGCCCGATCACCTAAGGCTTTAAGGGCTACGGGATCAGGGCCGACAGGGTGCACCTGGAAACGGGTGCGCCTCCCGGTGCGGAAAGGAGGGGTGAGGGTAGTTTTTGGCCGACCGGGAGGCACCGGTCGGTTTAATTTTGCCTAAGGGGGAGGTTAAAGAAGTATGCGAAGATTACTGGCTCTCTTGCTGCTAGGTGGAATAATTATGACTTTGCTGGCGGGTTGTAAGCAGCAGCCCCAGGCCCAACCCAAGGAGCTCCGGATCTTCGCCGCCGCCGGGCTAAAAAAGCCCATGGATGAGGTCATTGCCCGCTTCGAGCAGGAAAAGGGAGTGAAGGTGATACCCAACTACGGCCCTTCCGGCGGCCTCTGGGCGCAGATCAAAGAAGGGCAGCCCTGCGATCTCTTTTACAGCGCCGACTGGATGTACATCGAGATGGCGCAGAAAGAAGGGAAAATTGCCGAGGCCAAAAAGTTCCTGCAGGACGAGCTGGCCCTGGTGGTGGCCCCCTCAGCCAAGGATAAGGTTAAAAGCGTGGCCGATCTGGCCAAGCCTGGGGTCACCGTGGCCGTATGCGACCCCCGAGCTCCGGTGGGGGATTACTCAGAAAAGGCCTTAAAGAAGCTGGGCCTCTGGGACAAGATCCAGTCTAACCTCAAGGCCCGTCCCCCTACCGTCAACCAGGCGGCCATCATGGTGAAGGAAGACCAGATCGACGCCACCTTGATTTTTCAGAGCGTGGCCCAGGCTTACGGCCTAAAACCGGTGGAGCTCATCGGGCCCCAGTACACCGGGGAGATCATCTTCGGCGTCGGTGTGATTAAAGGTGGGCACGAGGCCCTGGCCCGGGAGTTTATGAACTACGCCTTCCAGCACGTCGACATCTTCACCAAGTACGGGTGGAAGCCCTATGCGCCGTAACTTGGTGGAGGCGGTGTTCGTCCCCCTCTTTCTTTTGTTGGTAGTTTTTCCCGTAGTGGCTCTGCTTTTCCACCTCAACCCGGAAGGCATTAGGCGCACCTTGGCCGACTCCTTTTTCTGGATGAGTGTTAAGAACACCATCCTGGCCGCTCTGGCCGCCGCAGCCCTTAGCCTTTTTTTGGCCGTGGGCTTCGGGTATTATCACCTGTTCAAGCAACACTCTTACTTTTACCGTCTGGCCAACCTGATGAACGATCTGCCCATCGCTTTACCCCACACGGTGGCCGGCCTGGCCTTGCTTCTGGCCTTCGGCCGCAAGACCATGGGTTTTCTGGGCAGCACCGGGCTGGCCTTCACCTTGACGGCGGTCGTTCTGGCCATGTTCTTCGTCTCCTACCCCCTGGCAGCCAGAGCTCTGGCTGCGGCGGTGGACCGGATGGAAAAGGAACTCATTGAGGTGGCCCGGACCCTGGGGGATACGCCGGTGGAGGCCTATTTCAAAGTGGCCCTGCCTACCATGGGGGAGGCCCTTTTCGCCGGTTTTATTCTGGCTTTTTCCCGCTCCATCAGTGAGTTCGCCGCTGTCATCATGTTCGGCGGCAACCTGCCCGCCCGCACTCAGGTCCTAGCCTCTTATGTTTTCACCAAAGTAGAGGAGGGGGAGCTGGGTATGGCGGTCACGGCCAGCGCTTTCTGTATCCTGCTCTCGTTGGTGGTGGTCTCCCTTCTCTGGCTGGGAAAGGTGGGGAAACAGCGTGCTTGAGATCAAAAACCTGGTTAAAGCTTTCAACGGGCGCCCGGTGCTCAAAGGGGTTTCCTTGCAAGTGGGGCCAGAGATCAAGGTGGTGGTGGGGCTCAACGGTAGCGGTAAATCGACTTTGCTGAAGGTGGTGGCCGGGATTCTGCCCGCCGACGGGGGACAGGTTTTCCTGGATGGTAAAGAGATCACCTCCCTCCCGCCGGAAGAGAGAGGAATGGGCTATGTACCTCAGCGCCCGGCCCTTTTCCCCCACCTCAGCGTGCGGCAAAACCTTCTTTATGGCTTGCGCGGGAAGCGGGAAGACGCGGCTTGGGTGCGGCAGGTGGTGGATCTTATGGGTCTGGGGGAGTATCTTGACCGCCGGCCGGCTCAGCTCAGCGGAGGCTATCAGAGCCGCGTGGCTCTGGCCCGCGCCCTCATTCCCCGCCCCCGGGCCATGCTGCTGGACGAGCCCTTGAGCAGCTTGGACGTGGCCATCAGGCAGAAGCTTTGGGAAGAGTTTCACCGCGTTTTGCGTTTGCTGGAAGTACCCGTGCTATATGTCACCCACGACCGTGAAGAGGCGGAAAGGGTGGGGGAGAGCTTTGCGCTCCTGGTTGGCGGTGTGGTCCAGGAAGTGGACTCGGCCCGGCAGGCTTTCGCCGCTCTCCAAAGCGGCGTTTCTGCGTAGGCTGGCGGCGGGCGGTCCCCTGGTGGGGCTGGCGGTCCTGCTGGTGGGGGTCTTTTTCCTTTCCTTTTTTCTTGGCCCTTATCCGGTTCCGCCCTTGCTGCTCCTGAAAGTTCTGCTGGCGCAAGTGTGGTCTTTGCCCCATACCTGGTCGCCCACCGTGGAGATCGTGGTGCTGCTGGTGCGCCTTCCCCGGATAGTGGCTGCGGTGCTGGCCGGGGCGGCTCTCTCGGTGGCTGGAGCCGCTTACCAGGGGATGTTCCGCAATCCCCTGGTTTCTCCCGATATCCTGGGCGTTTCGGCGGGGGCGTGCTTCGGGGCTGCCCTCGCTATCTATCTTTCCTGGGGTTTCTTGGCCATCGAGGTCTCCTCCTTTTCCTGGGGGCTGCTGGCAGTGCTTTTGGCCTGCCTGGCAGCTTCCCGCGTGCGCCACGATCCGGTGTTGGCCCTGGTGCTCTCCGGTATCTTGGTGGGCACCCTCTTTTCTTCCGCTCTGGCGCTAATTAAGTATCTGGCCGATCCCTATGACCAGCTCCCGGCCATCACTTTTTGGCTCATGGGGGGCCTGGGAAGGGTGACCTTGCCGCAGCTGAAATGGATGATTGCTCCGGTGCTGCTGGGCGTCCTCCCTCTTTTCCTTCTGCGCTGGCGGCTGAACGTGCTTTCTCTGGGGGAGGAAGAGGCGCGAGCTCTGGGCCTGAACACCGCCGGGTTGCGGCTGCTGGTGGTGTTTTGCTCCACCCTGGCTACCGCGGCCACCGTGGCGGTAAGCGGGATGATCGGCTGGGTGGGGCTGGTGATTCCGCATTTGGCCCGCATCCTGGTGGGACCCGATTACCGGCGCTTGCTCCCGGCCTCGCTCCTTCTGGGGAGCAGTTACCTCCTTCTGGTGGACGATTTGGCCCGCAGCCTCAGCGTCGCGGAAATCCCCTTGAGCATCCTTACTTCTCTGGTGGGAGCTCCCTTCTTTTTCTGGTTGCTGCTGCACACGCGGAGGGGATGGGCGTGAAGCTGGAAGTGAAGGAGCTCGCCTGCGGCTATGGGGGTCGGGTGCAGGGGGTGAGTTTCGCTCTGGAAGCCGGGGAAATAATCTGTCTCCCGGGGCCCAACGGCTCGGGCAAGACCACATTGCTGAAGACGGTGCTGGGCCTTCTGCCCCCGCTCGGAGGGGAGGTGAGGCTAAACGGGAAGAGACTGAATTACCGGGCGCGCCGCTTCCTAGCCCAGACCATGGGCTACGTGCCTCAGAATCACATCCCTCCCTTCCCCTTCCGGGTGCTGGAGGTGGTGCTTATGGGGCGCACTCCTCACCTCAGCGCTCTGGCTTCCCCCCGGGACGAGGACTTAGCTTTGGCCCGCCGCCTGCTGCGAGACCTGGGCATAGCCCATCTGGAGGAGCGCCCCTACACCGAGGTCAGCGGGGGGGAGCGGCAGCTGGTTCTTATCGCTCGCGCCCTGGCCCAATGCCCTCGCATCCTGCTGCTGGACGAGCCCACCGCTTCGCTAGATTTCGGCAACCAGTTCATGGTGTTGCAGAATCTGCGGCGTCTGGCCGCTTCCGGTCTGGCCGTCCTTATGACCACGCACTTTCCCGACCACGCCCTGCTTTATGGTCACCGGGTGCTCCTGTTGCGGGGGGGCGAGGTGGTCGGATATGGCCCGCCGGGGGAGGTGATAACCGAGGAGAGTCTGGCTCGGCTCTACCGGGTAAAAGCTCGCATCGTGCGGGTGCAACTGGACGGGGCGGGGGAGGCCCGAATCTGCATTCCCCTAATGTGAAATTTCTCTGGAGGTGGAGTTATGAAGGGTAAGAAAATCGGGGCGGTGCTGACCCTTATAGCGTTGCTGGGGGTGCTGGTAGGAGGCTGCTGGGGCCGGGGAACACCTGCCGGCCCAGGTGCCCCGGCCGCCGTTGTGGCCAGCGACGGCCTGGGCCGCCAAGTGGAGGTAAGCGGTCCGGTGAACCGGGTGGTTTCTTTCTACCCCATCGCCACCCATTTCCTCTTTGTTTTAGGAGTGCAAAATCGTCTGGTCTCCAGCGATGGAGTGGGGAGTAAGGAGCCCTTTTTCCTTCAGCTGGCTCCCGAACTCGAGAAGTTGCCCCGGGTGGGAGGGGAGAAAGGAGCGGTCAACATCGAAAGTCTCCTGGCTCTGAAGCCGGATCTGGTGCTGGTAAAGGGGCGTGACGCTAAGATGGTGAACGAATTAAGTTCCCGGGGGTTGAGAGTTTTCGCCGTAGTAGCGGAAACCCCCGAACAAGTTATGAGCACTATGGAAAACCTGGGGCGCCTTTTTGGGCAAGAACAGCGGGCGCAGAGGTTTGTGTCCTTCTACCGGGATGTTATGAACCAGATTGAGGCTAAAACCAAGAGCTTACCCGATGCCGATCGCCCCACGGTTTACTTCGCCGGCACCGACATTCTCAAAGCGGCGGCGGGTGATATGTACCAGAGCGAGCTTATCGCCATGGCTGGCGGGAGAAATGTAGCTGCCGGGCTGCGCGGCGGGTGGGTGTCGGTTTCGGCGGAGCAGTTGATACAGTGGAACCCGGACTTCATTTTGGTGCCGCGCTACGGTTGGGTGGGGAAGGTCACTCCTCAGGAGATTTGCGCCGATCCCCGCTTTCAAACCTTGAAAGCGGTTAAAAACCACAAAGTTATGTGGTTCCCCTCGAATCTCACTCCCTGGGATTGGCCCGCCCCTCAGAATGTTCTGGGTCTTATCTGGCTGGCCAAAACCCTGCACCCCGAGCTCTTTCCCGATCTAGACCCGCTTCAGGAAGCTAATCGGTTCTATCAGGAGTTTTACGGCCGCTCTTTCACCGATCTAGGGGGAAAGCTGGATTGACGGCCCGGGAATGCCCTTACTGTGAACGCCGCTGCCTTCTCGGCCCGGAAGGGGGGTTTTGCGGCCGCTACGCCGCCACTCCCGCCGGAGTGGTGGAGCTCTATCCTCACCGCTACGCCGCGGCTTGGGTGAGCACCATCGAATCGCTGCCGGTGTTCCATTTTCACCCCGGGGCGCGGGTGCTGGTTCTCGGAGGGGTAGGCTGTAATCTCGACTGCGCCTATTGCCTGAATTTTTACGCCGCCCGGGCTAACCCCGCCACCTCCCTCCCTCATCACCTTTCCCCGGAGCGGGTGGTGGCTCTGGCGCGGCAGAGCGGCTGCCGTGCGGTGGTCTGGGCTTTGAACGAACCCCTGGTCTCCTTGCCTTCCCTGCTGGAGACGGCGGCAAAAGCCCGGGCCGCTGGTCTTTGGGTGGGGGCTTTGACCAACGGCTACGGCACCGAAATGGCCACGCGGGCGCTGGGGGAAGCATTGGATTTCGTCAACGCAAGCCTTAAGTTGCTGGACGAGACCCTTGCTCGCCGCTGGCTGGGGGTTACCTCGGCGCGGGTGGTGCGGCGCAACTTGGAACTTTTATCCGGCCTTACCCATCTGGAGGTGACCACCCCGGTGGCGGAAGAGATAAACCACGCCGAACTGGAAGCGATGGCTTCCTTCCTGCGTTCCCTGGCTCCCCACCTACCCTGGCACCTCCTGCGCTTGCAGCCTGAGCACCGCCTGGCCGACTGGCCTCGTCCCCGGGTGGATCGCTTGCAGCGCCGGCTGAAAGAGCTGCGGAAAATCCTGCCTTTTACCTACCTGGGCAATTTCCCCGGCTCTCGCTGGGTAAGCACCCTTTGCCCCTGCTGTGGGACCGAGCTCATTGTTCGGGTAAGTTTAGGGGGGTGCGGGGCCAGGCTGCAGGAATTGCGCCTCCGGGGAAACTCCTGCCCCCGCTGCGGCTGTCCGGTACCTGTTATCATGGCCCCTGGGGAGGAGGGCGGAAAGTGAGGGCGCTCATCGACGTGGGTGACTGGCAGGAGTTGCTAACGCTGGAGGAAGGGCGTGCGCTGGAGGGGGAGGAAGCGCCGGAGCTGGTCCGGGATCTAGCCGCCCGGTACCCCTATCCCGGGGACCTCGACCCCGCTTCCGCCACTTGGGTCACCGAGATGGCCCTGGCGCTGGAGCGGGATTACGCCCCGGAATTGCTGGTAGCGATCTACGCCTCTCCTTATTGGGCTGCTTTCCACCCGGAGGGGAAGAGCGCCTGGGAGGAGCGGGTGGCGAGAACCCGCCGGGAAGTGGAGCGTTTGCTGTCCGCCACTTCTCTAGAACCGGTCCTGGTGGGGCTGGGCGGGATGCTTCCTTGCCGGGGGGAGGTGGAGCTCTTATCGTCACTGGAGGGGCTGGCGGTAGCGGCTGGTCCGCTGGCGCGCCAAGCCGGTCTTTTTCTTCCCACCTCTGAAGACCTGAAGCTTTTGCGGCGCGCGGTGGGGATAGAGAGGGTGGTGGCGCGGGAGGAGTTCCAGAACGAATTTGGCGGCCACCCCGCTTTTTATCAGCGCTTCCCCGACTACCTGATCCTGTCCCGGGAGGGTTTCTGTCTGCGGGCGCTGGGAAGCAGCCCTCGCCCGGCTTACCTGGTGCCGGAGGGCCCCGCCCTTATCCCCTTGACTGGCCCTGCCGGGCTGAGGGAAAAAGTGAATTCACTGGTGGACTTGGCCCCGACCCTGCTGGAGCTCCTGCGGCGGGGCCAGCGGATACTGCTGGTTTTGCTGGAGGGAATGGGGACGGACGCCTTCCCCTGGCCCTTTCGCCCGGTGGCCAACACTTGCGGCTGGTACCGCTACATAGCCGCCGACTTCCCTCAGTACCTGGCCCTCTTCACCGGGCAGCACTTCACCGCGTGGACTTATCCTCCTGGCCTGGCTTACTACCGCGAAGACCGGCCGGGAAAACCCTACCCTTTTTCCGGGCTTTTCAGCGAGCTCCCTGCGGCGGCGCTGGGCAGGGTTTACCCGGGCCGGACGGCGGCGGTAGGAGGGCGCAGCGTTCACACTCACGTCTTCGCCGGTTGCCGCTTATGCGTGGAGTGTTTCGTGCGGGGTCTTTACCACCAGGGCGTCATGGTCACTTGGCGCGACCCGCTTTAATCCCCTTCATGGCTTACCTTTTCCGAATTCCCCTATCCACCTCACCCGGGGCACGAGTTCCTGCACAGCGGCATAAAAACGCCCGTCACCCGTAAAAAGTACCGCGTCCAGCTGCTCGGCCAGGGCCAGATACGCTGCATCGTAGGCACTTATCCTGTAGCGGAACGCGCAACGGTATACGTCCGCGGGTTCCGGATCGGCCAAACGTACGCCCAGCGCCAGAAGGTGACGCAGTGCCTCCTCGCCAACATCCACAAAGATACGCCCCCGACACACCGCGACCAGAAGCCCGTTTGCAATCTCGTACACCCACAGGGAGGGCGCAAACATCTCGAAGGAGTGCTCGAACACCGCCGCGTCCCGCAGGGCAATAGCTTCCTCCACATGTTCTTCATCGTCGAATACCCACTTGAGACTCACGCTAGCATCTACGACCACGCGCACCTCATCTGCGCCGCCCTTCCTCGATGAGAAGACGCACGGGCACTCCAATAGGCCCGACGCGCTCGCGTATGGCATCCAGAGCTCGGGCCGCCTCTTGGGGGCTCTCCGCGGTAGGAAGTAAACCGTCCTCCGCCAGCTGGCGTCTTAGCGCCATAAGGGCGTAGGCGCTCACAGATACGCCCCTACGTGCGGCTGCGATCTTCACCTTCTCCCGCAGCGCCGGGTCATCCAAGTAAATGTTTAACCTCGCCGTTCTCATGTTACTTCCCCCCTCGCTAACAACTCTATTGTAGCACTTTAGTGCTTTAGTGCCAATCTACATCGTGAAGCTCCTGTGCTCTTTCGCACCGGCATGCTTTAAAAAAAAACAGGGCGTCTTGCTTCGCGAACTGAGAGCCTGCGATTCGAAGGCCTTAGGCTTGCAGTTTTGCGTCCTGCAGACATCATATCAAAACCTACCTGCTTGCAATGCGGCCTAGATATAAAGCGAGCAGCCATACTGGGGGAAAAGAGAAAATGAGAAAAAGAAAACCAATAGTTTTAAAATATTTCCTAGCAGCACTATCCAAAGCTTCCCGTTGCCTATAGACTAAGAAGTCAATACCTACGCAGAGAGAAACAACAGCATTTTGAGTAAGCAGCAGAACTAGTCCTACACGCCAGGATTCAGGCTGGGGTAACATAACAGTTAACAAAGCAAGAAATAGTCCTTGACCTATTACAAGGGGCGAAAGAGCCACTATCATTTTTGTGTGGCGAAAAACAAAAAGAAATAATCCTACACCCACAAAGAAGAATCCAGTTAAGACTTGAATCGTGACTTCCACGCTACTTACCATAAAAATCCCTTCCTTGTTTGCGCATTATTTTGCTCCCTCTACTCGGCGGGATGAGATGCTTCTTTCCCTTCTCCAGCCTCCGCCCTGCCTAGTTCCTCTTTTATGATTCTGAAGAAGATCCTGGAACCATAGAGGAAATATGCCAACCCTCCCGCTCCAAAGCAAAAAGCTTCGCAAGCACACGATATGGGGTCGGTTTTACTAAAAAAAGGTGTAGGACCGAAAACCATAACTCCAAGGACGAGCACCATACCCGTGGCCAAAATACCCGTTAGTACCAACTTCGGTACTGTTCGAGTAAACCGTGCGGAATAATCGTAGTATGCATATACAGTAGCACAAAAAAAGACTATACACATCGTAACTGGAGGAAAAGCAAGAAGCAGAAAATAAGCGACAACTTTAACAGGCAAGCCCCCTAATATACCTGATATTAACATAAAAGGAAAGCAAAACAGTAAGGCGCGGATAAAAAGTGGGAACAAACGAACATGCCGATACAGATCAAACACTGTTTCGGGGTTGATCTTGGGTTTGCTGATAAGCTCCTTCTTATCCAAGAAAACAGCAAAGGCCCCAACGCAGGCAATAAAAAGCCCCATCAGCTTAAACCAAGCCCCGGCCTCCTTGGGTAGATCAATTACCGAGCTGAGATCCCGGCGCAGGTCGCCGTGCGAAACGAGCTCCCCCAGGGCAACTCCCAGCAGCGCAGAGGCAACCAACACCCCGGCGTAAATGAGAGGGAGAGCAGAGCCCTTCTTCACTACCTCCAGCCCCCTAAGTTCATGATCTTAACCGGCAGGGTTCACCCCGTATTTCTCCCATCCCTGGTAAAAGCCCGTCCCAAAGCGGCAAAGGAGTAAGCCCCAGTATACCAGCTACCAGCCCGCCAGCCCCAGCTGCTAGAGGTGCATCGATGAGACCAGCAGCGCCCGCCGCGTATGCAGCTTCTCCCATCGATTCAGCTTATGGAGCCAGAGTGGTAGAGCTAGAAAACTCTACTTCTCTCACTCACAATCAATCTCCTTCCTCTGCAACCCGAAGCTTTCCCGCAGAACTCCCCTCGACCTCGGGAAGCAGGCGCCCACCTCTACTCGGCGGGAGGCGCTTCTTTTTGTTTTTCTGTTTCTTGCTGCTCCAGCACTTCTCCTTTTGAGGAGGATGGAGAATTCAGCACTGCCCGAAAAGCAGTAGTAGCCCTGTAAAAGAAACATGCCGAGAGAACAAGTCCAAAGATGGTATCGTCTCGCATCACCGAAGTTGGGTCAGTACTCGGAACGGGACCGGAAAAAACGTGAGATACAATAGCGAACAGAAATATAACGAATAGCACTAGTAGTCCCAGGCGGAAAAAGGAGCTCATTGAATCTCCTGCAAGATGAGGGTAAAACCTAGATAACCTTATCTCGAAAGCAGTGAGAGAAGAAAATGGAATGGCTACCATGAAAAAGAAAAATATCACCACCGACATATCTATCCCGCCAAGAAACCCGGACAAAAAGATGGTGGGTAATGCTAAGCCAAGCGTCCACACGATGCACCTGGAGAGGCCTATGTGGGAAAATAAGTCTAGAACCGTTTTAAGGGAATCTCCAAAACTGGGAGGTAATTCGCGGCCACTCAATCTATCGGCAATCAAAGCGTATAACCCTATAAAAATATACATCAATTTCTGCCATCGGAAGGCGACGATTCTTAAAAAATCATACCAATAGGGAGACTGATAGACAGCGCTGGTCCACCACGGCAGCACAACCAGCCCTATTAACAAACCAGCAGCAACAGAAGCAAGAAAGGTAATTCCAATATAAAAAATAGAAGGAACAGGACCTTTCTTCATATAATCACCTCACATGGTTAGTCTATTTCATTTTGGTAGAAGCCTACCCAATCTGACTGGGACCAGTTGGGTTCTTGTAGGTCTGGCTTCGACAAGAGCTCATACGGGTTTACCTCGTACCACTCGTAAGCCTCACAGAATGTTCTAGCACCGCTGTAAAGTGTGTGCGCAGCACAAGCAAATGCCACCGCACCCCCTGCCCTACCAACATTACGAGGCACGAGCCCTTCTTCGCTGGCTTCGTATAACGAAGCTCCATGACTGGCGCCAACATCTTCAAGTGGAGAGTACCAATCGCTGTACATCGCCTTAAAAGCCTCCGAAGCCACGTATTCGATCCTAGCCCAGCTCACTTAAAATTCTACCTCCTTCTGGAACTGGAATGATAGAGCTGAAAAAGACCCTGCCCCTCCCACTTACAATCCCCTTCCTCTGTAATCCGAAGCTTTTCCGACACAGCTCCTTGCCGGTAGGAAGGTCTGTGGGTACTCGAAGGAGTGAGGGCGTACAATTTCAGTAGGTGACGGAGGAGACTCATGAAGGAGGAGACCTCGCCCCTCGCGGACAATTTTCATGGACTGAAAGGAGGAGCGAGGTCTCATGCACAATCAACCTATTTCAGACATTCAACCTCTTGCGGACATAATCCTTCTTCTGGGGGAGAAAGTTAGCAAACTAATTACCGAATGTCGCGACTTCTACAAGCTCGAAGAAGAAGTGTACAAGCTCTCTCAAGGAGCTTGCGTGAAGATCTTCGCCTGGGCCCTCGAGGAAATAGACACCTGGCTCGTGAACGCCCGGGACAAGCGCACCTGGAAAGTGATAGGCTTCCGGGAAAGAACCGTAGTTAGCAGCTTTGGGGAATTCAAAGTAAAAAGGCGGCTTTACCGGAACAAGCAAACGGGGGAAGCCGGGTTTCTTCTTGACCAGGCCTTGGGCTGGTCAGAGAGATCCCGGTGCACACCGCGCTTGAAAGAGATGGCGGTGAAGCTGGGAGCGGACATGCCCTTCAGGCGAGCGGCAGAAATTCCAGGCTATCTTGTCCCAGGGATAAGCCCCATGGCGGTGTGGCAGGCCGTGCAGGGGTAGGAGAAGCGCTCAGGCAGGAGGGAGAGTCCAGAAGAGAAGCCGTTTTTGAGAAGGGAAAGACACCCAGTTGAGCCGGCGGCTTATGGAAGATAGAGGAAGCAGGGAGCTGGCCCGAGACGCGAGTTTGCCGGCATTGAGGGGGGCAGTCTAGAGGAGCTCCATGGGTGAAGCACGTGTTGCGGGAACTAAGCCGGCCTAGCCTCAGTAGTTTGATCCCTTAATGGCATAGGTACCGGGACTATACTGGGCGGCGAGGTCTCCATGAAGGGAAGTTTTCTCCCGAACCACCTACCAACTCTTGACGCGCACCAAAGGAGTGTGCGAGTTGCGATCAGACGTCGGTTAGAGTAGACTTTTGTTAAAAGGTAGGCCTTACCCGGAAAGGGGAGAGAGAATGGCGGGAGTTTTGCAAGAGGTCGTATGGGTAGGGATGGGAGCTTTCTCCCTGGCCAAAGAAAAACTGGAGAAGCTGGCTCAAGAGCTTAAGGAGAAGGGGAAGGCTTCTTCCCAGGAAGCGCGCTCGCTCTGGCAGGAGCTCAAAAAGCGGGGTGCTAGGGAGCACGCCAGCCTATGTCAGGCCACCAAGGAGAGGTTGGAGAGGTGGCGCTACCAGTGGGGTTGGGTTTCCCGGCGCGAGTGGGAGGATCTTCTCCGGAGGATAGAGCGCCTGGAGGCCATCTTGCTAGAGAGTCAGAGCAAGACCGAAGCCAACTAACCTAAGTTCTAAAAGCGCCCTCCTGCTCCGTAAACTAGCTCTTAGGAAGAGTTCGGGGGAGGGCGCTTTTTATGCCCTGGCGCTGGCTTAAACTCGCGCTTTGCCTCTTTTTGCTTTGGGCTTTACCCGCCTGGGCCGAAGAGGGAAAACCGCTTCACTCCGAGCGCTTTCTGGTGCTGGTGGTCGACGGCCTCGACCGTCAAGCAGTCAACTCCTCGCTTACCCCTAACATAAGTGGGGTGGGAGCAGCGGGGGCGAGGGCCGAGAAGGTAAGCGGTGTTTTCCCCGATACTTCCGCTGCGGCGCTGGCCACTCTGCTCACCGGAGCTCAGCCTGAGCGCCATCGTTGCTTTTCCTTCCAAGACCTGCCCGCCGTTCCCGGCATCTTCCGCTCTCTTGCTTCTAGGCAGACGGGAGTCTTTCTTTTCCTGGCCGGTAAGGAGGAATGGAGACTGCCTCCAGAGGAGAAAGTCAAGCTGGTGCGTGCTCCCGACGATACTTCTTTGACCAATAAGGTGCTGGCCTGCCTTCGGGAGGAGCAGCCTTACCTCTTGGTGGTGGTCTGGCGGGGGCCGGCGCTGGTGCGGGCCGCCGGAGGGAGCCAGAAGGACTATCTGCGAGCCGTCAAGGAGGCCGATACCCAGGTGGGCCGGATCCTCCAGTTCTGCTACAGTCAACAGATATTCGACCGAACCTTCTTTTGCCTCACCGGCACTACCGGGGATCCTTACCTGGCTTTTAAGGCCCCGGAGGTAAAGGCGGGAGTGACCCTGCCTCCGGTAAGCCTTGCCGATGTAGCCCCTACCCTGGCCTACTTCCTGGGAGTGAAGCTTCCTTCGGCAGAAGGGCACGTGCTTTGGAACGCTTTACAGCCCGGCCCCGAACGGAGCGAAACTTACCTTCTGGAGGTGCGGGTGAAGGAGCTGAGCGAAGCCCTTTACGGTGCCCGTAGCTTCCTTTGCTCTTTTCTGCGGGAAAAGGAGCTTTTGGAGCGTGAGAAAGAGAGGGTTTACAGCGAGAAAGAGGAGATCCAGAAAATTATCGCTCAAAAAGATGCCCGTATTGCTGGTCTTGAACGCAGGCTTTATGCCTGGAAGCTGGCGTTAGGAATATTCTTCTTGCTTTCCCTCCTGGGCTACTGGTGGGAATACCGTTTTCTCCGCCGCCGCTATCTTATGTTCTGAATTTTTCCCCCGAAAGGTTCTCCCTTCCGTTTTTTCTTTTCCCCGTGCCGGTGAAAGATTTTTTCCTGCGTTTAGGCGAGCAAATCTGCCCGCTCAAGCCCGAAGCCTTTGTTCCCCCTTTATGGGCGTGCTAAAAATACGGCTAAAGCTCTAAGGCTAGCAGGGGAGAGAGTTGGGGCAGGGGATCAAGCTGGCCATATCGGGCAAGGGAGGGGTGGGCAAGACTACCCTGGCGGCGGCACTCATAAGATCTTACGCCGCCACCCACCGGCGCGTTTATGCCGTGGACGCAGATCCGGACGCTTCCTTGGCCCTGGCTTTAGGGCTTAGCGAGGAAGAGACCAGCCGCATTGTTCCTGTAGTGGAGCTAAAGGAGAAGATAAGAGAGGTCATGGGAGGGGAGGGAAGTTTTTTCTCCCTGAATCCCCCGGTGGCCACCATGTTGGAAGAGTTCTGCTTCCGGGCGGGCAACATCTTTTTCCTGCGCTTAGGGGAACTCAAGAAGGGGGGCACGAGCTGTTACTGCCGGGAAAACGCTTTCCTTCACGCCATCATCACTGCGCTCCTGCTGGAGCAAGATGAGGTAGTGGTGATGGATATGCCGGCCGGGGTAGAACACCTTTCTCGCGGTACGGCGCGGGGAGTGGATGTCCTGCTCATCGTGACCGAGCCCAACCGGCGCAGCCTGCACACCGCCTTCCTGGTGGATAGGCTGGCGGCCGATCTGGCGATAAAGCGGGTGGCAGTGGTGGGAAGTAAGGTGCGGACGCTGGAGGAGGCGGAAGCGATAAACCGGGCCTTTCCAGGCAAGGTGATAGCCCTGCTTCCCTTCGATGAGGCTTTGTGGTCTGGGGATGGGGTTCCTGGTCCCGCCTTTCAGGAGGCGGTGGAGAAGATTAAAGAAGCTTTGGCAGAGGAGCGGGTAGGATGAGCGAAGCGGTAACGGTCACGCGGGAAATAGTGGCCAAGTACAAGGGCAGGGAGGGGGTACTCACTCACATCTTGCAAGACATTCAGGGGCGGTTCGGCTATCTCCCTCCCGAGGCCATGGAAGTGGTAGCGGAGGAGATGGGGGTGTCGCTGGCCGAGCTTTACGGCATGGCCTCCTTTTACGCCCGCTTTTACTTCGCCCCCCGCGGCAAGACGGTTATCAAGGTGTGCCGGGGCACGGCCTGCCACGTGCGGGGCTCGGAGCGGGTCTTGGCCAAGTTTTCGGAAGAGCTGGGACTCAAGGAGGGGGAAACCTCGCCCGACCTCAGTTTTACTTTGGAGGCGGTCAACTGCGTGGGGTGCTGCGCTCTGGCTCCGGTGGTGATGATCAACGAAAAGGTCTTTACCGCCAGCGATCCCGGGAAGTTGCTCGCCGCCTTGAGGCAGGGGGAAAACCGTGACCAGGATCACTAGCCGGCATATGCTGGAAAGAATGGTGCGGGAGCTGGCGGAGAAGAGAGCCCGGGCGGGGCTGGTGGTCAAGGTCTGCCAGGGCACGGGCTGCCTGGCCGCCGGGGCGGAAGAGACCTTCCGCGCCTTTCAGGAGGAGATAGCCCGCCAAGGGGTAAAAGCGCAAATCGTACCTACCGGGTGCCAGGGTTTCTGCCAGGGGGCTCCGGTCATCACCGTGGAGCCGCGCGGCTGGTTCCTGCACCGGGTCACGGCGGCGGATGTCCCCAAGGTCGTAGACGTGGTGCTCAAGCGGGGTGGGGAGCTGGTGCAGCACTTCTACCGCGACCCTCAGACAGGGGAAATTTGCCGGCGCCCGGAGGACATGTCTTTCTTCCGGCACCAGCTGAAGATCGCTCTGAGGAACCTGGGGAAGATCAACCCCCTGGACATAGAGGACTACCTGGCGGTGGGGGGGTACACGGCCCTGGCCAAGGTGCTTACCGAGATGACCCCGGAAGAGGTGATCGAGGAGGTAAAGAAGTCGGGGCTGAGAGGCCGCGGTGGGGCCGGCTTCCCCACGGGGGTAAAATGGGAGGGGGCCCGCCGGGCTCCTGGAGCGCGCAAGTTCGTGATCTGCAACGGAGACGAAGGGGACCCGGGGGCCTTCATGGACGCCAGCCTGATGGAGGGCGATCCCCACTCGATCATCGAGGGGATGATCATCTGCGCCTACGCCATCGGCGACTGCCGGGAGGGCTACATCTACGTCCGGGAAGAGTACCCCCTGGCGGTAAAACGCCTGGGAATAGCTCTGGAGCAGGCCCGAGCTTGGGGACTTTTAGGAGAAAACATCCTGGGCACAGGCTTCTCCTTCGACATCCAGCTCAAGAAAGGAGCGGGGGCCTTCGTCTGCGGCGAGTCCACCACCTTGATGATGTCGATCGAGGGGAAGCGCCCTTCTCCGCGCGTCACCCCTCCCCGTTCGGTGGAAAAGGGTCTGTGGGGGATGCCCACCTGCCTCAACAACGTAGAAACCTTTGCCAACATACCTATCATCATCCTTAAAGGGGGAGAATGGTACGCCCAGTACGGCACCGAGACCTCTAAGGGCACCAAGGCCTTCTGCATCACCGGCAAGGTGAGGAACACCGGGCTTATCGAGGTGCCTATGGGGATGACCTTACGGGAGATCGTGCAAAAGCTGGGCGGGGGGATGCTGGGGGAGGCACGGCTCAAGGCGGTACAGACGGGAGGCCCTTCGGGTGGCTGCATCCCCGAAGAATACCTCGACACGCCGGTGGACTACGAGTCTTTGACCCGGCTCGGCTCCATGATGGGCTCGGGGGGCATGGTGGTGGTAGACGAGGGAACCTGCATGGTGGAGTTTGCCCGCTTCTTCCTCAACTTCACCCAGCAGGAGTCGTGCGGGAAGTGCCCTCCCTGCCGGATAGGCACTTATGAGATGCTGCAGATTCTCAACCGCATAGTGGCCGGTGAGGGGCGGGAAGGGGACATAGAGCTCTTGGAGGAGTTGGGGAGAAAGATCAAGGAAACTTCATTGTGCGGCCTGGGACAGAGTGCCCCCAACCCCGTTCTCTCCACCATTAAGTACTTCCGGGAAGAGTACGAGGCACACATCAGGGAGAAGCGCTGCCCGGCGCGGACCTGCACCAAAGTGGGGAAGTACGTCATCGGCGAAGACTGTGTGCAGTGCGGCTGGTGCCGGGACACCTGCCCACACGGAGCCATTCTAGAGAGACGCGACGGGTTTTACATCGAGCCCGACCTTTGTAAGCGCTGCGGTGCCTGCCTGGGAGTTTGCCCTGTAGGAGCTATTTACTTAGAGGCGGCGGGAGGGGAAAAGCCGTGGCCGAAGCCCAGCTCTGTGCGGTGAAGCGGGCCTACCTGGAGTACGAGGAATTTGCCAACTCCAAACTTTGCGGGCGCTGCCTTCCCTGCTTGGTGGCGGCGCCACTGGTGTTCGACCTCCTGAACCGTCTGCAGAAGGGGAGGGCGAATAAGAGGGAGCTGGAGGAGCTGCGGTTTTTGGCCCAAGGGGTGGTACTCACCGCCCGGTGCAAGTTCGGGCAAGAGGCGCTGGAGAAACTAGGCAAGAGCCTGGAGGAGGCAGCGCTGGAGTTCGAGGCGCACTGCGAAGGCAACTGCCCGCAACACGCTTGTCCTGAGCTCATCCGCTACCGTATCGACCCCGAGCGTTGCACGCAGTGCGACCTCTGCCGGGCCTTATGCCCCACAGGGGCCATTATAGGGGATCCTTATGTGCCTTACAGCACGGATAACCACCCTTACTTTATCTTGGCGGCCAAGTGTAACGGTTGCGGGGTGTGCGTTTCGGCCTGTCCGGAAAACGCCATCGAACTGGTGTGACACTCGTCCAGAAAGGGGAGAAGACTCTTGGCCGGGATGGTTACCCTCACGATTGACGGTAGGGAGGTCACGGTTCCGGAAGGGACCACCATCCTGCACGCGGCGGAAGCTCTGGGGATAGAAATCCCCCATCTCTGCTACTGCCCGGGCCTGGAGGGTACGGGTGCCTGCCGCCTCTGCGTGGTCGAAGTGGAGAAAGTGCGGGGGCTGGTGGTGGCCTGCATGCGCCGGGTGGCGGAGGGTATGGTGGTGCACACCAACACCCCGAGGGTGCGCGAGGCGCGCAAGTTTGTCTTAGAGCTTCTGCTCTCGCGCCACCCGGGGCTGTGCCTCAGTTGTGACAAGAGCGGGGACTGTAAGTTGCAGCAGTACGCTTACGAACTGGGCATCAAGCGCCCTTTTTTCGAGGTGCGCGATCCCGGCTACGAGGTCAAAGACGACCTCTTCATTGTTCGCGACTATAACCTTTGCATCCTCTGTGGGCGCTGTATCCGTGTCTGCCGTACTCAGGGGGCGGACATTCTCGACTTCATGAAGCGGGGCATCGAGACCCGCGTGGGGACGCCGCTTGACCGTCCTTTGCTTGAGTCCGGCTGCGACTTCTGCGGGAGCTGTGTTTCGGTCTGCCCCACGGGGGCGCTGATGGAGAAGGCGCGCCTAGGTAAAGGGCGAGAGTGGGAGCTGGAGAAGGTTCCCAGCCGGTGTTCTTACTGCGGCGCTGCTTGCGAACTCAACTATCACCTTCGCAGGGGGGAGATCGTCAAGGTGAGCTCCCCTCGGCCGGTGGCTTACCTCTGCGCGCGGGGGCGCTTCGGCTACGGGTACCTCCAGAGCGGCGAGCGTCTCACCACGCCCCTTGTTCGCCGGGGCGGGGAGCTGGTACCTGTCGATTGGGACGAGGCGCTGTCTCTGGTGGCGGAGAATCTTCACCAGGCCCGCGAGCGTTACGGTGCCGAAGGGGTGGGGGGAATCTTAAGCCCGCTGGTCAGTTGTGAGACGGCTTACGCCTTTCAGAAGTTTTTCCGGGCCGGACTCAGAACCAACAACGTGGACTGTGGCTTGCGGGTGGGGGCGGGACTGGAGCTTTTGCGGCACGCGGATGCGGTGACCGGGGGCCCGGAGGGCTACGCCAGTTGGAAAGACGTGTTGGAGGCCAATGTCATTCTGCTGGTGGGAGACGTCTGCCAGCGGGTCCCGGCCACCTGGGGATATCTCAAGCGAGCGGTGGGAAGAGGGGCCAAGCTTATCTACCTGGGGTTTTACAAAGACCGACCTGCTCGCTTGGCCCATGTATGGCTGCAGGCCCTGCCCGGGGAGGAGCCCTTGGTGCTGGCTCGCCTAGCCTGGCTCATTCTCCAGAAACCTACCTACCGCACGCTGGCTGAGCGGGTGCCTTACTTTGCCTCTTTTGCGGAGGAGGTGGAGCGACTAGCCCGCGTAGAGGTGAGCGTGCCGGAGGAGAACCTGGCCCGGGCGGCCGAGCTATGGTCTGAGGAAGCACGGGGTGTATTGCTGCTTCCCGTGGACGGGGTATCGCCGGCCACGGGCAAGGCTGCGCTCAACCTACTCCTGCTCACCGGGCGGCGGGAAAAGGCCCTCTTTCCCACCTCCGCCTTCGTCAACGCTCAGGGGGTCTGGCGCCTGGGAGGGGTGGCGGAGTTCTTCCCGGGTTTAAGACCAGTTTCCGAGGCAGCAAGCGAATTTGCCGCTTTCTGGGGGAGGGTGCCTAACGGGACCCCGGGGCTGAGCTTAACCGCCATGTTAAGGCCGGGAAGCCCGGTGAAAGCGCTTTACCTCCTGGGAGAAGATCCGCTCGGCTCTTACCCCGGCAGCGGGAGCATTGCCGCCAAGCTTGGAGAACTTGATTTTCTCGTGGTGCAGGATCTTACCCTGACCAAGACGGCCGAGAAGGCCCACGTGGTGCTCCCTCTAGCCTCCCTGCCGGAGACGGGGGGTACAATCATCGCCACCCACGGGGAGAAGCACCACCTTTCCTCCGCCCTTTCTCCCCGGATTTTGATGCCCTGGCAGGTTTTCGCCTTGTTAGCGGCGAAAATGAACCTTGAACTGAACTTGTCGGCGCAAGAACTCCTGCTTAACGAGATTAAGGCAGTAACTCCTGAGTTTGGGCTGGTGCCGGCCGAAAGGAAGCTAGGCTTCTGGGAGCTGGGGGAGGTAGGGCCCGGCAGGGGAGATAGCCAGCTGAAGCTTACCGCCTTGGCCTTTTACCCGTCTTTTTACCGGCAGGACTGGCTGAAGCTGAGCGGCCTAGAGGTTCTCCTCCCCTACGAAGGTAACTTCGTTGCCCTTTCCCCAGAGGAGGAGCTAGAAGAGGGAGCGGTGGTGGAGGTCTCCACGCCATACGGTGCCTTCACTACCCGGGTTCACTTGGACAAGGCACTTCCCCGGGGAGTGGCCGCGGTGCCGGCCTTCTCCCCCGCGGCCGCTGCCCTCTTTCCTTTAGAGGCACCCTGGGGGTCGGTGCCGGCCAGCATAGCGCGGGCCTAAAGCTTGGAGGAGGCGAAGAAATTGAAAGCAGAAGCTTTTACCAGCTGTAAGGCTACTCAGGCGATGATCGAAAAGACCTCCCGTGAAGGGGTCACCACGGTTTTCCACCGGGTGCGAGAAAAGAAGACCTGTCCCTTCGGTAGTGGGGGAACCTGCTGCCGCCTCTGCTACATGGGGCCCTGCCGCGTAAAGGACGATGGGCAGGACGCCGGGGTATGCGGAGCCACGGCGGAGACCATCGCGGCCCGCAACTTTTGCCGGATGGTCGCGGCGGGGGCGGCGGCGCACTCCGACCACGCGCGGGAGGTGGCTTTGGTTCTCCTGGCCGCAGCGCGAGGGGAGGCACCCGGTTTTGAGATAAAGGATGAGGAGAAGCTCTGGGCGGTGGCCCAGGATCTGGGAATCGATCCCGTCGGCAAGAGCAAGAACCAACTGGCCGAGGAGGTGGCCCTGAAGGCCTTGACGGAGTTCGGGCAGCAGGAAGGGGAGCTGAGCTTTGTTCGCCGCGCTCCGCAGAAGAGGCAGGAGGTGTGGCGGAGGCTCGGCATAATTCCCCGGGGGATCGACCGGGAGATCGTGGAGATGCTCCACCGCACCCACATGGGGGTGGACCAAGAATATGTGCACCTGATGCTGCACGGCATGCGCACGGCCCTGGCGGACGGATGGGGCGGCTCCATGATTGCCACCGAGCTACAGGACATCCTCTTCGGCACGCCGGTGCCCATAAGGGCTAAAGTCAACTTAGGGGTGCTCAAGCCCGATCACGTGAACATAATCGTGCACGGGCACGAGCCCCTTTTACCCGAACTCATTCTCCTGGCCGTCAGGGACGAGGAATTGCTGGCCCAGGCCCGGGCGGTAGGGGCTAAGGGGATAAACGTGGCGGGCATCTGCTGCACGGCCAACGAGATCCTCATGCGCAAGGGGGTGCCGGTGGCGGGAAGCGTCCTTCAGCAGGAGTTGGCCATCGCCACCGGGGCGGTGGAGGCCATGGTGGTCGATGTACAGTGTATCATGCAGGGGTTGGGGCAGGTAGCCCGCTGTTACCACACGGAGCTCTTCACCACCTCTTCCCGAGCTAGGCTTCCCGGGGTAACCCACCTGGAGTTTGACCACCACCGGGGGCTGGAGGTGGCCAAGGAGATAGTGCGGCGGGCCATAGCGCGCTTTCCCCAGCGCCGCAAGGTGGAGATTCCCGTCGAGGAGATGGACCTCATCGCCGGCTTCAGCCACGAGACCATCAAGTACATCCTGGGTGGGCGCTTCCGGGCTTCTTACCGGCCACTTAACGACAACATTATCAACGGCCGCATACGGGGGGTGGCGGCGGTGGTGGGCTGTTCCAACCCCCGGGTGCGTTTCGGTGACTTACACACTACTTTGGTGCGCGAGCTCATCGCCAACGACGTGCTGGTGCTGGTGACGGGCTGCGCGGCCATCAACTGTGCCAAAGAGGGCTTACTCGTGCCGGAGGCGGCCGAGATGGCCGGCTCGGGGCTGCGGGAGGTCTGCGAAGCGGTAGGCATGCCGCCGGTGCTCCACTGCGGCTCCTGCGTGGACAACAGCCGGCTCTTGATAGCTGCTACCGAAATCGTCAAGGAAGGGGGGTTGGGAGAAGACATATCGGAAGTACCGCTCTGCGGGTGTGCCCCGGAGTGGATGAGCGAAAAGGCTATCGCCATAGGGCAGTATTTCGTGGCCAGTGGGGTCACGGTCGGTTTCGGCGTGGCCTTTCCCACAACGGGAAGCGCGAAGCTTTCCGAGTTCGTTTTCGGCGGCATGAAGGATTACGTGAATGCTCACTGGTTCTACGAGCCCGATCCGGTGGCCATGGCACGCACCATCATCGCCCATATCGACGCCAAGCGCAAGGCGCTGGGCATCGACGTGGCCAAAGAGCGGGTACTCTACGACATGGATATGAGGAGGAAGCTCGAAGTTGTCTAGGATAATTGCTGCGGCGGCTATAAGAGGAGCGCACAGGATAGTATCCCGGGCGGAGGAGGCCCTGAAGGAGGCCCTGGCGAAGTACGGGCCGGATCATCCCGTCGCCTTTCCCAATACCGGCTATTACCTCCCGGTCATCTACGGCATCACCGGCATCGCCGTGGAAAAGATCGGGGACATGATCCCGGTGCTGGAGCAGGCTAAGGCCCTCTTGCCGCCGGAGCCCGAACCCAGGCTGTGGCTTCCTTACCTCGGTCCGGCTTTAGATGCGGGCATGGCTACCCTCTTCGCCGACGAAATAATCGAGGCACTTAAATACCTGGAAGATCCTCCCCCCTACACCATGACCTCCGCGCCGGTCAACGGCAACATCTGGCTGGGAGCGGCCGACGATGCCATCCTGCGCAAAAGGGGCATTGAGTTCGTAGACGGCACGGCGCCGGGATTTGCGGCCATCATAGGGGCAGCTCCCACCAACGAGATTGCGGTCAGGATCGCCCGGGAACTGCAGGAAAAGAGCCTTTACGTTTTCATGTCTGCCTCTACTGACGGCAAGAGCATGGCCGAGCAACTGGCCGAAGAAGGGGTGGAGCTCGGATGGGATACCAGGCTGGTCCCCTTCGGCAAGGACATCACGGCCACGGTCTTCTCTTTAGGCTTCGCCACCCGTGTGGCTTTATCCTTCGGCAATGTCAAGCCGGGGGACTTCCGGCGGGTGCTACTTTATAACAAAAACCGGGTCTTCGCCTTTGTCATCGCCCTGGGGCACGTCGACGACGAGAAGTACGCCCAGGCGGCGGGGGCCATCAACTTTGGCTTCCCCACCATCGCCGACACCGATATCCCCCAGATACTCCCCTACGGGGTCTGTACCTACGAGCACGTGGTTTCCAACGTGCCCCACGACAAGATCGTGAGCCGGGCCATCGAGGTGCGGGGACTCAAGATAACCGTCACCAAGGTACCGGTGCCGGTGGCCTACGGCCCCGCCTTCGAAGGGGAGAGCGTGCGCAAGGGAGACATGCACGTGGAGTTCGGCGGCCAGCGCACTCCCGCTTTCGAGCTGGTGCGCACGCGCGAAGCCCACGAGGTGGAGGACGGGAAGATCGAGGTCATAGGCCCGGACGTGGACTCGGTGCCGGAGGGCGGAAGGCTGCCCTTGGGCATCGTGGTGGACGTCTACGGGCGCAAGATGCAGGAGGACTTCGAGCCGGTGATCGAGCGGCGCTTCCACTATTTCATCAACTACGCCCAGGGCGTGTGGCACATGGGCCAGCGGGACATCATCTGGGTGCGCATATCCAAGGCGGCCTTCAAAGCCGGTTTCCGGGTGCGGCACTTCGGTGATATACTGTACGCCAAAATCAAGTCGGAGTTCGCCAACGTCATCGACCGCGTCCAGGTGACCATCTACACCGACGAAGAAAAGGTACTGGCCCTGCGCGAGGAGGCGCGCCAGGCCTACGCCCGGCGCGACGCCAGGCTCAAAGAGCTCAGCGACGAGGCGGTGGACACCTTCTACTCCTGCACCCTGTGCCAGACCTTCGCCCCCACTCACGTCTGCATCGTTCTGCCGGAGCGGGTGGGGCTGTGCGGGGCGGTGAGCTGGCTCGACGCCAAAGCCGCTTACGAGATTAACCCCCATGGCTGCAACCAGCCGGTACCCAAGAAGGGGGTCATAGACGAGTGGAAAGGGCAGTGGGAGTCCTGCAATCAGTTCATCTACGAGCACTCACGGGGGACCATCGAGCGGGTGAACTTCTACACCATCATGGAGTACCCCTTGACTTCTTGCGGATGTTTTGAAGCCATCATGGTCATCTTGCCCGAGTGCAACGGCTTCATGATCGTCAACCGGGAGTATCCCGGCATGACCCCCTGCGGCATGACCTTCTCCACCCTGGCCGGCAGCGTGGGCGGCGGGGTGCAGACGCCGGGCTTCATGGGCATAGGCAAGGCTTACTTGGCCTCCAAGAAATTCGTGCGTGCTGACGGGGGCCTGGCACGGGTGGTATGGATGCCGAAAGAGTTTAAAGAGCAAATGCGGCCGGTGCTGGAGGAGAGGGCTGAGGAGGAGGGCCTGGGGAGGGATTTCGTGGACAAAATCGCCGACGAAACCGTGGGGGTTACGGCAGAGGAGATTCTTCCCTTCTTGGAAGAAAAGGGTCATCCGGCCCTAACCATGGATCCCCTCTTTTAAATTTAAGGAGGAGAAGGAAGAGCAATGGGGCTTACCGGTCTGGAAATTTACAAGCTTTTACCCAAAAAGAACTGCAAGGAGTGCGGCCAGCCCACCTGCCTGGCTTTCGCCATGCAGTTGGCCGCGGGCAAGGCCTCGATAGAGGCCTGCCCCTATGTGAGCGAGGAGGCCAAGGCAGCGCTGGGTGCGGCTTCTGCTCCCCCCATAGCGCTGGTGAAGATCGGCGTGGGCGACCGAGCTTTAGCCATAGGAGACGAGACCGTGCTCTTCCGCCACGACAAGCGCTTCGAGCACCCGCCCGGCTTGGCCATCCTGATCCCGGACGACGAGGGCGAGGAAAGACTTAGAGAGCGGCTGGAAGCTTTCCAGCGCCTCTGCTTCGACCGGGTGGGGCAGATCCACTGCGCCGACATGGTAGCGCTCGAGTGCCGCTCCGGCGACCCGGCCACCTTTGCGGCCGCCGTTAAGGCCGTACTGGCGGCCACCGACTGGCCGCTGGTACTCATAAGCGAAAATCCTGAAGTCCAGCGGGCGGCTTTAGAGGTGGCCAAGGAGCGCCGGCCTTTGATCTATGCCGCTACCCGAGACAACTGGGAGAAGTTCGCCGCCCTGGCCAAAGAGTTCGATGTGCCCCTGGCGGTGAGGGGGGAGAACCTGGCTAGCCTGGTCGAACTGGTCAACCAGGTTACCGGTGCCGGGGTATCGGCGCTGGTGCTGGATTCGGGGGCCCGCCGGCCCAACCAGGTGCTGGCTGACCAGACGCAAATTAGGAGGCAGGCGCTCAAGCGCTTCCGCCCCTTTGGCTTCCCCACCATCACCTTCGCCACCGATCCGGACCCGGCCACCCGGGTCATGGAGGCGGCTCTTTACATCGCCAAGTACGCCGGCATTGTGGTCTTCGCCTCCGACGACCCGGCCGAGGTTCTGCCGCTGGTAACCCTGCGGCTCAACATCTACACCGACCCGCAGAAGCCCATCGCGGTGGAGCCCAAGGTTTACGAGATAGGCGCGGTCACACCCCACTCCCCCGTCTTCGTCACTACCAACTTCTCCCTCACCTACTTCTGCGTGGCGTCGGACGTGGAAGCTTCCCGCGTGCCTTCTTACATCCTGACGGTGGACACCGACGGCACCTCGGTTCTCACCGCCTGGGCGGCCGGGAAGTTCACCCCGGAGAAGATAGCTCAGGCGTTAAGAGAGAGCGGTATCGCCGAGAAGGTGGTCCACCGCAAGGTCATCATACCGGGCGGGGTGGCGGTGCTCAGCGGCAAGCTCCAGGAGCTCTCCGGTTGGGAGGTGCTGGTAGGACCGCGCGAGTCTTCGGGCATTCCCGCCTTCCTCAAACAGTACTGGCAGAGTAACTGAGGAGGCTTGTGAATGCCTAGGATCCGCTTCCTCCCCCAAGGGATAACGGTGGAAGTGCCGCCCGGGAACACCCTTCTGCAGGCGGCGGCGCGGGCGGGCATTGTCCTCAAGGGGGCCTGCGGCGGGGAAGGGGTGTGCGGCCGCTGCCGGGTGCAGGTTCAGGAGGGAAAGGTGACCTTTCCCCCTAATCCCCGCCTTTCGCCGCGGGAGCGGCAAGAAGGGTGGGTGCTGGCCTGCCAGGCGGTTCCCGAAGGGGAAGTGGTGGTTTTTATACCGGAGGGGTCGATCCTCACCGCCCACCGGGTGCTGAAGGCGGAGGAAGGCTTACTTCTACAGACCAAGGAGCCTTTGTGGTGGGAGGAGAAGCTGAGCCTTTCCCCGCCCACCCTGGAAGACCCTACTGACGATTGGGGTCGGCTGAGCTGGGCCTTGCAACAAAAGGGCATCAGCCTCGTATGGCCGGTACGGCACCTTTTACCCGAGCTCCCGCGGACCCTGCGGGCGGCCGACTGGCAAGTGAAGGTGGAACTGGCCTTTCTCGATAAGGGTTTGTGTGAGCTTCAGGGGGTAAAGCCGGCAGGAAGGGAGGAAGGAGCTTGGGGGGTGGCGGTGGACCTGGGCACTACCACGGTGGCGGCAGAGCTTGTAGATCTGGCCACCGGCCAAGTGGTGGCTACGGCTGGGACCTACAACCGCCAGGCGGCCTTTGGAGACGATGTGATATCCCGCATAGTTTACGCCACCGAGACCCCCAGGGGCCGGGAGGAGTTGCAGCAGGCCATCCTGGAGACGGTGAACGGGCTTATCGACGAGCTCTGCCGGGAAGCGGGCGTGGGCTCTGATGAGGTAAGGGCAGTGGTAGGAGCAGGTAACACCACCATGATCCACCTCCTGCTCAACCTGGATCCCACCTACATAAGGCTGGAGCCCTACGTTCCCGCCGCCAACGCGCCCCCGCCGGTGAAGGCGGCGAAGCTGGGCTTAAAGGCCCATCCGGAGGCCTGGGTTTACTTGGTGCCGGGGGTAGCCAGCTACGTGGGTGGAGACGTGGTGGCCGGGGTGAAAGTCACGGGAATGGGGGAGGAAGAGGAACTCACCCTCTTTCTGGACATCGGCACCAATGGGGAAATGGTGCTGGGGAACCGGGAGTGGCTTATGGCCTGCGCCTGCTCGGCCGGACCAGCCTTCGAGGGGAGCGGCATTACCTGCGGCATGCGGGCGGTGGCCGGAGCCATAGAGGAAGTGGAGGTTTCTCCCGGCGGGGGGGAAGTTTTTTACCGGACGGTGGACGGGAAGAAGCCCCTGGGCATCTGCGGTTCAGGGCTCATAAGCCTTCTCTCATCGCTTTTACGGGCGGGGGTCATAGACCGCAGCGGCCGCTTCGTCGAAGGGCTTAACACTCCCAGGCTGCGCGAAGGGGTGGAGGGGAAGGAGTTCGTCCTGGTCTGGGGGGAAAGCACCGGGCACGGCCGGGACATCTACATCACCCAGGGGGACCTGCAAAACCTCCTGCGGGCCAAGGCGGCCATCTTTGCCGGCCTGCGCACCCTGCTTAGTCTGGTGGGGCTGGAAGCGGCGGCGCTGGAGCGCGTTTACATCGCCGGAGGCTTTGGCCGCTTTATCGACGTGGAGGATGCGATCGGTATCGGCATGCTGCCCGATCTTCCCCGGGAGAGGTATGCCTATGTAGGGAATACCTCCCTCAAAGGGGCCAGGCTTTGCCTGCTTTCCCGCCGAGCCTGGCAGGAGACGGCGGAGCTGGCCCGCCGGATAACCTACGTGGAGCTGAGCGTGGGAAATCTTTTCATGGAAGAGTTCATGGCGGCCCTTTTCCTGCCGCACACCAACGCTGATCTCTTCCCTTCGGTGAAAGGAGCGTAACAGGTTTTGCTTTTGGCCGTAGCCGGAAAAGGGGGAACCGGAAAGACCACCTTTGTGGCCCTGACGGTCAAGCACCTTTTGGCGGCGGGCAAGCGCCCCATCCTGGCGGTGGACGCCGACCCCAACGCCAACTTGGCGCAGGCGCTGGGAATGGAGCCCCCTCCTTCCATCGCCTCCATCATGCAGGCGGTGGCCGAAGACCGGGAGCAGATTCCTCCCGGCATGAGCAAGGACCAGTTCGTGGCCTACCGCCTCCACCAGTCGCTGGAGGAAGGGAAGGATGTGGACCTCTTGGTGATGGGAGGACCGGAGGGGCCGGGGTGCTACTGCTACGTCAACCACTTGCTGCGCACTCAACTCAAAAAGATGGCGGCCAACTACCCCTATGTGGTGATGGACAACGAGGCGGGGCTGGAGCACCTCAGCCGCCGCACCACCCAGAACGTGGACTTTTTCTTTATTATTTCCGATGCCACCGTCAAGGGGGTCCGTTCGGCGGCCCGCATAAGCGAACTGGCCCGCAGCCTGAAGCTTCAGGTCGGCCAGGAGTACCTGGTGATAAACCGCGTGCGCCCCGGTGATCTCGACGTGCTTCTGCCGGAGGTGGAGAAGGCGGGGCTCACCTTGGCCGGGACCGTTCCGGCCGATCCTCTGGTGGCGGAGTATGACCTTTACTGCCGGCCGCTTCTGGAGCTACCCGACGAAGCGCCGGCGGTGCAGGCGGTAAAGGAAATCCTTAAGCGCACGGGCATTCTTTGAGTAACGGAGGGAGAGGCAGATGACCTTCACTGTAGTCAAGGAGCGCTGGCGGGGAAGGATCCTGGAGACCACGCTGGGCACCGGTCCTCGGCAGGTGAAGGTGGGGGGAGAGACCACCCTTCCTTTCCTGCACTTCGAGGGGGAGATTCCCAACCGTCCGGTGGTGGCCCTGGAGATATGGGACATGACGCCGGAGGACTGGCCCGAGTGCCTGACCGAGTGCTACGCCGACGTGCTAAACGACCCGGCGGCCTGGGCTAAGCTGTGCGTGGAGTACGGGGCCGATCTTGTGGCCCTACGTCTCAACCGCACCCATCCCGACCGGGGTGACGCCTCGCCGGAGGAGGCGGCGGCCGTAGCCCAGGCGGTGGCCGAGGCGATAGATGTCCCCCTTATCGTGCTGGGTTGCGATGTGGAGGAGAAGGACGCGGCCGTTTTACCGGAAGTGGCCAACGCCCTTAAAGGAAGGAACTGCCTTTTAGGCCTGGCCACCCAGGAGAACTACAAAACCATCGTGGCCGCCTGCATAGCCAACGGGCACAACGTCATCGCCACCAGCCCCCTGGACATCAACCTGGCCAAGCAGCTGAACATCCTCATAACCGAGATGAACCTGGAGCCGGAGCGCATCGTCATGGATCCCTCCATCGGCGCTTTGGGGTACGGCATCGAGTATGCCTACTCCATCATCGAGAGGATGCGCACCGGAGCCCTGCTGGGGGATAAAATGCTCTCTCAGCCGGTGATCATGTTCGTGGGGCAGGAGGCGTGGAAGACTAAGGAGGCTAGAACTCCCGACGATCCCCTTTGGGGGGAGCAGAAGAAGCGGGCGGTACTCTGGGAAGTGGTGACCGCCACCTCTCTCATACACGCGGGCGGGCACATAGCAGTGGTGCGGCATCCTGAATCGGTGAAGGAAATAAAGCGGCACATCGAGATCATGATGCAACCCCAGCAGTACTAAGGAGGGAAGGAAATGCTTCTCATCGGCGAGCGCATAAACGGCATGTTCAGGGACATAAGGGAGGCCATCATGAAGCGCGACCCCGAGCCCATAAAGAAGCATGCCATCCTGCAGACCCAGGGAGGGGCCAGATACCTAGACATCAACACCGGACCGGCGGTACCGCCCGAGGAGCAGCCCGAAGTCCTGGCCTGGCTGGTCCAGGTGGCGCAGGAAGTGAGTCCCCTCCCCTGCTGTCTCGACTCCACCAACCCGGAGGCCATAGAAGCGGGGCTCAAGGTGCACCGGGGTAAGGCCATCATCAACTCTACCACCGCCGACCCCTGGAAGATGGAAATCTACTTCCCCATGGCGGTGAAGTACGGGGCGGCACTCATCGGGCTTACCATGAACGAGAAGGGGGTACCCAAGGACGCCCACGACCGCCTGGCCCTGGCCATGGAGCTGGTGGCTCAGGCGGATACCTACGGCCTGCCCATGGAGGACCTTTTCATCGACCCCCTGGTCCTGCCGGTCAACGTGGCCCAGGATCACGGTCCCGAGGTCCTGGAGACCATAAGGCAGGTGAAGCTTCTGGCCAGCCCCCCTCCCCGCACGGTGGTGGGCCTTTCTAACATATCGCAGGGCTGCCCCCATCGCCCGCTGATCAACCGTACCTTCCTGGCCATGGCCATGGCCTGCGGTTTGGACGCGGCCATCGCCGACGTGGAGGACGAGGAGCTGGTTAACGTAGCGGCTACCGCCAACCTCATCTTGAACCGCGAAGTGTACTGCGACTCCTACCTCAAGACCTTCCGGCAGCTTTGAAGGAGGGAGAGAATGGGAAAGGAAGGGGCCGTACTGGTGGTGGGGGGTGGGGTGGCGGGGATCCAGGCCTCCCTGGAGCTGGCACGGCTGGGTTTCTACGTTTATTTGGCGGAGAGGGGCCCCAGCATCGGTGGGGGAATGGCCTACCTCGATAAGACCTTTCCCACCGAGGACTGCGCGCTCTGCATCCTTTCCCCTTTCCTGGTGGAGTGCGCCCGCCACCGCAATGTAGAGATCCTGACCGGGGCGGAGGTCGAGAGTCTTTCCGGTGAACCGGGAAGCTTCCGGGTGAAGTTAAAGATACATCCCCGGGGAGTAAAGGTGGAGGAGTGCCGAGCCTGCGGTGCGTGCTTCCAAGTTTGCCCGGTGGAGGTCCCCGACGAGTTCAACCAGGGCCTATCAAGCCGCAAGGCCGTATACCAGCCTTACCCCCAGGCCTTTCCCCGCGCGGCGGTCATCGACTGGGGGAGTTGCACCCGCTGCGGCCGCTGCCGGGACGCCTGCCCGACCAAGGCCATAGACCTGGAGATGGAGCCGGAGGAAAGAGAGCTTTCCGTTGGGGCTATACTCTTAACGCCCGGCTTTTCCCTCTTTTCTCCTGCCGGCCTTTCCCCGGCCTACGGCCGAGATCTGCGCGGCCTAGTGATCACCAGCTTGGAAATGGAGCGCATCCTGAGCGCTTCCGGTCCCTTCGGCGGCGCCGTTGCCCGGCCGCAGGACCGAAGCCTTCCCCGCCGGATAGCCTGGCTGCAGTGCGTGGGCTCGCGCGACCGCCGCCTTGGCCGCCCTTTCTGCTCTTCCGTCTGCTGCATGATCGCCCTCAAGCAGGCCCACCTGGTGCGGGAGCGCACCCGGGGAGCGGTGGATACGGCGATCTTCGGTATGGATCTGCGGGCCTTCGGCAAACACTTCGAGGAGTACGCCCTGCGAGTCCAAGAGGACGGGGTGCGCTTTATCCCCTGCCGGATACACAGTCTTACCTCCGCCGGGGAAGGGGTACGTCTGCGCTGGGTGGAGGGTGGAGTGAAGGAGGAGGTTTTCGACCTGGTGGTTCTCTCCTTGGGCTTGGCCCCCCCGGCGTTCGGTGACAAGCTCTTAGCGAACCTCGGGATACCTGCAGGGCCTTTCGGCTTCTGTCCACAAGAGTTTGCGGGCACGGGTACGGGCAGGCCGGGCATTTTTGTGGCCGGCACTTTTGCCGGGCCCAAGGATATACCGGAAGCGGTGACGGAGGCCACAGCCGCTGTGGGGGAGATAAGCTCCTGGCTCAGGGAAGTCCGGGGAACCCGAGTGGTCACTCCTTCCTATCCCCCTCCGCTGGAACTGGCTGATGAGCCCCGGATCGGAGTGGTGGTATGCGACTGCGGTACCAACATCCGCGGGGTGGTAAAGGTGCCCGAGGTGGTGGTTTTTGCCCGGCAACTCCCCGGCGTGGTATGGGCCCGGGAGTGCCTCTACGCCTGCTCCCAGGACAGCCAGCAGGTAATCAAGAAGGCGGTCCTTCGTCATCGACTCAACCGGTTGGTGGTGGTTGCCTGCTCCCCCCGCACCCACCGCCCTCTCTTCCGCGAGACCCTGCAGGAAGTGGGGCTTAACCCCTATCTTTTGGAGATGGTTAACATAAGGGATCACTGCTCCTGGGTGCATTCTGACCCGGAGGCAGCCACTGCCAAGGCCCAAGCGCTCTGCGCCATGGGGGTGGCCAAAGCGGCCAGGCTCAAACCCCTTTCCCCGGCCCGGGTTCCCATCGTTCCTCGGGCGTTGGTGGTGGGAGGCGGGGTAGCGGGCCTGACCGCGGCTTGCTCCCTAGCTGATCAGGGAGTAGAAGTGATCCTGGTGGAAAAGACCGAGAGAATTGGTGGGAAGGCGCGGGAAATCTACTACGGCCTTGATGGGGAAGATCCTCGCCAGCTGAGCCACGAGCTTGCCGAAAAAGTGCAATCCCACCCACGGATAAAGGTTTGCACCAAAACGGTTCCGATAAGCTGCGAAGGGTTTGTAGGCAACTTCAGGGTAAGACTGAGCAACGGCGAGGAAGTGCGTTGCGGTGCCATCATCCTGGCTACTGGTGCCTTGCCCCATAGACCGCGGAGCTTCCTTTACGGCACCAATCCCCGGGTAACCACTTTATGGGAGTTTGAAGAAGGCTGGGCTAAAGAGAGGGGGCGTTTTACTGAAGCACAAGAAATCCTTTTCCTCCAGTGTGTCGAGTCCCGCACTCCGGAGCGTCCTTATTGCAGCCGGGTCTGCTGTAGCAAGACGGCTCTCCTGGCCCGCCAGGTGAAAGAGGAACTGCCTTTCGCCCGGGTGTATGTGCTTTGCCGAGACGTGCGCACCTACGGTTTCCGGGAAAAGCTTTACGACGCGGCTAGAGCGGCCGGGGTGGTTTACCTCCGCTATACCCCCGACCGTCCTCCCCAGGTGGAAGAGGAAGAAGGGGAACTCAAGGTTACCCTCTTCGACCCCCTCCTGGAGGAGGAATTGGTCTTCCGCCCTGACCTCCTGGTGCTGGCCACTCCCATGGTGGCTCCCCCAGACAGAAAGGAGCTCGCTCAGATCTTTAAAGTACCGGTGGACGAGCACGGCTTCTTCTGGGAGGCTCACCCGAAGCTCAGACCCGTAGATTTCGCGGCGGAGGGGATCTTTCTTTGCGGCACGGCCCACAGCCCCCGAAGCCTGAAGGAGTGCCTTATCCAGGCTAAAGCGGCGGCGGCCAGAGCGGCTTCCTTCCTCCTCCAGGAGGAGCTCGAGGGCAAGGGGGAGGTGGCTCGGGTGGATCCTTCAAAGTGTGTAGCTTGTCTTACCTGCGTACGCGTCTGCCCTTACGGAGCTCCGCGTTACTCCCCGGGAGAAGGGGTGGTAGCGATTGAACCCCTGGTTTGCCAGGGTTGCGGTACCTGCGTGGGGGAGTGCCCCAACGCGGCCATCGAGCTGGAAGGCTACCGGCGGGGACAGATGGCGGCAGCCGTCACCGGGCTTTTGGGGGTGAGAGGGTGAAGGAGTTCGAGCCCATCATCGTGGCCTTCTGCTGTCACTACTGCGCTTACGCGGCGGCAGATTTGGCAGGGAGCTTACGCTTGGAGTATCCCCCCGGCATCCGCATCGTGGAGGTTCCCTGCTCCGGGCGGGTGGAGGAGGAGCTCATCTTAAAGGCCTTTGCCGAGGGGGCTGATGGAGTGCTGGTAGCTGGTTGCCTGGAGGGGGACTGCCACTTTCAGAAGGGAAACATCCGGGCCCGCAAGCGAGTGGAACACCTCCGGCAGCTGCTGAAGGAAATAGGTCTGGAACCGGAGCGTCTGGCCATGTATCATCTCTCTTCGGCCATGGGAAGGAGATTCGCCGAGATAGCCTGGGAGATGGCGGAAAAGGTGGCCGGGTTGGGGCCGAGCCCCTTGAGAAGGAGGACGAGAGAGGGATGATAGTGGCCAAACCTAAGCCTTTTCCCTTCTTGACCGAGCAGCTGCGCCCTTACCGCAAAGTGGCGGTCGTAGGGTGCGAAACCTGTGTGGCTGTTTGCCTGGCCGGAGGGGAGAGGGAGGTCCGGAGGCTTGCTCAAGCGCTGGAGCTGGAGCGTCGGGTGAGGGGAGGAGTAGAACTGCTAACCCTTCCCCTCACGGTCAAACGGCAGTGCGAGTATGAGTACCTGGAGCCGCTGAGGGAAACCCTTAAAGGAGTGGAGGCGGCGGTGTCCCTGGGTTGCGGGGTAGGGGTGCAGTACCTGGCGGCCGCTTTCCCGGAGCTGTGGGTGGTGCCGGGGCTCGACACCTTGATGGCCGGCGGGCCGACGGCTTTGGGAGTCTGGGAGGAGTACTGCCGTCTGTGCGGGGAGTGTCTTCTACACCTGACCGGCGGCATATGCCCCCTTACGCGCTGCGCTAAGGGCCTGCTCAACGGCCCCTGCGGCGGGGCGTCGGAGGGAAGGTGCGAGGTAAACCCCGAAGTCCCCTGTGCCTGGATTCTGATTTACGAGCGGCTGCGGCGCTTCGGTAAGGAGGAACTGCTACGGCATCTTACTCCTCCCAAGAACTGGCAGCTGGCCCAAGGACGCGGTCCGCGGAAGCTGGTGAGGGAAGAGGTGAGGGGATGAAGTCCGGTTCGCGTTTAGAAAGGTTGCTCAGCCAAGGAGAGTTCGTGGTCACGGCGGAGATAGGCCCGCCCAAGCACGCTTCCGCCGAGCCGCTCATCCGCAAGGCTCGCCTACTCAAAGGGTACGTGGACGCGGCCAACGTAACCGATTGCCAAACGGCAGTGGTGCGGATGGCCAGCATCCCGGCGGCGGTGCATCTTTTGCGCGAAGGAGTAGAGCCGGTCATCCAGATGACTTGCCGCGACCGCAACCGCATAGCCATCCAAGCCGATCTGCTGGGGGCATACAGCCTGGGGATCCGCAACTTGCTCTGCCTTACCGGCGACCACCCGGCGGTGGGCGACCACCCTGAAGCCAAAGGGGTGTTTGACCTCGACGCCGTGCAGCTTTTGGACATGGTCAGGCGCCTCCGGGACGAAAAGGTCTTTCAAAGTGGCGTGCCGCTTAAGGGCCCTGAACCCCGCTTTTTCCTTGGAGCGGCAGAGAATCCCTGCGGCGCCCCGGTGGAGCTCAGGATAATGCGGCTGGCCAAGAAGGTAGAGGCCGGGGCCGACTTCATCCAGACCCAGTGCGTTTTCGACTTGGAGTGCTTCAGCCGTTGGATGGAGTCGGTGCGCGAAGAGGGCTTGGATCGCCGCGTCTACATCCTGGCGGGGGTCACTCCTCTAAAGTCGGCTCGCATGGCCCAGTACATGCACGAAAACGTTCCCGGGATAAGCATACCAGAAGAGATTAGGGAGAGAATGGCCAAGGCGTCTGATTCCCAGGAAGAGGGGATAGCCATCGCGGTGGAAACCATCCAGGCCTTAAAGAGGATACCGGGCGTGGCCGGAGTCCACATAATGGCTATCGCCTGGGAGGAAGTGGTTCCGGAGATCGTAAGGCGGGCGGGGCTTTTTCCCCGGCCCCAGCTTCCAGAGGAGACTGATAGGTAGCCTCGGTCACCGAAGGTGCAGTATGCTCCTTCTTCGCCTCGGCTTTTTCCTCGGCGGGCATGGAGATGCCGGCCTTTTTCTTTTCCGGTGCAGGCTGCAGGAGCTCCGAAAGGGTTACCAGTTCGTATCCCCTGTTTCTCAATTCCCTTATCAGAGTAGGCAGGGCTTCCAGCGTCCCCGGACGTCCCTCGTGCAGCAGGATGATACTGCCGTCGCGCACTTGGCTTAGCACCCGTTTCACCATCGTCTGGGGACCTGGGTTGGTCCAGTCCCGCGGATCCACATCCCACAGCACCACCTTCTCGCCTAGCTCTTCCGCTATCTCTAGCACCCCCGAGTTCACAGCTCCGTAAGGGGGGCGGAAGAACTTCACCGGCTCCCCGGTTATTCCTTCCAGTACGCGGGCTGTGCGGACAAGATCGCTCCGCACCTCTTCCTTAGTTGCCCTCCCCAGGTTGGCGTGCCACCAGGAGTGGCTTCCCACCTCATGTCCTTTCTCTCGCATAAGCTTCACGAGATGAGGGTAGCGCTCGGCCCGGCAGCCGATAACAAAGAAAGTGGCCGGGGCGTGCATCCTTTCCAGCACAGCTAGGTACCTTTCGGTAAGCCCTGGGTAAGGCCCGTCGTCGAAGGTGAGGGCCACCCTTTTACCACCCTCGGCGGCGCGGTAGAAGGGTTTAACCCCCTTCGCCTCTGAAGGGGAAACGGGGTGCTTCAGGGTGTCGCCCGGCAGAAGAATTTCTCCTGGTGTGGGAGCCGCACTCGGCGGGGCCTGCGGAGGCTCAGTGGGTGGCGGGGCGATCATCTTGACCGCTGTTGAAGAGGGAACTGGCTTCTGGGGCTTGAGCTGCGCCCAGGTGTAAACCAGAGCGGAGAGGAACAGGCATAGCAGCAGGGATCCCGCCAGCACCTGCCAGCGCCTTGAGAGGAGGGCTTGTCCGGTCACGGCAACTTTTCTACTTCCCTGCAACTTTTTCCACCCCGCGCTCCTTCGAGGTTCCAGGAACTCCCCTTTTTCTCCGGACTTCGTTCCCGCTCCCGAAAACTCCTGCCGGTAAAAGAGGAATTTCGCTTTCCCCTGCAAGCAGCTGGGAAGCCCCTCTCATATACTGGTAAAAGCCTTGAGGCTGGGGGGATAGGATGAACTGGATCACCATTGCTCTACTCACAATTTCGTCAAGCCTAGATAATTTTGGAGCAGGGCTATCGTATGGCATTTGCGGAATAAGAATAAAGATGAGACACAACGCTTTAATAGCGCTTATAGCCTTTCTGTTCAGCTATGTCGGAATAATTTGCGGAGGGTACATTGCTAAGATACTGCCAAATCTGCTGGCCAACGTGACGGCAGCCCTCCTTTTCTTTATCATCGGTTTGCGCCTGGTCTTGCTCACCTGGCAGCAGCGCAAGCGCAGCGAGCAGGCGGAGACTGAGGAAAGAGGCGGCGTGGGGGAAATTCTGCGCTCCCCCCAAAAGGCCGACCGGAACCGCTCGGGGGAGATCGAACTACCAGAAGCCGTCCTTTTAGGGGTGGCTCTTTCGCTCAACGCCCTTACCAACGGCTTGGGTGCCGGTATTCTGGGGCTTTCCCCCTTCTGGGTTTCCTTCTTCGCCGCCTTGGGAAGTTTCGTAGCCGTTTGGTGGGGGATAAAGCTGGGAGTGAAGGTGGCGGCGGTGCGGATAGGTAAGTGGTCTCTAGGGCAGTTCAGCATTTTCTTGAGTGGGGCCATCCTAATACTCATCGGCCTTAAAAACCTCCTCTAGGTTTCTGGCCGGCCGGTGGCTTGACTTGCCCGGATCGACGTACGACAATAAGGTTAAAAACCTGTAGGGAAGGTTAGGGGGGAGAAATTGATCCGGGTAGTGGTCACCGGGGCGGCCGGCCGGATGGGTCGGGAGGTCGTCAAGGCGGTCAGCCGTACGCCAGGCATGCAACTGGTAGGGGCGGTCGACCCCGGTCACACAGGACAGGATGTAGGCCTGCTGGCTGGCATCGGACCGCTGGGATTGATGGTGCGGGACGATTTGGCCAACGTTTTGCGAGAGACTGAGGCCTCGGTGATGGTGGACTTCACCACCCCGCACGCGGCCGTAGCCAACATCAAAACCGCTCTAGCTTGTGGCGTGCGTCCGGTGGTGGGGACCACGGGTATCCCACAGGAGGAAATAGAGGAACTAAAGAAGATCTGCCGGGAGAAGCGCTTAGGGGGGCTAATTGCCCCCAACTTTGCTCTGGGGGCGGTTTTAATGATGCACTTCGCCGGCATTGCCGCCCGCTATTTCCCCGATGTGGAGATCATCGAATACCATCACCACCAGAAATTGGACGCCCCTTCCGGCACAGCCCTGCAGACGGCGGAGATCATCGCCCGCAGCCGCCAGGGAGGCCCTGCAGAGGATCGCACGGAAGTGGAGAAGCTTGATGGTGCCCGAGGCGGCAACCTGGAGGGGGTAAGGATTCACAGCATCCGACTACCCGGCTTTGTAGCCCATCAGGAGGTGATCTTCGGGGGGTTGGGCCAGACCCTAACCATAAGGCACGATTCCACCTCCCGCGAGTCGTTCATGCCGGGGGTAATCATGGCTATTAAGAAGGTGCTGGAGCTGGAGGAGTTAGTTTACGGCCTGGACAAGCTGATCTTCGGTTAAAGCCTTCCGCACCTCCCTCCTCTACGGCTCATATACTGGGTATTGGCCGTGGGGGGCGATAGCATCATGCGACGAGGGCTTGCAGGGTTCACACTAGCGGTGGTCGGAGGCGACCAGCGGGCCGTCTATACGGCCGAGGAATTGGCCGGTCGGGGCGCCAGGGTGAGACTGGTGGGGCACGAGGCCAGCTTGCCGGGGGTGGAGCTCGCTAAGGAGATAAAGGCTGGGCTAGTAGGGGCGGAGGCGGTGATCTTCCCCTTCCCGGGAGTGCAGGAGGGCGGTGAAATAGAGACCCCTTCCGGAGTGCTCCATTTGAAAGAAGAGGATTTGCTACCTTTGCCGCGTGGAGGCCTCGTCTTCACTGGCTTTGCCAATCCCTATCTTCTCCGGCTGGCGGAGCGGCTGGGCTTGAAGCTCATACCGGTGGCCGATCGCGACGATTTCGCCATACTCAATTCCATCCCCACCGCCGAGGGAGCCTTGCAGATGGCCATGGAGCTTTTACCCATCACCATTCACGGCTCGCAGGTCCTGGTGCTGGGTTTCGGGCGGGTGGGCAAGACCCTGGGCCGCATGTTGCAGGCGCTGGGGGCCAAAGTGATGGTGGCGACGCGCGAGCCGGCGGAGCGCGCCCGCGCCTTGGAAATGGGGCTTAAAGCCATAGACTTCCCGGCTCTGCGCGGATGCATAGGCGAGGCCGAAGTGATCTTCAACACCGTACCCGCCCTGGTTCTTACCGCCCGGCTACTCAAGCACACCCGGCCCGACGTCCTCATCATCGACCTGGCTTCCAAGCCCGGAGGCACCGATTTCGAGGCTGCTCGGGCTTTAGGACGGCAGGCCCTGCTGGCTCCGTCTCTGCCAGGCAAGGTGGCCCCCAAGACGGCCGGGCGCATCTTAGGCCAGGTGATAGCGGAAATCTTCGTTCAGGAGAAAGGCTTGAGCCTGGCGGTACGTGCTTAGGGGGGTGCGGGTCTTGGCGCGCTTAAAGGGAGTTAGGGTGGGTTTTGCTCTTACCGGTTCCTTTTGCACGCTTCACGAGGCGGTGGAGCAGATAGGAAATCTCCTGCGGGAAGGGGCCGAAGTCATCCCCATAGTTACCCGGGAGGTGGCCACCACCGATACCCGCTTCGGCACGGCGCGGCAGTGGAAGGAAAAGCTGGCGGCTCTAACCGGCAAGCCGGCGATCGAAACCATAGTGGAGGCTGAGCCCATAGGGCCAAAGCGCCTTTTGGATGTGCTGGTGGTGGCTCCCTGCACGGGGAACACGCTGGCCAAACTGGCTAACGCCATAACCGACGGGCCAGTACTCATGGCCGTAAAGGCCCAGCTCCGCAATCAGCGGCCGGTGGTACTGGCCATATCCACCAACGACGGCTTGGGCATGAACGCGCGCAATTTAGGGGTGCTCTTGAACGCCAAAAACGTTTATTTCGTTCCCTTCGGGCAGGATGATCCCGTTAACAAGCCTAATTCTTTAGTAGCCAAGATGGATCTGCTGGTGGACACCATCATCCACGCCCTTCAGGGGAAGCAGATCCAGCCGGTGCTGATCGAGTACCGGAAGCCGAAAGCCGTTTGAAGGGGGGTAAAGCTCAGGTTGTTTAATGTAGCGGTGGTAGGAGCCACCGGCGCGGTGGGCCAGGAGATCCTAAAAGTGCTGGAGGAGCGGCAATTCCCGGTGAAGCAGCTGGTCCCCCTGGCCACCGCCCGGTCGGCCGGGAAAGAGATAGTTTTCCGCGGAGAAACTTATCGGGTGGAAGCTACCGGTCCCGAGAGCTTTGAGGGAGTAGACATCGCCTTTTTTGCCGGCGGTTCGGGGAGCCGAGATTTCGCCTTGATCGCGCGCGATAAAGGGGCACTGGTGATCGACAACTCCAGCGCTTTCCGCCTGGATCCCGAGGTTCCCCTGGTGGTGCCGGAAGTCAATCCGGAAGATGCCCGCAAGCATAAGCGCCTGATCGCCAATCCCAACTGCTCCACCATAATCATGGTAGTACCTCTTAAACCCATTTATGACGCGGTGGGCATCAGGCGGGTGGTGGTGGCCACCTACCAGGCGGTTTCCGGGGCGGGCGCGGCGGCCATCGAGGAGCTTCGCCTGCAAACCCAGGCTGTGCTCGAAGGTAAGGAGTATCCGCCCCGGGTTTTCCCGCACCAGATAGCCTTCAACCTCATACCCCACATCGATGTCTTCTCGGAATACGGCTACACCCGGGAAGAGTGGAAGATGGTAAAAGAGACCCGGAAGATCCTCCACGATGACGACTTGGCCATCACAGCTACCACTGTGCGGGTTCCGGTTTTTCGCTCTCACTCCGAAGCGGTGAATATCGAAACCAAAGAGAAGATTTCCGCGGAGGCCGCCCGCGAGCTCTTACGCCAGGCCCCAGGAGTAGTGGTAATAGACGATCCCCAGAACCTGCAGTATCCGATGCCCATAACGGCGACGGGGCGGGATGAGGTCTTTGTGGGGCGCATCCGGGAAGATATTTCGGTGGACAAGGGTCTTAACCTTTGGGTGGTGGCAGACCAACTGCGCAAGGGGGCGGCCACCAACGCGGTGCAGATAGCGGAGCTCGTGATAAGGTCTGGCTGGCTTTAAAAGTTTTGCAAGGTGGTGGGGAGATGAGCGTGGACTTCGGTTACGTCCTCACGGCGATGGTGACCCCCTTCGACCGGGAGGGAAGGCTCGATCTCGACCAGGCTAAGAGGCTGGCCCGCTACTTGGTGGAGAACGGCTCCGACGGGGTGGTGGTGGCGGGGACCACCGGCGAGTCGCCCACGCTGACCAAGGAAGAAAAGATAGCCCTTTTCACCGCCGTCACCGAAGAGATCGGTGGTCGAGCCACGGTGATCGCCGGCACCGGTAGCAACGACACGGCCCAGTCCGTGGAGCTCACCAAGGCGGCGGAAAAGGCGGGCGTGGACGCCATCATGGTGGTGGCTCCCTACTACAACAAGCCTTCCCAAGAAGGACTTTACCGGCACTTCCGCACCATTGCCGAGAGCACCAACCTGCCGGTCATGCTCTACAACGTGCCGGGGCGCACGGCGGTCAACATCCTGCCGGCCACGGTGGCGCGGCTGGCTCAGGATGTGCCCAATGTAGTAGCCATCAAAGAGGCTTCCGGGAACCTGGATCAGGTAAGCGAGCTAAGGCGCATCTTGCCCGACGACTTCGCCATCTACAGCGGCGACGACGCTTTGACTCTGCCCATCCTTGCCCTGGGTGGCAAGGGGGTAGTGAGCGTGGTTTCCCACCTGGTGGGGAAGAGGCTCAGGGAGATGATAAGCTCCTACTACAGCGGCAACGTGACCCTGGCAGCCAAGATCCACCGGGAGCTTTATCCCCTCATGAAGGGGATGTTCATCACCACCAACCCCGTCCCAGTGAAGGCGGCCCTTAATCTCCTGGGGATAAACGTGGGGCCGCCGCGCCTTCCGCTGGTAGAGGCCAACCAGGTAGAGAAGGAGAAGCTGGCCGAGCTTTTGCGCGAGGCGGGACTCCTCTAGAGGTACTTCCAATGGCAGAGCCGGTGTTCGAGCCATTCCAGGAAGGAGTGGAGGGCGAAACCCAGCAGGCTCATGGCCAAGACGCCGGCGTAAAGATCGGGGTAGGCGTAGCGCGTCCAGGCATCGAGCAGATAGTACCCCAGTCCCTCTTGACTGGCGATGGTCTCGGCGAAGAAGAGGACGGCTATGGCGGTCCCCGAGGCCACCCGCAGGCCGGTGAGCACCTCTGGTAGCACGGCGGGAAAGACGACGTGCCGGTAAAAAGCCAGCCCCCGCACTCCCAAAGAGGTAACGGCGTCGACCAGGTAGGAGGAGAGGTGGCGGGCGCCGTCGCGCACCGGCAAAAGGATCTGGAAGAAAAGAACCAGGGTGATGAGCAGGATCTTGGCGGCGTCGCCCAGGCCGAAAATCACCATGATGAGCGGTACTAGGACTATCTTCGGTACGGGGTAGATCAGGGAAAAGAAAGGCCCCAGCAGACGGTCGGCCTGGGGACAGCGCCCCAGGAAAAGCCCCAGAGGCACGGCGGTTACCGTGGCCAGAAACATACCGGCCAGGACGCGGTAGGTACTCACCAGCCAGTTGAAGCCCAGGGGGCCGGGTAGCTCCTTGAAAAAGACCACCAGGGCTTGGCTTGCCGGTGGCAGGGCGGGCAGGTGCAGGCTTCTCGCCACCACCTCCCACAGAACTAGGAGAGCGAGGCAGGCGGTCAGAGAAGAGTAATACCTGTTCATCCTGTTTTCGCCTCACCGGCTCGGGACAACTCTTGGCGGATGCGGGTGCAGGCCAGGTGGAAGTCGGGGTGGTGGCGCCAGGACTTGTCTCCTACTAAGGGGTGGGTGTAGACGGCCACCACCCTTCCCGGGCGCGGGGAGAGGAGCACCACCTTTTGCCCCAGGAAAACAGCTTCTTCGATACTGTGGGTCACCAGGACGATGGTGCACCTGGTCTCCTGCCATATCTCCAGTAAGGTCTCTTGTAAGGCCTCTCGGGTCAGGGCGTCGAGCGAGGAGAAGGGCTCATCCATCAGGAGCAGATCGGGCTGCAACACCAGGGCGCGGGCGATGGCCACCCGCTGGCACTGCCCACCAGAAAGCTGGGCCGGGTAGAGGTAGCGAAGTTCGTAAAGCCCCAGGTTTTTGAGCCAGAAGCTCACCCGCCTCTCTACTTCTTGAGGGGGAAGGCGGCGCACTTTTAGCCCCAGGGCCACGTTTTCCCAGACGTTTTTCCAGGGAAGAAGACCGAAGTGCTGCAAGATGAGGGCGATCTGGGTTCTCCCGGCCACTTCTACCTTTCCCTCAAAGTCCTGCTTGAGCCCCGCTAGCACATATAGCAACGTGCTTTTACCGCAACCCGAGGGGCCGATGACGGCACAGCTTTCCCCGCGCTCCACCGCGAAGGACACACCCGCCAGGGCTTCCACTGGTCCGGCCGCTGTCCGGTAGGTGACCTTAAGATTTTCTATCAGAATCAACGCTTCAGCACCCGTTGGTCCACCAGATCGGAGTAGGTCAGGGGTTGAGCGAGGAGGCCCTGGGTTTTAAGCCAGTCGAGCACGGCTTCCACCTCTCCCTGGGTGGGCAGGGTGGCGGGGGAGAAAACGAGCTTTATCCCGTGCTTCTCACCGGGCAGCACCTCTTTAGGCACCTGCGCTTTTTCTTCCAGGATGCGGTTGAAGGCCTGGGGGTTCTGCTGGATGTCGGCCACCGCCCGGTTGTAAGCTTCCAGGAGGCGCTTGAGCTCCGGCAGGTGCCGGTCGAGGACCTCTTCTCGGACGATGATCACCGTCTGGGCCAGGTTTTTCTGGCTGGAGTCGGCCAGAAGGTGCGCCCCTTTGGCCTCGGCTAACGAAGCGAAAGGTTCGGGAAGCAGGGCTGCTTTAACCGTGCCGTTCAGAAGGGCTTCCAGTCGCACCGGAATCTTGGGTATGGAGACCTTCTTTATCTCTTGAGGAGGGATGCCGGCATCTTTCAACATCTGGTCGACCAAGTACTCGTTGATGGTTTTGAGCGAGCAGGCTACCGGGACGTTGCGGAGTTCGGCCACGCTGGTGAGGTGTGAGTTAGGGGCGGAAAGCAAAGCGAAGCGGGCTTCTCCCGGCTGCCTCCCCTGCGCCACCGCTATGGCCTTCACTTTAGTTCCTCCCTGGCGCATCTGGGCCACTGCCAGAAGGTCCCCCACCGCCAGATCTATCTTGCCGGCCGTGAAGGCGCTGTCCCGCTCCACTGCGCTGGGAAAGGAGATAAACCTTACTTCCAGACCCGCCTCTTTGAAGTAGCCCTTTTCTTCCGCCACCCAGAAGGGCAGGTTATCGATTATTGGCAACGCTCCGATGGTCAAGGGCTCTTTCTTCTGGCCGCAGCCGGGGAAGACAAGGAGCAGGGAAAGTAGGAGCAAGGGAAAGAATCTTCTTAAAGCAGACACTCTCCGTTCCTCCTTTTCGGGCTTGCTTTTCTTGTAAATTTTTCGGCTCGGAAAGGGGGACTCCTGCCGGAGGGGAAAAGATGGGCTGTCGTATCTGTGGAAGCAGGCGTCCGACGGCCGCAGCGCTGGATTTCATCTGCGGCGAGTGCCTCAAGGCACACCCTCAGCTCGGCGCCGAGGCGGCCTTAAAAGCGCACACGCAGAGTCGCTCCCCTTTGCCACCTTCGCCGCCGCGCACCCCTGGCGGACTTACCTGCCAGGTCTGCGGTAACCGCTGCCAGCTGGGGGAGGGAGAAGTGGGCTTTTGCGGTCTGCGCTTTTGCCGCGGGAAAAAGCTGGAGCAAGTGGCGGGAACTTCTCGGCAGGGGCTTCTGAGCTTCTACTTTGATCCTCTCCCCACCAATTGCGTGGCCGACTGGGTGTGTCCCGGTGGTACCGGCGCCGGCTTTCCCCGCTACGCCTACCGCCCGGGGCCGGAAGAGGGCTACAAAAACTTAGCTGTCTTCTTGGGTGCTTGTTCCTTCGACTGTCTCTACTGCCAGAACAGCGTCTACCTCCGCATGGCAAAGAAGAAAGCTCCTCTGGTGAGCCCAGAGGAGCTGGTGACGGCCATCGACGAGGAGACGGCCTGCGTTTGCTTTTTCGGCGGCGACCCCTCACCGCAGATGCCCTTTACTCTCCAGGCAGCCCGGCTGGCCCGCGCTAGGGCCGGGGGCCGGATCCTGCGCCTTTGCTGGGAGACCAACGGCAACATTCATCCCCGCTACCTCGACGCCTTGGCGGAGCTGGCCCTGGAGTCGGGCGGGTGCATAAAGTTCGACCTCAAGGCCTGGAACGAGGACCTGCACCGGCTGCTCACCGGGGTGAGCAACCGGCAGACGCTTCATAATTTCCGCTACCTTTCCCGCTACCTACCTCTACGACCGGAACCTCCTCTGCTGGTGGCCAGCACCCTTCTGGTGCCCGGCTATGTGGGGGCGGAGGAAGTGGCAGCTATAGCGCGCTTTTTGGCCGAGATCGACCCCTCCATTCCCTATACTTTGCTGGCCTTCTTCCCTCACCACCTGATGCGCGATCTGCCGCTTCTGAGCCGTAGGGAGGCGGAAGAATGTTACCAAGCCGCCCGGGAGGCGGGGCTTAAAAGGGTGCGCCTAGGAAACGTTCATCTGTTGCGCTAGGTTAGGAGCTCCCACTCCCGGTGGCGTTGGGCGATGACCTTGGCCATTTCCTCCAGCTTCTTCAGGTCCTCCTCCCGCGGTAGCCCCTTTACCAGCACCGGTTCCAGGAGCTCAGCCCTCAGGGGTTTGAGAAGCTCGCTTACCATTTCCACCGTCCTCCCGCCCCAGCCGTAAGAGCCGATTAGCCCCGCGAGCCTGGTCTTGGGCCGGAGCGCTCCCACCAGATAGGCGGCGTAAAGGGCCGAGGGGTGAGGACCTCCCAAGACGGTGGGGGTACCCAGTACCACTGTGGCCGCGTCCACCAGGGCCATGGCCAGCTCGCCCAGGTCGGTGAAAGTGAGGTTGAAGGGGGTGACCTTTACCCCCTGATCGATGAGGGCTTCCGCCAGGTGCTCGACCATCTGGGCGGTACTATCGTGCATGGAGACATAAACGATCAGGGCTTCATTTTTCACTCGGTCGGAGGACCAGTCCCGGTAGGCGCTCAAGATGAACTCCGGGTGGTGATAAACGGGCCCGTGGCTGGGGGCGATGAAAGCCAGAGGCAGTTTCTCCACGCGCTCCAGGTGTTTTTGCACGTGGCTGCGGAAGGGCATCATTATCTCGGCGTAGTAGCGCTTGGCGGCCAGGTAGATCTCCTGCTCCTGGGCAGCAAAGAGCTCGCTGGTGGCGAAGTGCGAGCCCAAAAAGTCACAGGGGAAAAGGATTTTGTCCTCCACCAGGTAGGTGAACATGGTTTCGGGCCAGTGCACCCAGGGGGCCATTTTGAAGACCAGGGTTTTGTCGCCCAGGGAAAGCGTTTCTTCGTCTTCCACCACCACGAAGCGGTCCTCCGGCAGGTGTAGATGGTCGATGAGCAGGGCTTTGCATTTGGCGTTGGTTACCACCAGGGCCTCCGGGTAGGCGGCGAGAACCTCGGGCAAAGAGCCGGAGTGGTCCTGCTCGGCGTGGTTGGCCACGACGTAGTCCAGGCGCCTCACTTCCAGCTTCCGCAGGTTGCGCAGGAGCTCCTCTTTCTTGCTAGGGTCGACCGTGTCGATGAGGGCGGTCTTCTCGCTCCCCTTTATGAGGTAGGCGTTATAGGTGGTCCCGTTGGGTAGCGGTATGAGTTCGTCGAAAAGCCTCCGGTCCCAGTCTACCGCTCCCACGGCGTGGACTCCCGGCACTATCTCCCTGCCCAGCATCCTTAAACCTCCTCTTAAAAAGAAGTCTTTATTATCATTTCGGCGCCGAAGCACCTTCACCTTTGTCCCATCCTCCGCGCTAATTAAAATTTTTACGATTTTGAAATCTAGAGCAAAGAAGCAAAGCACCTAAGATCAAGGGGGAAAAGGCCAATACAAACACTTTTTTGACCTAAGATTCATTTTGACTTGATCCTCAATACGAGTTTAAACTGGAAGCAAAGTATACCGCGCCGGTATAGATAGTGGAGCTGGTGCTCATGCGCTTAAGCCAAGCGGCAGACTACGCCATGCGGGTGGTGTTAAACCTGGCTTTGCGACCTCCGGGGGAGGTGGTTCGCGCTCAGGTGCTGGCCAAAGAGGAGAGCATTCCTTTGCGCTTTCTGCTCAAAATAGTGCGGGATCTCATAAGGGCCGGAATAGTGCGTTCTTATCGGGGGGTGGGAGGAGGATTCGCCCTGGCTCGGCCAGCGGCAAGGATTACCCTACGCGAGGTTTGGGAGGCGGTGGAAGGTCCCATAAGACTCAACCGCTGTTTTATCGATCCGGAGTACTGTAGCAAAAAATGGGCTCACGAGTGTCCTGTGCACGAGGTACTGGGGAGAATCCAGCACCTCCTGTTGGAGGAGCTGGAGCGCTACGACTTCGCAACCCTGGCAGCCAAAGTTCGTGAGCCCCGGGAAACTTGTGCGAGGGAGGGACGGTCACAGTGGATGCCTTAACCTTAGCTTTGGCCCGCTGGCAGTTTGCCATCACGGCCACCTACCACTTCTTCTTCGTGCCCCTAACTTTAGGCCTTTCCCTTCTGGTAGCCGTGATGGAGACCCTCTATGTGCGCACCGGTGACGAGAACTATAAACGGATGACCAAATTTTGGGGTAAGCTCTTCGTCATCAACTTCGTTTTAGGCGTGGTAACCGGAATCCTGCAAGAGTTTCACTTCGGCATGAACTGGTCGGAGTACTCCCGTTTTGTAGGGGATATTTTCGGCGCTCCCCTGGCTGTGGAAGCTTTACTGGCTTTCTTCCTGGAATCCACCTTCTTGGGCGTCTGGATCTTCGGATGGGATAAAATATCGAAAAGGCTTCACCTGCTGTCTATATGGCTGGTGGCCATCGCTTCCAACCTCTCCGCCCTGTGGATCTTAATCGCCAACTCCTTCATGCAGGAGCCGGTGGGTTTCGTGCTGCGCTCCGGAAGAGCAGAGATGAAGAGCTTTTGGGCTCTGGTCACCAACCCTAACATATTCACCCAGTTCCCGCATACGGTCATTGCCGGTCTCACCACCGCGTCCTTCTTCATCATGGGGATAAGCGCCTACCATCTGCTGCGCCGAACCCACCTGGAGGTATTCCGTCCTTCCATGCGCATCGGTGTGATAGCGGGGCTTTTGGCCGTGCTGGTAGTGGCCCTCACGGGGCACTTCCAGGGGCGGCACCTAGTGGAGGCTCAGCCCATGAAGATAGCGGCGGCCAACGCCCTCTGGGAGACCTCTCAGCCGGCCCCGCTTAACCTGGTGGCGGTGATCGACCAGAGGTCCGAGACTAACCGCGGCGCTCTAGCTCTGCCCGCTCTGGAGAGCCTGCTGGCCCACCACTCCTTCTCCGCCGAAGTGAAGGGTATCAAGGAGCTGCAGCAAGAGATGGTGGCTCGCTACGGACCCGGATACTACATCCCTCCGGTAGCGGTCACTTTCTGGTCTTTCCGGATAATGGTGGGGGCGGGGCTGTGGCTTCTCTTCTTAAGCTTCTACGCCTACTACCTCTACCGTAAGGGCAAGCTGGAGGAAAGGCCCGGAGCGTTGAAAGCCTTGCTTTATTCCATCCCCGTGCCCTACTTGGCCAACACGGCCGGCTGGGCCATGACTGAAGTGGGGAGGCAGCCTTGGATCGTTTACGGTTTGCAGCGGGTGGATCAGGCTCTCTCTCCCTGTGTGACGGCGGGCCAACTGCTTATCACCCTGCTGGGCTTCACCCTGCTCCTGGGAATCCTGGCGGTGGTAGATGTCTTTCTCTTGGCCCGCTTCGCCCGCCAGGGTCCGGAAGCTGTACCTGCTTCCATGCCGGAAAAGGAGGTGTCCTTATGGAGCTGAACGTCCTCTGGTTCATTTTGATCGCCGTCCTCTTCGCCGGCTACTTCTTCTTGGAAGGCTTTGACTACGGGGTGGGTGTGCTGGTTCCCTTCCTGGGGCGCACCGATACCGAGCGCCGAATACTGCTCAACACCTTTGGTCCCTTCTGGGACGGTAACGAAGTCTGGCTCATCACCGCCGGCGGCGCCCTCTTCGCCGCCTTCCCCCACTGGTACGCCACCCTCTTCAGCGGTTTTTATCTGGCGCTCTTTCTCATCCTGGTGGCGCTCATTCTGCGGGCGGTGGCCCTCGAGTTCCGACACCTGGACGAGAGTCCTGGCTGGCGCCGCTTCTGGGACGGAGCTCTGTGCTTCGGCAGCTTCCTCCCCTCGCTCCTCTGGGGGGTGGCCTTCGCCAACCTGCTCAAAGGAGTGCCCATCAACGCCGAGAAGCAGTTTGTGGGCACCTTCTTCGACCTCCTCTCCCCCTACACGCTGGTGGGGGGCCTGGCTCTGCTCTTCCTTTTCCTAATGCACGGGGCACTCTTTGTGGCCCTACGCACCGAAGGAGAATTGGAGGACAGGGCCAAAAAGTACGCCTCCCCCTTGGCTGTACTGGCCATGGGATGGGTTGGGCTCTTCCTACTCCTGAGCCTGAGAGTGGTGGCGGGCAAGCCCCTGGCGCTGGCGCTCTTCCTGCTGGTTCTGGCCCTGCTGGGAGGGAGCTACGGGGCTTCACGCGCCAACCGCTCCGGCTGGGCCTTTGCCCTGGGGGGCCTGAGCATCGTGTTCCTTACCTTCGGCTTTTTCAGCGCTCTGTTCCCGAGGGTCATGGTGTCAAGCCTTAATCCCGACTGGAGCCTCACCGTGTACAACGCTTCTTCCAGCCCCTACACTCTCAAGGTGATGACCGTGGTGGCCCTCCTCCTGGTGCCGGTGGTGCTTCTCTACCAGGGCTGGACTTACTGGATCTTCCGCAAGCGGGTAACCATCAAAGACCTTCACTACTAAGCCATGGTCGACCGGGAGCTCTTGGCTCTGGCTCCTAAAAAGAAAAGCTTCCTCTGGGGACTAACCGGAGCTCTGGGTCTGGCAGCTGGCCTGCTCGCCGCCGGGCAGGCCGGCTGCTTAGCCTGGATAGTGGAACTGGTCTACTTGCGGAAAGCAGGTCTTGAAGAGGCAATGCCTTGGGTGGGCCTACTTTTGTTACTGTTTGCCCTTCGTCTCCTCACTCAGTGGGGGCGGGAGTTGGCCGCCTTCAGCTTCGCTCTCCGGGTGGAAGAGGGGCTAAGAGAGGCTCTTTTCCGCCAGTTCGTGGACTTGGGGCCCCTGGTGGGGCTGGAGACCAAGGCGGGGGAGAAGGTGTGCCTTTTGCTGGACAAGGTGGAGGCGGTGGGCACTTACTTTAACCGCTACTTGCCACTTCTAGTTACGGCGGGAATGGTAGCCTTCGTTTTACTCCTCTTTGCCCTGGTCACCCTGCCGGTGGCCGGCCTCATTTTTCTCGTTTCCACTTTGGTGGCCGTGGCCTTGCTCATCCTGATCGGGAAGTGGGCGGACGGCAGGGCCCAGGAACGTTGGAAGCTGATGGGTTACTTGAACGACTACCTCTTAGACCTCCTTCAAGGGCTTGTCACCTTGAAGCTTTTCGGTCGCAGCCGGGAACACGTGGAGAAGCTCTGGCTTTTGGGTGAGCGTTTCCGGGTAGCCACCATGGAAGTGCTGCGGGTGACTTTCCTTTCGGCACTGGTGCTGGAGCTAATTACTACCCTGGGGACGGCCATGGTGGCCGTCACGGTGAGCTTGCGGCTACTGGCGGGGAAAATGCCCTTTTTCCCGGCTTTCTTTCTCATCCTGCTGGCGCCGGAGTACTACCTCTCTTTGCGCCAACTAAGCCAACGCTATCACATCCGCCTGGCCGGGGTGGCGGCTGCCCAGGAGATAGCCGCTTACCTAAACTTAACTTCCCCGGTCTTCCGGTCCCCAAACCCTCTTCCCCCTCCCTCTGGTCCATTGGAGGTGACCTTCCGGGAGGTCACCTACGCCTACCGGGAAGAAGGGGATCCGGTCCTCAAGGGGGTGAGCTTCTCCTTGCTGCCCGGGGAAAAGGTGGCCCTTTTGGGGCCCACCGGTGCCGGCAAGAGCACGCTGGCTTATCTGCTTTTGCGCTTTGCCGATCCCCAAGGAGGGGAAATCCTGGTGAACGGGTTACCCCTCAAGGAGATCGATCCCCGGGAATGGCGCCGGCAGGTAAGCTTTCTTCCCCAGCAGCCGCGCCTCTGGCCGGGCACGGTGCTGGAGAACCTGGGGTTGGATGAGACCGTGCCCTGGGAGAGAGTAGAGGAAGTGCTGCAGATCTTGCGGGTTAAGGAGATCATCGAGGCTTTTCCCCAAGGCTATGCAACCCGGCTGGGAGAGGGAGGGCAGTGCCTGAGCGGAGGGCAGGTCCAGCGCTTGGCCTTGGCCCGAGCCTTCCTCAAGCCAGCCTCACTTCTGATCTTGGACGAGCCCACCACGGGGCTTGATCCGGAAAACGAGCTCGCCTTCTTACGGGCCCTTGAAACCTTGGCACAGGATAAAACGGTGCTCCTTATCACCCACCACCTCAACGTCCTGGAATACGTGGATCGGATTTTGCTGCTACAGGAGGGGCGCCTCGTGGAAGCGGGGAGACTGGAGGAGTTGAAAAAGAGCCCCGGAGTTTTGCTCGCCTTCCTGTAGGCTTACCGAGGGGAAGGGTATGAACTCGGCGCCCGACTTTAAAGCTATCCTTAAGCTTTGCCTGCCGGAGCTCGCCCTGGCCGCCTTCCTGGGGTTTTTGGCCGTGGCGAGCAACGTGGGGCTTATAGGTACGGCTACCTGGCTCATCGCCACGGCGGCCCTGCACCCCCCTTTCGGCGATCTTTTCCTGGCTACCGTGGCCGTGCGCTTTTTCGGCGTGGCACGGGCCATCTTCCGCTACGCCGAGCGCTACCTGGCCCACGACGCTACCTTTCGCTGGCTGGCCCGTCTCCGCTCCTGGTTTTACGCTCGGTTAGAGCCTTTAGCCCCCGCTGTCCTCCATCCTTTTTCCAGCGCCGGCTTGCTAAGCACCCTGGTGAACGACGTCCAGGCTTTAGAAAACCTTTACCTGCGGGTGCTGGCTCCCGGCTGGATAGCCCTGGGAATGGCCCTTTCCCTTTTTGCCTTTCTCTTCTGCTTCGCTCCTCTTTTGGCTTGGCTCTTCTTGTTTTTTGCTTTGCTCCTAGGAGCGGTCTTGCCCATATTTTTCCACCTCCTGACCCGCCGGCGGAGTGCGGAGGAATCCTGGGCCCGGAACGGCCTTACTACTACCTTAGTGGAGGTAGCGGAAGGACTGCGGGAGGCCCTGGTCTTTGACCTCGTCGCCCGGATGGAACGGAAAGTGGCTGCCTGGAGGCGAAAGCTTAACCGCGCCCGGTACCGGCGCGGAGGGCTGGAGATTTGGGCGGAAGTGGTAAGCGACCTCTTCAGCCGCCTGGCTCTGGTCTCCCTTTTGGTGGTGGCCGTGGTCTTGGTGCAGCGAGGCGCGCTTCCAGGGGTGGCCTTGGCCGTTTTGCCTTTAATGGTTTTGACGGCTCTGGAGGCTTGGGGCCCCCTGCTTCTGGTTCCCCGCCACTACCGCGAGAGCCGGGAGGCGACCGCACGGATCTTGGAGGTGATAAGCGCCCCTTCGCCATCCCCTTCGGCTTCTTCCTGCCGCCCGGACGACATCTACCTGCGCCTGGAGAACCTGCGCTTCCGCTACCTGCCCGAAGGTCCCTGGGTTCTGGACGGCGTGGAGTTTGATCTGCCGCCAGGTAGGAAGGTGGCTCTGGTGGGTCCGAGCGGCGCTGGAAAGAGCACCCTTCTGAATTTGCTCTTGCGCCTCTGGGACTACCAGGAAGGACATATCTACCTGGGCGGCTGCGAACTGCGCTCCCTTCCGCCGGAGGAAGTGCAGCGCTGGTTTGCCGTGGTTCCCCAGCAGGTTTACTTCTTCAACGCCACCGTCCGGGAAAACCTCGCCCTGGCTCGCCCCGGAATCGAACTGGCCGAGATAGAAAGGTTGGCCCGGGAACTGGGGATTCACCGCCACCTTCTTTCCCTCCCTCAAGGGTTCGAAACCCCTATAGGTGACCGGGGCTTCATGCTTTCCGGAGGGGAGCGCCAGCGCCTGGCTATCCTGCGGGCCTTGCTCAAAAACGCCCCCATCTTGCTTCTGGACGAGCCGACCGCCGGGCTTGATCCGGTATCCGCCCGCGACCTATTCTACCGGCTCTTGGAAAAGGCAGAAGGGCGTACCCTTCTGCTCATAACTCACCGACCCCTTGCTCTGGAGCTCATGGACGAGATCGTGGTGTTGGATCGGGGAAGGGTGGTGGATCGGGGAAAGCATTGCGAATTGCTACCTCGATGTTCGATTTATCGGCATCTCTGGGAACGGCATGGGCTGGCCTGAAGGAAACCGATGCGCGATGCCGAACTAAATAACCTTCGGAAGGCTAAAAAGGGGGCATCGGGGGTTGATCAAGCCAAGGGCTTTGTTTTTAAGCCTGTTTTTCCTTCTCTTGCTCTGCATAGGGGAGGCTTGGGCTGGGGGGTTGGCTTGTTTCCAGGTGGGGTCCACCGTTTACCTAGTCGACGGCAAGCAATACCTCATGGACGTCGCCCCCTACCTTAAAAACGACCGCGTGTATCTCCCCCTGCGCTACGCTGCCCGGGCGGTGGGAGTGGGTGAGGAGAATGTGATCTGGGACACCTCTTCCCGCTCGGCAATCCTCTTGCGGGGTAATCTCGCCGTCAAGCTTGTGGCTGGGTCCCAAGTCATGTACCTGAACGGTCAACCGGTGGTTATGGACGCTTCCCCCGAGATAGTTGGCGGGCGAATGATGTTGCCCCTAAAGTGGCTGGCCTGTGCCTTAGGCGTGCCCGTCACCTGGGACTCGCTCACCCACACCGTCTGGGTGGGCGCGGCTTCCCCACAGCTTTCCCGGAACGGCTACTTCGAGGTCCCTTCTCTGAGGTATCCTCCTTCCGTAGCGGTAGTCAGCCGCGACTTTACCTGGCAGTTTGAAGGAAGGAGCTTTAGCTGGCATGTAGAGGTTCCCCTCTCCCTTCTAGAATGGAGCCGGTCCATGTCGAAGCTGACCGAGGACTTCTATTCTGCCACTGGCCGCAGGCAGGCTCTGGCCTTCCTTTCCCTGCCGGCCAAAGAGCGGGATCTCATCCTGGCCGCTTCCGAAGAGTGCTATGGAGATCTGGTTCCCTGGGTAAGGGAAGAGGCCAACTACACCTTTGCCGGATTTTTGGCTGAAAGGCTGGTTTCGGCTGCGCAAGCAGCAGGCTTCGACCGCCTGACAACGGCTCAGTTCGTGCTGAGCTTTGTCCAGTCGATCCCTTATCAAGAGAAAGAGCCGCCGCAGCTGCCGGTGCAGACTCTGATCGATAATGGAGATTGCGATTGCAAAGCGGTGCTGGCGGCAGCCCTTCTGCACAACCTGGGCTACCGGGTGGCTCTGCTCTTTTTCCCTTCTCCTCCGGGAAAGCGGGCCGGGCATTTGGCCCTGGGGATAGCCTTCTCTCCAGGGGAGGCGCCTGAGCTCTGGCGTTACCCTTGTTACCTGGGGGAGGACGGCAGGACCTACTATTACGCTGAAACCACCGAAGAAGGCTGGCTCATAGGGGAAATTCCCCCGCCCCTCACCTCGGTCGCCGCTTATCTCTGGCCGGTCGACCGGGGGCCGTATAGCCGTTAAGGTTAAGTGAATAAAATTTGGTGCGGGCGAGAGGACTTGAACCTCCACGGGAGTTACCCACCAGATCCTAAGTCTGGAAGAAAAACCCACCACAGGAAGGACCTGAATTTCGTTCAGGTTCCTTCCTTTGCCACCACCGATTTCCGCTTTTCTCACTACCCCCAGGGATTTGGGTTGTGTGGGTGTTATTCTCCCTTCCCGGTCCTAATTCCTGCTCTCTCTTTCCCGGTTTTTTCTTCCAGGGAATCCGTGTAAAATGAGTGTGGTGCGTTCCTTTTTGGCTTCTTCCAACCCTTTCTCCCTGGCCACCTTCTTCAGGTGGTCTATTTGTTCTTCCGTGAGCTTCCCTCTTCGCTTGTCCTGGGCCAGGAGATTGAAGAACCTCCTCCAGGGTGTTCGGACCCTCTTCTTCTCCCTCTCCCTTTCTCCCCTGCACTTCCTGCAAAGCAACCCTTTTCTTTCGTGGTGGAGCTTCAAACACCTGGGGCACAACCTGAGTACCTTTATCCCCTGCATGACCATCAGCAGGGCTTCACAAGAAGCCAGGTGGTAGATGTCGGGTGCTTCCACCAGCCACCCCAGGAGGGGCTTCTTTCCTTTCAGGGGGTAAAGGATGTCGGGGTGAACCCTGCACCTCTTCCACAGCGGTAGAAGTGTGACCAGGACAGAGAAGAGAAAGTCTTCCTCCAGCTGGGCTACCTCCAGCTCCAGGAAAGTATGTCTTGCGGTTGGGTGGTACAGGGGCCAACCGGGAAGGGCTTTTCTCAGGTGGTCTGTAAAGCACTTCTTCGGAACCAGCACCAGAACGCACCTGAGTAAGGCTTCCAAGAAACGGACTTTGGCTTCCAGATTGGGGAAGGGGGTGGGTAGAAGACGGTCCACTGCGTCCAGGACCGGTTCAGGGTCCTCGTGTTCCCTCCACGCTTGCAGGTAGGGTTCAGCTAGCTGAACGAGGTGGTGGCCCGGCTTCACCTTCCTCCATCCCCTCTCCGTGAAAAGAAATTCCACCCCCTGAGTGCTTAAAAACACCTTTATCACTGTCATCACCCCCGTTAACCATGTGAAATTCCTGCTTTCCCGCAATCCCGGGATTGATAGGGGTTTCCGGATTTTTGTCATCACTTCAGGGTGATTGAACTTTGTCTAAACAAAGCTTAGCATCGGAGATGGGGATTCCGCCAGAGAAAAGGGGGTTGCCAAAAAATGGCAAGACGGTTCACGGTTATCAAATATGCTCGAATGCTTTTGGGGCTAACTCAAGAGGAACTGGCACGTGCTATTGGGCGGAGTAGGTCACTGGTCTCACTAGTCGAGAACAGACGCTACGCACTGAGTCCGGAACTTCAGGCTGAGGTAGTGAGTTTTTTCGAACGCTACTGGGCTGATGCAACTATCGATAAGCTCTTTGACCGTGAGACGGGATTGGCTAAGGAGATGAGATAATGCGGGATACCGAACTGCAAGCTTGGGTGCTCGAATATTTGAGAAAGGGATGGCGGGTCATCCCCTTACCCCTAAAAGCGAAACACCCTGTTATCCAGGGGTGGCCATCCTTAAAAGTTAGAGAGGAGAATGTTCCGGAGTTATTTAGAAACGCCAACGTAGGGGTGGTTTTAGGAGAAGTTCTGTTTGATGTGGACCTTGACCATCCTTTTGCGGTCCGTTTAGGACCACATTTCCTTCCACCAACCAGGTGTCGGTTTGGCAGAGAAGGGAAGCCGGGGGGGCATTGGCTTTATCGACGGAACGGGGCTGGAGAATGGAAGAAGTGGGAGCTACCCAAGGATATTTTCCCGCAAGAGCCAAAGCGGATGCTGGTTGAACTCAGGACTGGCAGCCTCCAGACCGTTTTCCCACCTTCCCACCATCCCGACGGTGATGTTTATACGTGGGAGTCTTTTGAAGACCCCAGTCCAGCAGATTACGCCATCCTTTATGAAGCCTGCAAAAAAATTGCTGTTGGCACATTATTGGCTATTGCATGGCCAAAAGAAGCTGGGTGCCGTCAAAATCTAGCCCTGGCGGTGGCAGGGAGCCTTCTCCGGGTCGGATGGACAGAACAGGAGGTGACACGCCTGTTAAGGGCAGTCGGTGAGGTGGTGGGTGACGAGGAAACCTCGAAGAGAGCCAGTGCGGGGAAGTTCACCCGGAAGCGACTGCAAAACGGGAAAGAAGCCACCGGGTGGCCACGATTAGCAGAGTTGGTGGGAGAGGGAGTGGCCAAACTCTTACGGGAATGGGCAGCGGGCAAAGAGCAAGAAAAACCCCCTAAGCTAGTCGTCATCTCTCTCTTAGAAGCAGCCAAGAGAGCAGAGTTATTAGGTGAAGACCGCTGGCTAATTGATAGGGTCCTACCTGAGCGGGGACTAGGAATAGTCGCAGCCAGACCTAAGACAGGCAAGACTAGCGTTCTTCTGAAAATCGCTTCGGATGTCCTCACGGGAACCTTCTGTTTTGGCAGAGAGACTGTGTCAGCGAGAGTTCTATGGGTGACGACTGAGGATTCGGCACTCCGGCTCCTTCGTGGTCTACAGCAATACGGGGTATCAGCCAAAGACCTGGCTGAGAATGTTTTGGTCCTGGACAGGACCTCCCTTAATGGTGCCATCTCAGGGAGAGAGTTAATTGCCACTGCAAAAGAGTACGGGTGTGCTGTAGTGATTTTAGAGCCTCTTGCTTACCTGAAGGAATTGGTCCAGCTGGGCGTTAGAGACAAGCTCTCCTATGAAACCCTCTACGGGGTCCTCAACCCGCTAGCTCTCCGAGCCAAAGAAGAGGGTGTTCTTCTGCTGGGGGTCTGGCACGCTTCAAGGGGGAAGCTACGTCTGAGAGATGTAGCGGACGCAGTTGACGCACCGATGGGGTCCACTGCCTACAGTGCGGTTGCTGACACTATTTTAGCCATCGGCCTTCCTCCGGAAGGTGGCGGGGACCGGAGAAGAATCATTGCCGCCGGTAGGGGGGTGGAGCTAGATTACCTGCTGACATGGGACGGTGTAAAGTACCAGGAAACGGGACCCTTCTCGGAAGAGTTCAGGGTGGTTAGCGACAACAAGAGGAAACTGTTGGACCTTCTGAAAGTCCTGGGGAGGGCAAAGCCACAACAGCTGGCGGCAGCCCTTGGTCTCAACTACAGCTCAGTTCGGACATGGCTTTCCCGGCTGGAGGCCGAGGGGCTGGTAGCCCGGAGTGACGGGCACTACTTCGTAATTTAACTCAGGTGGGGGGAGAGAGAAACACCCCTGAAACTCTGTAGCAACTGTAGCAACTGTAGCAACTGTAGCAACTGTAGCAACCCCCCACCCTGAAATCCTCCAAAGCTTACGCCCCCAAGGGATTCCGGCTACTTTGAAACGATTCCGGTGATACACCCACTGTAGCACCCTCGAAGCTTAGAGCCGCAAGCTTTTCGGGGTTCTGCTACAGTGCTACAGTTGCTACAGTAAAATTTCGCACCTGAATCAAAATCTGGAGGTGACGTTCAAATGTGGGTGTATGCCCGACACCCTGATACCGGCGAGCTAGTCCCAGTGGGCCAAATCAAGGACGGGAGGTTCATCAAGAAGGTCCGAACTCGCCAGAAGCTCCGTGTTATGGATGCATATGGCATCGATGCGAGCGTGGTCGAGGAGCTGAGGAAACAGGGAGTTACGGAAATCGAATTACACGAGGTGGACACAGGAAAACTTTACAACCTGCCCCTCCCTGTGTTCCTGGAAAAAGCGGTCATCCGGTCGATAGGGAAGTTCCCCCCCCGGCTGTATCTCCCCTTGCGTTACTGGGCCACCGAGGAAGGAGGTGAGGAAAGCCCACCCAACCGCAACTTCCGCTAATGATTGATTATGTCAACTTACGAGGAGGGTGATGGCGGTGAACCTGGTACGCTACTGGATGGAGAGGAAAGGGCTAACTTTGGACGAGCTGTGCCAGAGAACCAATGTGAATAGGCGAACTTTGGAAAAGGTTGTCCAAGGAGTGGCGAAAAGCACTGGGTTTCCAAGCGTGGATGAGGCAATAGCCAGGGCTTTGGGTGTGGAGATTTGGCAAGCGTTTCCGTTGGCCCCCCATTGTCTCCCGAACCCACTGGTGGCCGAATACTTGAGACAGAAAAGGAAAACTGAAGCCAAGCAGGCCACCCAGAAGCCCGAAACCGATTCTGCCTTTGATGAATGGTGGCGTGAGCATCGAGCGAGGGTGGAGGAGAACCGGAGAGCTTTAGAGGAGGGACCCTACCCACCTGCATATAGTCAAACACAACCTGGCGTGTGGGAGGGTGTCGGTCACTGGACCACCTGGGAGCGACGCCAGCACCAACGCCAGCGGTGACCGGCTACCGCATAGGGGTAGGGGGGAACTAGCCCCCCCGTCCTGGAAACCGCACTACCCTAATTTTTCCACAAAATTTTTCCCTTCCGGGAAGTAAATTTCCAGACTTTTGGAAGGAGTGAGAGTATGCTAACTGCTGAAGAGAGGGAGACGATAATCAGGTGGTCGGAAGCGAAGGACGAAGAATTGAGTATATACACTGCGTCGCCTAAAGTGTTCAGGTGGTTAGTCAAGCTGGGACTTCAACCGAAGTATGTCGTTCCCGACAAGGACGGAAACCCTGTGGCTTGGGAATTCGAACTACCGTCCACGAAAGGGGCGTGGCGACTGGTGAGGTCCGCTCTGAATAAGGTCTTTACCCGCTGAAACCCTGCAAAAAAACACAGGTTTTCGAGGGTAAAAGTGGCGGAGGGTATTTAGATATATGCCCCCCCGCTTTTACCCTCTCAAAACACGCAATATTTGCTCGTTTTGAGGGCAAAACACCCCCGTTCTCAGGGGATGACCGAACCCACACTCTGAGGCTGGCATGAGGGGCAGATAATCTCCCCTGGGGGTACGGGTCTCCCACAGACAAAACAAAAATAGCCAGTGTTCACCACCTGAGTGGGAACGAACTTTTGCAGTTTCTGCCAGAGAGCATCGGGGTCGATTTCGGGGAAGGCCACCTTCAACAGAAGGTTTTCGTACGAGCCTTCAATGCGGGCGTTATCGAAGAATTTGACTGCGGATTTCCTGGCTTGCCTTCTCTCGTACTCGGTGAAGCAATAGGGTGGGTCTTTGAGGTCCTTCAGGGCTTGAACCACAATCGCTCTGGCGAGTTCGAGCCACGCTTTCAGAAGACCACCCCTGAAGTCAATGCTATCAGAAATTGGGCCGGGGATGTACCCCGGTCCTTAAACTACTCTTCCGCCATTTCCTCTCCCATCTTCACTCCCAGGGTGAACATGGAAAGTGCCAGCATTAGGGTGGCCCGGTCCTTCTCCTCCTCCACCAGGGCGGGGAGGTGGGGAAGACCGTACTCCGGTCCCATGCTGGCGAGTTCACGGAGGGTGTCCCAGCTCAGCATCCATCTCACCTCCTTTCCGGGGGTATCTTCCTTACTCTGTGCCTCCTGGGTAGGATGGCGTTGACGGGAGAAGCCAGGTCGTGCTGTTCCTTCAGGTCCTGCTGGGTCAAGGCCACATACACTTTCGTCATGGTCAAGTCCCTGTGGCCCAAAGTTCTCTGCAAAGCTAAGGCGTGGCCTCCATTTCTAAGGAACCACAATGCGAATGCGTGTCTCAGGTCGTACGGTCGGATTTTCACTCCCAACCGCTTCGAGTAAATCTCCAACCTGTCGCTCCAAGTGTAGCGGTTCAAGGGAGTTCCGTCCTGGGTGCAGAAGACGGGAACCCCGTCGCCCCAGGCGGGATGCCTCGCTTGGAGCAGTTGCTTTATGGCCTCCGCCGTTGCGGGGGAAATGGGGAGGGTGCGGGAAATCCTGGTCTTGGCGTTATCCGCACGGACATAGACTTCGAGAGACCGAAGGTTGATGTCTTCAGGTAGAAGGGAAAAGGCTTCCGATGGTCTAATACCCGTGTCCAGGGTTAGGAGAATCAAAGCGTAGTCTCTCAACCCTGTAAAGGTGGACCTGTCGGGGAGATTCACCAACCTGCGGAGAGTGTCGATGTCCAGACTGACGATTCTCCCTTCCGCTTTTCTCTTCTTGAAGCCTTCCACCGGGTTTTCGGTGAAGATCCCCTCCCTGAGACACCACTTGAAAAAGCTCGACAGGTAAGCCAGCCTGATGTTGTAGGTGGCGGGTTTGATCTTCTCTCCCAGGAAGGCGTAGACCGCCTTTTTAAGCTTGCTTCCGCCTTCCCAGGCGTAGGGATGTCTCTTAAAGAAGAGGGAGATTACCTCTGCGTGGCTCCTCACGGTGCTTTGTTTTAGTCCCTGTGCCTGCTTGAAGCATAGGTACTGCTGAAGTGCGTCTTCCCATGTGGGAAAGCCCCTCCTGGAACCCCTCCTGGGCATAAAGATACCCCCTCCTGGTTCTGTGAGGGGGTAGCGAGAACGGTGGTAAAGGTGGGAAAGCTTTCAGCTCACCGGATTCAGCTTTTCAGGGTGGGTCCTGGAAGAACCTTCCAAAAACCCACCTGAAAGCTTGGATTCTAGATTTGGTGCGGGCGAGAGGACTTGAACCTCCACGGGGGTTACCCACCAGATCCTAAGTCTGGCGCGTCTGCCATTCCGCCACGCCCGCACCTTTAACCACATGAAATTTTAACACAAAGAGCGAACCCGCGCCAACTAGGCCGTCGGGTCCTGACGGCGAGCTTACCGGCTAAGGAAGAGGAAATAGAGCATAAAGATACCGGCTAGGCCCCACAAAACGGGGTGTACCTCCCGTCTCCTCCCCCGCACTACCTTCAGAAGGGGATAGGCCATCACGCCGAAAGCGATGCCGTTGGCGATGCTATAAGTCAAGGGCATCAAGACCACCGTGAGAAAAGCGGGAACGGCCTCGTCCGTTTCGTCCCAGCGGATGCGCAGAAAGTTACGCGCCATGAGGATGCCCACGGTGATGAGGGCCGGTGCCGTCACTGCTGGAGTAACGATATGGAGTAGAGGAGCGAAGAAAAGACCTAGGAGGAAAAGCAAGGCCACCGTCACTGCTGTGAGTCCTGTCCGGCCTCCCGCTGCCACGCCGGTAGAGGACTCGATGTAAGAGGTGGTCGAGGAAGTGCCGAGCCAAGCCCCGATCATAATGGCGACCGCATCGGAGATCAGCGCCCGCCCTCCTCCCACAAGACGCCCCTCCCGAAGAAGGCCAGCCTGGTTGCCAACCGCCAGGAGCGTCCCCGTGGCGTCGAAGAAGTCTACGAACAGTATGGTGAATACTACAAAGAGAAAGGCGCCTGGATGAAGCCAGAGACCAGAGAAATCCAGCTTCCCTAGAGTAGGCTGCAGGCTGGGGATAGTGCCCACGACTTCGCTTAAGCGGTGGGGAGCTGGGATGAGCCCCAGAATCATTCCCGCAATCGCTGTGATAACCATACCGTAGAAAACGGCTGCTCTTACCCGCCGGGCCAGCAGTATAACGGTGACGGCCAAGCCGAAGAGGGCCAGGAGGACGTTGGGATCGTGAAGAGAACCCAGGCGCGGGATTCCTGCCTTCGGATCGACGACGATAAGGCCGGCGCTTTTAAGGCCGATGAGGGCGATAAACAAACCAATGCCGGCACTGGTAGCGTACTTGAGGCTTTCGGGAATCGCTGCTATGATGGCTTCCCGCACGTGAAAGAGAACCAGGAGGAAGAAGATAAAGCCGGAGACGAACACGGCTCCCAGAGCTTTCGGCCAGGGTATACCCATACCCAAGACGACCGAGTAGGCGAAAAAGGCTAAAAGTCCCATTCCTGGTGCCTGAGCAACGGGGTAGTTAGCGTAAAGCCCCATGATGAGAGTGCCCACCGCTGCCGCGAGGGCGGTAGCAACGAAGACACTTTCTTTTGGCATGCCGGCTTCGCCGAGAACTTGGGGAACAACGAAGAGAACGTAGGCCATTGATAGGAAGGTGGTGAGTCCTGCCAAAAGCTCGCGGCGGACGCTGGTGCCTCGCTCCGAAAGCTGAAAGAGTCGCTCGAGCAGGGAGGAAAAGCTTGACGCTGCGGTTAAAGCCTCTTGCTGTTTCATCGCTACTTGACCTTACCCTTTCTCCTTTCCGAGCGTGGATGCTTGGTCCATTTTATCGAGGCTGTCCGCGCCCGTCAAGCAAGTCAAGGGCTTTGGATCGTGTCAACCTACTGTAGGAGTCTCGAGCCCCACCATCCCCGGACCAGGACGAACTACCAGAGAAGATCGATGTTCCGGCTCAAAGCTTTGAGGGCTCTGGTTAATGATGTTACCGGACCTCGCAGCGCAGGAAGATTACCGAACACCTCACCCGATACTTTCCTCAGCCTCTGCCTCTCTTCCTCAATAGCAGCCTTATCGATCTCTAAAGCCCTTAAGCCCTCCCTCCATCGAGCTATATACTGCTCCTGCAAGGAAACACCGTTTGCCTTCGCTACCCGCAACCGGGCCATCCGGTCTACCCCACGAGCACTCCATGCCATCGGCCGTGACGATAACCGCGCTGCCAAAATGTGACTTACGTGTGCCTCCGCACTCACCCCAAGCCGGACCTCCGGGTAAAGCCGGTATGCCATTATCCCCTCCCAGTTCTGATCTATGTAGCGCCGACAATCCCGCACCGCCTTCCTCCGGCCAGGAGTCTCCGCCTTCCTCGCCGTTCCCTTCAGTACCTTCTCTACCCCCACCCGATCACCACGCCTCAAGGCTGCCCAAATCTCTCCATATGCCTCTTTGTCCTTCCCTAAAGC
>NZ_QSLN01000020.1 GCF_003368535.1 Ammonifex thiophilus
GAGACCTCACCCTCCTGAGTGGTTGGATTGTCAACTACTCGTCCCTGGCAAAAGGACGGTGAGGTCTCTTCTTCTTTTTCTCCTCCCTCGGCTCCTGCAAGAACTCCTACGGTAACTTTACACTAACGGCCTTCAAATCTGCTTCTTGCCTGGCTTCTTGGTCCCTCCCGTCAATCCGGCGGTTTAAGGCTTCTTCCACTGCCCTCACCGCCGCCCCCTGGATACCGGGCAGGAGGTGGGAGTAGATGTCCAGCGTAGTCTTTATGTCGGAGTGGCCCAGGCGCTCCTGCGCCACCTTGGGGTGGACATTCTGCTTCAGGAGCAGGGAGGCATGAGTGTGCCGCAGGTCATGGACCCTGATCCTCCTCACGCCCGCCTCCCGGCAGAGCCTGGTGAACACGAACCAGGCCGTGGACCGGGCTATCACTTCTCCCTTCCTGGTGGTGAAGACCAGGCCCTCCCGGTCAGCCCACTCCTCTCCTGCCCTCAGCCTCTCTTCCAGCTGCTCTTTCCTCCACTCCCTGAGCCAAGCCAGCGTCACGGAGTCAACGGGCACTTTTCTCCGCGATCCCCTGGTCTTCGGCTCGTGGAAGCAGTGCCCGGGCTGGGAGTAGGTGCGCCTGACGTGGACCGTCCCGGCCCTGAAGTCCACGTCCTGTCACCTCAGCGCCTGTGCTTCGCCAAACCTCATACCGGTGACCAGCAGCAGCCGGAAGAGCACCTTGTACACCTTCCTTTCTCGTGAGGCTTCCAGACACTCCAGAAACTGAGCTGCTTCCTCCTCCGTCCAGGGATTGACCTCTCTTTCTTCGTCTTTCGGCGCGGGCACGCCTTCCGTAGGATCGCAAAAGAGAAGCTTCCGGATCCTGGCCCACCTCAGCGCCTGCTTGAGGCAGTTGTAGTACTCCCGGGCTGAAGAACGCTTCAGCCTTTCCTCCAGCTCCGCCAGTGCCAGCTCTACATCGGCAGGCGTCAGCTCTTCCGCCCTGATATGGCCGATGAGTTCCTTCCATGTTTTGGCAATCTTCTGCCTGTTGTTTAGGGTGCTGGGCTTCCAGGCCCTCCTGTGGGCCTCAATTCAGGCATCTAAAAGCCCGGCCACCGTCAGGCCCCTCGGAGCTTTCCCCAGCTCCCCCGGTGGGCTTTGACCAGAAGCTCGGCCAACGCCCTTTCGGCGTCCTGCCTGGTTCCCCGGACAGTCTGGCTCCGGTAAACCTTCTTGCCGGTATCGTCCTTACCAAGGTACACTATTACCTGCCAGGAGTCCTTTCCCCTCCTGCGCACATGGCCGCGCAAGGCGCCTTCACCTCCCTGAAAGAGTGAAGGGCCGCGCGGGGCAAGTTAAGACTTCTACCCCGCAGCGGCCCTTCCCTTCAGGAAGAAAGGTCTTCTTCTCTGAGGTTCAGCACTTCCAAGAGCTTTTTCTTCGGTACTCTCACCGTCCTGCCAATCTTCACGCAGGGTATTTTTCCAGTACGGCAGTGCTCGAAGACCGTCTTGGTGGGCATTCGCAGGAGTCTTGCCACCTCCTTCACGGTGAGCATGGAAGGAAGACTTTCGGCATCTCCGGCCCTTCCGCCCACAGCCTGAGCTCTCACCACTTCCATCCGCAACACCTCCCAAAAATGAAAAGGGCCGGAATGACACCGGCCCCCGGCAGGGAGAAACGATTGCCCTGCCAGAACTCCGGGAGCTATCCGGGCGTTCCGTTGCCCTTCAGCCGCGCGATCCTCTCCTTGACCCGCTTAAGCTCCTCCTCCACGCTCATGCTTCCCCACCAACCGAAGGGGAAGCCGAAGAAAAAAACCGAAAGGACCGAAAGAAAAGAACCGGTAGTCGAACATGCTTTCTCGCCCCCTCCACCGCCAGTCTTGCGATTCATGGAGAGAGACTTGCTATACAGAAAGGATTTCAACCTGCCAGACAACTCCGGGGATAACTAGTTAAGGAAAAACAAGAGCTATGGCAAGAAGGTACTGCTGAACTCCCGCACCAGGCAACTGAGGAATTCGATCACGGCTTCCCGGTACTCCTTCCGCAGAGTCGACGAAGTTTCTATCTGCACGGTGTTGAAGTTGGGCCCGTAACCCGTATAACCTCTTCCATCACCCCAGCGGTGGAAGACCTCTGACGGGTCCCCGATGAAGCACCGATCCAGAAGGACACAGGTTTCCGCAGACAAAAGCTTTTCACGAGGGCAGGGACAAACCCGGAAAGCCACTGGTAAACTTCTTCCGAACACGATTCCCCTTGCCGGGTGCCGATTTCCACGGCGTGCGAGCCGAAGTTTCTGTCCGCCATGCCGTGGATCGCCAGGTGCAGGTACGGGTTGGCCTTTGGAGAAGCAACACGGACCGCACCGACATGCGCCCGCACTTTGCCGCTACCCAGTACTTTGCAAATCGCTTGTCCGACAGTTCTGCTACTTTGCTCCTTTCTTCTAGTCCTGGCCGGGCTAGTCATAGCTTTTTAGGGAGCAAGCAAGCAACAAAGGGCTTAGAACTTCCGGAACATCTTATCTAGCCACTTTACAGCTCCCGGTGTGGTAGAGTAGCGTCCGGTATAGTGTGTAAAAGGGTGGTTAGAAGCAGGAAGGGCCACCCTCCCTCTGGTAGATTGAAGAAGTAACACAGCCAATAATACGCCAAGACTACTTCTGGAGGAGGTGGCGCAGGAGTTTGAGGCCGTAGCGCCCAGGGCAATAGAGAGACTTGAGGCTGGTTTTGAGGATGCCATGGCTTTGCCGGAGCCGGTTAGGCGGCGCTTGCGCACGACCAATGCCATGGAACGCCTGAACCGCGAAATTCGCCGGCGGGAGAGGATAGTAGGGATTTTCCCCAATGAGGAAGCGGCGTTGAGACTGATCAGGTAGCAGTGCTCATGGAGATAGACGAGGAAAGGTCTACCGGCCACCGCTACCTGGACATGACGGAGTACTGGGTATGGAGGCAGGAGCAAGAACGAACAGTTAAAGCCGAAACCGACAAAACTAAGAAAGGGGCAGCTTAACAAGGTTCTAATAAGCTCCAAGGACTACCAGAGGGATTTTACACACAAAATTGGACTTGACCGGCAGAAAAGACAATTTCAAATTCCGAACTCTTTCCAGACATCTTCGGCTTTCACGCCCTTACCTGCCTCAATCTCGGCCAGGGCTTCTTTTATTTCCGCTGCCTCCTCCGGCGAAACCTTCTCTACAGGCCAAGCCATCGACTCCAGGATGACCCACAGAGCCTGAACCTGTTCGTCACTCAAGCGGTCGATTAAAGCTTTGACACATTCACGCGGTACGGCCATACCAAATCACCTCAGCTTTATTTTAACGCCCTGCAAGCAGGAACACCACTACTTTTCCCCTGAATCTTCCAGAAGGTTTAAATATCCAGGAAGGCTGCTGGATCGATTTCCACCCGGTTTTTCTTGTCCCGGTTGCTAAAGCCAGACTGCTTCTTCGGTGCTCCTTCCTCTTTTGCCTCAATTTTCTCAACGCGCTTTTCTAGTCTTTCCACTCTTTCCAGCAAATCCAGGAAAAGCTCCGACAGAGAAAGGAGCAGTCTGGCAATTTCGGCCCTCTTCTCCACCGGTACCCAGAAGATAGGGTGATCCTCTGGAAGCCGCACATCAAGTTGTCGCAAGGTTCTTCGCTCCACGCTCCATACCTCCTTTTCGAGTTGCTCAAGAAAAAAGCCCGGCTCCCTTTTCGGAAGCCGGGAAGCTCAGAGGTCTAGGAACTTGCTTACGCCCTTTATGAGCCAGGGATCGATCTTTGAAACAGGCTTCTCTTCTGCCTTTTCCGCCCGGGCAGCCGCGTTTCCGCAGGCCAGCCTTTCCTCCATCTCCTCCAGCCTGCGCAGTATGAGGTCCAGCCGGTCGCCCACCTTCTGGTAGAGGTCGAGGGCTTGTCTTACCACTGCGCTCCTGTCGGGCTCCCCCCATATCCAGTGGTCGTCGGGCAAGCGCACCTGGAGTATCCTGCCCAAGACCATCACCCCGTAGTACACCCCGCAAGCCAGACTGTGCAAGGCTTCCGGGCGCTTTTTCTGCCCCAAGTGTAGTACAGCTTTCCGAACCTGGCAACCAGAAGAGCTTCATCTGTACTACACCCCGCACCTTTTAGAAGGGCTCGGCCCGCTTCCCTCAAGGCTTTGAAGCTGTACTACACCCTTACCGAGCAGGTGTAGTACAGCCTGGGTGTTTTCCCCCGTCTCAAGCCTTGAGCCGCCTGGCTTTGAAGGTGTCCTACACCCCCACTTCCCGGGCCAGCCGGTAGAAGCCCAGGGCGTTGGCCCACTGGGGGTCGGGCACGAGCTCCGCCCCGGGGAAGAGCCTGGCGATCTCACCATAGAAGTCCACCGCGCCGCCTCCGGCCAGCAGCACCCGGTCGAGCCAGTCCGCCTTCTCGGACCAGGCACCGTGGACCGCCTGGGCTATGGCCTGCCCCACTTCCCTCCTGGCGGCTTCCCTCACCGCCTTCGTGTAGCCGTAACCCAGGTCAACGGAAACCAGCACTTCAGCTCGACACCCCCTCAGAGCTCCCTGCAAAGCTGCGTTTTCCTCAGCCACTCCCAGAACCGCTCCGGCTCGCCTGCTTTGAACGCCGCGAGCAGGTCCTTCTCCTTCACCAGCATCTCCCCCTCTTCCGGGTCCGGCGAGGCTGTCTCGTACCAGCCGTTGCCCACGCAGGGCCTAATCCTATATCCCTTCTCCTTCAGGAAATCGAGCGCTTCCTCCAAGCTCAAGATTTTACCTCCTCCCCGTTCGCATTCTTTAAGGCTTCCAGGCGGGAGAGCCAGTCCCAACCGGCACCTGCGGCTTCCGCGCCACCGAACGCTTCCAGCAGCTTCTCCGCCGTGGTGAAGAAGGCACCGGCGGGGGTCACGACCTCGTAGAGCTCCCCGGTGATGCGCCGGGCCTTGACCCCGCGTCCCGCCAAAAAGCTTATAAGACCGCCGCGGGAAGACCCGCCTCCTTCAGGGGGCGGGATGAAAGCGGCGGCCAGGTTTTTGTGCTACAATTAACCTGAGTGCCGCACTTCAGATGAAGGAGGTGAAAGGTGTGGCCTGGAGCGATAAGTCGCATCCCCACCGCCTCCTGCTGACCAAACAGTTCCCGCTGGGCTTGGAAATGCTACTGGTTTTTCAACCCGTCATGCAGGCGGCGAACCGCATCTGGAACTCTTGCGTCTGGCATAGCCGCGAAACCTTCAAGCAGGAGGACCGCTGGCCGACAGAGGCAGAGCTTAAGGCAAAGTTCAAGTCCTTCGCCGCGTGGAAGGAACTGCACTCTCAATCGGCACAGGCGGTGGTGGAGGAGTACTTCGAGGCCGTGTCGAGTTACCGCAAGCACAGGGAAAACGGCCACCACGAAATGAACCCGCCCGGCTTCAAGCCGAAGAACCACCTCCGCACCGTCACCTGGAAGAGGCAGGGCTTCGATGTTGAGGATAACACCCTCGTGTTGAAGCTCTCCCGGAAGAAAGAACCAATCAAGGTTGCACTGCCCGAAGGGTGGAACGTGGTCACTTTGCCGGACGGCACGGGAGTGAGGGGCATCCCGGTCGAGGTCAAGGTAAAGGCGGTTGTCCGCCGCCGCAAAGTGGAAAACCTGGTGCTCCACGTGACCTTCGACCTGGGAGTGATGCCCGTCTACCGCACAGGCGCCGTTTCGGCATACGACTACAACTCCGCGACTTTCGCGCGGGCCGCATCAAACGGCCAGCTGGACCTCTTCGTCTGCCGGGAACTCCTCTCCCTGGTGCAATACAGGAACAAAATCCTGGCGGAGTTCCAGGAGAAGATAAGCCGTTGTAAGGAAGGCTCCCGTAGGTGGAAGAGGCTCCAAGCCGCCAAGGTCCACAGGCTTAGAAGGCTCGACCGCCGCATCAGGCAGATGGAGCACGCTTTAACGAAGCTCTTTGCGCAGCTGGACGAAGCCGAGGGCGTGGCCTTTGCGGTGGTGGGCGACTTGACCTCCCTGCGCCGCTCCGCACGCACCGGGATGAAGGGCAAAAAGGCAAGCCAGAAGATCAACCAGATGGCCTACGAGCGGCTGCAGTCGGAGCAGCGCTACAAGAACCTCATGCGGGGCATTGAGACTGACCCTTGGACGGAGAAGTACACCTCCACTACCTGCTGCACCTGTGGCGCTTACAACCCCGGATGGCGTAAGCACCGCGGCCTGTGGGTGTGCGGGAGGTGCGGGCTGGTCCTGCAGGCCGACCTCAACGGCGCGGCCAACCTGCTGAAGCAGTACCTCTTCGGGACCTGCACTGGCAGAGGACTACCCTCCGCCTTCGGGGAGCCACGGGTCTGGCGCTGGGACGGGAGGCACAACAGGTTCGTGCAAGTATCGTCAAGGGCCGCATAAGCGGCACCTGACGTAGTCGGGACGGCAGTGACGGTCCCCTCCGGGAGGCCCTCCGGCAACGGGTTCAAAAGGGCCGCTTGCACCGGTGTAACCCGGCATCAGTACCTTCAAAGGGGAACGTGCCGCGAGGAAGCCCTACCCCTTTAGGGGTAGGGAGGAAGTCACGACGCGTGCCAGTTCGGTCAGTTCGAACCACCCTCTCCTCACACGGTTTCCAGGAAAAAGAAGAGCCCCGGGCTCAGCCCGGAGCCTCCAGAGTCCTCAAAAGGGGTCACGCGCGTGACCCCCATTTTCCGCCCAAGGCCCGGCGCGCCCGCTCCAGGGGGCAGTCCGCCGTGCCGCAGGCCACGAGCACCCCCTCCTCCCCACTGCCTTCCCGGAGCCTCGGCGCGCACCCCAGGACGGCGCACCTCTCCAAAAACTCCGCCAGAGTGGGAACCACAGTATTCCCACCGTTAAGGACCTCTCTCCTCACGAACCCCTCCCCGTCCCGCCAGACCCACAGCTCCTTCGTGGCGTTGGGCGGCACGGGGAGCGCGGACAGCGCCCGCAGGTCGCCGGGCCTGACGCCGTCCCCGTCCTTGTGCCGCTTGACTTGAACCAGGCGCACCCTCTCCCCGCTCACGGCCACCAGGTCGAACGGCCCCTTGCTTCCCGCCGTGCGCAGCACCAGGTATCCTTCTCTCTCCAGCTCCTCCTTCGCCTTAAGCTCCGTCAGGTAGCCCCGCCTGTAGTTCCTAGTTGCCAGAATTTCACCTCCAAAAAGAAAGGATCCGGACGTAAAGCCGGACCCAAACTTTTGTCTCAATACTATATCTTTCCAAAGGTTCGGAGTTAACTAAAGCATTTCTTATAACAATGCAGCCGAAATGATAGCTACTTCGCACACCAACAGTGTCGAGCCAGCCCTCTCAACCCCACAATGGTGCGATTGGAAGCGAGATAATGGCTATAGGCGCAGAGCAAGATGGGGAGGCTCTCAACCCCACAATGGTGCGATTGGAAGCAAGATCTGGGCGCCTGTATCCGCGCTCGTAGCACGCTCTCAACCCCACAATGGTGCGATTGGAAGGGAGATCGTAGCCCACCACCTCACCAGTACCACGATCTCTCAACCCCACAATGGTGCGATTGGAAGGAGAGGTGCTGGTGCGCACCCGGCGCAGGACGTCCGCTCTCAACCCCACAATGGTGCGATTGGAAGACAGTGGAGGAGGTTGAAGAGGTTGCGGCTGGTGGACTCTCAACCCCACAATGGTGCGATTGGAAGTAGATTCTCAAGACTCGGGAAGCCTTGATTTTTCTTACTCTTCCTTCTGCTCCAGCGCCCAACATATTGTCAACCTCCAGTAGCGCAAAAATCCCTGGAGGTCGACGACAGTATCTCATCCTCCTGAACCCGCACCAAAACTGGATTTGGAACAACTTACCAGTCGCCAAATGGCTCATGCACTTCCCTGCCTGCTCCGGTCGACGACAATTGTAATACGCCGCCGATAGACAGCACAAGTATCAGGTACAGAAGTGTACACTGCACAATACAGCTGCCTACCGCAGACTACCGGCTGTAACCGGACACAATGCGGAACATGCCGAACCCCTGGCTGTTCCTTTCCCCCAGTCCGGCCTCGTAAGCCAGCAAGAGTAACCTCCAGTTCCCTTCTGCCACGAAGCGCCCTTCGTAGCCTCTTACCTTAAGTCCCTGAACCTCCACGAGCCTGGAGCGCCAGTCCCCTACTCTTTCAAACCGGACTGTAGCCCCTGCCGGCAGATCGAGGTTCAGCGCCGCAGCCTTGCGCCGGAGGTTCTGCTCCGCGATGTACCAGAAGGCCGGATCCTCGGGCGGCAGAAACCGCTTATGCAGCTTCGCCCCCTTTCTTATTCCCGTGGACACCACGACGGGAGACATGGTCTCGCACAGAACGGGCCCCGAGAAGTCCGGAGGTGGCTCCTCCTTCACCTCCTCCACCTTCAACCGGACGCTACCCAGAGCCACTTCCCCGCCGACCTCCAGGGTTAAGGTAGCCCTGCAGGAAATGCTGGTAGTTCCACGGGAGCAAGACGCTCCCTCCTCCCCCCGTATCAAAGACGACACGCAATCGCATACTTTCTTCCCCTCGGAGTGCTGTAATTCCTGCATATACTCCGGCTAGCCCGAAATCTTCCAGATTCCCCAAATTCCAGAATTACCTTCTCCTGCGTCGATTAAAAACTTGGTGCTCCCGTCCTTGCACCTGCTCCCCGGCCGGTAGCAGGGTTTTCCCAGAACTTCTTTGCCGTAAAAAGTCTTATCTCCTTCCGACCGGGTGCTCCGCATCAACACGACCTCGACCTGACCGGCAATCTTGTCTTTCACCCCCTGGAGAAGGACGTGAGCGGGAATTCCTACATCTTTCTCGACCGTCACGTAGAGTTCCGACTCGAGCTGGACCGTGATCTCCCGACGCCCATAAAGCTCAATTTTCTCCCCGGGCAGGCCACGCAGGTCTTTCTCCGAAACCCTGATCAGGCCCCAGCCGTACTTCCGTTCCCCTCCTACCTGCAACCTGTCCAAAAGCCGGGCCAGAGATTCCTCTGCGCTTACCTGTTTTTTTAATTCCTTTGACAATTCCTCTGAAAGGAAAACGTAACCCCCAAAGTACACTTCTTTTCCTTCGGCTCCGCCAGGCCATTCCCGGCACCGGGGACGGACGTACTCGAAGGCGAAAAGCTGCCCTTCCTGCACGGCACTCCGGTCGTGGTCAATGGCCGTCCGCATTACGGCATCAAGAAAGAGATAATCAAACTCTTCAGCAGACAGTTCAGACAGTTCGGGAGGTTCGCACTTCCCGCATTTCCACTTCAGGTTGCCCCTTTCATCGTAGTAAGGCAGGTAACACCCCTGAGGGTCCCTCTCTAATGTCGGGAAAAAGTAGCTAAACCTCATACGCTTCCTGAGCCATTCGAGCTTCTGAACGTAAGGATTGGGACTACCATCTTCATTCCCGCCCACATCCCATTCGGCACAGCGGGCGGCCAGGGCAGCAAGCAGCTGGTGGGGGAGAATGTAAGGGCGCGTCTGCCAGAGGTTGCCCACCCGCCGCCACCCAATGTGCAGGGGAGTTTCCAGGCGGAGAATTACTTCGTACGCCGTCCAGTTCACGGCTGGCTCCCCCCGGTTTGATGGTTCAGCTCTACTTCTTTTGCTTCTGCGGCGTAAAGGGCATAGGTGAGCGCCCGCTGTAAGAACTCGCGACAGAGGAGGAGACGTGGGAGGTCGGCAGCAATCTCCTTCGCCACCCAGTTGAGAATCTTCTCGACGGCTTTGGTATTGGGAGAGTCAGGTAGAACCGGAGCCTCGCCGGAAAACCCGAACCTGTCTTTCTTCTGACCAAAGTCTTCTAGGACCTGCTTCAGTATCACCCTGCAAGGATCGTTTTTCGCTTTCGCGTCCTTTTTTTCTCTTTTGGCCAGCAGATACAGAAAGAAGGCATAGATTCCGCTTTCCTGGAGAATCCCCAGGGCTTTCGTCAGGGTACTTTGAAGTCCATTGACCTCCTTTTTGCTCTCCGGCTTAGCTTGCTCCAGAATCCTCCGACCGGTTTCTGCCGCCCACAGGTCAAGGTTCCAGTCGCAAGTCCCCATTTACACCTGCACCTCCCGGCACGCCAGCTTCTTAAGCCTGCCGAAACCGCGCGTGCTCATTCCGCCGACTCCCAGATACTCGAACCACTCTATGCCGGAAGTTACGACATCTATGGGAGATTGCCACTCGATGCCAAGAGGATTGCCATCATCCTTTTTGTCGGTTCGAGGAAACCCTCCCCTATAGTCCCTATAGTCGTTTTCCACCACGTCCAGCCAGAAAAAGGTCGCCCGCGGAATGGCCTCGTAGGTGAAAAGGGCACCTTCCTTAGCCGCGCCTGTTTCCGGATCGATACTCACCGAGGTGCGCACTTCGAGGTTGCTGTTGACCACAGTACCGAAGAGCTCGTCCGGGACGAGGAAGACGTGCTTTGTACACTTTTCTATCCTGCCAAGGGCTTCTCTCAACAGGTTCTTTACCTGCAGGTCTCCATCTAAACTTTCAATCTCTAACCTCCCCCCCACTTCCTGTACCAGCCACCCAAAATTGATAACCTTGATCTCGCTTTCCCCTCCCGAGCTCCCGAGCAGCTGCACTTTTCCCCCTGCGCCTATATCCGGCACAGATTCAAGTCCAAAGTCTCTCAGAGTCTGGGGGCTAGTAACCCACACCGGACCCAGCATGGAGTAGACGGGGAAAAACAGGATACGCGCATCGAAAATTCGCACCGTTCCTGCTGTAGCACCCTCCTCCTCTCCTTTTTTGCTCCTCAGACTGCCAAAGGTATAGCAAATAGGGCACTCGGGATCTCCACAGTGACCGTATTCTTCAGATCCCTGACCGGCACACTGGGGCTTCCCGTACCGCAGAGCAGCATAATGTCTCGCCGCTCCGGAAATCCCCGTGCCCGGAAGCTTGGGAAGGTTGGTCGCCGGGTCGCGGGCAATCGGCAGGTCCACCCTCCCCAGCCGGTAGCCTCCGACCCCGACATGCACGGGATCGACGGACTGCAGAAGGAACCGGAAGAGTCTGAAAGGTCTTTTGCTCGCTCCCAAACTCATGCTCTCAACCCCTCTCTACCTCTTTTTGTCCCTCCGGGGAGATCTCTTCAGTATGGTGAGGAAGAGTTCGAAGACATCGAACAGGACGCCCGTCTTTGCTGCCTTTACAAGCTTGTCCCACCTGTCGCCCCCAGGTAGCTTCCCCTGGGGCCAGCCGGCGTTGCGGAGAGCATCTTCACAGAATCTTTCCCATACTTCCTGTGCCTTGGTGTCTTTATCCGGCTGCCACTCCTGCCACCTGGCAAGCAGCACCTGCCACAGACTGTGGATCTGCGTCGAAGTCAAGCCTTCCTCTCCTCCCACGATCTTCCACAGCTCCGCCAGCTCATCGACCTCTTCCAGGTAGTAAGGCCGGCGGGGCAAGCCCAACCGCTTTCCCTCTCTGTAGGCTATTTCAAAGCGGCGGCCGGGGTGATCGAGGAAGACGAAGTCAAACGTCGAGGGATGAAACCTTATCGTATCCCCAGCTTTCAACTCCATGACGTGGAGGTAGGCCTCATTGTTGTGCTCCATCATAAGGGCACGGTCACTGGGTTTGTTTTTCACCTTCACCCACGGGTACCAGATGTCGAAGGTACGCCCGTCTCCGGCAGTGGTGTCGATGCACCAGCGGAGTTCGCGCTCTCCAGCGTCCCGGCCTGCATTCACTTTGACGGAAAAACTTACCTTTCGAGGCCAGGGCTTTTTCTGCGGATGTTCAATCAGCTTATTGTTACTCCGCGGGTCCATCAGGTAACTCGCGGGCGGGGCATCTACGTCCTCTGTTACTTCTGCTTCCTCCTCCCCAACCTCAACCGATAACAGCCGCCAGCCGGCATCCAGGACCGTCCGCAAGGGAGTGTGTTTCGGGAAGAAAACCACACCCAGGGTGAGCGGGAGGCGCCACCGCACCTTGCCCATCTCCTGCTCGTATCTTTCCTTTATGCGCCGCACCAGCTCAAAAGCACTCTCTCCGGGAACCAACGCAGCAAAGACCCGGGGTTCGGCCAGGATAGGAATGACGGGGAAGTACTCACCGTCGGCCAGTTCGACCTCGGCTATAACGGCGCTACCCAGATTCCTTTTGCCGCTACCGTAACCTGGTGTTTCTTTGATCTGTACCTTGACCCCCTGCCGGAGCCTGTTCATTACCCACGCAGCCGCAGCGCAGGGATCGGCACAGACTTTCTGTGGTGCGTTAAATCGCCCAGCGATATAACCCAGGTTTTCAATGGTGATGCAAGCTGCACGGTCGCCTTGAACTGAGATCGGAACAATTCCAATGCTTGTGCCTGCTACTTCCAGTTCATAGGCGTGGAAGGAGACGATTTCATCCGGTTTCTCCAGCTTCTGAAGCTGGATCTCCAAACGACGACGTTTCCCGCCGTTTCCCAGAACCGCCACAGCCGTGCAGCCAGCAAGTTCCTTCTGCCACTCGCCGGGGTGGTTCTCAAACCGATCCTTAGGCGGTGCTATCTCCTGCCAGAAGCGGGCCGTTGTCTCCCAAACCCGCCGGAAGCGGGCAAAGGAAGCAGAGCTGGCGGCAGCATCTAAGACAGGAGAGACTGGTTCAAGTTCGGCGTAACAAGGGCTTCCGCCAGATTCGGAGGGCCGCAGTTCGTGGAGGAAATTCTTCAACACACTATCAGCCTCGTTAGCACTACCACCCACAAAGGTTATCGTTCGCTCGCCGGTTATCTGCCAGGTTTTTCCAAAAACAACAGCACTCTTTCCGGCTATCGCCGACCAACTATCATCTCCAGTGGTAACCTTTGCTATAGTCAGCAACGTATCGTCAGCTAAAGATACCACAAGAGTATTCTTCTCTGTTTTCTTTACTTTGCTAATCGCAATCTGCGGCTTCCAGGGGATATCCTGCTTATCGAATCTTGTTACCTTTATCTCCGACTGCTTGTACCGGCCGAGGCCGGCTGGAGCAACTAAATAAGCACCATCCCACTCACAGTCATAAGCCTTGCCCCCTATTTTGATCTTGAGTTGAGTGTTGGCTTCAGAGGAAGTAGTTCTCGAAGAAAAGGGAAAGTATACTTTGTATTTCCACTTTCGGAGATACACCTCCCCGGGATACACCAACTCTCTTAGTATCTTCCCAATACCGAACCTCCCTACCACCAACGCCACACGGCCGTTGCTGTCTGCCACCTCGTCTATCCAGATGGTGCTGAAGGGTGTTCTCCCCCACCATTCCTCGGTCACTCTGTGCCGGGTACGCATGCAAGGAAGACAAATCTTACGTTCCCGGGCCTTTTTCTCCTCGTAACGATTTCTTTCGGTATTTTCACCTCCGCCAGCCACTGAGCGTATGCCACAGTAGGGGCAGAGGTCATCCTTAACTTCTCTGTAGCCTTCCGCCACTAGTTCTGCAGCAGAGGGTTCCTCGATCCACCTCCGAACCTTGTCGCCGATATAGCTTACCTTAAAATTGGGAGGTTGTTGTTTCTGCTTTTTCCATTCCTCGCACTCCGGGTGGTTATGGTAGTTTTCCTCCGAAAGAGCAATAGCCGGACGCAGGCCGTAGAGATTGGACAAGGAAGCCCCGGTTTTTCCACTACTATTAGTGCCTGCACTTACATTATCTTCCAGTTTCTTCTGAAAACTCAAGTATTCGGAACTGTCCTTCTTCCAGTCGGGAAAGATATAGATGGCCTGGTTCTCGTCGCGGTATACTTCTGTAGCCACCGGGTATTCCTCTTCCACAAAACTGCGGACGGTATCGAAGAACTCCCGCAGAGCTTGCTGGCGTACCCGAAGGTCGGCCACGCTCACCGCACCGGCGAGGAAATCAAGCCCGTTTAATCCCACACGCCAGAGCCGCCAGCGTGGGTGCCCCTGCCCCTGCCAATCAGCAAGGTCATCGTGGGTGAGGTTCTTACCGACGCAGCTCCAGATCCCAGCCTTCAGGAAAGCCATCCCGCTGTGGCCGATATCCCAGACGGTAACATCGTTAACCCCGCGTTGTGTGTCCGCCGGGATCCGGCAGAGAAGGGGCTTCAGTGCCTTCATAAACTTGAGCAAAGAAAACTTCCCAGGTTCAGAAAGATGCTCCTGGATGATTTTTTCAACCTCGTCTTTGATCCAGTCGTACTCCTTTAGGTCCGGTGCCGGCCGCTCGAAGCCCAGAGGTGTGGCCAGGTAAAGGGGCAGGACCTGCTGTAGCCGGTAGATCTTATCTTTTTCCCCACCTGAGGCCCCATGGTGGCATCTGTACATTAGGTGGGTAAGGAGGGAGGAAGGAAAAAGTTGCTGAATAGGGCACGGTCTTCCCTTATATAGCTGGAAGGGGTTCAGACCAAGATATTCAATAAGGTCGCCTATGCGGTACACCGGACTTAGACGATCATCAAAAGGTTTTGGCAATCCTCCAAGTGGTAACCTAAGGGCCTTCTTCGTCCGTTGGGCCAAGACTAAGGATGTTACATCACTGCTACCGCCAAAGTTTTTAGCCTCAGAAATGAAGGAGATAGAGCTTGCTTGGCCGGTAGCATCTTCTAACAATAATCCGGCTATATTTTGGAAATAGTATTTTTCTCCCCTTTCCCTTAAGATTCCGAGTTGCATCTCCACAAACCGGCTACTCACCTTGCCCAGGTTATGCAGCAGAGCTCCTGCCGAAGCAAGAAGAACTGCCTGCCGATACTTCAAAACATCCTCAACAGTCACCGCCAGCCACCTCCTGCCCGAGCAGGCCACCCGCCAGCTCACTTGCTCTTTTGACCAGGCCATTGTCCTTTTCGAAGTCGAGTACCGCAAAGCCCTCTTCCTTCGGTTCTTTTCCTGGTACACTAACAACAATCTTTCCTTCTTCCCCATCACATAACTCAGAACGAGCCAGCCCAAAGCTGCTGGAAGTCTTGGCTCCGAAACCAAACCCCGTGAGAAGGAACACCACCCCTTCTGCCACCTTACGCAGATCCTCGGCTATCTCCCGAATGGTCCCTGTCGGATCTTTCCCCACGCGGTCGAAAGGAACGTACAAAAGGAGAAAACGCCCAGTTTCACCTTCCGGCACAGTCTCGAAGTAGACCGGCCGCTCCCCTGCCCCGGTTTTCCGGCTGTGCGGGTTGATCACCTCAAGGCCAATACTGCTGAAGAAAGTTGGATAGAACATCAGGCGCCCCCTTCGGTGAACGTCACGCTGCTGCCGGCTCGCACCGTACAGTTCTTTAAGCTTCTTCCGGTACTCTTTTGCTAGTTCATCTCCTCCTGCGCGATCCAGGTAGGCCTCCAGTTCAGTGCTGTTCATGTCCACTTCCTGCTCATTCCCGAAAAGCCGCACCAACTGAAGCCGCCTTTTGATAAACTCGTCTTGCTTCTTCTTCTGGTCTTCGCTTTGCAGACTTGTCCACCAGTCTACCAACTGCCTAACCATCGCAGTACGCAGGCACCCTTTCCACTGGCTAGAAGCAATGTAAGGAACTTTGAAGACCCAGTCCTTTTTTACCGGGTTGTCGATGACGTAGAATTCTGTGTCGTCTCTCGAAATGTACGGCTTCCGGAGTCGAAACTTAAAGCTTATGAAGAAACTACCCGCCGGCAACCGGGAAAGATCCTCTTTATACAGTTTTGGAATAACTCCCATGTTCTGTAAGGATTCATAGAGCCTGTTTTCTCCCACACTTGCATTTGCCTCTCCGCGGTATAGCTCGCAGTAGAGCTCCATAACCGGGTCCTTTCCCGTACCGATGGCATCCAGGTGAAAGGCCCACCTCGCAAGGCAGTGAATCTTCTTGAGTGCTTCCCGGTATTTGTCGGACGCGGAGCATTCTCTAAGTGAATACTTTATCTTATCTTTTAAACATATCTTCAGTTCTTTCTTTCGCTGCCTCGGTTCTTTAACGCACTCGCTTATATCCTCAAGAATGTTTTTGGAATTTGCTTGCCCGGAATTTGCCTGCCAGGCCAACCATTCCTTAATAAACACCCTTACTTCACCCTTTCTTCCGTCAAGCTGATAAAGAACTCCCACTTATTGTCGAGCTTGCTCACTGTGTCCCTATCCGAATTAAATTCGCGCCAAACAATGCCTTCCGGTTTAACGATCTCAGCGATCTCACCGAAAAGCCCTCCATCGTTGCGGTAACTGTTTTTGTTCTCTTCTTTCCAGTCTGGCTTATCCCATATGGATGGTAAGCCCTTTTTGCCTCCACTTGCGTTATTTGGTTCCTGGAGCGCTTCGTAAAGCTTCTCCACAAACTCTTGCCACTTATCTTTCAGCTCGGGGGGTCGGCACCCCCAAACCCGAAACTCCCATAGTTTATCTCCTACCTGGTAGGCGTGCGATATACCGATGGCCGTACGGCGGCGATTGTTTCCCTTTACCACACCGAAGAGGAGTTCTTCTTCCGATACCGAAAACCCGAGCTTCGAGAACCAGGAGTACCTGAGCCAGTTGCGGACAATGGGACTTATGGGAAAGACCCCTTTATCGAGCCAGCATTGAAAGGAATCTCTGTCCATCCGGTTACTTTTGTGGTCGCCGCAGGGAGGATTTTCTGCCAGAGCTAAACGCACTTCCCTGAACTGTTGCCACCAGTCATCATTACAGGGCTTGAACCTGACCTTAGCGAAAAAGCCGTCAGTAAGACGGGGAAGCTCGGTAGAGTTTCCTTCACCGGAGTCCCCCTCGGCGGAATCCAAAGATGACGGTTCTTGCTCTAAAAACTGGTCAAAGTCTCGGCCATCTTCAATGCGATCAATGCGAAAAACTCCGTAACCTCCCGTCGCCTTTGCACCGATGGCCGTCCAATGCTCCATCAGCTTGAGTACACCGGCAAGCAGAGGCCATTCCTTCTCGCCCTCCGGCCGGAAGTGAAGGAGCACGGTGAAGTCTCCATACATGCCGGGCAAAACATACCACCCGCCTGCCCTTTGGCCGTGGCAGCGGCCGCTTGGCAGAAGAAGTGGTTTTGGACTGCATTGTTCTGGACTGCGTTGTTTTGGACTGCTCGCAACGGGAGCCGCGGAAGCCGCCTCTACCTCCAGGCGGAAGGCCCTTTGCCACCCGGTGGTTCCGAAAAGTAAACACACCCTACAGAGTCCAGCTTCACTCGCAGCTTCCATCGGTGATTTTCCCTCACGACGAAGCTGCATGTACCTAGCCTCATCGAGATCGCAGGCTTCTTTTTCTTTGCCCGTTGGGTCACAAGCATAGCCTCCTAAACCCCGCACCACCACCTCGAACCACCAGCGCAGAGAGCCTATGAGCCCCGTCTCGTGTAGCCGATCACAATCCCTATTTACACCACCGGTCCAGAGCGGTGTGAGAGTTTTGATTCCGATCTTAATAGAACGCACTTTTTCCTTCCCCCTTGCAGCCGTTTGATGTCAAACCGCCACTATCCACATCACGGCCCGGTACAGTTCGCACTCTTCTCCGCCTCCCGGAAGGCGAAAGGGACAGCTTCTTTTCAAGCGAGCGCCGCAGGTACCACCAGATCACTAGGTAAGCCACCAGCACCACGGCGATCATAAATACCAGCGCTTCCCACCAGTGTAACACTTTCCAGCTCCTTACCGTCAGCAGATTGGTGGAAAACAGGGTGACTACAACGCTGAGCGAAAATCCGACGCAGGAAAGCAGATGCACCAGCTTTTCCCTTTGCTCCCGCCACTTGCGCTCCAGATACTCGTCCAGTTCCTGGAGCTGAGTCTTCACCTCCTCGTACAGCTGCTCGGTTTCCATAACCTTCTTGCAGCACTTCCAGATGAGGTTGCCGTACTCCGCTTGGGTGAGGTGGCCGAACCAGGCCTTGTTGGTGAATTCCAGGAAGCGCCGGTGCAGCCTCTCGACTTTATCCGTATGGGCCAGCAGCTCGTCTATCCTGCTGAGTTCTACGGAGAACCTTAAAAGGCTCAGACGGTGGTAAAAAGCGTGGAGAAATACATCGAAGTAGAAAGTGCGCCAGTAACGCTTCAGATCTTCGTAGCTGGGGCTTCCGTCCCGCAGGTTGCACGCCAGAATAAAAGCCTCCTCCTTGGTGAAGTAACCCCAGGCACTGCCGGCCTGGAACTTTCCTTCTTCCGGAATGACCCGGGTGTTGGTTCTATGCTTCTCCCATAAGCGATCTCGTTCTTCTTCCGTTTCCACACAGCAGAAATGATACCGGTAAAGCTTTGCCTCACCGGAAACATAACTCCCCTTGTCGCGGATCTCGGCAGGTAAAAACCCGAGCAGGTTGTTCTCGATAACTTCTTGTAAAAGTTTTTTCGCTCCGTCCGGGTAGTCCACCCTCGCGGCCTTTGGGCCGGAAGGCATCTCGTCCAGCACTGCAAATCTTCTGGAGAATCTCCTGGAGACTATCCCTTCCATTGGTTTCACATCCAGCAGCAGAAAACCGACCCCTGTGGAAAACAAAAGGAGAGAGACCTTCTCGAAGCGCGTCTGCTGTGTGTAAAAGCCAAATTCCTGAGGAATGGTATCGGACTGCTCAAAGTTCCACCGCCAGCGCGTTACCTGCCAGGACATAAGGAGGCCCAGCTGCCGTTTGCGGTCGGGCTTCCTTGCGGGGGATAACTCCAGGTGCTTTGGACACTTGAGGTACACTTTTTCGGGAGGAAAGCAGGACAGCGCCTCCACCAGCTCTTCTCTGCTAGCAAAGGCAGAGGAAGGGAAGAAAAAACTCCCGCACATAGGGGTAGAAATACCGGAGATGCCGCCTTTCTTCTTCTATCGAAGGATCCCGGCTCGAAGAGTCCACGGCCCAGGGACTCGTGACTTCCAGCTGCCAGCAAGGGTCCTCCAGGACACTTCCCAGGACTCTCCGGTAGTCGTCCTGAGCGAAAAAGAACGGGTATATAAACACCACAAAGGCGTCAGCTACTTTCTCCTGTTCCTGGCCTTCGCTCTCGACGCCCTTGCCCGGCACCGCTAAGCACCCCATTTATGCACTTGGAACCCTTTGGGAAGTTGTAATTCGCCAGCAACCGGGAGATTCCTCCCTGTAATTTACAAAACCTCAGCTTCTGTCCCTGCGTGGGGAAACGGAGTATTTTGTGGCTTGCAGTGGCTTTGGAGGAAAACCGGCAAAGGAGGGGAACGAAAAGGACTGCACGGTAAAAAGGGAAATTATTAAGGAGGGTATGAAATTTCCGACGGTCGGCGCAGTGGATCGGAGGAGAAAGAGCTTTTTCAATCCAGCAGCGCCGTTTCCTTAAGCTTCCGGAGGTATTCTTCGCTTACACAGTCCCGCCCGGCCAGGAGGTGTTCCATGTACTCTCTGGACGGCCTCAGGCCATTCCTTACCTACTCCGGCCAGGCCATGTGGGTGTAAGTAATAACGCTTTCGCCGGTGTCCTTTCGGATCACGGTAACCTGCATGCGCTTGAAGTGACCGCTCTTCATTCCTTCGTAGCGGTCCAGTCTTTCCAGCACACTTTCAGAAAGCCGGTAGAGGCAGCCCTCCACTCTCTCCCCGGCCGACGGTTCTATGTTTGCAAAGCCCTCGCGCGGGTTTCGGCTCGCCACTTTGTTGAAGACCAGCCGCCACTCCTCGAGGACGCCGGGAATGCGCTCCTCCCAACCACCGACCTCTCCAACCCTTTCGCGCATCCGGGCAGCGCTCATGTTCGACCCGTATGCGAAATACCAGACGGTCCCCGCACCCATTCCGATCATCTTAGGCGACACTGAAGGCCCCTACCTTCATGAAAGGCTGGTTTTGTGATCCTGCTTTCAATCCCACAATGGTTCGATTGGTACCCGGGAGCCTGCCGGTGACTATGCTTCCAAAGCCCAGGTCCCGCGCCGCCCGCACGTAAGCCCTCTGCGCGTCGGACTCTGCCCCCGCCAGCAAGACCACATGGGAGACCGGGAAGAGCTCCCTGAGCCTCTTTAAAAGCCTCACCGGGTCTTCTCCCGGCAGGAAGCGGCTCAGCACCAGGATGTCCACATTTCTGCCCGCCCACTCCTTCAGCTCCACGGCGGAGGTCGCGGTCTCGAACCGCCAGGAGGGGAACGCCCTCTCCAGGTTGGCCCTCACCACCCGGGCCACCTCTTCTTCGACGGCCAGAAGGCACAACACTCTAGGCTCACCTCCCCGAAAAAGAAAAGCGGCCCGGACCTGCCGGGCCGCACCGGTCTCGGAAAAGTTCGGGCTTACCGGGAAGGAAGCTTCTCCAAAAGCCTTGAGATCATGGCCGCCGCCTCGGCCCGCATTATGGGGTTGTCGGGCTTGAAGGTGCCGTCCGGGTAGCCGGCGACCAGCCCCTTCGCGGCCAGCTCCAGGACCACTTTTTCGGCCCAGTGCCCGGTCATGTCTTTGAACTTGGGCTTGGGCTGCTCCGGCTTCCCGGGTTTCTCCGGCTCTTTAGCGGTGGTGAAGGTCAGGGTGAAGCCGGAGCTCAGGCCGTGGCCGGTGGCACTTTTAACGGCATTGGCCGGAACGGTGAGAGTGTAGGTGGTGCCGTAGGCGAGCTCGGCCTCAGGCTTGACGACGAGGAAGCTTTCTTCTATCACGGAGGCGGTGATTTTGACTTCCCTGCCGGAGGCGTCCTTGAGAGTGATCCTGTCCCAGCCGTCTCCTTTCTGGATGGAGGTGTTGAAGCCGAGCTTGATCGCTTTATCCACGGGCACGTCCCGAGTTCCATCGGCCGGGTCACTGGTGGTGACGGAAGGCCGGATGATAGCCGCCCCACCGCCGCCCCCGGAAGCGGGCACTACGGTGACCGTGGCACGGCCGGTCAGGCCGCTCCAGGTAACGGTTATCAGCGTCTTCCCCGGACCCACGGCCACCACCTTTCCGCCGGGCTCCACCCGCGCTACGCCTTCGTCTCCCGAGGAGTAGCCGGCAACACCCGTCACGTCTGCCTCCGTGCCGTCCGAGTAGACGGCCGTCACCGTGAGCCCGACCCTCTGCCCTACCGTCAGGCTCAGAGTTTCGGGATGCACTTTCAATCCTTCGAGCAGGACGGGTGTTCCCTCGAAGGTGACCCGCAGCAGGTTGCCGCCGGGGTCGTAGGAGTAGGTGACTTTCTGGCCCGTAGCGTAGTCCGCCGAGATGAGCCGGCCCAGGGGATCGTAAGAATAGTTAACGGCCCAGGCCGGTGAAACGAAATGAAGAAGGAACAGAAGCATCAGGAAACCTACTACTGATAGGCTCCACCATTTCTCAAAAGACTTGCCCCTGCGCTTCCGGTTCCAAAGTAACCGCCACTGCATCCTCACCACGCCTCCTCTATCGCTTTCTTCACTTCTTCCAGCACTGCCGGGGCAACCTCTTTACCCTTCCGGAAGCAGACGATCACGCAGCCACGGAGGACCTGGAGAAAGACGGGGAGCTTCCTGTCCCACTCCGTGCGCTTCGGCACCACCAGCACCTTGCCGAACCGGGAAAAGAGAGGACCCAGCTCCGAGCCGTCCTCCAGCACCACCGCCCGGTCTCCGCAGGGGGGCGGAGAAGCGAGCAGGGTGTCGATGATTTCTCTCATGAAGGGAAACTTCACCCTTGCACCGGGAATACCCAAAACGGTAAACTGTGGCGCTGCATAGATGTCGGGCAGGCGTATGTGGTCCTTCTCCCGGGGGTCGTAGTAAAACGCCAGTTCGACACCCAGCCGGGGAGCAAGCTCCCTGAACTTGCGCTTCAGGGAAGAGAGGACAGCAACACTGCCCGCAGCATAGTAGAGAAGCCAGGCCACCCCCAAGGAGAGCAGGCCAAACACCTGGCCGCTCACGCTGAAGAGAAAGTCCCGCCAGAACGGGTTAGGCTTCCCGGGTCTATCGGGGGCCGTCATCAGAAAAATGAGAATAAATAGCAAGAAGCTTCCAGCGAACGTAACAGGGAGGTACCTGTGGAAGCGCTTGATCCTTAAAGGGAGAGAGTAGAAAAGCAACGATAAAAGGGGGAAGATAATTCCCATGCTCCTGAGTACCCACGCTTCCTTAGGTGTCAGGTAACCGTAGGCGGTTATCCTCCACACCCATAAGCACCCCCAAAGGACGGGGCCGACTATCAGGATGAACAGCAGGTCGCCGTACTTTTCCAACCGGTCCAGCCAGGGCATAAAGCCCTCATCCTTTCCACGATTGAAATTTCACCCGGCCAACGGCCTCAACCACGCCCTGAGCCGCCTGTCGCTCTTCCTACGAGCCAGCCCTCCACCTCTCCTATCACCCTCTCGTCTACCTTCCTGCCCTCTCCTGCGACGCCGACCAGGATGAAGCCCTTCCGTGCCTCCAGAATCAGGCCATCGGGGCATCTCCCGGGAAAACGCTCCACGGGGATGACGGCCACCTCCCGGAACAGCCGAAACAGCTCGGACGACTCCCCGGTCGGCCTCAGCACAGCGGGCCGCGGGGGCAGGTCGGGCACATCGAAGTGCCTCCACTTGAGTTTCCCGGCAAGCCTGCCTGCGGCCAGGAGTACGCAGTAACCGTTCTTCTCCCCTTTCCGGTACCCTCTGTGGGGAACCAGGTAACAGGCCGCGTCTGCGCCGTACTTCCCCGCCAGGGCTTCGAGCCTCCCCTGCAGGTCCATCCCTGCAGGACTCCGCTCGAAGCGCTGCCTCGCCTCGAAGTCCCGCCGCATGCGCAGGGTCTCCCTCAAGCCCTGATCGTAGCCCATGCTCCGCCTCTGCTCCCGCAGATCGCAGATCATGTTGCCCAGGTAACGAGAGTAAAAGTAGGTGAAGACGAGCATACCAGCGCAGGCCGCGAGCCACTGCCACAGAGAGTGCTGTAGCTTTTCGATCCTGAGGACGGTAATCGCCAGCAGCGCCAGAAACGCAGCTGCGACCACAGACACCGGCCCCCAAAACCGGTAGTCCCGCCCCAGGAGGGCATACCCCTTCAGGTCCACGACCCAGGCTATCAGGAGTATGGGTGCAAGGCCCAGCGCAAGCATGAGCAACCACAGCGTGTCATCACTCATGGCCTTCAGCTTCGACAGCACCGCCGCTTCAAACATCGCTCGATTATTTCAGCACCTCCTCTACCCAGAAAGGAGCAGGTTTCGGTGCTTTCCCTGTGATCCATTCCGCCGCCAAGCGGGCCAACTCCGTTGTCGTCCTTGCCTTTTCGTGGCCAAACGTATACAGGTAACTCAAGCTCTCACCCGTTTCCAGGAAACGTCCAAACAGGCCGAAACATCGCCGGGAACAGTTACCACGGAGAAAACGTTTCAGACGGTTGGCCGCCGGCGGGCGCACGCAGGCTCACCTGAATTTAATTACTCCAAACAGGATTAACAGGCCAAACACAATGGATACTATACCTGCTAACAAGTAGGCGACTCGACCTATCTTCTCTTCAAATTCACCAAGTTCTCTAATACGAATGCGAAACAGCATGTAAAGTAATTTACGAAGCAGCCCGAAAAACACCTTGTTCTGAAACATTACGGCTTCACGAGCGCATTTTCTGTAAAACACCGTAAAAAACAATCCCATAGCCAAAAATATGATGCCACCAATAGTATCCACCACATCTCGACCCATATCACTTGACACTCCCTTCTTTCCTGTCCCTCCATGGCCACTCCCGGAGCTTCCAGACATGATAGCCTGTAAGCGAGGCCCCGGGAGTTACCAAACCAACCTCCCCAAATAGATCCCTGCTTTCAAAACTATATCCCACTTGAAATCCAACCCAACATCCACCGCCAAGATACCCGTAGACTCCTTCCGGGCTGATCACGAATCCGCCCGTCCCACCAATCCACCACCCGTATGGAACATTCACATCGATGTACCACAATCCCGCGGGATCTATGCGACTTATAGGGTTCCCGTTAACATAAGAATACCGGTTCAAGCTCTGCCCGTCACTCCCGTGCCACCACAAGGCCGAAAGCCAGGGTGGTAAGGATGAACAATGCGTAACATATCCCGAAACTCCAGAGGAAAAGCTTTTGCAGCCGGACGAATTCCCTCATAACCGGGTCGCTTAGAAATCTCCGGTACTCTTCCATTTGCTTTAGCTCTTCGGAAGGAAGCAGCCAAAGCCTTACCGCTCTACCAGTAAACGGGGGCCAGGACGCGGATGGAGCTGGAGCCTGGTCACCAAACAGCATGCGGTACAGTCTGGAACGCCTGAAAAGCCACCGCCATATCTCAGGGTAATTTTGTTCCAGATACACAACGTAGTTTCGGGTTATGCCTTTATACATCACATAAAACCCGACAGAAAAAAGCCATACAACTCCAATGAACAAGAATCCCAGGGACAGAACAAAGAGAATCAAAGACATACCTGATCTCGCTCCTCGGTAATACTACCTGGGCAGAGTCACTTCCATTGAAAAACACCAAACTGCTTCTTTAGATGTCCAATGAATTTCTGAGGCACTTGCTTCCAAACTCAAACATGGGTAAGTTTGGTCTCCGCTGCAAAAGTTGTCGACGAGATCGCAACCGGCACTCCCATTATCGGAATAACTGGCTCCAGTCCTATTGTACATCCCAAGCCGATTTCTCCTCCAGCGTAGCTTTCCCCCCCACCAGACCACCAATAAGACCCGCGCGCCCCCCAAACCAGATTCCCGCAGCTACTTCTTTCGAAAACCCTACCCCTTCCAGATCCCATATAGTCTCTGCAGAAGTAGTTTGGATAATAAGACCTCCGCCAGCAGAGCAACCGGCATAAGCTCCCCCGCCCACCGTCTTGGCAAGTCCTACATTACCCTTAAAGTCGATTACAAGGATTGTCTGATAAGTTGTTCCTATACCCGCTCCCCCCGACACAGAAAAACCGATTGCAAAGGTTACCAGTCCGGAAGGATCGATGTGGTTCACCGGGTTGCCACGCACGAAGGCATAGGTATTCAAGCTTTGTCCTTCCCGAGCGCTGTCATCTACCACGTCCCGGCTTACGAACCTCTTGATCTCCGGATTGTAGTACCTGGCCCGCATGTAGCAAAGCCCGTTGGGGTCGGTCATCACCCCGTCCCGGCCGTCGTAAAGGAAGGGCGTGTCGGCCTTCCCCTCGTGCCTTGCCAGCTCCCCGTAAGGCCCGTACCAGAACCGATCGGTGACCTTTCCCTTCTCGTCCGTTAAAGCCACGGTGCTTCCCCGCAGGTCGTAGTGGTAGAAGAGTGCCTTCCCGTCCCTTTCCTCCTCGACGAGCCCCAGACCCCAGACGTAGCAGGTCCACCTGTCCCCTTCC
>NZ_QSLN01000021.1 GCF_003368535.1 Ammonifex thiophilus
TATCTAGCACTGGCGCTCGAAGCGCTCCCCTCTATAGACCCTGGCTTGCCTGCATATTATTCCGGGAAAGGCGAGTCTCCCCAAAGCAGTCGAACTGCTGGACGTCAAGGCCTTTTCCCGGACTTAGGGCTAGGTTTTAGGCTTTGCCAACTCAGGCCGGTTTTCCTGCCAAGGCAACGGCTCTGAGTTGAGTTTAACAGATAAGGACGTCACGAGAGATCGCGCACCGGTCGGCCCTGTGCCTTCCGAAACAGCTCGAAGCCCTGCCCGGACCTGTCACCGTTGAGAAGCAGGAAAAGCCTGCTTCCTGGTGGTGCTGAGAAGCCCCGGGTTCAAAACCGGGGTTTCTCTTTTTTCAGGAGGTGGTTTTTGTGGAAGGAAGGCTGGCAGTCCTACGGGAAAAGTGTCGGGAACTCGGGCTCTCAATAGAACTCTCCGAAAAGGAATTCTGGTGGTACTGCTTCGCGGAGAGGGTTGTCGCGGGGCTGTGCAGCGCCGGGTGCTGGGAGTCCCTGAGTAGGCTCTGCAAGGTGCCGCCGAAGAAGCGAAAGGCGGGACTCAGGGAGGTAGTGAGGTACGTGCTTTCCAGGTTCCCCTCGCCCAGCTTCAGGAGAGAACTCGGGAGCCTGGCGGCGCGGGTCTTCCCTATGTGCTTCCAGGAGGACGCGGGGAGGGCGCTGGAGCTGGTGGAGAGGGAAAGCAGGGACCCGGACGCCGCGCGGTTTCTCCTGAGGGCCAGGGGAGTCGGGGTGGACCTGCCCCCGGGCTTCGACAGGGAGAAGGCCTGGGCGAGGTTCTACTGTACATTATGCTCTTGCAAGGCTTTCTGGGGAGTACTCAATGTAAACCTTAAAGGATTTTTTAAGCGGGCTGGACTCTCTTGCAAGCAGAATAGGGTGTGGTGTTTTTGGTATCTCCGGCCGTATTCCAACAGCAGAGCTACATATCGAGAAAGGTTAAGAAATGTTGAGCCTCGACAGGAAAAAAGAAACGGATGGCGAAAACAGATAGCTATAGACCAGAAGCCAGCGCGGGAGGAAGAAAGTGAAGGTTCTGATCCTGGCGGGAGGAAAGGGAACCAGGCTCTGGCCTTTAAGCCGCGAGCTCATGCCCAAGCAGTTCGTCCGCCTTTTCGACAACCGCTCCCTTTTCCAGCACGCCGTTCTGCGGGCACTCAAACTCTCAAGCCCTGAAGAGATCTTCGTCGTCACCAACTGCGAGTACCGCTTCCGGGTGCTGGACGACCTGGCCGAACTGGGGGTCAGCCTGCCGGAAGAAAACCTTCTCCTGGAGCCGGAGGGTAAGAACACCCTCCCGGCCATCTGCTGGGGGATGAGGGAGATACAGAAGAGGTGGAGGGAGGCTACCGTGGCGGTGCTCCCCTCCGACCACCTTCTCCGTTACGATGAAAGCTTGCTTAGGTCTTTCCGGGCGGCGGAGGAGCTGGCTTCGGACTATCTGGTGACTTTCGGCGTAAAGCCCAGCCGGCCCCACACCGGCTACGGCTACATAAAGCCGGGGGAGAGCCTCGGGCTGGGGTTTAAAGTGGAGGAGTTTAAAGAAAAGCCCGACGCGGCTAGAGCGGCGGAGTACGTAAATCAGGGATACTACTGGAACAGTGGGATGTATGTCTTCCATACCGAGCTCTTCTTTAAAGAAGTTGAGCTTCTGGCTCCGGAAGTATGGTAAGTTTTTGCCTCTTCCTCCGGTATCGAGGAGGCCTATGCCAAAGCGCCGGAAATCTCGGTTGAGTACGCAATCGTGGAGAAATCAGGCCGGGTAGCGGTAGTTCCGCTGGAGACCTACTGGAACGACCTGGGCAGTTTCGATGCTGTTTACGAGGCCCTGCCAAAGAGCGAGGAGAGGAACGCGGTGGTCGTTCAGGGTCTGGGAGCCGACTGCCTCCTTTACGGTGCCCGGGGGAACCTGGTGATCTGTGAACGGCTGACTGCCGTGGTAGGGGTGGAAGACCTGGTCGTTGTCGATACCGGCGATGCGCTTCTGATAGCCTCCCGCCGCGATGCCCAGGAGGTCAAGAAGGTCTATGCGGAACTCGCCCGCCGGAGGGACGAGCGGGCGGTGGTGCACCGCACCGCCTACCGTCCCTGGGGGAGCTATACGGTGCTCGAGGAAGGGGAGAGGTACAAGATAAAGAGGCTCACGGTGCTGCCGGGGAAAAAGCTCAGCCTGCAGCGCCACTACCACCGGAGCGAGCACTGGGTGGTGGTGCGGGGGACGGCCCGCATAACGGTGGACGGGGAGGAGAAGCTTTTGCGCCCGGGGGAAAGCGTCTTCATCCCGGCGGGCTTGAGCCACCGGCTGGAGAACCCGGGCAAGGTGGTCTTAGAGCTCATCGAAACCCAGATAGGGGAGTATCTGGGCGAGGACGACATCGAGCGCCTGGAAGACGACTTCGGGAGAGCCGCCGATTAACCCGAGGGGCATAAAAGCGGTAGGGGGTGACATGTTGTCGGTTTCGGAGAAGGGAAAAACACTCGCAAAGGCAGGGATTTTCACGGGAACATTCTTCCTTACTGTTTTCTGTTTTGCAGTGCTGCTCAGTCCAGCCTTCCCGGAGAAAGCTTCCGGGCAGACCGAAGAGAACACACAGATTTTCACCTTAGCACGTCTGGGGTACCCGCACGACATTCAACTGGGAGGAAGTGATCCTTCCTTTGTCTTCTATGTCCCGGTAACTCCTGGCATGGGTTTTGGCAAAAGTGCCATCAACCTGCACCTAACCTTCTCGCCGGTTTTAGACCCTAACTCTTCGATTAAAGTTTTTGTCGCCGACAGTCCGGTTTATACTGCCCTGCTGGGAGATCTACGTGATGCCGGGCAGGAGGTATTTGTGAAGGTGCCGCTTGCCGGAATCACGCCTCCACCGGTACCCGGTGTGCTTAAAATCGAGGTTCGCATGCACATTTTTATAACCGATAATATCTGCCAGGATCTCGCCACCGGCAACCTGTGGGTGGTGCTGCATAACGACACCAGTGTTACCCTCGCGGGTGTTGCGCAACAGCCTAGGAACATTGCAGACTTTTTAGGTGGCTCTTTTGACCGCGTGTACCTCGTGGCACCAAGGACGATCTCGGCGGAAACGGCCACCTGCTATCTAAAGACCTATGCTTTTTTGCGACGGTTCTTCCGCGACAAGGGTGTGGCGGTGGAGGTGCTACCTTTCGGGGAGACACCTACCGCTGGACCTGCGATTGTGATCGAGGACTCCGGTAACAGTCTACACCTGGACGAGAAAGGAGTGCTTCACCTGGGACCGGGGGCGGCAGATGCCTTCATCTCATCTTATAGGAGCCTCTTCTTAGGGAAGGAAATAGGGATAGGTGTGGCAAGGGCTTCTGAGGCGGAGGAGACACCGGTCAAAATCTCTTTTGAGGATCTCGGTTACAGCCCGGTCACTGTGCGGGGGATTGGTGACCTCAAAGCCACTTACACCTTTACCTTGTCCGATGTGGGTGGTCGGCCTGCTAACATGCGGCTGGTACTCTTTGGACGGTATACTCCCTTAGCCAGCGACAAGGATAGGCTATACTTGAAAATTTACCTCAACGGGTTCCTGCTTAAGGCACTCCCCTTAGGTAGGGAGGGAGAGATAAACGGCTTCAGCGTCCCCATTCCGGATTACGCACTCAGGCAGGAGAATACTTTAGAGTTGGTCTACTCCTATTACCCGGAGGTAGGCAATTGTGTAAAGGGGACCATGCCTTTCGAGGGGCTTTTTTGCAACCGCTCCTATCTTGAGGTGAGCGGCCACCGGAGAGATGAGTACCTCTCCTTCTCTAGTATACCGGGTAGTTTTATAGGCAGTGCGTACGTAGTGCTTCCGGAGCAGGACGTGACGCCCTATCTTCTGGCTGCCGGGAATATGCTCGCCGCCGTGAGACAGATGGACCGCGTTCCTATTCAGGTACAGGTCGCATTTGCTTCGACCGGCCGGGACATAGAGGGCGCTCTCAAAAAGGTCGAAAAGGGGTGGGTACTGTTTGCCCTCCCGCCGGATCTAATGAAGGAGTTCCATCCTCCGGTAGACGCTAGTGGGGGTAAGATTGTCATTTACAACCCGCTGACACAGGAGCGGGTTTTCGAGGCGGCGGCCGACGAGCCTTTTGGTATCGCGCAGGTTTTCTATGTGTTTGGTAAAGTCCCTGCCGTTGCCCTTAGTTTTCACGGGCAAGGTACTTCTGAAATGCAAGCTCTTGCTCGCCAGTTGGTCAATCCGGACAACCTGAGGCGGTTGCGCGGGAACGTGGCGTTTTGCCGCGACGATCAGCTGGTGGGATTCGACGTAGGAAAAAAGATGCGGGCTCGGGTTGAGGGAGAGGGGAAAGATCTGTGGTATTATTACCACCGGTACCGGGTTCCTATCTTTGTAGGCTTGCTGGTTGTTCTAAGCGTGCTGGCTTATCTTGTTTACATTCGTCTGGCCCGCTACCCCGCCAGGCATTAAGGGGTGTTTGGCTTGTCCGGTGAGCACCAACTCCTGGGCAGGTTGCTCCTCGAGCGTGGCCTTATTACACCCGAGCAGCTTGAGCACGCCCTTGCACTCCAAAGGAAGTCAGGGGGCCTGCTGGGACAAATTCTGGTAGCCCAGGGCTACGTTAACAACCTGCAGCTTTACGAGGCTCTGGCTGAGCAGCTTAATATTCCCTACATTGGCAGGAGACTTCAGGAGTTGGCTGCTGCGGCCGATTGGGATTTGGCACGGCGTTTCCAGCCAGAGGTGCTGCTCAAGCACTTCTTTTTCCCCTTGCGCAGGGAAGGGGAAAAGGTAATCGTCCTGACCAGTGACCCGCGCTGCCCGCATGTGGACCGTCTTGTAGGGGATAAAACGGGGGCGGCGAAGATCGAGAAATTGCTGGCTAGTGAGCGGGATATTTCCTGGCTGGTCGAGCAGTGTTTTAGGGAAGAGATACTGGGGGAGGCGGTGACCGGTCTTTTCTATCGGACTCCCGAGGAGTCAGCAATGAGGGTTTTTGTCCCCTGGCAGGTACTTGCCGGATATGTGATCGCCGTTGCGTACCTTTACTGGCTGACCAGGGAGCCCATCGGGGCACTGGCTTTCCTTGTCGGTGGCTTAAACGTTTTTTTCCTGGCCTCCATTGTGTTCAAGTTCGTACTGAGCCTGGTCGGCGCCAAGTTCGAGATGGAGGGTGCGGTAACAGAGGACGAGGTGCGTGCCCTTGACGAGAAGAGCCTGCCGGTCTATACAGTACTGGTTCCGGTTTTCAAGGAGCCGGAGGTGGTGAGGACCCTAGTAGAAGGGCTGAAGCGCCTTGACTACCCGCAGGACAGGCTGGATGTGATTTTTCTTTTCGAGGAGGAAGATAAAGAAACCTTACGGGCAGCTAAAGAGGCCCGCCCGCCAGCCAACTGGCGCTTCATTGTGGTGCCCAAGAGTTTCCCCCAGACCAAGCCCAAGGCGTGCAATTTCGGGTTGGCCTTGGCCCGTGGAGAATACCTGACAATCTACGATGCCGAGGATATTCCCGAGCCGGATCAGCTCAAAAAGGCGGTTGTGGCCTTCCGCAAGTACCCAGACAAGTACGTCTGCTTCCAAGCGGCGCTGAATTTCTACAACCGGGACGAGAACTTCCTTACTAAGATGTTCACTCTGGAATACTCGTACTGGTTCGATTACCTGTTACCCGGGCTTGACCGGTTGAACCTGCCTATACCCCTCGGAGGCACCTCCAATCACTTCCGCACGGAAAAACTCCGGGAACTTGGCGGCTGGGATCCCTTCAACATGACAGAGGACGCCGACCTGGGAATTCGCGCTTACGGGCGGGGGTACAGAGTGGGGGTGTTAAATTCCACTACCTACGAAGAGGCAAACAGCCGGGTCCGGAACTGGATCAGACAGCGCTCGCGCTGGCAGAAAGGCTACCTGCAGACCTTTCTCGTTCACAACCGGCACCCGTTTACCTTTATACGAAAGGTGGGCTTTAGGGGCTGGCTGACGCTACAGGTTTTTATCGGCGGGAGCGTTGCTACCAGTGCCGTGTCTCCTTTCTTTTGGCTGATGTTCATCTACTGGCTGGTGACCAGAAGCGTGGCAATTGAGCCGCTTTTCCCGGGGCCACTTCTCTATATCAGCTTGTTTAACCTGCTGGTGGGGAACTTTTTGGCCATCTATCTCAACATGCTGGCCGTTTTCAAGCGCGGGTACTACCACCTTACCCCTTACGCCTTGGCCAATCCGGCCTACTGGGTCCTCCATGCCATTGCAGCGTGGAAAGCAATAGGGCAACTTTTCACCAGGCCCTTCTACTGGGAGAAAACGGTCCACGGGCTTACCAGACAGGAGGGACTGCCGGTTGGCGAGAAAGGTTTTCCTGGCAGCACTGCTGTTTCTGCTGACATTTAGCCTTTATACCGGCGTCGGTTTACTGGCGAACCGAGCGGGATTTTTCTCGCTGGAAAACTTTTTTTATGCAGAGAAAGTCCTGCTGGCCCTTAAAGGCAGTCCGCCGCGGCTGGAAAACATCGGCCTTGTTTACCCTCCCTTCCCTTTTCTCCTGAACCTCCTGTTTGGAGGCCCTATTGCCGCCGCAGGTGTTTCGGGTGCAGCTGTGGTTACCCTTCTGGGGATGCGCTTGGCAGGCAAGCATGTAAATCTGGGGACAAAGGTGAGCATCTTTGCCTTTTTGCTTCTGTATCCTCCCGCTTTGTTTCTCTTCAGTCAGAAACCTGGTACCGCAGTATTCTATGCTCTATTTGTGGCGAGCAGCTACTTTTTACTACGTTATTTGGAGACCGGGTACACATATAACATCTTTGCCTTCGGGTTGGCTTACGGGCTCTGCTTCTTGGCAGCCTACGAAAGCATCGTTCTTCTTCCTTATTACTTGGTGCTGATGGTTTACTTCGTGCGCTTGAAGAACCCCAAGAGGTTCTTTTCCCTTCTTCTAGTGTCTTTCCTGCCGTTGCTTTTCTCCGTGGGGGCCTGGGTTTATCTGAACTGGATATTTACAGGGGACGGGTGGTACTTCCTGCACAGCCCCTACTCTTACTTTCAGGCCACGCAAGAAGTTGCTCTCGAGTCGTTGAGTGTGTCCAGGAGCATAGTTGCTTCACTTGTTTACACAATAGTGCAGTCGTTTCCACTAGTCGGGTTTTACTACCTTATGCTGCCGTTTTTAGAGAAAAAGGCGAGAGCAGTTTTCCTTAGTCCTTATTTTCTCATTTACATTGCACCCTTCTTGTTACTCACGGTCGAAGGGTACCTTGGGCTCCTGGTTCCCTCCACATACAAGTATTCCTTGCTGGGGCTTTCAGCTGCCCTTTTCATCGACAGAGTTCAGCGACAGAGAATATTAAAATTACTACCCTGCATTATACTGGCATCCCTGGCCTGGAGCTGGTTTGTAATTCAGAGCAGTCCTGCCGCTGAAGAAGAGGTTTTTGGAAAGTTCCTGTTAGGGAAAGAATTTGTTTCCCCTATTAAAGAGTATCGAGAGGCTGCCGCCGTGCTGAGAGGGGTGGACGGTAAAATACTCCTGGACGATGGCCAGCTGTATCCCTTGGTGGTCTTGGACGGCAAACCATCCCGTTTCATTCTTCCTTATAACTATGAGTTTGATGCTGCCGTTGCCAACCCCCGTCTCTTCGTACGATGCGTGGTCGTCTGGCGCAATCAGTACAAGGATCAGGTTGCTGCTGCATGGCCGCAGGTTTTGCAAGGCAGGCTACCGGGGTTCTATCTCAAGTGGAGCGGGAAAAGTATCCTGATATTTGAACGCTGGTAAGTCGGCAGTATAGCGTTCGCCTTTCCTTCCCTGGGACCGGAGGCAGAGTTTTGCTTCGCCTTCGGCCGAAATCGGCCTACCCACCGATTTCCAGCACCAAACTTTAAGGCGGGAGGAAAACCCTGCCTTTTCGCTTTTATTAAAGCCATCTTAAAGAGGAGGTGGTGGGGCATGCGGCTTTCTTTTCTGGCGCTGGCTCTCTTAGCTGCCCTCTCCTGCCTGTTCGTTTCTCCCGCTCTCGCGGCGGACGGTGTACCTGCCGGTTCCCGGGTCCAGTTCCCGGCAGCCGGGACTCGAGGGCAATCCCAGGAGCAGCTTCCGACTGCCGGGGACATAAAGCCGGTCTCGCCGGCTGAAGTTTCAGACCGCGTTGGGAACCTGGCGGAGAAGGGCTACCAGGCCGTGCTGGGCGTGGCGGACAAGGTGGCCGTCCTGGTCTTCGGGGTCGCCGGGGTGTGTGCTCTGGCCGCCTTCTTCACCGGCTGGAGCTTCTTTAAAAAGCTCCTGGCCGTGCTGGCGGTGGGCTCCCTGGGGCTTTTGATCTGCTACCTGGCGCCGCTCGCGGTCGGCGTGCTCAAGGCGATCGCCCTCCACTTTAAGTAGAAAGGCGGGATGGGAGATGGAGGTCTTCGGTGTCCCGCAGGACCCGGCGACCGGGCAGACGCTCCTGGGCCGCGTGACGGAGCTCATGCATTCCTTCTACGCCGCCTTTCTGAAATTTGCCTGGCCGCTGGCGGTCTTTTGCCTGGGGGCCGCCTGCCTTCTCGCCCTGGTGGGGACTTTCTCCCCGGGTTTGAGAAAGACTGCCTTTGCCTGGGCTCTCTACATACTCCTGGGGCTGCTTTTTCTGGAGGCCGTGCCCCTCATCGTGGGGCTGGTGAAGTACGCCGGAACTGCCTTAATGAAAGGGGGAATCTGAGTTGGGAAAGCTGCGCGAAGTCTCCTTAGCACTCTCGGCTTTGCTTGCCGCCTTCTTCCTGCGCGTCTTCCCCGCGCTGGCGGACGAGAAGATTACGCCCTTCGGCATCAAGGGGGACACCGCGCAGGCGGCGGAGCAGTTAGCCAGCAAGGTGAAGGACGTGGTGAACCTGGTGGCGGGGTTCGCCGGGGTGGTCCTCTTCGCGGTGCTGGTCTTCGCCGGCTACAAGTTCATGACCAGCGCCGACAACCCGAACGAGCACGCCAGGAGCAAGAGCATCCTGCTGGGGGCTTTAGGCGGGGCGCTTTTGATCTTCACCGCCTGGCTTTTGACCCAGGCCATAATCGGCAAGCTGTCCGCTTCTGCGGGGGGTTGATCCCGTGATCTACCCGACGCCGGTGCAGTTCGACCGGGAAGACAGAACCTTCGGGGGGAAGTGGACCCTGAGGCAGGTGGTCTACCTCTTCTGCGGGCTCGGGGCGGCGGGCGTTTTGAGCACCGTTTACTGGCTTTTGACCGGGCGGCTCGACCCCTTTACCATAGCCGGGCTATTTGTAGTGTTCGGTGCGCCCGCCGCCGCCTTCGCCCACCTTTCCGACCCGGAGGTGGAAAAGTTCCGGGGCATGCCGCTCGACCGCTACCTGGAGTCCGTCACGCGCTTTAACTTCCTTCCCAGGACCTGGCCCCCCAGGTCCTGATCTTTTTTGAGGGGGTGATGGCGTGCCGAAGAGGAAGAAGGCGGAAGAGGATAAAGGGCTTTTCGGGCTCATCTGCCCGGTGGAAGACCTGAGGGAGGTCACCTTCATGGCGGGGGACGGCAGGGAGGTGACCTACGGGGTGATCGTCCTGCCGGGGAGGAGGGCACGGGCGGTGGCCCGCGTGAAGGGCATAAGCTACCACCTGCTGTCTCCCGAAGAGCAGGGCATCAAGGCCGAGGTCCTGCGCTCCGCCGTCCTGAGCTTAAACTTCCCGGTGCAGTTCTACACCTACGCCGAGGTGGTAGATCTCAGGGAGGTGGCGGCGCGGCTCGCGCAGAGGGCGGAAAACCTCAGAGGAGGGCCTGCGGAATACGCCCTGGCGATGATGGACTACTACGTCTACATATCGCGGGGAAGCCCCCTGCGGGTCAGGCGCTCTTATGCCGTAGTGGGGGTGGACTCCCCGCCCAAGCAGCTTGAGCAGGCCCTGCACGAGAGAGTGCTGCTCTTCCTGAGCGTCCTGGGCTCCGCCGGGGTGAAGGCGGAGCTTTTAACGCCTGGGGAGGTCTTGAACCTTTTGCACGACGCCTTAAACCCCGGCAGGCTGTTCCGGCCCGCCGACGCCCTTGACCAACTCGACGCCGTGATCGACTGGAGGGATAGGCATGCTCTTCGGCAGGAAAAAGCAAAGGAGCCGGGAGGAGATCACAGGGGAACGCTCCGGGAGAGACCTGTCGCGGCTCTACGCGCCTGATGGGATAGAGCTCTTTCCCCGGCACATCAGGACCTCCGGGCGCTACCGGAGGGTTTATGCCGTGCCCGTCCTGCCCGCGGCCCTCACCCCGGGCTTTCTGGAGAGGGTCTTCTCTTTGGGCGACGTGGAGGTGTCGGTGCACCTTTTCCCCGTGCCGGCGCGGGAGGCTTCCCAGAAGCTTACCAGGAAGCTCACCGAGGTCCTGTCCCAGCTCCACCTGGAGGTGGAGAGACAGGGGAAGATAGGAAACCTGCCCGTGCTGGAGACGCTGAAGCGGCAGATCGAGGAGGTGCGGCAGCTGGTGCAACTGGGACAGGACCGGATGTACTACTGCTGCCTGCTCTTCTCGGTCATGGCCCCCTCGGAGGAGGAGCTGGAGCGGCGGGCTTCGATCTTCGAGAGCGAGACCGGCGGCATGGGGCTTAAAGTGCAGGCCCTGGAGTTCTGGCAGGACCGGGCCCTCCACCACCTCATGCCCCTGGGCGTGCTCCCGCCCTTCTCTTCCCGGTGGGGGTACCAGAACCTCCTTTCCGGTGGGGCCATGTGCCTCTCTCCCTTCATCTCCTCGGAGATCGGGCATGCCTCCGGCGCCTTCCTGGGCTTCATCGAGCACACTTACGTCCCGGTCTTCCTGGACCTCTTCAGTAAAGAGCTCTTGTCCCCGCACATGTTCATCTTCGGGCAGACCGGCTCGGGCAAGTCGGTCACCGCCAGCGTCCTGGTGGGGAGGAACCTGGCTCTGGGGAGGAGGGCGGCGGTACTCGACCCGGAGGGCGAGTACAGGATACTCACCGAAAAGATGGGCGGGCTTCACGTCAGGCTCGACCCGGCGTACGAGGCGGGGTTCAACGTCATGGACCTGGAGCCGGAGTACGACGAGCGCACCGGGGATTCCTACGTGGACGTGCCGGGCAAGGTGCGGGAAGTGGTGGCCCTCTTCTCTTCGGTCCTGGAATTCCGGGGCAGGAAGCTCACGGTCGAGGAGGAGACCACCATGGAGGAGGCCCTGCGGGAGCTCTACGGGGAGAGGGGCATAACCAGGGACCCCGAGAGCCTGTACGAGAGGGGCAAGGCGCTCCCCGACGGCAGCTTCGCCGTGGGCCGGGTGAGAAAGAGAATGCCCACCATATCGGAGCTGGTTGCCCGGGTGGAGGAGAAGGACCCGGAGCTGGCCTCGCTGCTCAGGCCCTTCACGAAGGGGGGCACACTGGGGTTCCTGGACTGCGAGACGGATGTCTCCACCTCGGAGGCCCCCATCATCTGCTTCGACCTGAGGGCCACGGAGAAGGACGCGACCCTGCGGTACTACGCCACGCAGGCGGTGTTTTTGTGGCTGTGGGAGCGCTTTGTCAAAGCTTGCCGGCAGGTGGAGAAGATCGTCCTGGTGGACGAGGCGTGGGTCTTCATGCGGCACAAGAACTCGGTGGAGTTTCTTCTCAACGCCGCCAAGCGCGGGCGCAAGTACAAGGCGGGGCTTTTGATCGCCACGCAGTCCTTCCGCGACTTCGCGTCTGACGACGGCAGGAACATCATAGCGCAGTGCTCCTCAAGCCTTTTAATGAGGTGCAAGGCGGAGGAGGCCAGGCTGCTGGTGGACACGTTGGGGCTGCCGGAGGGGGTATACCGCAAGCTCCCGTCCTTTCAGCTTAAAGGGCAGGGGGTCCTGAAGGTGGGGGAGGAGAGCATGGCCCCCGTGACGGTGTACGTCATCCCCTGGGAGTGGGAGCTCCTGGAGAAACAGCCCGACGACATGTTTTAGGGAGAGGCCTTAATACCAGCTTTGCGGCGGGAACCGAGCTGGCGCTACGTTTCCCTCCTGTGTGCCCGGGAGATAGACGTATCCGGCTTATAAAAGATGCTTATCCCGGCCGACACCGAAAAGTCCCGGGAAAAGGTCAGGCACCTCTACCTGGGAGAAGCGGTAGTTCTTCGTCCCGACCTGACCCCGCCGCAAAATAGCTGGCAGGAAAAGAGAGGAGATAACACGAAACAGTGAAAAGTTAGTCGATGTAATCGTGAAAAATGTCGGGAGGCTACCGCCGATGGCTTATTATACGGAGAAGGTCGAGGCTTCTGTCCGGAAGGTTCTGTTGATCACCATTGTTGCAGCAGCACTGGGAGGTGTTTTTCTCCTTCTTTACTTTGGCCGGTATACCTGGCAAAGCCAGGAAGCTTTTCGCCGCGAGGTTGCCAGGGAAATCGATTCCAGAGGCCTCAACGGTGTCTGCCTTCTGCGGAACACACTCGAGCTTTACCGGGGGCTACTGAATACCATTGCCAGCGAACTGGCGACCAGGGACCAGGTGAAGGCAGAGGAATCGGTTGCCCATTGGGCCAAGAGCTTCGCTCCGGTGCTGAGGCTTTACTACGTCCAGGCAGGGGACGGCAGGGTGCTGGGTTCTCCCTATCCTTGGGGACAGGATGGGCGACAGGAGCCCTGGTACACCGAAGCGGTGCATAAGAAGAGCTTGGTCGCTTTGCCCCTCGTGCGCGATCCCGCAAGTGGGGATTATTATATCTTCTTTGCCACCCCCGTATACCGGGAGTCACAGCTCCTAGGAGTGGTAGCCGTAGCGGTACCATCTTCTAATTTTCGCCAGTTTCTTGCTGGACAGCGGGTGTGTTGGGGAGAACGGCTGGGGGTGCTGGACGGTCACGGCTATGTCGTTGCCTGGACGGGGGATGAGCGGGAACTGACCGGATGGCAATTGTTAGAAGAGCCTTTTTCTGCTTCCAAGGTGCTGACTTTTCCCTACCATAACGGCAGCGTTTTAGAAATGCATCTTTTCGAGGTACCCGGCTGGAACTGGCGGGTCGTAGTGGCGGTCGATCCGGTAAAGATCAGGGCCAAAGAGAAGGAAACTGCCCTCACGTCGCTGGCCGTAGGGGCTAGCGCTTGGCTTTTATTAGCCCTCTTTTCTTTCTCGGTTTTTGCCCTTTACTTTTTCTGGCAGCGAAAGCAGCTATACTTCCTGGCCGCGCACGACTTCTTAACGGGGCTTCCCAACCGTTACTCCCTGGAAACCGCCCTCCAGGACTTTCTGGCAAAAACGACCGGCCACGCCAGGCGAGGCATGCTTTTGTTTCTCGACCTCGATCAGTTCAAGCTGATCAACGATACTTTAGGCCATGCTGCCGGGGACTGGGCTTTGCGGATGGTGGTGGAGAGGATGAAGGGGGTGCTCCGTAAGGGAGACTTTTTGGCCCGCCTGGGTGGGGACGAGTTCGCGATCCTCCTGGAGGGAGTGGATCTGGCCGAGGCCGAGGGTATAGCAGCGCGGCTGCGCGAGGCGGTTTGCTCCTCCCCGCTGATAGTAGAAGGGCGTGCTTTTCCTTTGGGATTGAGCGTAGGGATTACCCAGATAACCGAGGGGGATACCCCCTTGCAGGTGCTGGCCCGGGCCGATGAGGCCCTTTACCTGGCCAAGGCCGAAGGGGGGAACCGCACCGTCTACCTCCCGCCGGAGGAAAAGCGGGAAGAGCTCCGGGAAGGGGAGGACTGGCTGAGCCGCCTGCAGGACGCACTGGCGCACGGGCACTTCATTTTACTTTACCAGCCCATTGTGGATTTGCGCACGGGAGAGCTCCGCTACTGCGAAGCTCTTCTACGCTTGAGGACCAAGGACGGAAGACTGCTCCTTCCCCATCAGTTTATTCCATATGCGGAGCGTTATGGCCTTCTGCCCCGGCTCGACCGCTATGTGGTGGCCCGGGTAGTGGATTACCTGGTTGCCAATCCTCAGAGTCGGGTTTTTGTGAACCTCTCGTCTTTCACCATAGGGAACGAGGATTTCATCGCCTTTGTGAAGCGGCAGCTGGAGGAGAAAAGGGTGGCGCCCTCGCGGCTGGGCTTTGAAATCTCCGAGAAGTCGGCAGTACGGGACACTCACCAGGCCAAGAAGTGGCTTAAGGAGTTGAAGCAAGTCGGTTGCCTTCTGGCTTTAGATGACTTCGGCGCGGGCTATTCTTCCTTCAGCTGGCTGGTAGAGCTCCTGGACGAGGGTATAGTAGATATCATCAAAATCGCCGGTATCTTCGTTAAAGATCTAGGTAAACAGCCGGCCATGCGGGCTTTGGTGGAAGCCGTTGTTACTCTGGCCCGCGTTGCCCGCAAGGAAACGGTAGCGGAGTGGGTGGAAAGGGAAGAGGTCCTGGCTATTCTGAAGGATCTGGGCGTAGACTGCGCTCAGGGCTATTTCTTTAGCCCTCCTCTCTTTCGATGCTCTCCCGAGTCGGTTTTGAACCGCGTTTCGTGGCTGATGTAGAGTTGGGCTGTCAATGAAGAACCTGTTCTCAAGGTTTTCCCGTTTTCTCTGTTGCTTCAGGTCGTCCTCTTCATCTGCCTAGTCATTACTGGAAGCAGGCGGCTTTTTTATAGCAGCGGTGCTTCCTGCCTTGGGTTATCCCCTGCGCGATACCACTACCGTTTTCGACCTGTGTCCGCAGGCATCCTTGAAAACATCATCAGGATAGGGGGTGAGAGAATGCTCTGCGACTTCGGCTTCACGCAGAGAGTCCTAGAAGACCTGAAGAACAACCCCGTCTGCCCGAAGACTTTGGAGGCGCAGGCGGTGGCGGTCCTGTGCGCCCAGCAGAGGGAAGATGCCGGGGAGGAGACCGTGCTGGCTTCCCTGGCGGCAATCGGTGCGCTCGAACTCTTCCTCTTCGGCGGGGACTGGTGGTAGGTATGAAAGCCGGGCGCGTTCTCTGCGCACTGCTCCTTCTGGCGTTCCTCTTCTCTTGCTTCTCTTGCCTGGCGCCCGCTTTTGCCAGCCAGCAGGATTCTCAGCAGGACTCCCAGCAAAACTCCGCTTCCCAGGACGACTTTCACCAGAGGGTGCAGCAGACGGTGGACGAGACGCTGGGCTCGCCGGAGGGGCCGCCGCAGAAGCCCAAGACCTGGGGGAGGATCATCTTTTCCCCCTTCGAACAGGTGCTCGCCCTCCCCATAGAAGGGATCGTGTGGATGGTGTTCGAGGGGGGGCTGGGCTTCCAACCGATCCAGGAACTCGTGTACGCCCACCACAACAACGGCCAGCGGCTGAAGGAAGGCGTCCCCGTCATCTCCGAGCGCGAGTGGGAAACCTGCATGGACTGGTACCTGCTGCTGGCGGGCTTCATGGGGGTCCTTATGGCCCTGGCGTTCGTGGCTTCCGGGTACCGGGTCATGCTGGGGTCCATAGGCAACCCGTCGGCCCAGGCCGACGCCAAGCAGGAACTCCTGTACATACTGCTGGCGACTTTCGTAACCCTCTCCGCTCCCCTCATCCTCCGCGTGCTGCTCGACCTCAACAACGCCCTGGTGGACTTCTTCTGGAAGGCCGGAAAAGACTACCTGGGCAAGTTCCCCGACCCCCAGTCCATCGGGAACGACTACCCGGGCATACTGGGGGCCGCGCTGGCGCAGCTCGCCTTCGCCGGCATGATGGTATACTTCAACTTCCTCTACGCCATACGCAAGTTCGTGCTCGTCACCATACTGGTGTTGACACCCTTCTTCGCCTACTTCTGGGCCGCCAACCGCAACCCGCAGGTCATCGGGGTGTGGTTCGGGGAGCTCAGCTCCAACGCGTTCATGCAGGCGGCGCACGCGGCGGCGATGACCGTGTTCCTGGCCCTGATCCAGAGCTCCGACAAGGGGGCCTCGTGGCTCACCCTGGCCCTGGTCTTCGCCCTGGTCCCCGTGGGTGAGGTCATCAGGAACCTCTTCCAGGGGTTCCTGAAGTTTTTGGGGGTGCCGGAGGAGTCGGTGGCGAGGAAGGCCATGCTGGCGGCTACCGGGCTGGGGGCCATAGTGGGGCTCATAGGGCTCGGGGCCTACACGTTTACCAGGGGCCACCTCGGCGGGAAAGGGCTCGCCTCCGGCTTCGTACCCTACGGCGGGCCGGGCAGTCTTGCGGGTGGTTCCCTCGCCGGGGGAGCGGCGGGTAGCCTCCTTGCCGGAGGAGTAGCAGGCGGCCTTAACGCCTACACGGGCGCCTTAAGCGGCATGGTCTCGGGCATGGGGCCTGTAGCGCAGCAGGCCGCTTCTTCTGCGATCACGACTCACCCCTCTGCGGGAGGCACTTCCGGGGTCGTCCTCCCTCCGGGGCTGCCGCCCGGCTGGGCGGAGAGGCCGAGCGGCATAGCGGTCCCGGGGACGGCCGCATCCGGCGGGATGGCGGCTCCGGGTGCCGTGCCCGGCGGTGAAGCTCTTGAGGGCGGTCCTCCGGCGGTCCACCAGGCCGTCGAGAGGGCCGTCCACGCGGGGCAGGCGGTGGCGCACGGGGCGCACCACGTGGCCTCCGCCGTGGGCAACGTGGGCGGGACGGGGCCGCTGGTCGGAGCCGCCTTCGGAACAGCCGCCGGGGCCGTGGCCCGCACGGCCCACTTCACCTACGGCGCGGTGAAGGGGATACAGGAGATCAGGAGGTCTCTCGGGGAGAACGCTTCTCTGGGGGAGGCGCTGAGGAGGTACACCGGCGCGGAGAGCACCTTCAAGGCGGCCGTGCACCTCACGGCGGGCGCTTTGGCGTCCGCCGCCGGCCGTCCCGGCGCCTGGGCCTACCAGAGGTTTTCCTCCCGGTCGCTCTCCGGCAGGTAGAAGAAGGGCTCCGTCTTCCCGGACGGGGCCTTCTCTTTTTTTCGGGAAGGGGGGTGAAGGAGTGGACTACCGGGACAGCTTTTCCGAGCAGACGGCGAAGGAAGTCTCCCACCACCTCCGCACCCTGGCGGAGAGGGAGGCGATGCTCCGGTACCTGAAGGAGCGGAGGCGCGCCGGGAACCTGCCGGGGAGGGGAGGCAAGAAGCTTTTCCGCTCCCTTTTGCTGAAGAAGGTCTTCACCCTGCTGGCCCCCTTCCTGCCGTTCGCGGTGGTCTTCCTGCTCATTCTTTTGCTCCTGGTCCTCCTGGTGGCGGCGATCTACGCCACCATGTGCCCCTTCACCTTCCTCACCGGTGTGGAGGCTTCTCCCCTGGACCCCAAGATCAAGGCAAAGTACGAGGAGCTGGTCTCCACCGAGTGGAAGGGGAAGCCCGCCTGGAACGTCGCCGACACTTATCTCGTGCCGGACGAGCCCGCGCCCGGCACCGCTTACTACCCCAGGACGGACTTCGAGAACCCGCACAAGCTCCTGGACAGGGACCGGAAGGACGAGGAGCTGAAGCTCAGGTGGGGCACGGTCCACGCCGTCTGCCTCTACTGGCAGTACGTCAAGGGGGAGAAGGAAATCCCCGACTGGCTCAGGGAGAAGGTCGCCAGGGACCTGCACCCCTACTTTTACTACATAAAGCGCACGGAGACCTACTCCGTCTCCTGCCCCAAGGGTTCCCACTCCGAGACCTACCCGGTGTACCTGCTGGTGGAGGCCCGCACCATATACGGCTACTTCCAGTACCACTACAAGGAAGTGACGGAGACCTACCAGTCGGGCGAGTGCACCGTCACCCACCGCTACTGGCGGCTCGAAGAGACCAGGAGCCTCTGGCCCGACCGGTTCTGGTGGATAAAGGAGTACCTGAAGGACCTGTACGGCTTCCGGGGCTGCAAGAAGGAGGAAGAGAGCGCGGAGGCGGTGAGGAAGTGGGTGATGGAGGCCGGAGAAGGCTTCACCAGGCAGATGGAGTGGCTGGAGTGGCTCCTGGGGCACTATGCCCTCGGGGACGTGGTGTCCGCCGTGACCGTGCCGCCGGAGTACCGGCCCTACCTGGAAGAAGCCGAGAGGGTCTTCGGCGTCCCCTGGTGGTTCCTGGCGGCGCTCTTCCAAACGGAGAGCTCCTGGAACCCGCTGGCAATCAACCCCGACACCGGCTGCTTCGGCATCACCCAGCAGCACCCGGCCTACTGGAAGGGGCGCTGGGAGGAGCTGAAGAGGATGGGGCTTATTAACTTCAACACCCCGGAGGAGCTGCAGTGGGACCCCAGGGCGCAGATCCTGGCGGGAGCTCTGGACCTCAGGAACAAGCTCCGCCAGGCGGGCGCCGACCCGCGGGACGTGGACTGGAAGGGCGACGGCTGGAAGGACGACCCCAGGGTGTGGAAGGCAATCGCGGCCTACAAGGGGTGGGCCAACTGGGACCGGGTGGGCGTGAACTCCGTCCCGCCGGGGCCGAGGGCGAAGGAAGAGCTCAAGCAGCTGCGCGACGTCATTTCGGGCGCGGAAGGTTTTAAGAGCAGCCCCGGCAGGTGGCCGGTGCCCGGGTACCACAGGGTGATTTCCAGGTACGGGGTGCGCAGGCACCCCATCCTGGGGGACTACAGGCCGCACTACGGCATAGACATAGCCTGCCCGGAGGGGACGCCGGTGGTGGCGGTCTCCAACGGCGTGGTGACCTACGTGGGCTGGGTCCCCGGCTACGGCTACTGCGTGCAATACAGGGACGCCACCTACGAGTACCTGTACGCGCACCTGAAGGCCGGGAGCAGTAGGGTGAAGGTCGGGGACCACGTGAACGCCGGGGAGGTCCTGGCCCTCTCCGGGAACACGGGCCTGTCCGAGGGGCCGCACCTGCACTTCGGCGTCTACCGGGGCGAGGTGGGAGACTACAAGACCAACGCCGTCGACCCGCTGAAAGTTCTGGGCGGCGCGCAGTAGGAAGAAAGGGGGTCACGCGCGTGACCCCCTTTCTCTTTCTTGTGACACAAACAGTTGCCCCGTATTGCCTGCGGGGATGTTCTGTGCCTTCCCGCATCCTGTTGTGCGGGAGAGAAGAGCAATGGGATGCCGCATGCCCCAGCTTTCTCCCTCCCATTGGGGAGGGGAGAAAATGAAAGCCAACGAACTGCTACTCGAACTTTTAAAACTTTTCGTTTCCCTGTTAAAGACAAGGACAATCCCTGCAAACATCCGCAAAGCGTTCTTTATCGTAGTGCTTTGCGGACTCCTTTTTGGTGCTGCCTTCGCGGGGATGGTAGTTTGGATTCTGCCGCCTCTCTGTGCCGCAGTAGCCCAGGGCAATCTTCTGGCCGCCTGGGTCTACTGCATAGGCTTCCTGGTGGCCGTGTTTGCCGTGGCCTTTTCGGGAGCCGCGCTGATCTTCGCTACGCACCACTTCTGCACGGAGGTCCTGCAGAGCGTCTCCGGAGAGGACAAAAAGAAGAAAGACCCCCGCTGAGATCCCCGTAATCGCTCTGCGGGACAGGAGAGGGTGGCAGGGGAAGTGCAGGAAGAAGGGGCAGGGTAAAAGGGGTGAAAGAATGTCGTTCACGGTGAGGGTGTGTATAATGACTGCGGCAGCAGTGGTCTACGCGCTCGCTCTCTTCACGTGGGGCCACTGCTCTGAAAAGATGCGGGTCGTGCTCACATGGCTGGTGACGGTGATCAGTCTCCCGCTTTGCATCGCGCTGTACTATGAGGTAAAGGAGCAGATCGCGCAGTTCAAGGAAGACCTCCGGACGATCCGGGAACTTCTTGGCAACCGGAAGAGTAAAAACTGACGAGGGGGAGAGAAAGCCGGGGCGGAATGCGGCGCTGCCACCCTTTCCCCATCTCCCGGGGCAGTTCTCCCGTCCCGGGGGACGGGGAAGGGGTGGCGGTGCCGCCTCCTCCCCGGTGCGCCGGTTTCTTAAGCCCGGCTTTTTCTGCCGGGTTTTTCTTAAGGGGGGTGGTGAGTTTGATTGCAGGAGTCCTGGCGATCCTCTGCTTTGCGGGCGTGGCCGCCACGGTGCTCTGCGCGCTCGGCTTCCTCGCGTACGAGGCGTACCATGTCTTTCTCCTCCTTCTCCCCCCGGACGCGGCGCTCCTGGTCGTGGCACTGGTCCTGCTGCTCCCCGGCGTGCTCATGTCCCTGGCCTACCGGAGCGTGCTCAAGGAGGAGGAAGAGAAGGCAAACCGGTCTGAAGCCCCGGTTAACGGCGGGAAGGTTATGCCCAGGCCGTACTGGCTGAAGGTTCCCACCGTCGGAGCGGGACTCATCGGGGGCTTTGCCGTCCTGGCCCTGCCGTTCTGCTCCCGGGAGGTGGCGGACTGGCTTTGCCTGGTGCTGGTTGCCGTGATGGCGCCGGCCGTCGCCGCCGTGTGGTACGATACCTGGAACGCGATCCGGTATGGGGCCTCCTACGGCCCCGACTGCAGCCCGGAGGACGACGTGGATGAGGAATTCTAGTCCCCAGAGCTGCCGCGCCGTTCGTTTCTGGCCCCGACGAGACCCGCCGGGGCCTTTCTCATGAAACAGGCTTTCCGGAAAGAAGGGGGTGCGGTTTCGTTGCGCGTGCTCTTAGCCACCGGCCTGGAAGAGCTCGACAGGGGCATAGCGGCCCAGCTCGCGAAGCGTGATGAATTTGAGCTCGCCGGGGAGTGCTACTACCGCGAAGGCCTGATGCTCCTGCTCCGGGAAAGGGGAGCCGACGCGGTAGTTTTATCCCCCCACCTGCCGGGGCAGGTCAAGGTCTCAGAACTGGTCAGGGAACTCAGGCTCGCCGGGGTGAGGGTGGTGCTGCTCCCCGGCGGCAGGGAAGATAAAGAGGCGGTGGAGCTCGCTCAATACGCCGTGGCCCTGGGCGTCTACGACATAGTGTGGGACCCGGTGAAGCCCCAGAAGGTCGTCTGGCGGCTGGAGAACCCGGCCGGCCTGAAGGACGCGGGCGTGGAGCCTGACGTCGCGGTGGTGGAGTACGATCCGCCGCCTGCCCCCGTCCGGGAAGACAGAAGAGAAAAAGCTTCCTTCTGGCGCAGGCTGCTCCCCCTGGGGCGGGGGAAGCGGGAAGAACGGGACTCCCCGGCAGGGGAGCTTCCGGAAGGCGACTATATTGCGGGAGAAGCCCGGGTTTTTCCCGACAGTTCCTTGCAGGGGGAGGACTTCTCCTGGTACGAGGGGGCTGCGTGGGGAGCTCCCGGCGTGCGGGGCGCGGGGCAGGAAGGTCCGGGTGTCCTTCAAGGGCCTGCTCCGGCCGGTCAGGTACAGGGCACAGAGCGGAGGGATGCCGGCACCTTCTGGGGTCGGGAGCCTGCCCAGGCCGCCGCCCAAGTCCGAGAAGGAGCTCCCCTGCCGGGGGAAGCAGAGGAGCATGCCCGTACCCCACGAGGTGCGGGGCAGGAAGAAGAGCAGGTTCCCGTCCTGCCGGAAGCCGGGGAGGGCTTCTGGTACGAAGCCTGGCCGGGGGGTGGAGACACCCCGGCTCCCGGAGGGATCGGGCGGGAACCGGCGCCTGCGGTGGAACTGAAGGGACAGGAGTCTGTTGTAGAGGGACCGGTGTCCGGAGAGACGGAACCCGCCGTGCGGGAGCTGGTGCCTGAGGCTGAAGAGCCTGCCGCACCCGGAGGGCAAGAAGAGAAAGCCCCTGAGAGAATCCCTGCTGTCCAAAACACCACCGGCCGGGAAGTTCCTGCCGGGAAAGTTGAAGACGCGCCCGCTTTTGCAAGAGGGCACGAAAGCGTTGCCCGCCTTCCGCAAGAAGCACCTGCCGCGGCAGCCCCCGCGGCGCAGGCAGCCGGGAGGGAAGCCGGGCCGGGCGGGGTTCTCCGTCCCGCCGGGCACGGCCCGGTGAGGGTGCGGGAGACCGCCTTCCGTAGCAGGGCGGGCCGGGTGGTGGCGGTGGTCGCCTTCGGCAAGAAGGCGCACGAACTTGTCCTGCGGCTGGCGAAGAAGCTCGCTCCGGTGGCCCTGGTGGACTGCGACCTGAAGGAGGGCGGGCTGAGCGCTTCTTTAGGCGTCTACTCCCGCGACTGGCGCAAGGGGGACGAACCCCTGCGGAGGGACGGCGTAACCCTCTACCCGGTGATCCCGGGGAGGGCCGCCAGGCTGCCCGAGGGGGCGCTCCGCAGGGTGCTTCGCGAGGCGAGAATTTCCGCTCCCCACCTGGTGGTCCACCTGGGCCGGGGGACCGACACCTGGTACGCGAGGGAAGTCCTGAAGCAGGCCGACCTCCTGCTGTGGGTGCTGGACAACGACCCTTCCGCTTTGGACGGGGTGGCGGAGGCGTGGGCCCTGAGGCCCCGGGTCCCGTGCCGGGAAGTTTTGATCCTCCACGGCGGCGGGCCGCTCAGGCCCGAGACCCTGGAAGAAGCGCTGGTCCTCCCGTGCTTCACGGACCTCGGTCCTGTGCTGGAGGTCTTGAGGGGAGACCTTTCTTCCGGGGTGAGGGTGCTGGCGGTGGGCTTCGGCAGGGCGCCCGCCGTAGCGGGCGCGGTGGTGGACGCCTTCGACGACGCGGAGCAGGCGCTGGCCTGGGCCAGGGCGAACCCGCCGGACCTGGCGGTCGTCCGGGAGGACGCGAGGGACCGGGTGCACCTCGAACGCGGGTTGAAGGAGATGGGGGTACCGGTCCTGGCCGCGAGGCCAAAAGAGCTCCCGGAGGCGCTGAAGACTGCGGTGCAAGAACTCGAAGGGGAGGGGGTGAGGGCTTGAGGGAGAGGCTGGAGTTCGAGTCCGGCGACTGGCTCAAGGTCATAGAGAGGCAGAAGGAAGAGCTCGTGGAGGAGATAGCGAGGGAGCTGCATAAGGAGCGCCCCGAGCTCTTCTCCGGGGAGCTTAAACTGGAAGAGGTGGAGGCGGCGGTGAGGCAGGCGGTGCTGGCCCGGCACGACGTGCTCCCGGAGGAGAGGGAGGAGGTGGTGAGGAAGATAGTGGGGCACGCCACCGGCTACGGGGTGCTCCAGGAGTTCTTCGTGGGGCCGGGCGCGGAGGAAATAACCGAGGTCCTGGTCAACCCCTCGAAGGACGGCAGGCCGAAGGTCTACTACGGCAGGCACGGCAGGAGCCACTACGCCGGGGACCACTACTTCAAGTCGAACGAGGAGGCCCTGCGGTACTGCCAGCGGATTTGCGAGGACGCCGGGCGTCCCTTCACGGAGAACGCGCCGATAGTCGACGCCTGGCTGAAGGACGGCAGCCGTTTGGCGGCCATAGGCTTTAAGGTCTCTCCTCTGGGCGTGGCCTTTACCATCCGGAAGTCCCCCGTGACCAGGCCCCCGATGCCCATGGAGAGGCTGGTGGAGTCGGGGATGCTGCCGGAGTTCGTGGCCGGCATGTTGATTGACCTCCTGGTCCACGGGCACGCCAACGTGGGGGTGTTCGGGCGCACCGACTCCGGCAAGACCACCTTCCTCAGGGCTTTAGCCATGCACATAGACCCCCGGGAGAGGGTCTTCATAGCGGAGACCTCCTTCGAGCTCTTCCTGCCGCACCTGGGCAACTGCGTCAACCTGGTGGAGGTGGTCTATGGGGACAGAACGATAGTAGATATGACGCAGCTCTGCCGGGTGATGAACCGCTCCAACCCCGACCGGGCCATAGTGGGCGAGATACGCTCGAAGGAGATAATCGCCGCTTCCCAGATGGCTACTTCCACCTCCGGCGGGTTCTGGACCACGGGGCACGCGGGCGACGTCTACCAGCTCAGGTCCAGGCTCTGGGGCATGTTCATGGACGGCGGCGTGAACCTCCCCAGGGAGTTCTTAGACGAAGTGATAGCTTCCATGTTCCACTTCGTCATTTTTCTCGATAAGGAGACGGTCACGGAGGAGAGGAGGCGGACGCTCATGGAGGTGGTCGAGGTCGTGCCCGGGGAGGGCTACCGGACGATAGTCCGTTTTGACACGGAGGAGTTCGCCAAAAGCGGCGGGAAGGTGAGGCGCTGGGTGTTCGAGAACCCCGTCTCCCCCAGGAGGCTCGCCCACCTGGCCTTTAGAGGAGCCAGGGTGAAGCCGGAGTACGAGACGGTGAGGGAGAAGTACGTTTACCCGGAAGGGAGTGGGGCGGCTTGATCTGGGCGCTCCTGCTTTTCCTGAGCCTCTTCTCTCTCTTCTACACCCTGCTCTCGGACAGGTCCCCGGCGGGCAGTCTGTTTTTTTACCTGCTGGGGCACGCGGCGCAGGCGGCTTCCGCCGCAGCCTTTCTCCTCCTGGGCACTTCGCTCTTCAACACCCCGCTGGCGGGCGTCTTCTGGGGCATCTTAGGCTGGCACCTGCCCGCCTGGATAAGAAACTACATTGAGGGCAGGAGGCTCGCGAGGCTCAGGTCTGCGGTCACGGACTTCGTGGCGGCCGCGGCGGGGCTCTACTCCGCCAACCAGACCACGCCGGAGGTGGTGAGGGCGGCGGCGGGCAGGTTCCCCGACCCCCTGGGCTCGGACTTCAGGGAGATGCTGGAAGAGAGGCAGCGGAACGTGTACGCCTCCTTCCCGGAGATGTTCGAGGAGCTGGCGGAGAGGAGGAAGCTCCCGGAGCTCAGGGCGGTGGCGGCGATAGTGAGGGCTTCGGAGCTGGCGGGCGGCCCCCCGGCGGCGGCCAGGGGGCTCAAGCGCCTGGGCCGGGCGTTAAGACAAAGGGACAGGCTCCTGGCCGAGCGGGCCAAGGCGACCCTGGAGCCCAGGATAGCGGCCTGCGTCACGGTGGGCATCCTGCTCTTCGGGCTCCTGCTCGACGCCACGCTGTTCAGGAGCCTCTTTTCCGGCGCGGGGGGGTTCGTCCTGGCGGCGGCCTCGGGGCTGGTGGTGGGGCTCGTCTTCATGGTGCGGAAGATCTCGGCGCAGGAGGACCTGCTTTAACTGTGACGTCCTCCCCTCAATGAATTGAGGGGCATCCCTTCAAAGGGACACACGCAAGGTCTTCTCCTTGCGCTCCGGTTCGTGGACCCCGTGCCACCCCAGGCGGAGCGACAGGACCACGGGCCGCGCCACACGGCCACTACTCCCCTTCACGGGAGATACCTCGTACGCCCTCTCGAAGATGTTTAAGGC
>NZ_QSLN01000022.1 GCF_003368535.1 Ammonifex thiophilus
TAGAGACCTCACCCTCCTGAGTGGTTGGATTGTCAACTGCTCGTCCCTAGCAAGGACGGTGAGGTCTCTTCTTCTTTTTCTCCTCCCTCGGCTCCTGCAAGAACTCCTACGGTAACTTTACACTAACATCTCGTCTTTACCACCACTAAGGGAAGGGGCAGAAGGTGCGAAAGGCGGTAGACTTCGCTGCTCAGCACGTAGTGCAACCGGTCATCGGTCCCCTTATCGCCTACTACCACCAACGCATAATCGGACTCGCTCTCGACCAGACGCTTGACCGCCGCTACCGGATCCTCTGGCAGGGAGAGGGTGCGGACACCGACACCCGCTATCCGGAAGACAGCCAGAGCCTCCGATAGCGCACTGTCGGCACGGAGCCGGAAGTAGCGCTCGAACTCTTCCTGAGCCAGCCACCCTGCTCCCGGCAGGGAAGGAACGGCGTCACGCAAGGGAGAAGCGTAGAGCAACACCACCTCCAGCTCCGGATTGGCCTTGACAAGCCTGACCACGAAAGAGGCTAACTCGCGAGCTGTGTCTTCGCCGTCTACCAAAACCAAACACTTAGGCACGCTCAATGCCCCCAAACACCTTTTTTAGTTCATGATGGTCTTTATCGTTCTCCGGATCGGCAATGCCAAGCTCCTTCATCTTGGCGTAAAGAGTGGTGCGGCTCATTCCTAGAGCCCGGGCTACCGCCGTCTTATTTCCCCGGTGCTCTTCCAGCGCCCTGAGGATAGCAGAACGTTCCATCTCCGCCACCATCTCCTTTAGGGGCAGCACCCTCTTATCCTCCGCCGGGTGCCAGGTCTCAGACCGGCTCCGCACCGCCCGCAAAAGGTATTCTGGCAGACTCTCCGGAGTTATGACATTTCCCCGCGCCATCAGCACCGCTCTTTCGCATACGTTGCGCAACTCCCGCACATTGCCGGGCCAGTTATACTGCAGCAAGATGTCGGCCACGCTACGCGTAAGCCCGGTCACCTGCTTGCCGAACTTTCGGTTGCTGAGACTTACGAAGTAGTCCACCAGGAGCATCACATCCTCCTTGCGTTCCCGTAGCGGCGGCAGCCTTATCTCCACCACGTTGAGGCGGTAGTAGAGATCTTCGCGGAAAAGGCCAGACTTTACCCGCTCCTCCAGATCCTTGTTGGTGGCCGCGATAATGCGCACATCCACCCGCCTGGTCTCCGTCCCCCCCACGCGCTCGAAGGCTTTCTCCTGTAGGAAGCGCAAAAGCTTGGCCTGCAGGGCCGGGCTTATATCTCCTATCTCGTCCAGGAAAACCGTGCCCCCGTCGGCCAGCTCGAACTTACCTAGCTTGCGGGTGTGGGCTCCGGTAAAGGCTCCCTTTTCGTGCCCGAAAAGCTCGCTTTCCAACAGGTTCTCGGGAATGGCGGTGCAGTCTATCTTGACGAAGGGCCTACCCTGGCGCGGGCTGTTGTAATGGATGGCCTCTGCCACTAGCTCCTTGCCAGTCCCGCTTTCCCCTTGAATCAGCACTGTGACGTCCGAATCGGCAATCCTTCCTATGGTCTTGTAGACTTCCTGCATGGCCGGGCTGCAGCCAATAAGCGTACCCGGGCGCGGTGCGACTTCCCCCTTACCTACCGTCACCAGAGGCTCGGTCACGGTAGTAGCTTTCTCCAGCGTGGAAAGAAGCTCATCTAGGTTGATGGGCTTCACGATGTACTCGAAAGCCCCGTGGCGCATGGCGTTAATGGTGGTCTGGGTATCGCTGTAAGCGGTCATAAGGATTACGGGTACCCCGGGATACTTCTCCCGCAGGACCTGCAGCACTTTTATCCCGTCCATCTCCGGCATGCGGATGTCTAGGAGCACAGCGTGGGGACGGATGAGGTTCACCTTCTCCAAAGCTTCCCGGCCGCTGGTGGCCGTCACCACGCTGTAGCCCGACTCCTCTAGGACGTCCTTCAGAGCCTCGCAGACGCTTTTCTCATCGTCAACCACCAAGATGAGCTTCGCCACTGACACCCACCTCCTGCAGGGGAAGATAGACCCGCATCGTGGTCCCCTTCCCCAGCTCGCTCTCCACCTCTATTCTGCCTCCGTGCGCCTCCACCACCTCTTTGGCCAGGGAGAGGCCCAGTCCCGTACCCTGTGGCTTGGTGGTGAAGAAAGGCTCAAAGATTTCTTTCAGGTGCTCCGACGGGATGCCACAGCCGGTATCCGCCACCTCGATCACCGCGTGCCGACCGTCCCCGGCCTTGTAAGTGCGCGCGGAGAGCACCCCTCCCTCTGCCATAGCCTCGCAGGCGTTGAAGAAGAGGTTTTGCAAAACGCGCCCCATCTGCTCCGGGTCAAGCGGCACCCGAGGTAAGTCGGGAGCTAAGTCGGTTTCGATCTTTATCCCCACCACTTCCTCGAAGAAGCGCAAAGAGTCGCGCACCAGCTGGTTAACTTCATAGGGAACCTTCTTCACCTCCGCCGGCTTGGCCAGGCAGAGCAACTTTTCTACCAGATTATCCAACCGATCGATCTCTTCCCGCATGGTATTGAGCGGCTTCTCTGGAAAGCGACCGCTCTTCTGCCAGAGTTGGAGGTAGCAGTTGATGGCGGTCAGGGGATTGCGGATCTCGTGCGCCACCCCGGCTACCAGCCGACCCAGCGAAGCCAGTCGCTCCTGCCGCCGCATCTCCCGCTGCAGCCTCACCTGTTCAGTGACATCCTGCACGCAGAGTACCGCTCCTATGGGCTGCTCCTCGACAAAGAGCAAAGCAGTACTCACCAGCAATTGCCTCTCCTCCCCCCCATCCCCCTTACAGGCCACCAGTCGGTCGCGCACCTCTTCGCGCCTCTCTAGGGCCCGGCGCAGAAGCTCGGCGAAAGGGGTGTTTACTGGTAGCACTTCCCGGAAATTCTTCCCACCCCAGTCGGCCGGCAAGCCTAAGAGCCTCACCGCCGCGGCGTTGGCCAGCATAATCTGGCCCTCCATATCGACCACTAGCAGCCCCTCGGCGATAGTAGCCAGCATCACCCGTGTGTACTGCTGGGTTCGCAGAAGCAGGGAAGCCAGTTCGTTTACCGCCGCCGTTATCTCCCCCAACTCTCCTGCTGCCGGCTTCAGGGGGCGGGAAAGATCGTAGCGTAGTTGCTTGAGCCCTTCCTTTATCTGATTCACGTTCTGGACAAAGCGGTGTACCACCGCCAGGGCACCTCCGAACCCCGCCAGCACTCCCAGTGCAATGATGGCGTAGGCGGTGGCCAGCACCGCGTGCCGCCGGGCAGCCAAGTGTCCCAGGCTCTCCGTAGCCCAGACCGCCCCTATTATCTTACCGTCCCGGTAAAGGGGCTGGTAAACCTCCAGGATTCCTCCCTCGGCTGGCCCCAGCACTTCAGTCTTTTCCCGGCCCCGCATGACCTCTAAGAAGTTATTCCGCCTCCGGCTGGAGAAGTTCTCTCCTGCTTGGCTTTGCGGGGAGCCGTCGATGATCCGGTCTAAAGAGGCGGAGTAAAATCCCGCCTCTACCCCGGGATACTGGGCCTTCACGCGCTCGATCACGCCCCGCAAGGCCGAATTGAGCACCGCCACCTTCTCCCGCACGGGGGTGTCTTCCGGCACCCCCCGCTGGGCCAGCAGGACGTCGAATCCTCCGGCGGGAAGCCCGGCGTCTAACTGCTCCACCACCCGCTGGAGCTTAAGCTTCTGGGCCTCCAGCATGGCCGCCTCGCTCTTGTTTATGGTATGCAACATGAAAATCGTCACCGCTACCGGGACAAGTAACAAGAGGGCTACCAGCGCTATAATCTGTCGTCCGAAAGCAAAGGAGAACCGCAAAAGCCCCTTCTCCCTCCCGGCCGAAAGTAGCTTCACTTCCCATAATAGCGCACGGCTGGGCTTGGGAACAAGGAAGAAATCTATGGTTCAAGCCTTTTTATGACGAAAAGGCAGGACTCTTCATCCTGCCTTTTCGTCGCAAGGCTATCCGGCCCTTCCAGGCCCGCCTTCAAGCCCGCGAAGTACGCCGGGGTATGCCGAAGCTCAGGAGACGGTCGAGCAAGCCGAAGCCCATCCCAACTCCTAGCCCTGCTATGATAGCCAGCATAACTGCCATACCACCGTAGACCGGTCCCTCGGTTCCGGCCAGCACGCGCAGCCACCGCACCAGTCCCCGGCTCTCCACCCGGAAGGAAGTGGCCTCCCGGCCCACCACCTGCCCGTTCTTGACGAAGTGGGCCGTTACCTGGATTTCCCCCTGCGGGGTTCCCGGCGGCACGTCCACCGTCACCTGGAAGTGGCCGTCGGTAACTTTCACTGCCCCTTCGCGGACGGCGTAAAGCCCCTTGTTCTGGTATTCTTGGGCCAGAAACTGGAGGAAGGGCAGGGCTGCCTGGCGGTCAAGCAAACGTTTTTCCTCCCCCGTGGTGTCGTAGACCTCTGCCTTTCGAAAGGCTTTCTGGTAACCCTCTAGCTCCTCCCGGAGCGCAGGGGGGAGCTGGCTTAAAGGACAGGAAGTGTAGACCTGGTAAAGCTTGGGCACTCCTTTAATTTCCGCCTTCTGCTTGTTGAGCCAGAAGGGACCGACGTGTCCCAGCCGGTTGACCGGGACTTTTACAGGAGGAGAAAGGACCTCCACATACACGTTGCAGCCCGCCGGCAGAGCGCCGGTGACGGTCACCTTGTCGCCCGCAAAATTAAGCCCGATCCCTACCTTATCGGGGCTAACCTCCAGGGCAGACGCCGGTAGGGCAAAGCCCAGCAGAAAAAGGAATAGCCAGGAAAGGAGTCTTAATCCCCACCGCATTAGTGCCCACCTCCAAAGGCGAAGAGCACTGGAGGTGGAGTTACCAGCTGGTAAAGCATTTTGGCCATAACAGCCAGTACGATGATCGAGAAGGCTATACGCAACTGCTCCCCCGCCAGGCGGCGGCTGACCTTAGCCCCCAGCTGCGCCCCTATGGAGGAACCCAGCAGCAGCAAAACAGCCAGTACCACATCCACCGTACCGTTGACCGTAGCCTGGGCCAGGGTGACGTTGATGGCAGTGAAGACCACGGTGAATATGCTCGTCCCTACCGCTTTGAGGGTGGGAATGCCTAAGAGGTAGATCATGACGGGCAGCATGATGAAGCCACCCCCCACCCCCATGATCGCCGCTAGCATGCCGATGAGGAAACCTAGGAGGAGAAGCGCCAGCGCCGAGCACTCTATACCCGATACTGGGAAGTAAAGGCGCCAGGGCAAGGTTCGCACCCACTTGGGAGGGTGAGGGGTTTCCAGCGCGTGCTCCCTGCGCCTGAGCGCCCGCAGGCTCTCTTGAAACATGAAGACCCCTACGCTCAAGAGCATGACCACGTAGGCTACCTTTACCACGAAGTCGAAGTGACCGAGCGTCCGCAGGTGCCGCACCAGGTCGGTACCTATGGTTCCACCCAGAAGCCCGCCCACCAGGATGATCGAGCCCAACTTGAAATCCACGTTGCCGCTGCGGGCGTGGGCTACCGTTCCCGAAACCGAAGCCGCCACGATCTGGTTGGTGTCGCTAGCTGTAGCCACAGCCGGCGGCACCCCTACCATCAGCAGCACCGGGGTGAGGAGGAATCCCCCTCCCACGCCGAAGAGCCCGGAGAGGAAGCCTACCACTCCACCTAATCCCAGCACGGCCAGGAAGGGCAAATCCATGTTGGCAATGGGCAGGAAAATATGCATCGCCAGCACCCCCTAGAAGGCCCGGCGCTCGCGGGCGTAGGCAGGTTCGGCCTCGGCCGCCATCTCCTCCCCCTCCAGCCGGGAGAGGTAGTATTGCTTGAGCGAGCTAGAGAGCTTAGCGGACATTCCCATAAGGGCCAGGAGCAGCATCATGATCCCGTAGGGGAAGAGACGCACTGTAGGCGAGTGACGGGTGAAGATATGCCCCTCACTGTCCTTCCAGGAATAAACCAGCAGGGTCTCCGGATCCTGTTCCACGATCACGTGGCGGTGAGGATCGTAATAGTCGCGGAACACCCAGTGCTGCAGCGCGTAAAGCCCAGCCCAGAAGGCCGCAAGGGTCACCAGGGTAACGATGACCATAACGCGCCGCTCAATGCGCTTGACCGCCTCGCTCTTTTCCTTAGGTGTAAGCTTTTTTGTCATCTGTAAACCCCCCTAACTGTAAAGCTTTCCGGACTTGTTCCCAAAGGTGCGTTCTAGCCCACAAAAACCTTTCTCTGCCTAAAAAACCACCCTTACCTCTTCCCCCAAGGTGCTTTTTCCCCTTTACTAAAGCGCCTTTTTCACCTCCGTGCACAAGCTCTTCCTACCCCTTTGCCCCTGCAAAAAACATGCCAATCCCTCGGAGGCTGCCGAAGGGCATCACAAGCGCCCTCCTGTCAAACACTGTTCAGAAAGCGAACAGCATGTTATGTAAACTTGACAGTTATCTGGACACCGCTGTCCAGTCAGCCGAGCCGATCTAGGTCCGGAGCATGGCACAGTTTTTGCAGATAAGAACTCAACGAAGATAAGGTGTCAGGAGGGAGTAAAAATGCAGGCCAGATGCAAGAAAAAGGTAATCAGATGGGCAGTAGGAAGCTTGCTTGTAGTCCTAGGGTTTCTGTGCGTGACTGGGATAACAAAGCAAGCCCTCGGCGTGGTGGGAGGCCACGTCCAAGGGCTTGCCTGGGACTTCTATCTCCTTTTCTTAGGAGGGGCCGTCTACGCCGCCGGTCTCTTCTACCTCATCCTCTACGGCTCGTTCCTCTTGACCTTCGCTTGGCTGCTGCAGAGTCAGGCCGAACACCGGCACGAAAACTGAGCCCTTTCATATATTCTCCTCTATCCACTGCGCCGCCCTTTCCAGCCGCGCCAGGCACCTCTCCTTTCCCAAGAGGGCCATGATTTCGAAAAGCCCCGGCCCTACCGTCCTGCCAGTCAGGGCCAGCCGCGTGGGATGAATCAAATCCCCCCCTTTGATCCCTTTCTCTTCTATCAGCCGGCGGTAGGCGGCCTCGATACTCGCCTCGTCAAAGGAAGAAATCCGAGACAAGGCCTCCTTTCCCTCCTTCAAGAGCTCGGCCACGCCGGGGCGACGGAAGAACTTGTCCACCCCCTTAGGATCGTAAGCGAAGTCGTCGCGGAAAAAGTAAGAGCTCATGTCCACCAGCTCCACCAAGGTGCGGGCCCGCGAACGTACTGTAGCCAGCACCTGCAGGACATAGTCCCGCTCCGCCCTCTCTATTTCTTCCCCTAGTCCCGCCTGTCGGAAAAAGGGAAGGGCAAGCTCATACAGGCGCTCTAAAGGAAGAAGATTTAGGTACTGGCTGTTAAACCAGGTGAGCTTCTGGATATCGTAAATCGCTGCGTGCTTAGAAACCGCTTCTAGAGAAAACCGGGCAATTAACTCATCTTTTGAAAAGATTTCCTGCTCGTCCCCCGGCGACCAGCCGAGCAAAGCCAGGTAGTTAAGCAAAGCCTCGGGCACAAAGCCCTGAGCCCGGAACTCCTCCACCCCGGTGGCTCCATGCCGTTTGGAGAGCTTGGAGCGGTCCGGGGCCAGGATCATGGGCACATGAGCGAAAGCAGGCGGCTCGTAACCTAAAGCGCGGTACACCAGCAGCTGCTTGGGAGTGTTGGACAGGTGCTCCTCCGCCCGGATGACGTGGGAAATCTTCATGTGAGCGTCGTCCACCACGCAGGCAAAGTTATAGGTAGGCACGCCCGACGACTTCATGATGATGAAGTCGTCCAGGGTGGAACAGTCGAAGACCACTTCTCCCCGGATGAGGTCGCTCACCACTATTTGTCCTTCCGCCGGTACTTTCAAGCGCAGAGCTGGCCTTATGCCCTTGGCTTCCAGTTCCGCTCTCTCTTCCGGGCTGAGGTTACGACAGCGGCCGCTGTAGCGGGGCACCTTCCCCTCCCTCCGCATCCTTTCCCGCTCCGCCGCCAGTTCCTCCGGCGTGCAATAGCAGGGATAGGCTAAACCCGCTTCCAGGAGCCGCCTGGCCTCCTGCTGGTAAAGCTCCAGCCGCTCCGACTGCCGGTAGGGGCCGTAGGGGCCGCCGCGATCTGGGCCTTCGTCCCACTCCAAGCCCAGCCAGCGAAGACTTTCCAGGATGTTGGCCTCCGCTTCTTCCTGGTGGCGCTCAAAGTCGGTGTCCTCCAGCCGCAAGATGAACTTTCCGCCTTGTGAGCGGGCAAAAAGGTAATTGAAAAGGGCAGTTCTGGCACCCCCGATGTGCAAGCTCCCTGTGGGGCTGGGAGCAAAACGCACGCGCACGCTCAAGAAAAGCCTCACTCCTTTTCCCAGTAATCAACCGCCTTCTATTATACCGCTTGCTCGCTTGTCCATAGCCCTCTCAGCTTCCTTTGCAGAAGACGGGGCCTGAAGCTCAGCCTGCCTGACTTCTTGCGCCAGCTCGCGGTAGTAGGCCTGAAACACGTCGTGATGCGTAAGCCAACCAACCAGCCGGGAAGGATCCTCCTCGTGTACCACTGGCAGGCGCTTCATGCCCGCGGAACCCATCTTCTTCACCGCGTCCTGGAGGGTGTCGGAGGGAGTTAGAAATGCCACCGGAGGCGGCGTGATTCGTTCCAAGGGAAGACGAGCCTGTCTGGTGCGGGCCGCCACCTCCAACCCGGCCAAGGAAACTACTCCCAGAAAGCGCCCCTTGGAGTCGAGCACCGGGAACCATCTGAAGCCGGAACTCAGAGCTTTCTGGTAGGCCTCCCGCACCGGCAGGCTTCCTTCCAGAGTATAAACGCTGGTCACCATAGCCTCTTTCACGGTGATATCCCTCAGGATATCCGAGCGGCGAGCCGTGAAAACGTCATAGCCCATCTGGATGAGGCGCGCCATGTAGAGGGTCTTGTGCGTGAGCGCCTTAGAAGTGTAAGCGCTCACCACGCAGGTTATGGCCAGCGGAACAATCAGATGAAAGTCCTTGGTCATCTCGGAGGTCATAACCAAGGCGGTAAGGGGAGCCTGGGAGAAACCGGCAAAAACTCCCCCCATTCCTAGAAGAGCGTAGGCACCGGGGGGAGCCGTCACTCCCGGCGCCAGGTGCTCGAAAAGGTAGCCGATACTGGCCCCGAACATGGCGCCGGTGAAGAGGCCGGCCCGGAAGCCGCCGCCCGTCGACCAAGCCCCCATGGTGAGAGAAACACTTATGAGCTTCAGCAGGAGCAGAAAAAGCATGATGGAGGGGAGGGAGTGGCCCAAAGGAGTCAGGTCTATATGGGGCAAACCGAATTTTGGACCCAGGGAGCCGGCCACATCCACATCGGTGAGGGCTAGGTTGATCCCCTGCGTCCCGCGACCGTGGGCCAGGGGAACCAGATAGTTAATCACCCCTATACCCAGACCGCCCAGGAGAGGGATCAGCAGGTAAAAGTTGCGAGGGACCTGCTGCCTTATGCGACGGAAAAGGGCTTCTGACTGCAACACCACCCCGACGTACAGAAGCCCTAAAAGGCCGCAGAACACTCCCAAAACGATGAACCAAAAAAGTTCGTCCGGGCTTTTTATGGTGTAGGGAGGAGCAAAAAATTTGGGGGCGTTTCCCACCAGACTGCGGTAGACCAGAGTAGCCAAAGTAGAGGAGATAATTATGGGACCGAAATAATCGATCTTAAATTCCCCTAGAATAACTTCAAAGATCAGTAGAGCACTGCCCAGGGGAGAGTTGTAGTTGGCCCCTATCATGCCGGCCACGCCGCACATGATGAGCAGGCGCACCTTGGACTCGGGAAGTTTAAGCCACCTTCCCAGAGTATAGCCCGTCTCCAGACCGAGCTGGGCCAGTGAACCTTGCTTGCCGGCCGCTCCTCCCACAGCGATACAGATGGCCGCGTTAAAAGAGCGGGCCAGCGCCACCTGCGGCCTGATCTTGCCGCCCCGCAAGGTAACGGCCTCGATCACACCCGGTATACCGTAGCTGCTGCGTGCCTCACTGGTAAAGGCCAGGTTGAGAATCCCTATGATCAGGCCTCCTGCCAGGGGGGCCAGGAGAAAATAAAGGTTGTGCGTCGGAGGATGACCACCATGGCTGGCGCACAACCCCTGAAGCAGGTGAACCAGATGGTAATACCCTACGGTTAAAAGACCAGTTATACCTCCTATCACGGCAGCCAAAAGGAGGGAAGAAGGCTGGTTCACTTCTCCCCGGAGCTGGCCGGTAGTCGCTTTCCATCTGGTCCAAAACTGGCTCCAGTTCTGCATATTAGGCTTCCAACGCCACCTTCGAGACAGAAAGCAAGTTTAACGGAAGATTTAAGTTCAGTGTAGCACAAGCTTCTCCAGTGGACAACCACCCCTTGACTCCCTCTGCCACCTTCGCTTGCAGAGCACGCAGAAGTTCGAACACCGAGTGTCCCCAAGCGAGCCCGCCGAACCTTTGAAAGGCGGCTTTAGTTAAACGACGACAATCCTAACCGCCGATGTCCGCACACAAAAAGCACCCCGGGGCATTCTTGCACCGGGGTGCCCTTTCCGTTCCTCAGTCTTTTGCTATTCTATGTCTACCACCCCGTTCACGTAATCGACTTGCCTGCCCAGGGCTTCGCCCATGTAGCGCACGGGGATCACAGTTCTGCCGGAAATCTCCCTGGCCTCCACTTCCATCTCCTTCTCTTGCCCGTCAACCAAGTACTTCCTACTTCCCAGGAAGAAGATCACCGTTTTGCCGTTGGCCGGGTTGGTGATGGTCACCTGCCCGGTCTCCTTGTCGAAGTCGACCTGGAGGCCTAGGGCCTCTGCCACCTTTCTCACCGGGACCATGGTACGCCCGTTTTCGATAAACGGCGGGACATCAAAAGTAATCTCCCTATCCCCGTAAACTACGGCCACCACGCCCAGAGCCTCCCCCTTGCGGGCAGGGAGGATGCGAAGCACCTTCACCTTCCCCTCGGCATCGGCCTTGATCTTCACCATGGCGCCCTCCTTCAGGGCTTCCATGGGATCGGTGTACTCCTTCTTCAGGTGGCCCACCAGCACTATCTTGGTGGAGGGCGTCAAGGTGAAAGTCTCCTCTTTCTGATAGCCTATGCCACCCTTGACCACCGTCAGAGTATCGCCGTAGACTGCCGTAACCACGCCCGCGAACTCGATTTTGTGCTCTCCGTAGACCTTCTTCTCTACCGATTCTTTCTTGCGTTCCTCCTTTTCCTTCCGCTCCCTCTCTTCCTTGCGCTCCTTCTTCTCCTTCCCTTCCTTTTCCTCGTAGACCCTGCCGGCTACCGTGTTCCCTTCGCGCTCCTCCGTCTCCACCCGCGCCTCTACCTCCTGCTCCTCACCCTCGTTGCGGAGTTCGGTTCTCACCTTGACCTCCTTTTCCACCCTCGGCTTGGCTAAGACAGGCGCAGCCAAAACGGAAAGCAGGAAAAGAACCAGGACTCCAACGCTCAAGCACCTGCGTAACACTCAGACCACCCCCTTGGAAAGACTTTCACTCGAATATTTCGGAAATCCCGCCCGGTTTTTGAGGGTGGTTTTCGGCACCACTCGCAAAGCCAGTGCTATAATAAAGCCAAAGGTACCGGGGATTAAAGTAGGCACACGCTCTGGGCTTCCTTGAAGACCGAGGAAAAGAGACATGGAATACGATATTTCTTTATGGGAAAAAGTGGTAGAGGAAAAACGCCGGGAAAAAGAAGCGAAGCGGAGAGAAGTGCTGGCCTGGGCAATCGAGGCGCTGAAGCAATACTTCGCCGATAAAAAAGTAAAGCGGGTCTTTCTGACGGGCTCCATCTTAAAAGAAAACGGCTTTCATGACTTTTCCGATATAGATGTAGCCGTAGAGGGACTGGAGGAAGACTTTTTCCGCACCCTAGTGGAACTGGAAGATATACTGGGGAGAACAGTGGATCTCATAGAGATGGAGCACTGTTGCTTCAGAAGAGAAATCGAACAAAGGGGACTGAGGCTGAAGTGAGAAAGCAAGACCTGGCCCTGCTACTGGGTTATTTTTCCCACCAAAGAGAAATAATAAATGAGCTGATGGGAAAGATCCAAAAGGCCGACACCTCTACGGAGGAAAGAACTATAGCCCTGGGATACCTACTTCACAATCTTTACTGCGCCTTGGAAGACCTTTTTAGGGAAGTAGCAGACACCTTCGAAAACAAGATTGAGGATCCCTCAAGATACCACCGGGAGCTGCTTAAAAGAATGGCTCTGGAGGTTCCCAAAATTAGACCCCGGCTGCTGTCCAGAGAGAGCCACCAGTTGCTGGAAGAGTTGCGGGGCTTTCGCCACGTTTTTAGGCACTCCTACACTTACAGCCTGATCCCAGAAAAAGTGGAAGCTTTGAAGGAGAAAATCCTTTCCGGCTGGGCAGCCGTGGAAAAAGATCTGGGTGACTTCGAGCTCTTCCTGGGAAAACAGCTGGAAAAGCAGAGCTGAACGTGGGTGCTCTTCTCATGTCGGCCTTGCCTGCTCTTCTCTCAGACACTCCACCGCACGCCTGAGCCCCTTCCTAAAGCTCGGAAGGAACACAGGTCCAGCTGGTAAAAGCGGCAGGAAGGGTGAAGATTTTCCACTCGCCCCGGCTTAAACCATCCATCGCTACCTCGTACCTCTCGACTAGAACGGTGTCTGCCATATGAGAGCCGATAAACCTAGCCCCGCCGGTCGCCAACGCGCGCAGAAACAGTTCTCCTCTTCAATTGGTTTCATCCTGCAACATTACAAACTCCCGGAGTTCTCTACAGTCTGGGGCCCTTCCCAGGTCCTTTCCGTGGTTTCCCAGGGTAATCTACTCTCTCCGAGAGAGCCAGCATCCGCTCGAAAAAGGTGCTTAACTCTTCCTTGATTCTCTCAAACAGCGAAACGGCTTTCAGTGCTAGTTCCTTTACTCTCTCTTCCTGTAAGCTATGGCCGTAAATGTTTCTGAATAAATGGCGGAAGCGGCGTAGTTCATCTAATTCCACCGCCAACTCCTGGGAAATCACCGGCGGGCGGATACCAGGTATTTCACGAGATATTTGCAAGAGAAGATCCCTGTGCCACGACTCGCCTTTGGGAAGCAACTCGTCCACCTCCGTGGCCAACATCTTGAAAATGCGCTCCACGCAGAGGTAGAAGTCATCCAGAGCTGCTCCCAATAAAAGGCAGGCATCAGATACGTCCAGAAGGGACGCCTGCTCTGACCTCCCTCTGACCCTTTCTAATAGAGTGAGGTATTTAGAGATTCGCTGCTTGATGACCGTCAGCTCCTCTAACTCAGCCTCCACCCGGGTTCTAATCACATTTATTTCGCGGCCTGTCATAACTCTACCCCTTTCGCCAGCACCCTCTCCCGAAGAGATGGGAGAGCATCCTCTTGGCAGACCACGGTGCATTCGAAGGGAAGGGCCGTCTCTTCCACCTCGACTTGCATTCGCCAGAAGTCACCCTTAAAGCCCCACACCATGATGTCGATGTCGGAGCGCTCGTGGAACTTGCTCCACCCCGCCAGGGAGCCGTAAAGCATCACCTTTTCCGCTCCGTATTTCTTCTTAAGGAGCTCCGCCACGGCTCGGGCCTTCTCCAACGCGGCCTTCTTTCGGGCAGCCAGCCTTTCTTCTTTCTCTTTTGCCCGCCGGGCGTATTCCCTAATGAAATCCTCCGACGGCTCCCACTCCGGCATCTTGCTCAAGGCAAGCTTCTCCTTTCTCTAAGCCTCTCTACTGCGATTTTACACCGAGTTTCCCTAACCAAACCACGTCTCCTACACTTTGCAGTTTTACCCATAGCCTAGTGTTTAGGGGGATAATGTCTGCCACGCGAAAAAGGTCTCCTTCTTCAACTTGCCTTGTCCCGCAGCATCATAACGCTTAAAGTCCGCAGGATAATCCGGAGATCGGTTAAAAGCGAAGCCGACCGAGCGTACAAAAGATCGTACCTCAGCTTGTCTTCCGGCAGGGTGCTGTACTCCCCTTCCACCTGAGCCAGCCCCGTTATGCCCGGAGGCAGGCAGTGGCGCAGATGATACCCCGGTATCTCCCTCTCCAGCTGATTGACGAAAAAGGGCCTCTCCGGCCGGGGACCCACGAAGCTCATATCCCCCTTCAAAACGTTCCACAGCTGGGGGAGTTCGTCGATACGGGTGGCCCGCAAAAAGCGCCCCACCCTGGTGAGGCGGGGGTCGTCCGGGGTGGCCAGGACGGGGCCGGTATCCTTTTCCGCCTCCGGCACCATGGTCCGGAGCTTGATGAGGCGAAACACCCTCCCTCCCTGGCCCACCCGCTCTTGCACGTAAAAGGCCGGAGCTCCGGGGGAATCGAGCTTTACCAGTAAGGCGCCCAGCAAGATGACGGGAAGCGCCGGAACGGCAAGAAGAAACGCCAAGGCGAAGTCCAAAAGTCTCTTCCAGCCTCCCACTGCCATCTCCTGCAGGCCGAGTATGTGGAAGGCGGGGATGCCGTTAAGCGGCTCCATGGAGGCTCCAGCCAGAAGTAAGTCTTCCAGCCGGGGTATTAGAAAGACGGAAGTGCCCCGCGCCACCGCCTCGGCCATCAGGCGGCTTCTTTCTCCCTGGGGCACGGAAGAGCAGAAGAGCACCCCCTCCGGTTGTAGCCGCTCCAGGACCAGAGGGAGCTCCTCGTAGGTGGCCAACAAAAGGGTGTCCCCTTTTTGGTCCGGGGGCACGGTGTCGGTGACGATACCGCGAACCTGAAAGAGCAAAGGCCGGTGCTTCTCCAGTTGCTCCCGGCGCTTAAAAGCCTCGTCCAAGGGGCCCACTATCAGCAAAGTTAAAGGCCCGTGACGGCGCAAAAGCCAAGACCACAGCGCCCGCCGCCAGGAAGCCAGAAAGATAAGCTGCAAGATGGCAGCCAGGAAGAAGATGGACCGGGGAAAAGCGTAAGTTTGCATGATGTAGGAAAGACTCAGGCCTGATAGAAGCAAAAGCGCCACCACACAGACCAGGGAGGAGAAGATTTCCGCCCAGCGCCGACGCTGAGGTGAAGTGATGCCGTAGACGTAAAGGAGCAGAAGAGCGGCCAGCGTGAGCCAGGGAGCCAGTTCCAGATAAGCGCTCCAGTTCTCCGGTGGAAGACTCCCCCGGAAGCGAAGGAGGAAGGCCACCAGATAGCCGAGGTGAATGCAGCCCAAGTCCCCTAGAATCAAAGTTATTCTCGCCCAGCGTGACATCCGGCAAACCTCCGAACCAGCCGATCCAATTGCTGGAGCTTTCGACAAAGAAGCCGCTCGTTCCTGCTGGAAGCCTTCCTTCTCGAAGTCCTTCCTAGTGGTAGCTCTAAGGGGCGACTCGCATTTTACTCCTCCGCCGGAGTTCCCGCACGAAGAGAACGGCATCCTCGATCCCCTGGAGCTCCTCAGCGCAGCAGCCTATGTAGTCGTGGATTGGAAGCGGGGGCTTGTGTGCTCTGAGATAGAACCCTTCATCAATGCGAACCAACTCGAGCTCCCGTATTTCTCCACCAATACCCAGAGCACGTCGTACTTCCAAAGGTATCGTTACTTGCCCTTTCGGGTTTAACCTAAGAGTCCATCTCGAGGCAGAAGTCGCTTTCTCCGCCGCCCTTTTCTCGCACCATCCTCAATCTCTGTTTCACGACAAAGTGCATCTTATACAGCTTTACTAAAGAAAGGAGAAGCAAGGATGCACCGGCTTTAATGTGGTATACTTTTGCCAGGAAGGAGAAGCGAGGATATGCCTGAGCGGAGTGCCGACTGGATAAGACAGGCAAGGCGCGATCTCGAGGCCGCCCGGAGGATGGCCCAGGAGGCCTTCTTTGAGTGGGCCTGCTTCGCCGCACAGCAAGCGGCCGAGAAAGCCGTGAAAGCCGCTTTTCAAAAGCTCGGCGGGCTCGCTTGGGGACACTCGGTGTTCGAACTTCTGCGCGCTCTGCAAACAAAGGTGGAAGTGGAGGAAGAGCTCCTGGACTGCGCCCGCACGCTGGACAGATTCTACATTCCTGCAAGATACCCCAACGGATTCGCCGCCGGGAGCCCTTTCGAGTATTTCACGGATAGGGAGGCAAAAGATGCCCTCTTTTGTGCGGGAAGAATCGTGGAATTCTGTGAAAGTGTTTTGGCTCGAGAGGGAAAAGCTCATCGAAGCCCTGAAGGAGGAAGCTGAACGCCTGGGCAGAGAGAACCCAAACGTGAAGAAAATCGTCCTCTTCGGCTCCCTGGCCGAGGGGCGAGCGATACCCGGGAGTGATGCCGACCTCCTCATCGTCCTCACCGAAAGTGACAGCCCTTTTCTGGAGCGCCTAGCCGAGTGGTCGGCGAAGATGAAAATCGATTTCCCCGTAGAAGTTTTTCCCTACACTCAGGAAGAGCTCCATCTACCCCTCGTCCGCACCGCCCTGGAAAGCGGAATCGTCCTCTTTGAAAGGCCATGAGCACTCAAATATCACTTCCACTGGAATCTTCTGGTTTTAGCAGATCTTTTAACTTCTGTCTTAGCTTCTCAGCGTTTTCCTTTACCGTTTTTGGCGAAGCCACGCTGTCCCTAAATGCACAGTGGGCCACGTCGTTCCGCAAATCTCTTATTAGCTGTTGCCAAAGATTGGCTGCCGCCTCCTTTGCCTCGGACCAGGAGTTAAATAGCCGAAATATTTCTTCTTTCCTCTTCTTTAGCTCTTTCTTCTTTAGTTCCTCCGACTCTTGCTTTTTCTCCCCTATTACCGCCTGATTAGACGCGGCTGCGTTCAGAACTGCCTCCAGTACCCCCGTACGCACCTCCTGCTTAAGCCAGTTGGGCTCCCCCACCCGCCAGGCCAGCCAGTTGACCATCCACTCCCGCGCCAAAAGCACCGCCTGAACCACCAGGTCTTTCTGGAGATAATAATCGATAAGCGCCAGCTGCCGTTCGAGATTTTCTCGGGTAAGCGTGTTTGCCTGCTCCGTTGCCAAGGGATAAAGCTCGTGATCGATCCGAGAAAGGATATACTGGAAAGGTTTGGCCCAGCGCCTCGCCTCCCTTTCTACCTCCCGCAACAGCTTTTGCACCGTTCCTCCCATGCTAGGTTATGCTAGGTAAAACTCCGGAACATAAGAGTCTAATCAGTGTGGTTAAGTTAGCCAGGAAAACGCTTCCAATGTATCCTAGCGTGGTAAGAGTCATCGCTTCCTCGCGGGAAGCTCCCTGCGACGGGAACGGCTGCGCCGCGCCGCCAACCCTATAGGAAAGCGGCCTCTTGAGCCTGGAACCGAACCTCCCGACGTTGAGGCTCCCCACGTAGTCCCGGTCGGCGCTGTACCCGCAGGAAGGACAGAAAAACCAGGAACCGGAGTCCTTCTCCTCAGGCTCACTTGGCGACTTGACGTGCTTGCCTTCCTTCAGGCACCTGGGGCAAACGGTGCTCGTGCCGCCTGGTGGAACCGGTACGACCTTAATCCCTAGGAGTCTCGCTTTATACCTCAGGAGCCTGAAGAGAAGCCCCCTCACCGTGGTGGTTACCCACCAGTTGAGGTCTTTCGGCCTCCCCTTCTTCCCACGCAGGGTGAGGAGCCACTCTACGAAGATGTACCGGCAGTCGAAAGCCTTAGCTAAAAGCACTAAAAGGCTTGATACCTGGTGGGCGAGCTGGTGCTGTATCCGGTGGTACTTCTGCCAGGCGGAGGCTATCATCCGGTTGTACTTTTTCCACTCCGGGCTTTTTCTTTCGAAGCGGTCGCGCATTTCCTGAAGCCGGCTTATTTGCTGCCGGATGCGAAAGAGCTTGGCTTTTAAGGCCTGCCAGAAGACGAAGAAAGGAGGGGTGAGCTGCCCCTCTCTGGAAACTACGGTGCCGGTGACGAGCTTCCTCTGCCCCCAGTCAAGCCCCAGCGCCCGGTCTCTCTCACCCGAAGGTGCTTTTTCCGGCACCTCCACCTTGACGTCGAGAAGAGCGACGAGCTTGCCTGAAGGCTTAGCTTTTAGCCTCAGGTCGGGGGCATGAAGCTTTCCTCCCTGGGCCAGCTTCTCTTTAAGCTCCTCCGGCAGCCTGACCTCGAAGGAGAACCACTGCCAGTCTTCTTCTTTCTTGGGCTCGGGGCAGGTAGGAAGCTTCACCCGGCCCCGCAGCACTCTCCCGTCGCACTCGTACTTCATCACCTGTCCTCTCTCAGGGCCGTCGTCCGCAGAAACCGTAAGGGTGAACTTCTTAGGCGCGGGCTTCTTCTGGAGCTCGAAGAAGTCCTGAGGAAGCCTCTCGTGCTCGGCGTAGAAGCTGGCCATGGCCTCGGCCACGTTGAAGAGGTACCCGAACTTCTCTCCTTCCCCGTCTTTTTTGAGCAGGTCGTAGAGCTCCTTCGCGGCGTCTCTGGCTTTCCCGTTGAAAAGCGGCAAGAGAAGCTCGAAGATGCGCTTCCTCTCGGCCATGGAGCGTAAGAGGCGACCTGCCGACTCCAAAATGCAGCGCCAGACGCGGCTGGGGATGTAGACGTCCTGCGGGCGGGAAAGCTCCGTATCCAGAAGCTTCCAGGCCTTACCCGAGGAAGAAGCCACGGCTTCCAGGCCTTCAGGCGACCAGTACGTCCCCAGCACCTGCTCCTGAAGCTTAAGGCCCAGGGCAGTGAGGTTCATCAAGGGCCCTACCAGTTCGTCAGGGAGTCTTAAGCTGGTCGTCAGTATCAAGGCGGGAGAGCTCCTCCTCTGCTTTCTTTGCCACCCTGTACGCACGTATTCCGCTGTACTTCGATGTATTTAGGCAATTACCAAGGATAGTGCAGCAAACTGGTTAGCTACTAACAACCCCACAGGTGAAAAGTTCCGTGCGCTTTGTATCAGCCAAAACGTATTTTCACGAAAAGAGACTGGGAAGAGAGCTTCTTGCGCCGAAAAACTGCTTCCGCTGTCGCTTGATGGAAATTTTACATCCAACTCACGCACCTGTCAAGCAAAAAGTAACCAAATTCTCCTAGTTTCTCACCAGTGCAGATCCGGCTGAAAGATCAGAACCTTCGCAACTTTCCGCCACCTCCGGCCTTCGAACTCCCCACCTCTACACCGGCAGAAGGCAATTAAAGCTCTGCTCTTCGGTGGCCGAGATTACTTTAACAGGAAACCCAGGATGCAAAAACCTGAACCCGGAGGTGGTAGCTTGAGAAAACGGAGTTCGTTAAGGCTTCTGGGCTTGCTGGTGACGGCCATCCTGGTGCTGAGCCAGGTGCTGCCCGCAGTGGCCGCACCTGTCCCGGCACAGGCACCTCCCGCGCAGACGTACGTTCCCGGTGAGGTGATCGTGAAGCTCAAAAAAGATGCGCTGGAGGCAAAAACCTTTGAAGCAGCGGCAACCGAGCTCGCGACCAAGCACGCGCGCCTGGGTCTCAAAATGGCCCGGCAGCTGCCACACGGCGCGGCCCTCTTCAAGACGGGAGCGGACGTCCGGCAGGCAGTGGCAGCGCTCAAAAACGACCCGCGGGTGGAATACGCCCAGCCCAACTACATCTATCGCATCCGCGCCATCCCAATTGATCCGCTGGCCAACTGGGGCATAACCAACCCGACCTACGGGGTGCAGGCACAGCCCGCCTGGCAGTACACCCAGGGCAACGGAGTAGTCGTGGCAGTACTGGATACCGGCGTGGACTACAACCACCCGGACCTGAAGGACAACATGTGGCGCGACCCGCAGACCGGCACTCCGGGCTACGACTTCGTGAACAATGACCCTTACCCGATGGACGATAACGGCCACGGCACCCACGTGGCGGGCATCATCGCCGCGGAACTTAACGGCCAGGGAGGGGTGGGAGTGGCCCCGCAGGCCAGGATCATGGCGGTTAAAGTAATGAACGCCGACGGCTGGGGAACCTCCGTGCAAATCGTGGAGGGCATCAACTACGCCGCGAGCCACGGGGCCAAGATCGTCAACATGAGCTTCGGCTGCACCGGCTGCGAGCCCGACTACCTGGAATACGAGGCGATAAAGTCCCACCCGGACGTCCTTTTCGTGGCCGCTGCGGGAAACGAAGCCAGCAACAACGACCAGGTGCTGACCGACCCAGCCGGCTTTACTGTTAACTGGGTGGTTTACAACCTCGCCGCCCTGTCCAACGTCATCGCCGTGGCAGCCCTGGCCGATCCTTCCCGCTCCCCCGGAAACCTGGCTTCTTTCTCCAACTACGGGCCGAGCTCCGTGGCCCTGGCCGCTCCTGGGGAAGACATCATGAGCACGGTGCCCTCTCCCCCACCCGGCGGTGGTGTGGCCCTGGCGGTTTATAACCCGAGCTCCGGCTACAAGGTTATGTTCTGGGGCTTCGGCGCGGAGGACTTATACGACCCCTCCGGCGGCACCTCCACGACGGGCGCAGTTTACGACAGCATCGTGCGGACGGTCTACGGTTTCTTCGGCATAACCCCGGCGCTCACGCAAACCAAGCCGCTCCTGCTGGTTAACGACTGCCAGCCCGGCTACTTCCCCGATGTGAGCCCCATTTACACCAGCGCCCTGAGCACGGCCGGCTACGTCTACACCCTCTACACCGTGCCCAGCGGCACCGACGGCCCGGCGGTGGATGCCACCGTTTACAGCGGGGTCATCTGGTTCACCGGCTATGCCTACTGCAGCAACCCCAACAACGCCGACCCCAACAATCCCTCTACCTGGATACCTGACCTGACCGGCACCGATCAGAATAACCTTATTCAGTACCTGGCGGGCGGCGGCAAGCTCTTCCTCTGCGGCCGGTACGCCGGCTACGGGATCGAAAGCACGCCTTTCTACCATAACTACCTAGGAGCGCAGTTTATCAACCGGTGGGACGGTCCCTCGGTAGTTACCGGCGTGTACGACCCGTACACCGGAGCCAGTTACTTGATGACCCCCTACAACCGCGCCGGCGTGCTGGCACCGGCGGTTCCCTACGCCAGGGTAGTGCTCTCCTACCAGCCCTACGAAGCCTGGTCCGGAACCTCCATGGCAGCACCCTTCGTCTCCGGCGCGGCCGCCCTGGCCCTCTCCCTGCGCGGCGACCTCAGCCCCGGCCAGCTAATCAGCATCTTGGGGTCGCAGGCGACTCCCCTCCCCGGCCTTAACGGCAAAGTGGCCTCCGGCGGCACCCTCAACGCCTACAACGTCGTGAACTACGTCCGCTCCCTGCCCGCTCCCGGTGGGGGAAGCGGTGGCGGAGGCGGTGGTGGCGGTGGTGGTGGAGGTGGTGGCGGGGGCGGAGCTCCTGCCAAGAAGGAAGAGACGCCATCCGGCGTGGCGGAGCTGGTCACCACCGGTGACAGGCAGCAGCTGTCCCTTCCCGACGGGAAGGCTTCTCTGGAGATACCCGCAGGAGCTCTGCCCGCGGGAACGAAGGTATCGGTCAAAATCGCCGCCGGGGCGCCGGAGAAGCTCCCAACAGGTCTGCTGGCCGCGGGGCCGGTGGTCAGCATCGAGAGTGATGCCCAGCCCGCCAAGCCGGTGAAGGTGGCCCTGGCCTTCGATCCGGCCAAGCTCGGCGACCTGAGCCCCTTCTGCTGCCTGGTCTTTCGCCAGGAGGCTGACGGCACCTGGCAGCCGGTGGGCGGCCGTCTGGATTTCGCGAGCTCGCGGGTGGTGGTGGAGCTGGAGCACTTCTCCAACTACGCCGTGCTGGCGGTGCGGAAAGAATTCCCCGATGTCGCCGGGCACTGGGCGGCCAAGGATATAGCCGTCCTGGCAGCCCGGGGGGTGGTCGGCGGCTACCCCGACGGGACCTTCCGCCCCGATGAAGCGATAACCCGGGCGGAGCTGGCGGCCATGGTCTGCCGCCTGCTGGGACTGGAAGCCCAAACGCCGCCCCACTTCAGCGACGTACCGCCTGGGGCCTGGTACGCTAAGGCGGTGGCGGCGGTCAGCCAGAGAGGGATTATGGTGGGAGACGGCGATAAGTTCCGTCCTGAAGATACCCTTACGCGCGAGGAGCTGGCGGCCGTGGCGCTCAGGCTAGCCGGCATTCCCCAGCGGCAGATGGCGCCTAACTTCCGCGACGCCGAAGAGATCAGCCCCTGGGCGCGGCAGGCGGTGGCCACCGCGGCGGCCGCCGGGCTGGTCTACGGGGTAGGAGAGGGCGAGTTCGCTCCCCGGCAAAAGGTTACCCGGGCCCAGATGGCCGCCATCCTCTACCGGGTGGCCCAGCGTCTCGGCCTCTGGGTGGAAACGGTGACCCTCAAGGGTCACCTCGCCTGGAGCACCATCGAGAAGCCTCACTGGGAGCTGGTGGCGGGCCAGGACATTTACGTTCTCCTGCCCGACCAGGCGGACACTCTCACCACCCAGGCACTCCGGGAAAGCAAAGGCAAAGAGGTCACCGTGAAGGGATACCTGGAAGGCGGGCCGAACATCTACATGCGGGGCAAGCTTTTGCGCTTGCTTGCCGTCGAGCTGGCGTACTGATTGCGCCCTCGCTGAAGAGAGCACTTAAGAAAGAGCCGGCTGTCTCTAGGGCGACCGGCTCCTTCTTTTAATCTTCGGCCGCTGATATAGAGAGCGTACAATTTCAGTAGGTGACGGAGGAGGTTCATGAAGGAGGAGACCTCGCCCCTCGCGGACAATTTTCATGGACTGAAAGGAGGAGCGAGGTCTCATGCACAATCAACCTATTTCAGACATTCAACCTCTTGCGGACATAATCCTTCTTCTGGGGG
>NZ_QSLN01000023.1 GCF_003368535.1 Ammonifex thiophilus
CCTTCCACCTTGAAGCCGCTCTGGACGTACTTGAGCGGGGAGAGGTAGCTTTGACCTTACGAAATCCGGGGGCGCTGTGCCGCGTGAGACCCTTTTTCTTGAGGGCGAAGAAGGACCTGTGCGCCTCTATCACTTCGTCCCGCGTGAGCTGCACGGACATCGAGTAGTAGCCCTTCGCCCGGGGAAGCCCTTTCAAGATGCGGTTGAGGTTCCTGCGGGAAACATTTGCTTTTCCGGTCTCCTCGTACTCCTTCCGGAGGTGCCAGAGGAGGCCGTTGTAGACCTTGGTGGCACAAAACATAGCGTCTCTGAGGACGGCTTCGGTTTGTGGATCGGCGTGGACCTGGGCTTTGATAGTGACGAGGGGCACTCACGGTTCACCTCCTTTTCCTGGAGCTTTCTACCATTATACCGCGAGGGGGGTTCGTGTATCCCCTCCAATGAATTGAGGGGGTGGACTTTCTCCTCGCGCTCCCCCGTTTTTCTAAAGGGGATCGAGGGATGCTGGAGGTACGGCTGATGGCCCTGGCGACCTACCTGTGCGGCCTTTCGGCCACGGCGCTCGTGGCCGTTGCGCTCCTGCGGGGAGGACTCCCGCACCTGGCCCTGCTCTGTGGGGCTGCCGGTCTCCTCCCCCTCTGCCTGCTGGCCTGCGAGTTGCGCCGGTGGGCAAGGGAACTCGCGCCGCCGGGGGGCGGCAGACGCCCGCCCCGTCTGTGAGGCGGGGAAAGACTCGTGTACGGTGCCAATCTTTTTAAAGAGAGAGGGTCACGTGCGTGACCTTTTGGCCGGAGATCCCGAACTTTCGCACCGTTGTGGTTTCGTGGTATTCCTGATAGACTGATAGCAGGGAGAGCGCCGCAAGGGGAGGGTGTGGCAATGGCCGGAAGGGAAGAGCTGCTCCGGCGGATAACGGTCAACCCCGCCGTCTTTCAGGGGAAGCCCACCGTCCGCGGGCTGAGGATAAAGGTAGAGAACGTGCTGGCCCTCCTGGAGCAGGGGGCCACGGTGCAGGAGATCCTGGAGGAGTACCCCGACCTCGAACCTGACGACATCAGGGCCTGCATAGCCTACGCCAGACGTCTGGTGGCCAACGAAGAGCTGAGCGAGGTCCGGCTGGAGGCGACGCGGTGAAGTTTCTCGTTGACGTGTGCGCCGGCACCGGGCTGGCCAGGTGGCTCCGGGAGATGGGCCACGACGTGGCGGAAGTGAGAGATGTGGACAGCCGCATGACCGACGAAGAGGTCCTGCGGTGGGCGGCCAGAGAGCGGCGGGTCGTGATCACGCTGGACAAGGACTTCGGACAGCTGGTGGTCGCTTCCGGCGAAGTCAGGGCCAGCATAGTCCGCCTGCCCGATGTCCCTCTGAGCGAAAGGAAGCAGATCCTCGGCGTAATCCTGTCCAAATACGGAAAAGACCTGGAGAAAGGCAGCATTGTCACCGTGACGGGAAACCGGGTGAGAGTAAGAAGGTTCGGTGCGGCAAACTCGGAGACCTGACGCATGGGCTTCTCTCATGCTGCTCTGGACTCGGGGAGCCCGGAAAAGACGCCGGGCCCGAAACTTTCCTCCGGACCTGCAAGAAGGTGTTCAAAAAAGAAAGGGTCACGCGCGTGACCCCTTTTTCGTGTTTTCTGGAGGCTTTTGTTCCCCCGCTTTCCCCCGGCGAGACCTGCCGGGGTTTTCTTTTGGTACAGCCAGTCAGCTATGTCAAGGCGGTGTGTTGGAAAGTGACGGTAGAACTCGCGATAGGATTATCATACCGGTCGTTTTCTGGCTCCTAGTTGCAGGAACTACCCGTTTGAGTGAAGTAAGGAAATTTTTAAGTACTTTCGGGTCAGTTTTTCGGGGGGTAGCGATGACAATCAGCGTTGAGGAATTATGCATGGTTTTAGAAGAGCGCAACGGTTTTCCCCTCAATGACCGCCAGCGTGAAGTTGTGGCACATGGCAGTGGTCCCTTATTGGTAGTTGCTGGACCTGGAACCGGAAAAACGGAAACACTGGTTGCTCGTTGCCTTAAGCTACTATGTTGCGATAGGGTGGATCCGCGGGCCATCATCGTGACCACTTTCACGGAGAAGGCAGCTCGAAACCTGGAGCAGCGAATAGCAGGCCACATGACCAGTTTACAGGAGCGTTTTCCGTGTTTATCCGACATCAACATTAACCGTTTGCGAATAGGGACGTTACATAGTTTGGCTAACGACATCCTTCAAGAGTACCGATATCTGCCTTACCGCAATGTTAGATTATTAGATGAAGTTGAAGCGCGGATGTTTATCCGGAGACACATTGCTTACGAGGTTCGAACCAACTGGCATGAAATCATCAGTCATTTTTCTTATCTCTTAGGACATACTGCAGGAGGGTTCTCCTTGTGGGATGTTGTCAGAATGTTGGAGAAGCTTTTTAACTGGATAGTCGAATATAGAGTAGACCTGCATCGGTTGCAAGGAGCGCCAGAAGGTGCTTACCGGCAACTCGCGGAGGCGTACTCGTTCTATCGGGATCGGCTTGAGGAGCAAGGTTGCTGTGACTTTGCTCACCTTCAACAGTTGTTCCTTGAGTTCTTGGATAGCCCGCAGGGGCAACTCTTCTTGGGCGGAAATTCCCAAACAGGAGATCCCCCGATTGCTTGTGTCCTCGTTGATGAATACCAAGACACTAATCCTATTCAGGAGGAGATTTATTTCCGGCTTGCTTCCGCAGAACCCCATAATCTTACCGTCGTTGGCGACGACGATCAGGCCATTTATCGTTTTCGTGGCAGCACGGTAGAGTGCATGGTTAGGTTTTCACAGCGGTGCGAGAATCGCTGGAATGTTCGACCTCACGAGGTTCGGCTACAGGAAAACTATCGCTCGGATCAAAGGATTGTGGAGTGGTACGGCTGGTACATACAATCGTTTAATTTGATGCAGCAGCAAGGAGTTCGGCTTTGGAAGCCGATGATGGTTTCCAGACAAGGCATCAGAGGCAGTTATCCGGCGCTGGGCTTCCTGGAAGGACGAAACATAAATGACTTAGCCCAACAATTCGCAACATTCGTGCGGAGTTTGAGAGACCAAGGCACTATCGAAGACTACAGCCAGTGTGTTTTGCTTCTCCGGAGTACGAAGGAAGCCTCCCGTGCTGCCGGTCCGTTTGTGTCCGCGCTTCGAGACGAAGGGATACCAGTGTACAACCCTCGTTCTAAAGCATATTCGAAACAGCCAGAAGTTAGGGAGGTTTTGGGTGTTTTGGTAACTATTCTTAATCCGGATGGAACGGACCTGCCCGATCATGTACGGGACTGGATTCAAGAAGCCTCCAGGGTGATAGATGCTTACCCTGATTTACGCGGTTATGTTGAGAGATCGCGGGAACGTATAAGGAGTGCTGAGGGCGGCGAAATATTGGCTGAGGACTTTCTGGAAGTTGTATACCGGATTCTTAGTTTTCCTCCTTTCTTAGGGTATCGTCAGGACCCCGTTCGGGATTACCGGTTAAGCAAGTTAACGAGGCTTTTTGAATCATTTGGCTCCATATGTGGCAGAAGGCTAGAAAGAGACAGAAGTCAACCTTCAGTAAGCGGGAGTTGGCTGAGGTCTTTTTGTGAAGTTTTAGGTGGGTACTTTGAGACGTATGGGGTTGATGACGATGAAGACGAAGAAGTTGTTTGCCCGAGGGGAAGCTTTCCGGTTATGACCATCCACCAAGCCAAGGGGCTCGAGTTTGACTTTGTCTTTGTGGGAAGGCTTGGTTCAGCTTGCGCACCGAGAGGCGAACACCGCCTCGAAGCGGAGATGGCTCAGTTTCGCCGTGAACCTCCGATGTTTGCCTTCCGGCCGGAGGAACTTGCGCTGCAAGACGATGTGCGACTCTATTACGTGGCTTACTCCAGAGCCAAGTACGCTCTGATTCTGTTGGTTACGAAAGACCAGTTGCGGCGCTCCGCTTCAGAAACGGTTTCTTTCGGGGGAGAAGGCGGGGTAGGAATGCGCCGGCGGTTTCAGAAATTATGAACCTTCCTCGCAGCAGAAGGAGGTGTATAGATGATGCCACACAGTCGCTTCAGTCAATTGCGCGTTCCTTTTTCTGATCCCGGGGAGACGTACCGTGCCTACAGTGCAACATCAGATGTCCTTGCTTATCGGAGGTGTCCGTTGCAGTATTTTACCTTTCGTATTAGGAACTACCAGCCGTCTCTGACGGTGCAACTATACTTCGGAATAGTAACGCACCAGGTGCTCGACTTGGCATTTATGCACTATCGGGGGCTTTTCGGAACTCCCGGGATGCCCTCGGAGAGCGACATAGCCGATTACTTCGAGCAGGTCAACAGGAGGCTTCGCGCGCGTCGCATCTGGGCTCCCACAAGACAGAGAGAGTATGCTCTCGAGCTGTTACAAAGGTTTAACCGTATAGAAGGACCCTCTTTCTACCCTCGAATCTTGGATACGGAGTGTCGCCTCCAGGCCCGGCGAGAAGGGTACATCCTCCAAGGAACGGTCGATGTCCTTGCTATTGCCGAAGATGATCGTGAGTCTGTTGAGATTTGGGACTACAAGGCGGGAAAATGTCCGTCTATAGGAGATCCGTTGTATCATCAGTATGTGTTTCAGATGCGAGTATATGCAGCGCTCTACGAGGCTCAGAGGGGTCGGAGGCCGAGACGGGCCGTTTTATACTTTCTGGGGGAGCTAGGAGGCGACCCGCCTCCTGTTGAGCGGCCGGTTAACGCCGTCCTCCAGGTCGACGTTTCAGCCGAATCGGTGGAAGAGGCAATGAACTTTTTCGATGAAACAGTCAGGGAAATCGAACGCTGCCGGAACGAAGGCCGGGTAGATCTTGCGCTGCCTCCACCGCTGCCTCCAGAAGGAACTTGTGATGCTTGCGACTTAAGATGGAACTGTCCCTTGTTGTTGGCTCATAATCGCAGGTATGAATTGCGATATCCTTAAAGCTGGGAGGAAGTGGAACTTTGAAGACGGGGGATTTGCTTATAGTTTCGTGTTCCGCTTTAAAGAATGATGCTCCCGGTGAAATTCCTGCGCTTGTGCGTTACGATGGCCCGGCCTACCGTGTCATACGGTCTTTTCTTCGGGAATGGAGTTGGCCTTCCAATTTGAGAGTCGGAGTTTTTTCTGCTGAGTACGGTTTGATAGGTGGGTTAGCGCCGATACCCTTTTATGAGCGCAGGATGACGCCGGAGAGGGCAAGGGAACTCCGGCAGATGGTCGTGGCGACGTTAAAGGAATGGTCGACTTTATGCTCTTCACTGGCCATCGTATGCGGGAAGGACTACCTGGAACCATTGTTAGATGGCGTCCATGGCACCGGTTTTGAACACGTCGAGGTGGCGGCTGGTCCTATAGGAAAGAAGCTTCAGTATCTTTCGCAATTTCTGAGGAAGAGGAAGGACAAGCGGAAAAGAACAGAGCCTGACATCAATTATGACCGTCTTTTATACTTTCTTCCTGATTGGGACGATATGCTCGACCCCGAGTACGATTTTGACAACGACACATTTTCCCAGGTCCGGAGGGACGAAAGGAGGGAGGTCCACGTTACCGTTTTGATGCGTCCCCGCAAAGTCTGCGACGGGATTTTGGTAAGCTTGGCTCAGCAGTTTAAGGGGAAGGGCGCGCTGAAGGGCTTTTCACGGGCGGATGTACGTACACTGGCTCCCCAGCCTCTTCGGGCCCGCTTTGGTCTTTCTGAAGACCAATTCCTCTTTGGCGACTGTGGCGCTTTTTCATACATACAGGAGCCTGAGCCAGTTATCACGGTGGAACAGGCAGTGTCACTTTACGAGCTACACGGGTTCGACCTGGGTGCCAGTGTCGACCACATCCCGGCTCCTTTTTTCCCGCCTGAGGAGCGGGAACGCCGGGTCAGGTTGACGCGTGAGAAGGCAAGGGCCTTCATTGAGGCTCACCGCCGATTAAGCTGCCGGTTTGTGCCGGTGGGTGTTATCCAGGGCACGACGCCGGAGTCGTATGCGTTGCAGTTGCCGGAGTATGTGGAAATGGGTTACCGCCACGTGGGAATTGGTGGGCTCGTGTTCAGAACGGATTCTGAAATTGAAGAGATAGTCAAGGGAATTTGCGAAGTCCGCAAAAAGCTCGGTAAGCCGGTCTGGATACACCTCTTTGGAATATTCAGGCCGAAACTTCAGTCGAAGTTTCGTGAGTTGGGAGTCTCAAGTTTTGACAGTGCCAGTTACTTCCGAAAGGCTTGGCTTCGCAGTGACCAGAATTACCTTGGGGTCGACCGCAAGTGGTATGCCGCGATACGTGTTCCTGTTTCGTCCGACCCCCGGACTCGAAAGAAACTTCACGGGAGTGGAATCCCGTTCGAGGAAGTAGAGAGGCTTGAAAGACGGGCGCTCCAAGCATTGCACTTGTACGGTGCGGGTAAGCTTTCTCTCGAGGAGACCCTTGAGGCAGTCCTTGCTTACGACAGGTTGGTCGACCGGAACGAAAAGAAAAAGAAGGACTTGGCCCAAGCCTATAAGGAAACCCTTGCAGCCCGCCCGTGGGAAAAGTGCAACTGCCCTGTGTGCTCCGAACTTGGTATAGACGTAGTAATATTCCGGGGCTCAAACAGAAACAAGCGAAGGGGTATACACAATACTATGCTCCTGTTCGAGATAGTGCGGAGGGGTTTCGACTAGAGAGGTCATGCGCGTAACCTCCCACTTCTCCGGCAAGACCTGCCGGGGTTTTCTTTTTTCTGAGAGCAATCCTGGACAAGGAGTGATCCTTGTGGAAGAGCATATCAATGAGAAGGAAGCCCTGGAGCGGGAGCTGGAGCGGCTGCGAAAGGAAAAGGAGCAACTGGAGGAAGAAGTGCGGCGGCTCAGCGCGGAGAGGAACCTGCTGGAGAAGGACCTCAGGCGCAAGCGCCCGGCGTTCGAGCTGCTCGCCAGGCTGAGGAAGCTCATGCTGGCCCTGGAGAGGGAAGAGGCGGAGGTGGCGCACCTCGCCGCCTGCTCCGACCTTTCCAGGCACTACCTTGAGGCGCAGAGGTGGCTCGCGTTGCTGGAACGGTACAGGAGGCACATAGAGACGGCACTAAGGGGGCCGGTGGTGGACCTGGAAGGCGGGCACCCGGTCGTCTGACCGCCCGGCAGGAAAGCCGGGCTTTTTCTTTTCCGGGAGCCAGGTTTTTACCGGAGGTGGTCTCTTTGAAAAACTACATCCCCGTCGGCCTTTTAAAGCCGCACCCCAAAAACGCAGAGTACTACTCTCCTCCGACACCGGAGGAGCGGGAAATGCTGAAGCGCAGCATTGCGGCGGAGGGGATAAGGGACCCCCTGAAGGTCACCCCCGACTTCACGGTCATCTCCGGCCATGTCCGGCTGGAGATAGCTAGGGAGTTGGGTTTCGAGAAGGTGCCGGTGGAGATAGTGGACGGCGACCCGGAGTACCTGGAGTACTTGTTGATTGCCGACAACGATGAGCGGCGCTACTGCCGAGACCCCATAAAGAAGGCGAAGCGCGACAAGTTCCTGCTGGAGTACTGGAAGAAAATGGGGTTACAAAATGTAACTCCAGGAACACCCAGGACTTCCAGCGAGCTGGCAAAAAAGGCCGGCTACAGCAACAAAAAGGAGTTCTACGCGTCCGTCAAACTCAACGACCTGATCCCTGAGCTCCAGCAACTCGTCTCCCGGGGCAAGCTATCCCAGACGGCGGCCTACTCCCTGGCCTTCCTGCCCCCGGAAGAACAGAAGCAGCTTCTCGAAGTCCTGGGCGAGGCGGGCGTGGCTGGGCTCTCGGTCAGGCAGGCCCAGGAACTCCGCAAGGAGCTCGAAACCGAACGGAGGGAGAAGGAGGCGCTCTCCCGCCGCCTGGCCGAGCTGGAGGAGGAAAAGAGGGCCCTCTCCGCCGAGCTCTCGAAGCTTTCCGGGGAGCTGTCCGCCGCCGGGGAGAGGATAAGGAGGGAGCAGGAGCAGAGGGAGAAGGAGCTGCGCGGCCTCCTGGAGGAGAAAGAAAGGGAGCTGGAAAAGCTCGAACAGAGGCTCAAGGAGTTTGAGGCAAAGCCCGTCGAGAAGGTCGTGGAGAAGGTCGTCTACAGGCCTGACCCTACCCTCCAGGCGGAGCTGGAGGCGGCGAGGGAGGAAGCGGCAAGGCTCCTGCAGGACAAAGAGTTCCTGGAAGCCAGGCTTCGGGAGGTAGTCCAGGAAAAAGAGAAAAAGGAAGCCAGGGCCCGGGCCCTGGAGGAAGAGGTGGAAAGGCTGAGGCGCTGGCTCGACCACGCCCAGGCCCAGCTCAAGAAGGAGAAGGAGAGCCCGAAGCCCCCGCAGTGGACCAGGGAGCACGCGGAGTTCAGGCAGCTCGTGGCGGACGCCTCCCGGCACGCCTGCGCCCTGGCGGAAGCGCTGGGGAACTTGCTCAAGCGGCACAGGGACAGGCTCCTGGCGGCGGCCCGCGTCCGGGGCGCCCCGGGGGAGGAGCTCAGGGAGCTTGTGGAGGTCATGAACGACACGATGCACTTCGCCGCGTTCAAGACCTCCCTCGACGTCGCGGCCTCCCGGATCGTCGAGGTGTGGGAGGTCTTAGAGCCGGGGAAGCCGAAACTCCAGGTCCTGAAGGGCGGGAAAGAGAAGGAAGGTTAGCCCGTGTAGACCGGTCGGCCGGGAGAAGCCCCTCCCGGCCTTTTTTGTTTGGAAGGGAGGTGAGGAGTGTGAGGCGGCCGAGGAAGGGGAGCCTTGCCGAAAAGATGCTCCGGCTGCTCGAAGACGCCTACCCTGCGGGCGTCCCCACGAGGGAGCTGGCGCAGAGGCTCTACGGCGACGAGGAGGAGCGCGGGAAGGTGGCCCGGCTGGCCCGCAGCCTCAGGCGCCTGGGCTTCGCCGTCTTCGGCTTCGGCGGGGTGTACTACCTGGGGACGGAGACCATCCTGGAGATGGCGGTCGTGCGCTACGGCAGGGTGGGCTGCGGCTTCTACCTGGGCGGCCTGGAGGCGCTCAAGAACCTCGCCGAGAAGGACCCGGAGCGCGCGAGGGAGCTCCTGAGGCTCATCAAGGACCAGGTCAACGACCTCCTCCGCAGGATGAAGGTCTAGTTTTGCCCGGCAGAGAAGCCGGGCTTTTTCTTTTCCTGGGGGGTGATAGCTGAGTTTGTCAAGTCCATTTTTTTTCTGTTTCTACCAGGGAAAAGTACCGGCTTTCCAGGGAAGGCCTGGGACTTTCCGGTACAATATTCCTGGCAGGGACTCCAGGAGGCGGGTTTTGGACCGACCAAAACTCAAAAATTCAGAGGGGGGATGGAGATGAAAAAAGCAGCGCGGGTGTTGCTGGGGGTTCTCCTCCTGGCCCTGCTCTCCGTGCCCTGGGCGCGGGCGCAGCAGGAGCAGGTCGTGGTCAAGGGGGAGAAGCCCAGCCTCATACTGTTCGTGGTCGGCAAGGCGCGGTACGCCGTCAAGGGCTACTGCCCGCCGAGCGTCAGGCCTTCCAGGGTCGAGGGCGGCGTCTCCTACGTGGACATGGACGTGGCACCCTACATCGAGAGCGACCGGACCTTCGTCCCCGTCCGCTACCTCGCCAACGCGCTCGGGGTGGACAACGCGAACATCCACTGGTGCCCGAAGTGCGGGGGCAAGGTGACGCTGGCGGAGCCCGGCTTCCCCCGGGTCGAGATGAAAATCGGGGAGAAGTGGGTCTCCTCCGACGGGCAGGTGCGGGAGATAGACGTGGCCCCGGCTATAAAAGACCCGGGGCGGACCATGCTCCCGGCCCGGTTCGTGGCGGAGGCCCTGGGGTTCGAGGTCGAGTGGCTGCCTGAAAAGCAGGTGGTGGTCTGCTGGCCGAAGGGCAAGCCGAAGCCCACCGCCGACGAGATCAAGCAGATTCTGGAAAAGCTCGGGGCGCCCGAGCCTCCGAAGCCCACCGGTGGGAAGTTCATAGGCCCGGAGAACAACCGGGTGTGGGTGCCTGAGGGGGCCAGCGTCCTCGAAGGCAACGGCAACTACTACAAGAACGGCGTGCAGGTCGGCCTGGACTTCGATGGCAGTGTGAAGATCTTCTCCACCACTACCGACTGCCTGGAACCCGGCGTCACCTTCGACCAGATGCTGGCCACCCTCAGGGAGGTCTTGACCAACACCTTCGGCCCCGGCGAGTTCACCGACTGGCTGATGGACGTCGCCAGGCACAAGGACAGCCGGAAGAAAGAGTGCCCGCTCCTGCCCGTCGAAGGTGTTATTAAAACCGCTCCCGACGGCAGGAACGTGTTTGTATACGATGGTGGCGATGGTATAGCGATCTTCGTACGCCCGCCGGGGGTGGGGTTCTGATGGGCAGGAAAAGGCTTCTCTTGGTCGTCCTGGGGGCGCTGGCGGCACTGCTCAGTGCCCTCAGCTTTTCTGTAGCTCTTGCTGACCAGCCCGACCCGCAGCTGGTCGAGAGGGCCAACGAGTACGTCCTCCAAAAGTTCAAGAAGTACGGGTTTTTTACCAGCGCCAACATAGAGGGGAGGCCGCTCGACCAGAAGCGGCTGTTGCTGAACCCCTCCCTGGCCGTCAAGGTGGGCTGGCCCATGCTGGCCTGGGGGGACTGGAGCCAGGTCCCAGGGAACGAGCTGAGGGACGGTCGCGCCCGGTTCGTCGGCTTTGGCTACTACGACGAGACCGTGACCAACCCCTTCTTCCCGCCGGACGCCAGGGGGAAGGGGAAGCTCTCCGACAGGAACTGGATACCGGAGCCATGGCTGAACGCGGCGGTCAAGAAGGCCTACCCCCGCTACATTAAGAGTCCGGCGCTCGACGGTTGCTCCGACCCCGAGGTGGTCCAGCGCCTCAGGTGGGGCCTCTACTGGGCGGCCACCTGCAACGGCTACGACCCGCCGGACGAGTCCTCCGACCTCTGGCAGAACCCGCAGAAATACGTCCACGTGTACCTGCCGCCCTCCCCGGGCGTCTGGGGCATGGGCGTCATGTTCCACCTGAAGGGCGGCTCCGTCTGGTACGTCTCCGTGCCGCTGGGCCCGCCGGTCCCCGACTTCTACGCGAAGGTCACCCCCCAGGAGCAGCGGGGCAAGCCCGGCAGCGGCGTCTCCTTTAACGTGGAGGTCGGCTGCAAGGGGGACCCCTACGGCGAACTGGGCATGCGCGTCATTCTGGCCCACAAGACCCAGGGCGGTTCTCAGCCCGTCCCCTTCTCCCTGGAGGGGAGGCAGTCTAGAGTGAGCGAGGGCGAAGGGGTGAGCTACCTCGACGTCTATCCCGCCAGGGCTGGCGGCACCTACACCTTCACCGTCCAGCTCCAGGTGCAGTCTGAACCTTCGGAGCTGGTGGTGCAGGTCCTGCCGATGCTCTGGGAGGGCATGCCCGTCGGGCTTGACGAGCGGGACATCCTGCCGTACCTCGACGCCGACCCCGCCAACAACGAAGCCCGCGCCAGGATTGTCCCCTCCCAGGAGCCCGTCAAGCCCACGGTCCAGGCCGGGCCCGGCTTGACCTTCCAGGCGGTGAGCCAGGACAGGACCATCGTGCGCGACCCCGGCACGGCCAAGTGGACCGACTGGGTGACGGCCACCTTCGCGCCGCTGGCGGTGCAGGACGTGGTGGCGGAGGGCGAGAGCCCCGACTACGCCGTCGCGGTGGCCCCCAGGCCGCCGGACTACCACGGCTTCCGCTGCGAGTGCGACTGCCCCGACTACTCCAGGATCGTGAGCTGGAGGATAGTCTCGGCCAAGCTCACCTACCCGAAGCGGAATCCAGAGTTCACCTTCGGCACGCCCTACCCGCCCTTGTGCGGCGACAGCGTGATAGGCCCGGGCAGCCAGCTCATCGTGGACTCCTGCGGGAACAAGTACCGGGGGAGCGTCATCCTCGATCCCGACAAGACCGTGACGGTGGAGATGAAGCCCACCGCCGACGGGCACAGGGCGCAGGTGGAGTTCCAGGAGGAGTGGGGCATGGACGGGGCGCAGATCCACTCCCAGCTTGAGGACAGGGACATGGTTTTGGAGCCCAGGTACTACACCCTGTGCGCCTGGGACATAGAGGTGGAGGTGGTGTACGAGGTCATCCACCACCACCTGGTCTGCACCAAGAGCGGGTGCTACTGCAGGACTTCCGTGCGAGGCCCCTACGTCTACCGCTACAAGCTCGCGCCGGTGACCGGGAAGCTCCTGGTGAACGGCACGGGAGTCACAAGCCTGGCGGAGTAGCGGGCGCTTCTCAAGGGGGCTCCGGTTCAAAAGCCGGGGCCTTTTCTTTTTTTGGAGACGGGATAAGGGGTTGCGCGCGTGGCCCCTGCGCTGAAAAGGAGGTGGTCTCCCTGGCTCTACTGGCCTTCGGCCTCTTCGTCTCCCTCTTCCTGGTCCTGTACTTCCTGGCCGTCCCCCAGGACGAGTACAGCCTTTCCCCGGCGCAGGCGGCGGTCTCCACCGTCAAGGCCCGGCTCACCAGGAGGTTCAGGCAGAAGGAAGAGGCCCTGAGGTACATGGGCAAGAGCCTTAAGGACGTGCTCAGGGCCTCGCTCGTAGTCGGCCTGGGCCTGGCCCTGCTGGTCTTTCTGCTTACCGTGAAGTTCCTGGGCGCTTTTTCCCTGGTCCTGGCGGTGGCGGCGGGCGTCCTGGGGCTCTTCCTGGTGGAGAAGGCGGTGGAGAACGCCGGGAAGAAGTACCGGGAGAAGCTCCTGGACGGGGTCCCCAGCCTGGTGGCCTTCTTCCCCGCCTTCCTGGAGGTCGAGGGTGTAACGCCCAAGGAAGCCCTGGAGCACACCGTGCCCTTCCTGCCGGAGCCCTTGCGCTCCGAAGTGGCGCAGGCGCTCGTCAAGCTTAAGTTCCGCTGGGTGGACGAGGCGGTGGCCCCCCTGGTGAGGAAGGCCTCGCACCCCCTGGTCGACGCCGTGTTCCTCAGGATGGCGGCGGCCTGGGACGCCGGGATAACGCCGGAGGTGTTCGCCGACCTCTCCGACCAGGTGGAGGACCTGAAGGAGCTCGCCGCCGCGCGGGCCACCGCCGCCAAGGCCGGGTACCTGGCCCTGGTGTGCGTCCTGGGTCTTTTGGGCGTGGCCCTGGTCTTCGGCTACCCGGGCGCGAGGTTCCTCCTGGACAGGCTCACCCACGCCTTCGGGGGTTGAACTATGCGGAAGGGGAGAAAGCCCGGCCCGGTGCAAAGGGCGGCCCTGGGGCTCACGAAACTTGCCCTGGTGGGGGTGGTGCTGTGCGCCGCAGTCCTGGCGTGTCTTGCCCTGCTGTGGGTCCTGGGAAGGGTCCACGGCTGGCTCTGCTCCTGAAGGGTGAGGGGGGCATGCTGGTGGAGCCCATACTCTTCAGCTACATGGTCGCCTTCCTCACCATGCTCTGCTTCGCTTTAGGCGTCTGCTTCGGGGTGTGGAAGCAGGCGCAGGCGAAGTTCACCTGGACGGTGGAGGCCCTGCAGTTCGCCGCCCAGGCCGCCAACGTCACGGGGGACATAAAGGAGGTGAGGCTCAACGAGGGCAAGGCCAGGAGGTACTTCGAAGCCGTCATGAGGCAGACGGTGAAGGACTACACGCTTAAAGAGTTCACCGCCGTGAACACCGGCGACCCCGTGCCGGGGGGCAGGGCCTTAGCCCCCGGCTACCGGGTGGCCGTGGACGTGCCGGTGGCGGTCATCGACACGCCGCTCATAAGCCAGAAGGTCACGATACCCATGCGCTGCTACTCTGCGGTCACCAAGAGCTACCAGATCAAGAAGAAGTAGGGGAGGTGTGCAGGGGTGAAAAGGCTTTTCGAGAACCTGAAGGCCCGGGCCTGCCTGCTGGCCGCCAAGAGGCTCCTGGCGGAGGAGAAAGGTTCGCTCGACCAGCTGGTGTGGGTCATCGGCGCCGCGGTGGTCGTGGTGCTCGTCGTCGTGGCCTTCATGATCCTGGCGCCGCAGACCGCGCAGCAGGTGTGGCAGAAGTTCATCAACTGGGCCACGGGCAAGTTCGGGATGTGACGTCCTCCCCCGAATGAATTCGGGGGCATCCCTTTAAATGGACGCGCGCAAGGTCTTTCCCTTGCGCTCCGGTTCGTGGACCCCGTGCCACCCCAGGCGGAGCGACAGGACCACGGGCCGCGCCACACGGCCACTACTCCCCTTCACGGGAGATACCTGGTACGCCCTCTCGAAGATATTCAGAGAGCCGTTCACGTCCGCCTGCGCCCTCCAGCCGCAGGAACACACATAAAGCCCCCGGTGCTTCCGGTTGGAGGGCAGTACGCGCCCGCAGGCGTGACAGCGCGCGGACGTGTTCTTCTCGTCCACGTCGTCCCGGACCACGATTCCCGCCAGAGCACCCTTGTACTTGAGCATACTGACGAGCTTCCGGTACGGCCAGGCGTGCAGCCTCTGGTTGAGTTTGTCTCCGTAGTCGATGCCCTCGCGGATGCCACAAAGGTCCCCGATGGCTATCTCCCCCACGCCCCGCCTCACGCACTCTTCTATGAAGTGGGACGTGGCCACGTGGAGCAGGTGCTCCACCTGAAGCTTTTCCCGGTGGGCCACCTCCCTCCACCTGCGGGAGTTCTGCTTAAGATTCGCCCGCACCTTCTGCCAGTACCGCCTCACCGACTTGATGAACCTGCCCGAGTAGAGCAGCACGGTCCCGTCCTCGAAGGCGGCTGCCATAAGAAAGGTCTCCCCCAGGTCCAGGGCAGCTCTTTTCGTCCCGGGACGCGGGTTTGCCTTCACCTCCACCACCAGACGGGCCTCTATCCGCCCGGATATCTTGTCGTAGGTGATGGAGAGCTCCCGCACCCGCTCGTACTGTACGCCGGGACGGTGGGAGATGCGGAAGGAGACTTCCCTCACCCCGTCTTCCCGCCCGGTGCCCAGAGAAACCGTGACCTTATCTCCTTCCACCTTGAAGCCGCTCTGGACGTACTTGAGCGGGGAGAGATAACCTTTCCGGCGAAATCCGGGAGCGCTGTGCCGCGTGAGGTCTTTTTTCTTGAGGGCAAAGAAGGACCTGTAGGCTTCCCTTACTTCGTCCCGCGTGAGCTGCACGGACATCGAGTAGTAGCCCTTTGCCCGGGGGAGTTCTTTTAAGATGCGGTTGAGGTTCCTGCGGGAAATGTCTACTTTCCCGGTCTCCTTGTATTCTTTCCGGAGATGCCAGAGGAGGCCGTTGTAGACCTTGGTGGCACAGAACATGGCGTCTTTGAGAACGGCTTCGGTTTGTGGATCGGCGTGGACCTGGGCTTTAATAGTGACAAGGGACACTCACGGTTCGCCTCCTTTCCCTAGGCCTTTATGCCATTATACCGCGAGGGGGTCCGTGTATCCCCTCAATGAATTGAGGGGGATTACAGCCCCCTCGTGCTCCCCCGTTTTTCTAAAGGAGAGGGCCGGGCGGGGATAAAGCCCGGCTTTTCTTTTTTACCTTCGAATTTTTTGCGGGCCTGAAGATCCAGGAGGAGGTGGGATTTTGAGGCAGTTCCTTGGAGTCCTGTTTCTGTGCGTCCTGGCGCTCCTGGTGGGGGTACCGGCCACCCGTGCGGAGACCTGCCCGGACTACCCCTACAGGGTGGAGCTGAGGGTGGCGGAGCCCGGCCCCTGCTACTCCGGCGGGAGGGCGCGGCTCGAAGCGGTGGTGACCGATTCCTCCGGGAAGCCGGTCGCCGGGAGGAAGGTGCGCTTTACCACGCTTTCGGGCGGCGGGGCGGTCTGCCCCCTGACCGCGGTGACCGACGCTTCCGGTAGGGCGGAGGCGACCGTCTTCTTCTACCCGCCGTCCCCGAGCCCTCCTTACAACAACTTCACCGTCGAGGCCCGGGTGCTGGGGACCTGGGACGAGCTGGCCAGTCTGGTGGGAGAGGACGCCGCGCGGAAGCTCGTCGACTTCCCCCTGGCACGGTTCTTCCACGGTGCCCCCGTCTCCCTGGGCCGGGGGTCGACCGGGATCAACGTTACCTCTTCTCCTTCCAGGTTCGACGCCTGGCTGGTGGGGCACTCCGGGGCCTACGCCCTCCCCTTCGACCACTTCTACCTCAACTTCACCGTCCCGGCGGGCCAGGTAACCCCGGATGTGACCAGACTCAGGGCGGTGTTCTACCCGGCGGGCGGCTCCCCGGAGGAAGTGAAAGTGGCCGGAACGGAGGTCACGTCCCGGGGACTGAAGCTCGTGCTGGAGAGGCCCCTCGACCGGCCCGGCGACCTGGCGGTCCTCTGGGAGGAAGGCGCCTTCCGGAGCGGGGACATGGTGGTTCCCCGGGGAGGGGGGTGCCTGTACCTGCGGAACCCGCTGGAGTGCAGGGTAAGCGTGCCCGACGGGGCGGAAATAGGGAGGCACGACCCCCTGCTCCTTGACTTCGGCGTGCCCGTGGTGCCCCTGCGCTGCCGGGGGGCCTTCTTCTGCAACGGCGACCCCAACTCCGGCGGCCGGGAGGAAGACTACCTGGTGCCTTTTCCTTCGGTGGACGGCAAAGGGGTATACGTGGTGAACCACAGCGCCTTAAAACTGGTCCTTTTCCAGGAAGAAGCGCGCTACCTGTCGGGGACGGGGAAGGTCCTGGAGTTCAACCTGCCGGAGTGGTTCCACAGGGCCGGGGACCCTCCCCCCGCCACCTGGGTGAGGAAGCAGTACGACCTCTACCTCAACCGGACCGGGGCTTTTGAAACCGGCATGGCGGTGGAGTCGCAGGACTCCACCGGGGCCTGGCCCGTCTTCAATTACGAAGACAACCTGAAAGGCGACAGGACGGTCCGGCTGGTGGGCTTCAGGGTGCGGCCCGAACCTCCCCGGGTGCTGGCCGTCTCCACGCTCTCCCCGGTGGCGCTCCAGGCGCCGAGTAGCTCTCCCGCCCTCTCGCCGGACTACGTGGTCTTCCGTCCCGTCGGCCTGCCCCAGGAGGGCAGGGTGGAGGTGGACCTGGGCACCAGGCCCTACAACTACAACCCCCTGCGGTACTATGTCTTCTTCGACTCCCCGGTGCACCTGAAAGGGCTCAGGGAGGGCGTGGAGGTCTCCTTCGAGGCCGGCGGGATCGGGGGGACGGCCACCGTTGATTCCTTCTTCTTGCCCGGGGTGGAGAAGGCGGCTTCCTACGAGGGCGGCGCCGGGTGCTACGCCTACACCGTCCAGGTGGAGAGGGGGCAGGTGCCTTCCCCCGGCGGGGACGTGGCGGTGACCTTCCCGGAGGGCTACTTCGTCGGGGCGTACCTCGAAGGGGACGGGATGGCCGGGACGGGGCTTCCCTGCCCGGAGGTGGTGGTCAGGTACTCCAGGCAGGAGCCACCCACGGCTGCCGTCGCCCCGGGCGGGAACCGCTACGCCGAGCCCTACCTCCCCGACATGCAGTTGGTGGAGAAGTACAGGCTGGTCTGGAAGGAGAAGGTCCCGTTCCGGGTCTGCTCCCAGGGCGGCCTCCTCTCGGCGGCCATCTGGCCCCTGCCCGGCGGCAGGGTGGTCATGCCGGTCTACGACGATGCCGGCCGGGGCGGGATGGCGGTCTGGGGGCACGGGGGGCTGGAATGGTCGAGCATCCCCCCGGTGGCCCCTGAGAACGCCGGGAAGGAGGTGACGCCCGCGCTCCCGGTCTTCCTCTTCGGGACGCCGCACGGCTCCGTGGTGGCCTGGGGAGACGTGACCGGTGCGGACTACCGGCAGCTCTACGGCCTGACCAACAACTACGGCCTGGCGGATTGCAACTTTCTTTTGCCGGTGAGCGTGTGGGTACCGGATGGGAAGGGCTTCAGGGAGGCGTGGCGGCGCTTCTCTTCCTTCCCGTACCCCCTCCTCAAGGACGGGCGGGCGGTGCTGGACTACCGGAGCCGGGACGCGGACCGGTGGGTGGTCCTGGGCGCGGACGGGAAGGAGGAGAAGCTGGGCGGTCCCGTCTCCCCGCAGGACGGCCTGGTGAACGTTCTGCTGGCACCCAGGGCGTCCAGGTACGACGCCAACCTCGGCGTCCTCAACCAGAAGCTTGCGGGGGCGGGGCTTCTGGGGGCGAACGAATCGGTGCGGTCGGTGGCCCCCGGCAGTCTCTACGCCCTGGTCTACGACTCGAAAGACCAGTCCTACTACCTGGCGCTCTTCGACTCCGCCGACGCGGGGCCCCGGCCCGCCCGGCTGGAAGTCCGCCCGGCGGAAGCCACGGTGAAGGCGGGGGAGGAGGTGCACTTCCGGGCCTACCTGGTGTACTCCGACGGCACGGAAGTGGACGTGACCGACAGGTGCGCCTGGGACGCGGACGATCCCGGCACGGCGAAGCCCGCCCAGGCGAGGGGGCAGTTCAAGGGCGTGAGGCCCGGCAGGACCACGGTCACGGCCACCCTGGAGCTACCCTGATGCTCCGGAGAGGCCCCGGTAACCGGACCGGGGCCTCTTTTTTTTGCAGGAGGTGGTGTTCTTGCGCCGTCTCAGGTTCCTTCTGGCGGTCCTCTTCACGCTGCTCCTGCCTGTGTCCGCCTTTCCTCAGGTCCTGCGGGGCACGGCCACCCTGACGGTGCTCCCCCCGGACGCGGTGGCCCTGCGGGTGGAGCCCGCGGAGCTCGCCCTGAAGGTTGGCGACACCGTCCAGCTCAAGGCGACGGCTTCCTTCTCCGACGGCACGGAGCGGGAAGTCACGTCCGAGGCGGCGTGGTCCGTCTCCGACGGGAGGGTGGCCTCCGTGTCCGGCGGGAAGGTGAGGGCGCTTTCTCCGGGGCAGGCAGAGGTCTCTGCTTCCTGGCAGGGGCTCCGGGCGGTGGCCCTCCTGAAGGTCGCGGGAGAGGGCGGGACTTCCCGGCGGGTGGTCCGGCTGGAGGTGAGGCCTCCGGAGCTCGCGCTGGCGGTGGGGGAGACCGGGGAGCTGAGGGCTGTCGCCTTCTTCTCCGACGGCACGGAAACGGACGTGACCGGAGAGGCGGCCTGGTCGGTCTCCGACGGGAGGGTGGTTGAGGTCGCGGCCGGGAAGGTGAAGGCGCTCTCCCCGGGGAGGGCGGAGGTCTCCGCCTCCTGGCAGGGACAGGATTCCCGGGCGTTGCTCGAAGTGAGGGATGTGGAAGTCCCGCCGCCCGTGGAGGGCCTGCCGGAGGGCGTCTTCGTGGCCCGCTGGCCCGGCCACATACCGCTGGTGGCTCGGGCCGCGAAGGTAGGCTACGCCCCGGGCGGCACGAAGCTGGACAAGCCGGAGTCCGAGTTCACCGTGGAGGTGACCCGCCCCGACCGCCTGGAGCGGGCGAGGGCGCTCGGGCTTGAGCCCAGGGTGTACTACTGGAACGGGAAGTTCGGCAAGTGGGTGGCCCTGGCGTCCTACCCGGTGGAAGGCGGGAAGGCGGTCCGGGCGCTCAACGACGGCGGGTACAGCGGCTGGGTGGCGGTTTTCGCGGTGAGACAGCCGAAGTTCACCGACGTGGCCGGGCACTGGGCGGAGCCGGTGATAAACCGGGCAAACGGCCTGGCCCTGGTGGAAGGGTACCCGAACCCGGAAAACCCGTCTTCGCTTGAACGTCCTTGCCGTCCGGACGCCCCGGTGACCAGGGCGGAGTTCGTGGCCGTCCTTACCCGGGCGCTGGGGCTGCTGCCGGAGGGTGAGCAGAAGCTCTACCGGGTCGTGACGAGGCCGACGCCGGAGGAGAAGGAAAGGGCCCTGGCCGGGATGAAAGGCGTCCCCGGCTGGGCTTCTGACGCCGTGGCCGCGGCGCTGCTTTCCGGTTTGGCTTCCGGTCGTGCTCCTGGCGACTTTGCCGGTGACGAAGCCATAACCAGGGCTGAAGCGGCCGTCATGGTAAGCAACTTCCTGAAGAAGCTCCCGGACTACAGCCCCGCAGACCTGTCGCGGTTTAAAGACGCCCGGGACGTGCCGGAGTGGGCCAGGGCAGCCGTGGCGGAGGGTGTGCTTTCCGGCTACCCGGACGGCACCCTGAAGCCCGGCGCCACGATAACCCGCGCCGAATCCCTGGCCGTGCTCCTGCGCCTGCTGCGAGCACTCGGCTGGTAGAGGGGCCGCGAGACCCGGCCCCTCTCTTTTTTGTGGAAAGCTTTCGGGAAAGGCTGGTGGTCTTTTGGCCGCTTCGCTCGAAGAGAGGCTGGCGGGCGCCTTCCTCGACCTCCTTTGCCGCCGGGACCCTCTGACGGCCGCGCACTGCCGCGAGGTGGGAGAGCTGTGCGCTGCCCTGGCTGCGCAGTTCGGCTTCCCTCCGGGGAAGGCCCGGCTGGCGGGATACCTTCACGACCTGGGAAAGCTCGGCGTGCCGGCAGAGCTGCTGCTGCGCCCGGGAAAGCTCGAACCGGTAGAGTTTGCCCTGGTGAAGGCCCACCCGGTGGTGGGCGCGGAGATACTTTCCGCCGCCGGGGTTGACGGGGAAATCGTGGACGCGGTGAAGCACCACCACGAGAACCACGACGGCACGGGCTACCCGGACGGGCTCGGGGGAGGAGAGATCCCCTTCCTGGCCCGCATCGTCCGGGTGGCCGACGCCTTCGATGCCATGACCTCCCCCAGGCCCTACCGGGGGGCCTTCTCTGCGGAAGAGGCGCTCGAAGAGATACGGAAGGGGGCGGGGAGGCAGTTTGACCCGGAGGTGGTTTCTGCCTTTCTGATGCTGAGGGGGGTGGTAGGGCTTGCTTGAGAAGGTCGTCATGTTCCCCTTCACGCTCTTCGTCGTCTTCCTCTTCGCCTTCTTCGGCGTGGTGGGGGTGGTGATGTTCGGGCAGTGGAGCATGGTGCAGAACGAGGCCCAGATGGTGGCGGTGTCCATGGGCAAGTGGGGAGGGTACACCCGGGAGGCGGAAAGCGCGGTGGCCGACTTCTGCCGGAAGATCAACGTCTCCAGGGACAGAGTCAGGGTGGAAGTGGGCCCCTCCGCCGGGCCGGTCACGTGGGGCAAGACCGTGTGGGCGAAGGTGTCGGTGCCGTTCGAGTTCAGGATCGGGGAGTACAGCGTGGGCACCTACACTCTGACCGGCAAGGGCTACTCCGTCTCCACCTACCTGCCCGGGGCCTACCAGGTGAGCTACATAGCGCCGAGGTAGGAAGATGGGCGCCAAAGGACGGGACCTCCTGCTCTGGCTCTTCTTCCTGCTTGCCCCGCTCGCGCCGTTTTTCAAGGCCCTGGTCCTGCCGCTTGCCCTCCTGGCCCTGGGCTACTTTTCCTTCTTCCCCTACCTCGCCCGGGCCGGGAAAAAGAGCAGGGAGCTGGGGCTTAAGTGGGTGGTGCTCCTGCCCCTCCACCCCTGGTGGGCGAGGCTGCTCCTCTTCCTCTCCGGGAAGAAGCTCCGCTGGGAGTGGGAGAAGGCTTTTGAGGTGCACGTGGAGGCCCCTCCCGGGGTACTCCCCTGGGAGTTCTTAAAGGGGTTGAGCTCCGACCTGGAGCTGGCCGCGAGAAAGTTTCCCGGCTGCCTCTTTCTCTGGGAAAGCCACGTTCCCATCCCTGCCTTCGTGAGGAGGCTCATCAGGGGAGGCTGGGGCTTCTGGGAGGAGGGGAGGTGGTTCGTGCCGCGCTTTCCCCTCACGGCCAGGGAGACGAAAGGTAGGAAGGTGAAGCGCGGGGCGGTCGTCGTCCCGCAAGACTTCGGAAAGGGGGTTAAGCGTTGACGCGCACGCGGAAAGTGGGCCTGGTGATTTCGCTCCTCCTGTCGCTCCTCTTCACGGTCGTGATCGTGGCGGCGGCCAACAAGAAGTACGGCGAGGCCACGCAGCCGGTGGAAGCTTTGAAGGTCAAGGAGGTCATACCCGCCGGGGTGGAGATAAGCAGCAGGAACACGGAAGTGGTGAAGGTGCCGAAGCCCGCTTCGGAGGGCTTGGCTCCGCCTCAAGAGGCCCTGGGCAAGGTGGCTAGGGTGCCCCTGGTGAGGGGCCAGCTCGTTTACAGGGAGGACCTGGACACCGCTCCGCAGCTCGCCCCCGGCTGCGTCGAGGTCCTGGTCCCGGTCGACCTCTCCAGCTCCGCCTGCGCCCTCCCCGGC
>NZ_QSLN01000024.1 GCF_003368535.1 Ammonifex thiophilus
CGAGGTCCGGTAACATCATTAACCAGAGCCCTCAAAGCTTTGAGCCGGAACATCGATCTTCTCTGGTAGTTCGTCCTGGTCCGGGGATGGTGGGGCTCGAGACTCCTACAGTAGGTTGACACGATCCTTCGCTCCAGAAGAACTTGACAACTTCAGGGGCAAGCGTTAGAGTACTTTAAAAAATTAAGTATTTTAATCTTCTCCGCAAAGGGGGCTTTTTATGGTCGAAAGAGACGCAGCGCTTTCCCGCCGCATGGCCCTGCTGGCCACCGCCCTAGGTTCCTTCCTCACCCCCTTTATGGGGGCGGCGGTGAACCTGGCTCTCCCTGACATAGGCAAGGAGTGGGGGCTGGGGGTGATAAGCCTGGGGTGGGTGGCCTCCATCTTTTTGTTGGCGGCGGCTATGGTACTCTTGCCCTCAGGAAGATTGGCCGACATGCACGGCCGGAAGAAAGTCTTTGCCATCGGTGTGATAGTGTACACTATCTCTTCCGTGCTCTCGGCCTTGTCCCCTGGTCCCTTCTGGCTTTATACCTTCCGCGCCCTCCAGGGAGTAGGGGGAGCCATGATCTTCGGCACGGCGGCCGCCATTTTGACTTCCGTTTTCCCTCCCGGCGAGCGGGGCAAGGCGCTGGGCTTCAACGCGGCGGCCGTTTACCTGGGCTTGGCTACCGGCCCCTTCTTGGGAGGGATGCTGGTACAGTACTTGGGTTGGCGGAGCGTCTTCTGGATAAACGCGCCTTTGGGTCTTGCGATCTTGCTCTTGCTTACCAAGGTGGAAGGGGAGTGGGCAGAAGCGGAAAAGGAAAGATTCGATTACTTGGGTTCCCTGCTTTCCGGACTATCGCTTTTCGCTTTGATGTACGGCTTCTCTGAGCTCCCCCGCAGCTTGGGTGGTTACCTCCTGGCCGCCGGTTTGTGTGTGGGGTTTGGGTTTGTCATCTGGGAGAGCAGGACACCGGCGCCGCTGCTGGATCTCAGGCTCTTTCGCCAAAACTTGACCTTTGCCTTTTCTAACTTGGCGGCTCTCATAAACTACAGTGCCACCTACGCGGTGACCTTCTTCTTGAGCCTTTATCTCCAGGAAGTACGGGGCTTTTCACCCCAGGACGCAGGCTTCGTTCTCCTCTCTCAGCCCGTGGTGATGACACTGGGCTCACCCGTGGCCGGCTGGCTATCCGACCGCGTCGAACCTCGGATAATCGCTTCTTTAGGAATGACCTTAACCACTTTGGGCCTTTTCTTTCTGGCCTTTGGACTTAGCCTGCAGACCCCTATCTTGCAGATCATAGGGATTCTTTTGCTTTTGGGGCTGGGGTTTGCTCTTTTTGCCTCCCCCAATACCAACGCCATCATGAACTCGGTGACCCCCCGCTTCCGGGCCGTGGCCTCGTCCGTCCTGGCCATAATGCGCTTGGTGGGGCAGACCTTCAGCATGGGAATCGCCATGCTGGTACTGGGGCTTTTTGTAGGGGAAGTCTCTCTGGGCGCCCACCTTTCCTGGCCGTTCGTCCAAGCGGCCAGGGTGGCTTTCCTGTGCTTCGCTTGTCTTTGCTTTGCCGGTGTTTTTGCCTCCCTGGCTCGGGGACGCATCCACGGCGAGGGCTAGTCTTCGCGCCGGAAGGTTTCTTCAGCAAAGGGCACGCCGCTCAGAAGGTCCACCAGCCAGACTCTAACGGCCTTTTCTTCCAGCTCCACAACGGCGTAGGAGGGAGAGTGCCCTTTTTTGTCCCGGCTTTTGAGGTGGCCCGGGTTCACCCACAGAACTTTCCCTTCCCGGCGGATTTCCGGCACGTGGGTATGCCCGAAGGCGATGATATCCACACTCTCGGTCTGGGCCAAAAGTTGAGGATTGGGATCCCCTTCGAGGTCGTGAGGGTGGACAGAGGGAGTGTGGGTAAAGAGCAGGCGGTAGCCGGCTATCTCCTCGACGAGGCGATTGGGGACAGCCGGGTCACGGTAAGGAGGGCAGTAGACGCCCGGCACCCTCAGGCAACGAAGCGTGGGGAACTCCTCAAAAACGACCGTGTCCTCCCAGGCATCCCCCAAGTGGGCCACCATTTCCACCTGCCATTTTTCCTTCAGTTGCCGCAAGGCTTCGCGCAAGTTCTCTAGTTCCCCGTGCGAGTCGCTCACCAGTCCCAGGCGCATGAAAGGCTCACTCCTCCTTTCCTCCCTTGGCTAAGAAAGTTTTGGTGGCCAGGCCCAGGAAAGAACGGTTCTCCTTCAAGATCTTCTCCAGGGCCTCCGTTACCTGCAGGAGCCCCTCCTCTTCCACTACCAGCGGAGGCTCCAGTCGGATAACGTTGGGGTTGTTCAGGGTGTAGGCGGTGAGGATGCGGAAGCGATTTAAAAGCTGTCCGGCCACCAGGCTGCCGAGAAACTCCTCTGCCAGCCGGTCGACCCATCCAAAAGTCAGGCGCGAGAGAACCCCTTTCTGCTTCTCGGCGAACTCCACCCCTACCAGCAACCCCTTGCCCCTGACCTCCTTGATGAGGTGGGGATAGCGCGCTTGGAGCTCCCGCAGTCGGGCGAGAAAGAGTTCCCCTTTTCTTGCGGCCTGGCGGGGAAGGTCTTCCTCTAAGATCACTTCCAGGGTAGCCAAAGCGGCGGCGCAGGCCCAGGCGTTGCCGCCGAAAGTGGAAGTGTGCAGCTGAGCCCGGTCGGGGCTGCCGTAGGCTTTGTTCCAGATGGCGTCGGTGGTGAGGAAGGCGCCTATGGGCATGACCCCGCCTCCCAGAGATTTGGCCAAGCAGATGATGTCCGGCTCCACTCCATCGTGCTCGCAGGCGAAAAGCTTACCCGTTCTCCCTAAGCCCGTCTGGATCTCATCAACTATGAGCAGAGTCCCGTATCGGCTGCAAAGGCGCTTGGCCTCCCGCAGGTAACCGGGGGAGGGGACGATAATTCCCCCCTCTCCCTGAATGGGCTCTACTATAAAGGCAGCGGCTTCTTTCTTGCGCAGAGCTTCCTCGAGCGCCGCCAGGTCGTCATAGGGAATGGCCTGGCAGTTGGGGAGGAGGGGGAGAAAGGGCTCCTGGTACTTCTTCCGGCCGGTGACCGAGAGGGCACCGAAAGTTTTGCCGTGGAAGGAGTTGTGGCAATAGATAAAGCCTGGGCGTCCGGTGGCGGCCCGGGCCAGTTTGAGCGCTCCCTCCACTGCTTCCGCCCCGCTGTTGCAGAAGAAAGCACGTTTCATTCCTCCCGGCGCCAACCGGCAGAGGTTGCGGGCCAAGGCCCCGGCTAAGGGAGAGAGGGTGGTCTGTACCATGGTGGGAAAGCCCCGTACCAGATCCAGGGCGGCCAGGACTTTAGGGTGGTTGTGTCCTACGTTCATGGCCCCGAAAGAGCCCAGGAAATCCCAATACATTTTTCCTTCTTCGTCCCAAAGTTTAGCCCCTTCAGCCTTTACGAAGCGCTTGTCAAAGTCGAGCAGGCGCAGGAGCTGGCAGAGCCCGGCGTTAAGGTACTCTCGGTGAAGCTCCCGCACTTTTTCCCGGCTGAGTTCCAGGGCTTCTTTTACCCCGATGAGCTTTTCCACGTGCAAAGACTCCCTTCAGGTGAGGATTTCCCTGACCTTATACAGCTTCTGCAGCACTTCCTGGTAGTCCTCCTTTCCCTCGGCGATGAGGTCCATGGCTGCTTCTATCTCCCGGGTTAAGGCGGTGTCGGCGTATTCGGGGAAGTTTTCTTTCAGGTAGCGGTACACTTTGAAGCCCAGGCGGGTGGGGTAAAGGCGTCCTCCCCGGGCCACCAGATAGCCGCGGTTGAGCAGGGTGGCCACGATTTCCGCGTAGGTGGAAGGGCGGCCTATGCCCTGGCGCTTCATTTCCTGAACCAGGGTACCTTCGGTGTAAGGCTCGACCATGGGGAGTTCCCGGTACTCCTTGCTGGTCAACCGGGCCCCAGGACGGAGCTCGGTCACGGAGAAATTGGGCCACAGGAGGGCAAAGCCCGGCGCTATTTGCTCGATCACCACCTCGGTTTCCCAAGTGTGGCTGGGCACCTGAAAGCGAACTTTGGCCTTGCGCACACGCGCGGGAGCCATCTGCGAGGCCATGAAGCGCCGAAAAATGAGACCGTAAAGCTCCAGCGCCCTCTCCTGGCTCAGATCTACCAGCCCCGCCCCCACCATCCAGCGGAGCTCGGTTTCGGTCATAGGTCGGGTGGGCCTTATGGCTTCGTGTGCCCCTCCCTCCCCCCAGCTGCGCGGGTGAAAGAGCTCCTCGCCGTAATGCTGGAGGATGAAGGGCTTGGCTACGAGGAAGCGGCCCGTTTCGGAGACACGGGTGGAGTCGGTGCGGTGGTAGGTGATAAACCCCAGTTCGAAAAGCTCCTGGAGGAGCTTCATGGTGACCGACGCGGAAAGCCTGAGTCGGTGGGCCGCCTCGGTTAGTATGGTGTCCGTGGTGAAGGGAGGAAGAGGAAAGCGCTCCTCCTCGATGGTCTCCAGTATCTCCCATGAGAGCTTTTCCAGCTCTTCAAAGATTTTTCGACCCAGTTCCCGGTCGGGCACTTCTAAGGCGAACGTGGCCTCTCCCAAGGAGAAGGTCAGGCGCGCCTTTCTTTGTCTCCCTTCCTCGGCGCGGGCCACTACCCACCCCAGTACCGGAGTCTGAACCCTTCCGGCGGAAAGGTGGCGGTTGCCGAACTTCTGCCAAAGGCGGCGAGAAAGACAAAAACCTACCCAGCGGTCGAGCACCCGCCGGGTGAGCTGGGCCTGCACGCGGTAAAGATTCACTTGTCCTGGGTTTTCCAGGGCCCGGCGGAAGGCGGAGGGGGTAACCTCGTGGAACTCCAGCCGGTAGATGTGGGGGTTGAAGGGGCGTAAAGTGAGGTAAAGGTCGTAGGCGATCTTTTCTCCTTCCGCGTCGGGGTCGCTAGCTATATAGACCTCGTCCACCTCGAAGGCCAGGTACTGCAACCCCTTCAGGATTTCCTGTTTGTCCCACACCGTGCCCTCCGGATAACGAGCCACTTCTTCTGGGTCCACCAGTTCCTCGCCCGTTTCCCGGTAGATTTTTATGGTGTCGAAGACGGGCAGGAAGTGATGGTCAAAGGTGAGGACGCCGAAGAAGCCCTGCTGCCGGCTAAGGTTAAAAACGTGCCCCAGGGAAGCGGTGATTATAAGGTGCCGCTCGTTTGCCGGTATCTCATAAGCAAGCGCCCCTTCCACCCGGCGAATACCGGGCTTTCCCCAGAAAGAAGCAATGGTGCGGGCCTTGTGGGGGGATTCTACCACCACCAGCGCCGTGCGGGGGCCTTCTCTATCGGCCAGTTCCCCCGCTTTGATTCGCCGCCGGTCTTCTTCGATACCTTGCATGACCCCGGCCAGGTCGACCTCCTGCAAAGGGGTGAATTCTATCTCGGCCGGGGTGAGGGCGCGTAGCCGCCTCTTGAGACTCAAGAGTACCCGGCGCTCAGTGCAAAGGGTTATGGCCAGCCCGCGCGTAAGACCGGCGGCGGTGAGGCGCGAGACCCGCCCGGAAGCCTGCAGGTAGGTGGTGGCGTCTCCCAGAACCAGATAAAACTTCCCCTCTTCTTCCTTCACGTTTAAGTCTTCGGCCGCCTTCACCTTTTCCCAGAAGGAAGGATCTTTAAGCTTCTCTTCGAGGAAAGAGGCTAAAGCTTGCACCCGTTTCTCCAGAGCGGGGTAGCGGGATACCGCCTCGGCAGGCAGGGTAAGGTAAGGACGCAGATACCTGAGTTCCCGCAGAACCTGACGCTGCTCTTCCGGCGTAAAGAGGGGGAAGAGAGCCAGAGCCAGCCCATGCAAAGCGCCGGGGGTGGGGGAAAGGTCCAGCGGGAAGAGGTGGGCGGGAGCTCCCACGAAGATCACGTACTTTAAAACGTGGGGCAGGTCTAATCCCCTCACCAGCGGGTTGGTGGGGTGGGCCAGCCCCACCGCCACTTTAAGCGAGCCTTCCGCCAGCCGGGATACCAGTTCTTCGGGGGCGAGTTCGAGGTAGCTCTCGGCCTCTATCCCCTGGGCTTGAAGATAAGCGGTTGCTTCCTTCACCCCTTCCCTTCCTTCTTCCGAACTTACCAGAACCAGGCCGCCGGGGCCCAGTTGTCGGACAAGCTCGGCGGCGCGGGCCAGCGCCTGGGCAAAATCGGGCACCTCTTCGTAACAATCCACCACTCGGCGCTGGGTGCTCACGGCTCGCTGGACGGAGAAGCCCATAAGTCGCTGAAAGAGGCGCACCCGGTTGGTACGCGGCTTTAAGGTGGCGGAAGACAGGATGAGCAACCTTCGCGGCCTCTTTCCCACTTCTCTGGCTTCCCCCTCCGGGGAGCGGAGAGCCCTTTCGACCTCTTCCGGCGAGTAGCCCAGGAAGTAGAAGAGGCTGTCTACCTGGCGGGAGCTCTTGAGCAGGGCGTCCACGTCGTCGATAAAGACCAAAGTGATGGGGTGGGAGGCAATTTCCGGCCAGTGGCGGTAAAAGAATTGCGTGGTGGCTACCAGAATATCGTATTCGCCTTGCATGAGTTCTCTCTTCTCTTTGGCTTTGCCGGTAAGGCTCAGGATTTTCTTTTCGCTGCTCGCCTTTTCGGCGAAGTGATTAAGCTTCTCTGTCACCTGCCAGACCAGAAGGCGGGTGGGCACCAGAATAAGGGATTTCTGGGGATTGTAAAGAGAAACTATCAGGCCGAAGGTAGTCTTCCCCACGCCGGGAGGGGCGATGATGGCGAAGGGTTCCTCCAGGAAAAAGCGCTTGGCCCACAGCCGCTGCAGGGAAGAGAGGGAAAGGCCGGTAGCCTGCCGGAAAAAAAGCTCGAACTCTTTGAGCCCTTCTTCGGCCCGGCAGAAGGGGGAAAGCCCTCCCATTTTTTTCTCCTCCCGCAAGGTGCGGCAAACGGCAGCGAAGGGGAGGTTACCCTCCGCTCGGGGAAGGCACCGGGGGCAAGGGAGGCCCGCCGCCAGGCGCTCGTCTGTCACACTTTTGCCGCAGTTGGGACAGCCGTGTGCCAGAAGGAAAAGCTCCACACTTCTCTCCTCCCGCCCAGAACCTTTTAATTTAAGATTTTAACGCAAAGTCGTTTCCGGAAGTAGCTTTATGGAAATGTGCTTTAAGGATGCAAGTAGCTGGAACAGGGCTTGCTTGACACCTTTGTTGCGTTTTCAGTAAAATCAACGGTGAAACTCGAAGCCCCAGCGATTAAGGTTGGTGGACGGGGTGTTTTTTGGTCTTACGGATAAGTTACAGGAAGTATTCAAGAAGCTAAGGAATAAGGGAAAGCTCACGGAAGAAGACGTTAACGCCGCCCTGCGCGAAATACGCCTAGCCCTTCTGGAGGCGGACGTTAACTATAAGGTGGTCAAGGACTTCGTCGCCCGCATAAAAGAGCGGGCCGTGGGTCAGGAAGTCATCCAGAGCTTAAGCCCAGCCCACCAGGTGGTGAAGATCGTCCGCGATGAGCTGATAAACCTGATGGGGGGGCAAAACGCCCGGCTGAACTTGGCTCCCAAGCCCCCTACGGTGGTCATGTTGGTGGGGCTGCAGGGCTCGGGCAAAACCACCACGGCGGCCAAGCTCGCCTTGAGCCTAAAGAAGCAGGGAAGGAGGCCTCTGCTGGTGGCCGCGGACGTCTACCGGCCGGCGGCCGTAAAGCAGCTCCAGGTGTTGGGGGATCAGATTCAGGTGCCCGTCTGGAGCCAGACTGGTGACCCGGTGGAAATCGCTGCTTCGGCCGTGCGCGAGGCTAACCATAAAGGCTACGATGTGGTGATCATTGATACGGCGGGACGCCTGCACATCAACGAGGAACTCATGCGGGAGCTGGAGGAGATCAAGGCGCGGGTGAAACCGCACGAGGTGCTGCTGGTGGTAGACGCCATGACCGGTCAGGACGCGGTGACGGTGGCGGAAACCTTCCACCAGCGCTTAGGGCTGGACGGGGTGGTACTTACCAAGCTCGACGGCGATACTCGTGGCGGTGCCGCTCTTTCCATCCGGGCCGTCACCGGCTGCCCCATCAAATTTGTGGGTGTGGGCGAGAAGCTCGACATGCTGGAACCCTTTCATCCTGACCGCATGGCGGACCGCATCTTGGGCATGGGAGACGTGCTCACCTTGATCGAGAAAGCCCAGAGCACCATCGATGCTGAGCAGGCGGCCGCCATGCAGAAGAGGCTTTTAAGCGATGATTTCAACCTGGAGGATTTCTTGGAGCACTTGCGGCAGTTCCGCAAAATGGGGCCGCTAGACCACATCCTCTCCCTCCTGCCGGGCTTTGGTGGGATGAAGAAGCTCAGGGAAGAGTTGCAGTTCGACGAGAAGGAGCTCATCTGGGCGGAGGCCATCATCAACTCCATGACCCCAGAAGAGAGGCGGCATCCGGAGATAATCGACGGGAGCCGCAAGCGGCGCATTGCCCGAGGAAGCGGCACTACGGTGCAGGATGTGAACCGCTTGCTCAAGCAGTTCGAGCAGACCAAAAGGCTCATCCGCCAGTTTATGGGCAGCAAGCACCTAAAGAAAAAACGTTTTCCCAACCTCAAGTTTTAAAATAAATTTTCTTAGGAAAGGGGGTGAGGGAAAGTTGGCAGTACGCATAAGGCTCAAGCGGATCGGGGCTAAGAACAACCCCCGTTACCGCATAGTGGTGGCTGACTCGCGTTCGCCCCGCGATGGCCGGTTCATCGAAGAGATCGGCTACTACAATCCGGTGGCCGACCCGGCCGAACTGAAGATCGACGTGGAGAAGGCCAGGGAGTGGCTGGCCAAAGGAGCTCAGCCCACCGATACTGTGCGCAACCTGCTGGTGAGGGCCGGCGTCATAAGCGGTTAAAGGGACTTTCCGGAAGGCAGGATGAGGGCCTATGAAAGAGCTGGTGGAAATTCTGGCCAAGGCTCTGGTGGATCACCCGGAAGCGGTAGACGTGCGGCTGGTAGAGCGAGAGAAATCGGTACGCATAGAGCTCCGGGTGGCTCCTGAGGATGTGGGCAAAGTGATCGGCAAGCAGGGGCGGGTGGCCCGCGCCTTCCGTCAGGTCGTCAAGGCGGCGGCAGCCCGTTCGGGAAAGAAGGTAGTGGTGGAGATACTTTAAAAAACTTGGTGAGATTGGTGGAGAAGATCGTCGTCACCCGACCCGTGGTGATTAAAGTGAAGCTTACCCCTCGCTACCGGGAGATATTGCTAGCGCGCCTCGGCCATGCTCTGGAGTTGGCCGAGCGGGAGCTTAAGCGGGTGGAGGCGGAGCTAGGCCAGCTGCAGGGCAAAAGTCAAGCGGAAGCCTTAGAACATCTGCGGCGAGAAAAGGTGGCGGCGCGCGACCGCCTGCGCCAGCAGTACGAATCGGTCAAGAACCTTCCCTTGGGCACAGAGTTGGTGCAGGGGCGTACGGAGAGTCTGGTAGAGGTGGGGGTCGGGGACGAGGCCAGCCGTCTGGGGCCGGTGGAGATAGTAATAGAGGAAGGGAAAATAGTGGCGGTGAGGGAACAGGGGCTCTGAAGAGAGGCTTTATGCGGCCGGATTTCATAACTGTAGGGGAAATCGTGGCCCCGCACGGTTACCGGGGGGCCCTCAAGGTTTTGCCCCTGACCGACTTCCCGGAGCGCTTTTTAGGAATGAAAGAAGCGGTGGTGTTTCTTAAAGGCCAGCGCACCACCTACACGGTGAAAAGGGCCCGGCTGCACGGGAAGTTCGTCTTACTAGAGTTGGTCGGGGTGGAAAGAATGGAAGAGGCGGAGGCTCTGCGCGGGGGGCTGGTGCAGGTGCCCAGGGAGGAAGTACACCCTCTCCCCCCTGGGCATTATTACATCTTCGACCTAATCGGCATGGAGGTCTTCACTGAAGAGGGGACCTTCTTGGGGAAGATAGAGGCGGTGCTGAGCACGCGAGCCAACGACGTCTTCAGCGTCCGCTCCCCGAAAGGGAAGGAGATTCTTATCCCCGCCCTCAAGACGGTCGTCTGTTCGGTAGACGTGCCCGGCCGGAAGATGACAGTAAAGCTCCCAGAAGGACTTTTATAGGTGATGCCTTTGGTTTTCGATATTCTCACTCTTTTTCCAGAAATGTTTCAGGGGCCCTTCTCCGCGAGCCAGATCAAGCGGGCGCGGGAAAGAGGGCTTTTAGAGATAAACCTCGTGAACATCCGAGACTACTCCCCTTTTAAGCACCGCGAGGTAGACGACGCGCCTTTCGGCGGAGGAGGGGGGATGATCCTCCGCCCCGAACCCATCTACCTGGCGCTGGAGGCAATAAGGGAGCGGCGGGGGGGAAAGCTAGGCCCGGTGATTCTCCTTTGCCCCCAGGGGGAGAGGTTCACCCAGCGCCTGGCCTGGGAGCTGGCGCGAGAGGAACATCTGGTACTGATCTGCGGCCACTACGAAGGGGTGGACGAGCGCGTCCGCCGCTTGGCCACGGGCGAGATATCGATAGGGGACTTCGTGCTCACCGGAGGAGAGCTGGCGGCCATGGTGGTGGTAGACGCGGTGGCCCGGCTCCTTCCCGGGGTTCTAGGGGATGAGCGGGCTCCGGTAACCGATTCCTTTGCCGGGGGGTTGCTAGAACATCCGCATTACACCCGCCCCCGCGTATTTCAGGGGGAAGAAGTTCCTGAAGTACTCACAAGTGGGCACCATGCCCGCATTGCCCGCTGGCGCCGAGAAGAATCTATCCTACGGACCCTGGTAAGGCGCCCCGACCTTCTAAGCCTGGCGGAACTTACCGAGGAAGACCGAAAGTTTTTAAGAGAGCTTAAACAGCGGATCGAAGCTTTGGGCCTGTAAAGCTCCTTGTCAGGGTATACGCGGCGTGTTATAATGTTCCTCGGTTTTTGCCGAGGGGTTCATCTGATAAGGGAAGGTGGGAAGCGAGATGCAAGATTTGAAACAGATATTTGCTGATGAGGAGCACCTGCAAAAGGAAATTCCTGACTTCCGCCCCGGAGACACAGTGCGGGTGCACTTCAAGGTGGTGGAAGGGGGCCGGGAGCGTACCCAGGTTTTCGAGGGTGTGGTAATCCGGCGTCGGGGAGGGGGTCTTGACGAGACCTTCACTGTAAGGCGGGTGTCCTACGGAGTAGGTGTAGAGCGCATCTTCCCGCTCTATTCGCCCCGGCTGGAAAAAATAGAAGTGGTGCGGCGGGGCCGGGTGCGGCGGGCGCGCCTCTACTACCTTCGCGAGCTTAGGGGTAAGGCTGCTCGCATCGAAGAGAGAAGATAAAGGTGCTGGGGAGAGCCTTGGCCGAGGGGCAAAAGAGTTACTGGCAAGAGATAATCGAGTCCCTGGTCATCGCCGTTATCCTGGCAGTTGTTATTCGGGCTTTCATCCTTCAACCTTTCTACATTCCTTCGGGCTCCATGATCCCGACGCTCCTCCAGGGGGATCGTATCTTGGTGGCCAAGTTCGCCTACTGGTTCAAGGACCCGCAGAGGGGCGATATCATCGTCTTCCACTACCCTTTGAATCCCAGGAAGGATTATATAAAGCGGGTCATCGGGGTAGGGGGGGACGTGGTAGAGCTCCGCGACAATCACCTATATATTAACGGCCACCTCACTCCGGAGCCCTATTTGCCGCCGGGCACGGTCTTCCCCGACTACGGTCCGGTTAAGGTGCCGCCTGGATGCTATTTCGTCCTGGGGGATAACCGGATGAACAGCGAGGATAGTCGGGTGTGGGGCATGCTAGAAAGGCGCTACATCATTGGAAAGGCTATCTTCCGCTACTGGCCGCTTGATCGCATAGGGGTGCTCAACTGAAAGTGTCCCTGCACTGGTACCCTGGGCACATGGCTAAGGCCCGGCGCCTGCTCCGGGCCCATTTGCCTTTGGTGCAGGTGGTTTTTGAACTTCTGGACGCCCGCATACCTTACTCCAGCCGCAATCCCGACATCGCCGAGCTCCTGGCGGGCAAACCTCGGGTGGTAGTACTCAACAAGGAGGACCTGGCTGATCCCCGGGCTACTCGAGCCTGGCTTGCTTACCTAGAGCAAGAGGGGTATCCCACCTTAGCGGTGAACTCCCTTACCGGAAAAGGCTTGGATAAGCTGGAAGAGGCTCTGCGGAGGGTGGCCAGACCTGGGCGTACGGGAATTCTGCGGGGCATGGTAGTGGGGATTCCCAACGTGGGCAAGTCAAGTTTTATTAACCGCCTGGCTCGGGGACGGGCAGCAGCTGTGGGAGCCAAACCCGGCGTCACCAAGGGGAAGCAGTGGATTAAAGTAACTCCGAACTTTGAGCTTCTAGATACCCCCGGTGTGCTCTGGCCCCGTTTCGAGGACCCGGAGGTAGGGCTCAAGCTGGCTGTTACTGGTGCTCTCAAGGAAGAGGTAATCGATGTAGAAGCAGCGGCTTTGTGGCTTGCTGCTTGGCTGCAAGAGCATTATCCCGACGCTTTGGCCAAGCGCTATCCTTTGGCGGCGGGAAAAGCGCCGGAGGAATTTTTGGATGAATTGGGCAGGCATCGGGGGTTTTTCTTGGAAGGGGGCTGCATAGACCGGGTAAAGGCGGCGGTGGCCTTGCTCAAAGATTTCCGTGAGGGGCGGCTAGGACGTTTCACTTTGGATCCTATTGCATAGTCTGGAGTAACAAGGAATTTGACAGGGTACCAGGCTCCGTGTTAAGCTTTAAGCGAAGTTTAATTGAAAACTTAATATCTCTGGTTTGAGCGCTGAATCCCTGGGAAGGGAGCGGGGGACCCACCTTTTTGGGGTGAATCCCGGCCCTTTGCGGCCGGGTAGGGTCAGGCTTTCGACCCGAACCCGTCAGCTAACCTCGTAAGCGTGGAAAGCCGCGAAGAAAGGGAATTTCTGCTTTTTTCTGGCTTCATGCTCAAGGTCTGCACCCCCGGGGAGGGGGTTTTTATTTTGCCTTAAGGGAGGGGGAGTGACTGTGGGGCTCTTTCTCATCCGGGAGAAGCTGGAAGAAGACAAGTTAAAGAAAGAAGCTGCCTCGATCAGGGCAGCAGAACTCAAAGAGCGCATAAAAGATTATCTGGAGGCCAAGGCCTCCATCCCCAGCGGCTTAGAAATGGTAGAAGAGATTGAGGCCAACCGTCGGCGGATAATGGCCTACTTCGGTATCGGCGAGTCGGAGTGGGCTGATTGGCGCTGGCATATCAAAAACCGGGTCACTTCGGTGGAGGTGCTGGAGAAGCTTATACCTCTGACCCAGGAGGAAAAAGAGGCCATCCGGCGAGTGGAGCGCGTTTACCGCTGGGCCGTATCCCCCTATTATCTCTCCTTAATGGGAGAAGACCCTTCCTGCCCTATTCGCCGCCAGGCTCTGCCGAGCGCCGCTGAACTGGAGGACAAGGTAGGGTCACTTGACCCCATGGCCGAGGAGTGGACCTCGCCCGCACCAGGAATTACCCGCCGCTACCCCGATCGCCTGATCATCAACGTCACCAACCGGTGTGCCATGTACTGCCGCCACTGCCAGCGGCGGCGCAACATCGGAGAGGTGGACCGGGATCGCACCCGCTGGGAACTGGAAGAAGCTCTGGAGTACATCCGCCAGAACAAGGAAATCCGGGACGTGCTCCTTACCGGAGGGGACGCGCTGCTTTTGAGCGATTCGGTGCTCGAGTGGCTTTTGACCGAGCTTGACCGGATACCGCACGTGGAGATAAAGCGCATAGGGACCAGGGTCCCTGTCACGCTCCCTCAGCGAATAACCGATAATTTGTGCCGCATCCTGGCCAAGCATCCACCCATTTACCTCAATACTCAGTTCAACCACCCCCGAGAGATTACCAGGGAGGCCAAAGCCGCTTGCGACCGTTTAGCCGAGGCCGGAGTGGTCCTAGGTAACCAAGCGGTTCTGCTAAGAGGGGTAAACAACCATCCCTTCATCATGCGCAAGCTCAACCAGGAGCTCCTAAAGATCCGGGTGCGCCCTTACTACCTGTTCCAGGCCAAGCTGGTTAAGGGGACTACCCATTTTGTAACCCCGATCGAGGAAGGAATAGAAATAATGGAGCACTTGCGTGGCTACACTTCTGGTCTGGCCGTACCGACTTACATAATCAATGCCCCTCAGGGTCTGGGCAAGATTCCCGTCCTTCCTCAATACCTCTTGGCTTTTGACGGGGATCATGTTGTGCTGCGCACCTGGGAGAACAAGATCGTTCGCTATCCTAACATAGGGCGCAAGCGGGAGACCGAAACGGCCTGAAACTTTCTTTCTGAATTGTCTTGACTTTCCCAGGCAGAGCTCACCGGTTTCGGAGAGCTCAAAATCAAGAGGCGGCTTTACCGGAACAAGCAAACGGGGGAAGCCGGGTTTCTTCTTGACGAGGCATAAAGACTCTAGCCGGAGAGGTCCCGGTGCACACCGCGTTTGAAGGAGATGGCGGTGAAGTCGGGAGCGGACATGCCCTAAAGGCAAGCGGCAGAAGTTCTAGGCTATCTTGTTCCGGGGATCAGCCCCATGGCGGTGTGGCAGGCCGTGCAGGAAGTAGGAGAAGCGCTCAGGCAGGAGGGAGAGTCCAGGAGAGAAGCCGTTTTTGAGAAGGGAGAGACCCCCAGTTGAACCAGCGGCTTATGGAAGATAGAGGAAGCAGGGAACTGGCCCGAGACGCAAGTTTGCCGGCATTGAGGGGGCAGTCTAGAGGAGCTCCATGGGTGAAGCATGTGTTGCGGGAACTAAGCCGGCCTAGCCTCAGTAGTTTGATCCCTTAATGGCGCAGGTACCGGGACTATCCTGGCGGCGAGGTTTCCATGAAGAGAAGTTTTCTCCCGAACCACCTACTAACTCTTGACGCGCACCAGAGCCCGCCCGTGCTTGACAGAGCAAACGAGGTAACCATATAATTAAACACAAAGTAGGGGGTACCGTGTTTGTGCGGTACCAGGCCGAGGGAGTGAAAAGAGGCCATGTGTGAAGCCAACGCCTACCTCAGGAACGGGGACAAAGAAGAGCTGGTTCTGGAGGCGGTGGACAAGGTTCGCCCCTTCGATGACGGCTTACTTTTAGAAGATATCTACGGCAGGCGCAAGTTCATACGGGCCAAAATAAAGGAACTGGCCTTGGTCGATCACAAAATTATCCTGGAAAGGGAGTAGCTCTCCCGGCCGAACCCGCTCAAAGTAAGCCCGAGCGTACGGCCGGGCTTTGATTTTTAACGAGGAGGTTTGAAGCGAAGCTGACGGCGGTCTTCGAGTTGCGCCACGTGAGCTACCAATATCCCACGGGCGAGACGGCGCTGGAGGACATTTCTTTCGAGGTAAAACCGGGAGAGCGCCTGGTGCTACTAGGGCCTAACGGTTCGGGAAAGTCTACCTTGCTCAAACTACTGGCGGGTTTAATCTTTCCCTCCCAGGGGGAAGTGTGGGCTTTCGGCGAACCGCTCACACCTGCCTTGCTAAACGAGCCAGAGAGAGCCTATGCTTTTCGGCGGCGGGTGGGGTTGGTGCTGCAGAACGTCGAGGCTCAGCTTTTCTGCCCCACCGTGTGGGACGAAGTAGCCTTCGGTCCCTTGCACCTGGGCTGGGAACGGGAGCAGATAGAGGAGCGGGTCGACGAAACCCTTAAACTCATGCAGCTAGAATCCTTACGGGAACGCTTCCCCCACCGCCTCTCCGGTGGCGAAAAAAAGAAAGTAGCGCTGGCTTCTGTGCTGGTAACAGACCCGGAGGTCCTCTTGCTGGACGAGCCCACGGCTAACCTCGACCCTCGGTCGCAGAAGTGGCTTTTGCGCTTCCTAACCCAGCTTGCTGGTCAGGGGAAGACGGTGATTATGGCCACGCATGAGCTTCACTTGCTGCCCTACTTGGCTGATCGGATAGCCATACTGGGAGATGACCACCGGCTGTGGTTCGTGGGAGCGCCGGAGGAAGTTTTGCGCGACCGGGGACTCCTCCTGCGGGCGCATCTGATGTTGGAAGAGGGCCAGGCTTTTGGGGGGTGGCTTGGTGGCTAGAGCAACCAGATCGGCCTCTGGTGGACTTCAGTTAACTCTTGAAGATCTAGCTGTACCGCAAACGCTGGAAGAGTTGGAAGCGGTGGTGAAAAACTGCCGCAAGTGCCCGCTAGCAGCCGGGCGGACCAATGTGGTTTTTGGAGAGGGTAACCCACACGCCCTCCTCATGTTCATCGGCGAGGGGCCGGGGGCGGAAGAAGACCGCCAAGGAAGGCCTTTTGTCGGACCGGCGGGGCAACTGCTCGACCGCATACTGGCCGCCTGCAACATCAAGCGGGAAGAGGTGTACATAGCCAACATCGTAAAGTGCCGTCCTCCGGGGAACAGGGTGCCCACCAAAGAGGAAGCAGAGGCCTGCCTTCCCTATCTCATCCGGCAAATCGAGCTCATCCGGCCGAAAATCATCGTTTTGCTGGGGGCTACCGCCCTGCAGTATCTAATGGGTTCAGGAGCTCGAATCACCAAGGTGCGAGGGCAGTGGCTCGGCCCCTTCTATGGCGCGCAGGTTATGCCCACCTACCACCCGGCGGCGCTGCTACGCGACCCCAGCAAAAAGCGACCGGCTTGGGAAGACTTCAAAAAGATAAGAGACGCCTATTTCAACCTCAAAAAACAGGGACTCTAGGGTCGCCGCCAAGCGGTGACCTTTTCTTTTTTGGCAGTCTTAATGAGAGCTCCTATGCGTCGCTCGGCTGCTCCCAAGGCGAAAATGGCGGCGTCTAGATACTCGGGGTCGCAGAAGTCAAAGTGGCAGCGGCAGGCCCTGCGCGCCCGCAGGGCTTGGCGGTACTCTTCCAGGAGCGCTTTCTGCTCCGAGAGCCGAGGGTCCACAGGTATCCCCCCCACGGTTTCTCTCCGCTAACAGTTTATGTGACCCGGAAGTGAAATTTGTTTGGCAGAAGGAAATTTAACCCGTGCGCCGAATAGGGCTAACCAACTCGAACCGTCAACTTTTTTAACCGAGCCACGAAGGCTCCGTCACCCTCCACAGAGGAGTTTTCAGCAATAAAAGATAAAGGGGGCACGAAGCGACATGGGCGAGTCCTTAAAGAGGCGTCTGGTGGCCGGTTGTGTAGTTTTGGGGGTTATTCTGGCTCTCCTCGTGGCGGGATGCGGAAGTAAGAAGGAGCCGGCGGCTACATTGCCGGCTAAGGGGCAGGTGGAAGTGATCAGGCTCCCCGGCGGTGACTGGGGTTACCCCACCCCCTACGCCCACTACAGCCGGGGGCCGGGATATTACAAGATGAACCTGGTATTCGATTCCCTCCTGGAGAAGGACGAGAAGGGACTTATTCCCTGGCTGGCGGAAAAATGGGAAATTAGCCCTGACGGTAAGACCTACACTTTCTGCCTGCGGCAGGGAGTAAAGTGGCATGATGGGCAGCCTTTTACGGCCAAGGACGTGGCCTTTACCCTGGATTACGCCCGCAGGTTTCCACCAGTATGGGGATTCGACGCTTCTATTATCCAGAAGGTTGAGGTTCTGGATCCCCACAAGGTGAAGGTCGAGCTCACTCAGCCCATGGCCACCTTTTTGGAGAAGATGTCGAAGCTGGCCATCATACCGGAGCATATCTGGAAAGGGGTTAACGATCCTTATAACTTCACCAAGCCCGAGGCGGTTATCGGCACCGGTCCTTACAAGCTCACGGATTACAGCAAAGAGCACGGCACTTACAAGTTTGAAGCTAATCCCGATTTCTGGGGACCCAAGCCCAGGGTGAAGACGCTGGAATTCATCCCAGTGAGCAACGAGCTAGTGGCCTTTGAGCAGGGGCAGATCGCCATGGCTACGGTGCCGCCCGATATTCTCCCCCGCTTTCAGAACAAGCCGGAATTCAAAGTGGTGCGACAGCCCGGCTTCTGGGGCTACGAGATGTTATTTAACTTGAGGAAAAACCCCGCCCTGGCCCTCCGGGAGGTGAGGCAGGCCATAGCCTACGCCATCGACCGCAAGGAATTGGTAGAGAAGCTAGCCCGGGGTGCTGCCCTGCCGGGCAACCCTGGCATCCTTCCTCCCGACCACATCTGGTACAACCCCAACGTTCCACAGTACGAGTACGATCCCGGGAAAGCCAAGGAGCTCCTGGAGAAGGCCGGCTTCAAGTACCTGGACGGCGATGGGATCAGGAAAGACGAGAAGGGGAGGAGGCTTTCCTTCCAGTTACTGATCTCTGGTGGCGAGGCCCGGATGGCGGAGCTCATCCAGCAGCGGCTCAGAGAAGTGGGCATTGAAGTCAAGGTGGTGAGCGCCGACACCAAGGTGCGCGACGCTCGGGTAAAAAAAGGGACTTTGAGATAGCCATCAACGGGCATGGCGGCTGGGGTCAGGACGCCGACTACCTGCGGGAAAAGTTCGGCGGCCCGGGACTGGGAATCCAAGGAGCTACCCACTCGCGCCCGGTGACCGGCTATCAGAACCCCGAGGTGGACCGGCTGGCCACCGAGCAATTGAGGGAAAGCGATCCGGCGAAGCGCAAGCAGCTCGTGGCGGAGTTGCAGCGGGTGTTGGCGGAGGACGTGCCCTGCTTGCCTCTTTACTACACCACCAGCTACTCGGTGTACCGGCCAGCGGAGTACGATGGGTGGATGTTCATGTACGATCACCACGCCCTGACCCACAGCAAGCTCTCTTACCTGGCCCGGTAAGTAGCGATCTTTCCCGGGCGGGAAAACCATGCGCTCGAGATGGTGGTTTAAGCTTTTGGAGTACGGGGTCACCGTTCCTCCCACGCTAGGTTATGCTAGGTAAGACTGCGGAATTCAGGAGCCTAGCCAGTGCATTAAAATTGGCTACAAAGGCGCTTTTGATGTATCCCAGCGTGGTAAAAGTCATCGCTTCCTCGTGGGAAGCCCCCTGCGACGGGAACGGCTGCGCCGCGCCGCCAACCCTATAGGAAAGCGGCCTTTTGAGCCTAAAACCGAACCTCCCAACGTTGAGGCTCCCCACGTAGTCCCGGTCGGCACTGTACCCGCAGGAAGGACAGACAAACCAGGAACCGGAGTCTTTCTCCTCGGGCTCCCCTGGCGACTTGACGCGCTTGCCTTTCTCTAAGCACCTGGGACAAACAGAGCTCGTGCCGCCCGGAGGGACCGGTATAACCTTAATCCCCAGGAGTCTCGCTTTATACCTCAGGAGCCTGAAGAGAAGCCCCCTCACCGTGGTGGTCACCCACCAGTTGAGGTCTTTCGGCCTCCCCCTCTTCCCGCGCAGGGTGAGGAGCCACTCAACAAAGATGTACCGGCAGTCGAAAGCCTTGGCTAAAAGCACCAAAAGGCTTGATACCTGGTGGGCGAGTTGGTGCTGTATCCGGTGGTACTTCTGCCAGGCAGAAGCAAACAAACGGTTGTACTTCTTCCACTCCGGGCTTTTTCTTTCGTGCTGGTCGCGTGTCTTTTGCAGCCGGCGGATCTCCTGCCGGATGCGGAAGAGCTTGGCCCTCAGTGCCTGCCAGAAGACGAAGAAGGGAGGGGTGAGCTGCCCCTCTCTGGAAACTACGGTGCCAGTGATGAGCTTCCTCTGCCCCCAGTCAAGCCCCAGCGCCCGGTCTTTTTCACCCGAAAGTGCCTTTTCCGGCACCTCCACCTTGACGTCGAGGAGAGCGATGAGCTTGCCCGAAGGCTTGCGCTTCAACCTCAGGTCGGGGGCATGAAGCTTTCCCGCTTTGAGCTTCTCCTTCAGCTCTTCCGGCAGCTTGACGTCAAAGGAGAACCACTCCCAATCCTTTTCCGACTTAGGCTCGGGACATAGAGGAAGCTTCACCCGGCCCCGCAGGACTTCCCCGTCGCACTCGTACTTCAGCACCTGCCCCTGCCTTGGGCCGTCGTCCGCAGAAGTCGTGAAGGTGAACTTTTTAGGTTCAGGCTTCCTCTGGAGCTCAAAGAAGTCCTGAGGAAGCCTCTCGTGTTCGGCGTAGAAGTTGGCCACAGCCTCGGCCACGTTGAAAAGATACCCGAACTTCTCTCCTTCCCCGTCTTTTTTGAGCAGGTCGTAGAGCTCCTTCGCAGCGTCTCTGGCTTTCCCGTTGAAAAGCGGCAAGAGAAGCTCGAAGATGCGCTTCCTCTCGGCCATGGAGCGCAGGAGGCGTCCTGCCGACTCTAAGATAGAGCGCCACACGCGGCTGGGGATGTAAACGTCCTGCGGGCGGGGAAGCTCTGCGTCTAAAAGCTTCCACGCCTTGCCTGGGGAAGAAGCTACGGCTTCCAGGCCCTCAGGCGACCAGTACGTCCCCAGCACCTGCTCCTGGACTTTGAGCCCCAGGGCGGTGAGGTTCTTGAGTGGTTCTACCAGCTCGTCAGGGAGTCTTAAGCTGGTCGTCAGTATCAAGGCGTTTTAGCGCCTCCTTCATTTCCTCCTTTAGCTTTTTTACCTTGTGCGACCTGTGCCCGTAGAGTTTGCCTGCGAAGGAAGTGACGATGGTGAGAAGGTCTTCCACGAGCTCCTGCTGAGGGCTTTTATCTTCTTCACGGTTGAGGATGAGGATTTCGACGCCGAAGCTCGAGAAGTACTCTTCCAGGTATTCGAAGCCGAAGCGCGTCAACCTGTCGGAGTAAGTACAGGCAACGGCACGTATCTTTCTCTCCCGGGCCAGCTCCATGGCCTTCCTTAACCCCTTGCGGGAGGTCGAAAGGCCGGAACCAATATCGGTCAGGACTATTACGTTGGAAAATTTGGAGCCATACGCTTCCCTCAGCGCCTCTATCTGTCGTTCGAGGTCTCCTTTCTGGTCGTGGCCCGAGACCCGTGCGTAAAGCACCACCGTGTCCGGGTTGGCCTCGCCCAAGAGGCGGCGGATCTCCTCTTCGGGGAAGCGGCGCTCTCTTCCAAGCCAGACGGCCTTGACCTTCCCCTCCCTTTCCCAGCGGCGTAGGGTGTCCTTGTGAACGCCGAGCAGAACCGCCACCTCAGCAATCCGGTACATGTGCTTTTTATGGTACTTCGGCATCCCAAACAATCACCAATGATAGTATGGCAAATCGGTTAGCTGCTAACAACCCTGTGGCTCATTCTCACGCTCAACTTCGCCTTGCCTCGTCTCCTGCCGGGTGACCCCTTCCTGGCTCTCTCCTCCCCGGAAGAGGGGGAAGAGCACGCGGTGCTGACCGAGGAGCAGAGGCGGTACTTCCTGCATTACTACGGGCTGGACCGGCCCTGGCCGGAGCAGTATTGGCGCTATCTGCGGGGAATCTGCCGTGGTGATTTAGGGCAGAGCCTTTATTACCATGAAGCGGTGGGTCAGCTCCTGCTGAAGCGCCTACCCTGGACCCTGCTGCTGGTCCTGGGCTCGACTTTCTTAAGCGCGACTCTGGGTATTTTTCCTGGGGACTCTCGCCGCCCGGCACCGCCGGGGGAGGCTCGACCGGGTGCTGCTGCTCTCCCTGATCGGCTTCTCCGAAATCCCTTCTTTCTTGCTGGGATTGTTCTTGCTTTTGCTTTTCGCCGTGGAGCTGGGATGGTTTCCCCTGGCTGGGGCCATGACTCCTTTTAAGGAATACAGGGGCTGGTGGGAGGCGGCGATTGACGTGCTGCACCACGCTTGCCTGCCCCTTTTGGCCTTGACCCTGGTCCGGCTCACCGGAGTGTTTTTGCTCACCCGCAACACCCTTCTGCTGGTGGCCAATAAAGATTTCATCCGCACGGCGAGGGCCAAAGGCATAGGGGAGAGGCGGGTCTGGTACCGCCACGCTTTACGC
>NZ_QSLN01000025.1 GCF_003368535.1 Ammonifex thiophilus
GGGGGGGGGGCACGGTTCTGGTGGAGAACGTCTTCGCCTACCCCGGGCTGGGGATGCTGCTGCGAGAATCGGTGCGGGTGCAGGACTACCCTTTGATGCAGGGAATTTTTCTGGTCCTGGCCCTGGCAGTGTTGCTGGCCAACGCCTTGGCCGACTTGGCCTGCCACTATCTCGACCCGCGCTTGCGCTATGGCTGAGGGGGTAGAGGACGATGCGGGTACCGGGCCGCCGGGCAAGTTTTTTCTGGCCTCCGTTGAGCTTGGCCGGCAATGTAAGTTTGTTTTTCCTCCTTTTCCTGGTGGCGGTGGGGATTTTGGCTCCCTGGATCAGCCGCTACTCTCCTCACGCCGTTTCCGGGCCCCCTCTTGCTCCACCCGACTGGGAGCACTGGTTAGGGACAGACGAGCTGGGGGTCGATCTCTGGGCCCAGATGTGCTACGGCGCCCGGGTGAGCCTGCTGGTGGGCTTCGGGGTGGCCCTGCTGGCGGGCCTGGGGGGAGGGGCCATAGGAGCTCTGGCCGGTTACACCGGCGGGTTGCTCGACCGGCTCCTTTTGCGCCTGATCGACATCGCGCTGGTCGTGCCGCAGCTCCCTCTGCTCATCCTGCTGGCGACCTTCCTGGGAGCTCGCCTGGAAAACGTCATTCTGGCGCTGGCCCTGTTTTCTTGGCCCCGCCCGGCCCGCATCGTTCGCTCCCAGGTTCTGGTTCTCAAAAGGCAAACTTACCTCGTGGCGGCCCGAAGTTTTGGAGCTCGCACGGGCTATCTCCTGCGCCGCCACCTACTCCCAGAGCTCGCGCCGGTCATACTGGTAAGCCTTTTGCGCCTGGCGGCCAGAGGAATAGTGGCCGAGGCGGGGCTTTCCTTTATCGGGTTGGGAGATCCTACATTGAAGAGCTGGGGCAAGATTCTCTACCACGCCACCAACTTCAAAGGCCTCTTCTTCACTCCCTACTGGAAATGGTGGCTGGTGGCTCCGTGGCTGGCCCTGACCCTACTTCTCCTGGCCATCACCTTTCTGGGGCGGGACCTAGAGCGGATTGCCGATCCGCGCCTGCGTGTTGGGGGTGCGCGAGTGTGAGCCGGCTGGAAGTGAAAAAGCTCTGCTGCCACTTCGCCACGGAAGGCGGTCGGATCGAGGCGGTGAACGGAGTCTCTTTTTCCCTAGCGGCAGGGGAGGCGGTGGGGTTGGTGGGGGAGTCAGGATGCGGCAAGACCACTCTGGCCCTGGCCGTCATGGGACTTTTGCCTCCCACGGCCCGGGTTTCCGGCTCGGTCAGCTTTCGGGGAAAAAACCTTTTGGAGCTGAGCGAGGCGGAAAAAGATCTCTTCCGCTGGCGCCACATCGCCATGGTCTTCCAGAATTCGGCCGAGGTGCTGAACCCCATGCTGAGCGTGGGCGAGCAGATAGCCGAGCCTTTGCGCCGCCACTTGGGGCTTGGTCGGCGCGAGGCGGAAAAGCGCTCTCAAGAGTTGCTGGAGATGGTGGGTCTAGGGGGAGAGTGGGCCTGCCGCTACCCGCACCAACTTTCCGGCGGAATGCGCCAGCGAGCACTTCTAGCCTTAGCCCTGGCCTGCGAGCCGGAGATCCTTCTGGTGGACGAGCCCACCAGCTCCCTGGACCCCGACTCCCGGGAGGAGATACTGCGTCTACTGGCCGAACTCCAGAACAGATACGGCTTCTCCCTGCTTCTGATCTCGCACGATCTCTCCGCCGTGGCTCGCCTCACCTCCCGCCTGCTGGTTATGTACGCCGGCAGAGTGGTGGAAGAGGGACCAACTGAAGAGGTTATAGCTCGTCCTATGCATCCCTACACCCGGGGGCTCATCAGCTCCACCCCCCACCTGTTCCCCTACCGCGATCTGTGGGGCATACCGGGAGAGACACCCGGCCTCAAGCTTCCCTCCGGCTGCGCCTTTCATCCCCGCTGCACCCAGGCGGTGGAGAAGTGCCGACAGGAAGCACCGGGACTGGCTCCTCTGCCTGGTGGCCGCCGGGTGGCCTGCCACCGGGGCGGGATAGTGACCCTGCTGGAAGCTAAAGGGATACGGCATGAGTACCAGCTGGCGCGGGGCAGGCGCCTATAGGTGCTGAAGGGGGTCGATCTGAGCGTCAGGGAAGGGGAGACGGTGGCCCTGGTGGGGCGCTCGGGTTCGGGCAAGTCCACTTTGGCTCACATACTGGCGGGAGTTTTAACGCCCCTGGCGGGCGAAGTCCGCTTTCAAGGAGTGAAGCTCAAAGGCAACAACCTCAGCTCTCGTCCCGGGGGCATTCAGATCGTCTTTCAAGACCCCTTCAGCGCCCTGAGCCACCGCTTCCGGGTGCTGGAAGCGGTGCGCGAGCCCCTAGACATCAACCGCCTCGGTCCCCCGGAGGAGAGGGAAGAAAAGGTAAAAGAGGCGCTGGCCGCTGTGCAGCTACCCATCGATGAGGGCTTCCTGGGCCGGTTCTGCTGCGAACTCAGCGGCGGGCAGCGCCAGCGGGTGTGCATCGCCCGCGCTCTGGTGATGGAGCCCAAGCTGCTGATAGCGGACGAGATAACCTCGGCGCTGGACGTCTCCACCCAGGCCAACCTTTTGCGCCTGCTCAAGGGCCTGCAGAACAGCCGGGGCTTCGCCATGCTCCTGATCACCCACAACATGACTTTGGCCCTGAAGGTGGCCGAGCGCCTGCTGGTTCTGGAAAACGGGATCCTGCAGGAGAGATTTCTACTCGAATGTTCCGTGAACTACAAGATATGTGCAGATAAAGCCTCTTTTTCGGCTATTCGCGCCTAGCTGTATTGACAAAAGAGACAGTGAGCGGTAATAGTAGGCTTGAACGGCGGGACGGATCCGCCACAAAGAGTATTGACTATCAAATTAAACCAAAGGGACCACGAAGGCCCAAACAAGCCGTGGTCCTTTTTAGCTTTTTGGAGGTGATATTTTGTCGAGAAAGCACGATTAATAAGTTGTTAAAAGATCGGAGCAAGTGTAAGTGTGTAGGTTTAGCTAGCAAAAATTGTTTGTAGGGGAGAGGGGGAAAGTTTTTATGCGTATAGCGCTACTTCTAAGCGTTGCCTTCCTGCTTTCCTTTCTGGTCTTGTTTACCAGTAGTCAGAGGGCCTGGGCGGAGACCAGCAACAGCGCCCTCTGGTGCCCCAACCTTTTCCTGGACACGGTGAAAACGGGCGATACGGTGGAGCTAGGCGCCCTTTACATAAGCGAGAAAAACGCCGGCTCGATTAAAGAGAACGACTGGGTAACGATTTCACTTCCTTCCTGGGTCAAGCTGAAAAGCATAAGGATTTATTTCCCACCCACTTATTTACCCTATTCTGTATCCGGCGCCACTTACAAAGTGGAGTTTGACGAAAATGGATTCACTGTAAACCGAGAGGTTTACAGCTACGGTGACTGGGCCGGTCTGGGGCCCGACATGCTCTTGCAGGCGGTGAGCCCTTCTTCTTTCACCCTCAAGGTTAATAAGAACTGGATACCGACCAAGACCTGCTTTAAAGCCACCATCTACTTTGACCAGGTGCTTTTGCAGCCCCAGGCGGCGGAGGAGTTCAAACCCCTCGACATTAAAGCCACCCTGGACGCCCCTTCACGCAGCGGCTTCTCCTCCGGATCGGTTACCGTGGCCAAGTTGCAACTGTCCGCCCGCAGCTCCATAAGTGCCGATCTTCCCACCCAGATCACCGAGAGCGGAGGATCTCTGGCCGACATCACTCTCAAGGAGGATGCGCCCGGCGCCCTGCGGGTCAACGGTGAGGACTTTCTGACCCGGAACACGGTGAAGCTCACTTTGAGCCCGGGGTTCGTCTGGGATCAAGTGAAGCTCATCCCCCAGGGGGGGGTTCGGCTCCGATAGCGTGGGCTATGAGGTGAAGACCGATGCCAGCGGTGGCAGCGCTCTCTACCTCAAGATAGGGAGGAGTAGCGCGGATCCCGGTGCTCCGGGGGAAGGAAAACTTCCCGGTCAGCTGGTGATCAAGGCCACGGTTAAAGTGGACAAGAACCTGATGGAGGGCTGCGAGGTTAAGGTGTTTTACGGCGGCACCAACCCCGGCGTGGGCGGGGAAAGGGTGGCCGAGGTCACCGTGGCCAGGTACCTGGTTCCCGGACTCAAAGTAGTGGCCCGGAGCAAGACCACGGTGGTGACCGGACGGCGCGACCAGGTGCTGGGGAGCTTTGCCGTGCTGGAAGGGATGCCCAACGATCTGCCCTCGGGCCGCTCCCTCCACCTCACTTTGCCCGAAGGGGTCAAATGGAACCGGTTGCCTGAGGTATTCTGCGAAGCTGGGGAGGCCAGCCTCACCTTCCTCGACCGGCAAAATGAGGGAAGAACGCTTGTTTACCGGATAGAGAACACCGGGGTCGACCGTCTTTCCCTTTGCTTCGAAGGGGCCACGGTGGACTTGGCGGTTTACGCTCCGGCGGAGATTAAGGTGACGGTCAAGTGCTCCCGCCTAAGCGGCAGCGCCTCGGTGGCGCAGGTCCGCTCGCCGGTCACCCTGGCCGCGGCTGGAGGGGACATCCGGATCGGCCTTCCCGACCAACCGGTGGGCGAAGTGACCGTTAAAGAGAACTTCCCCGGTGCCCTGCGGGCGCGCGACGCGTCGGGAGATCGGGCCTACCTGGAACTCGAGCTCCCGCCCGGAGTGCGCTTCGCTCAGCTTCCCACCGTGCAAGTGACCTCCGGAGATCTGGAGCTCTACCAGGCTGGCATCCAGTTGGCGGATAATGACCGGGCTCTGGTGATCCCCATCGAGCGTTCCAGCGTGGTAGGCGTTACCGAGGAGAAGGGGGACAAAAAAGAAAGGGTGGGCAGTACCCTCATCGTCCGGAACATTCTCCTGACTTCCGACCGGACCGTGCCAGAGGGGCCGGTAGAGCTGGAGATTAAAGGAACGGCCTTGAGCGAGACCATGGAGCTCTTTGCCGACCGGCAGAACCGGCTCCCGCTGGTGATAGCTCAGTGCCTCACCCCGGCTCCCCGGGAGGTGAAGGTGCGGGCGGTCTTTACCGTGGGCAGCAGCAAGTACCTGGTGGGCGACAGGGAAGAAGTAATGGATGTGGTCCCCTACATAAAGGACGGGCGGGTGTACGCTCCGGTGCGCTACCTGGCCCGGGCTGTGGGATTGAAGGACAGCGACATTCTCTGGGACGAAGCAGCCGGCACCGTCACCCTGCTCACCCCCCGGAGGGTGGTGCAGTTCCGGGTGGGGGAGAAAAGCTACACGGTGCAGGGAGTGGAGGTGTCCATGGATGCGGCGCCAGAGATCGTTAACGGGCGGACCATGCTCCCCTACCGCTTCCTGGCCCAAGCCCTGGGCTTCAAGGCCGAGTGGGATGAGGCCCACCGGCAGGTGGTGATCCAGTAACCGGCAGGGGGATTATCCCCCTGCCCTTACCCCTTGGGGGGTGAAGGCAGTTTTGCTGGGCTATCTCCTGAAGCGGCTCCTTTATCTTGTCCCGGTGATGCTGGGGGTGTCCCTTATCACCTTCCTGCTTATCAACCTGGCGCCGGGCGACCCGGCGGGGCTCATCCTGCGCTCCGGTGGGGTAGAGCCTACCAGGGAAGCGGTGGAGGCTCTGCGGGAAGAGTTGGGTTTAAACGACCCCCTTTACCTACAGTACGGGCGCTGGCTGTGGCGGGTGCTGCACGGGGACTGGGGCCGCTCCTTTCGCACCGGGCGGCCGGTAGTGGAGGAGCTCCTCTCCCGCTTCCCGGCCACGCTGGAGCTCGCTTTGGCGGCCACGCTCTTCATGCTCTGCCTGGCCCTGCCGCTGGGCATTCTTTCTGCCCTTTACCGCCACGCCTGGCTCGACCACTTGAGCCGCCTAGGAGCTCTCCTGGGCGCTTCTCTTCCCGGGTTTTGGCTGGGGCTTGTGCTCATTTACCTCTTCGCGGTGAAGCTGAGGGTGCTGCCAGTTATGGGGCGAGGTGGGTTGGAGCACCTGGTGCTGCCAGCGGTGACCCTAGGCTTCGGTCTGGCCGCCGTCTACGCCCGAATTTTAAGGGCCGGGATGCTGGACGCGCTGGGGCAGGATTACATCAAGGTGGCGCGGGCCAAGGGCTTGCCGGAGAAGTGGGTGATCGGGCGCCACGCCCTTAAAAACGCCCTCCTGCCGGTGGTGACCCTCCTGGGCCTGAGCTTCGGGCACTTGCTGGGGGGAGTGGTCATCGTGGAAACCATATTCGCCTGGCCGGGGGTGGGAAAGTTCGCGGTGGACTCCATTTTTAACCGCGACTACCCGGTAATTCAGGGGTACGCCCTTTTCATGTCCGTGGTGTTCGTGCTGGTCAACCTGGTGGTGGATTTGTCTTATGTCTTGCTCGACCCGCGCATCCGTCTGGGGAAGGGGAGCTAAAGGTTATGGGGCTGGTCAGGGAAGCGGAAAGGGGTGCCGGGTGCTGGGAAAGGGCTGCCGGAGAGGGAGCGGCGGTTCGGGGGGACTCCGCCTGGGCGAGGTTGAAGCGCGACCGGCTGGCCCTGGCAGGGCTGGTTATGCTCTCGATCGTGGTGGCGGTGGCTGTCCTGGCTCCTTACCTGGCCCCCAACGACCCGGTGAAAGTAGATCTGCAACACCGGCTGGCGCCACCCAGCGCTCAGTACCCTCTGGGCACCGACCACCTGGGCCGCTGCATCTTATCGCGACTCATCTACGGCGCCCGGGTGTCACTCGGCACGGCGGCTCTGGCCCTCACGGCCGTCCTGCTCCTCGGCCTTCCCCTGGGCATTCTGGCGGGCTACTGCGGCGGCTGGGTGGACAACCTCATCATGCGGCTGGTGGATATACTGCTGGCCTTCCCGGGACTGGTCTTGGCGCTGGTCATCGCTGGGACCCTGGGGCCGGGGCTTTTGAACGTTATGCTGGCGCTGGCTCTGGTTTGGTGGGTGGGGTACGCCCGGGTCATTCGGGGGATGGTCCTTGCGGTGAAAGAAAAAGAGTTCGTCCTGGCAGCGCGGGCCTGCGGCACCTCCCGGTGGGGCATCATCATACGGCACATCCTGCCCAACGTGCTTTCCCCGGTGATCGTTCTGGCCACGCTGGATATGGGCAAGCTCATCCTGGCCATCTCCGGGCTTTCTTTCCTGGGGCTGGGCGCCCAGCCGCCCACGCCAGAGTGGGGCGCCATGCTCAACGACGGCCGTCCTTACCTGCAAGTAGCGCCGCAGCTCACCCTTTATCCCGGCCTTTGCATCATGACGGTGGTGCTAGCCTTCAACCTGCTGGGCGACGGTCTCCGGGACGCGCTGGACCCGCGCCTGACCACCAGGCTCTGAGGAGGCAGGGCAATGGCCACCCCGGTTTTGCGGGTAAAAAACCTTTCCACCTATTTTCACACTTCCCAGGGGGTCGTCCGGGCGGTGGAGCAGGTGAGTTTCTCCCTGGCCCCCGGGAAGACCCTGTGCCTGGTGGGAGAAAGCGGTTGCGGCAAGAGCGTCACCGCCCTATCGCTTCTGCGGCTGGTCGAGCCTCCTGGAAAGATCGTTTCCGGGGAGGTCTGGCTCAACGGCCGCGACCTCTTAAAGCTCGCGTCCTCGGAGCTCCGGCGGGTGCGGGGAAAGGAAGTGGCTTTGGTCTTCCAGGACTCGCTGACCTCTTTAAACCCGGTGCTGACCGTGGGGTTGCAGCTGGCGGAGACGGTGGTGGCGCACGAAGGCCTGCCCTGGAAGGAAGCCCGCCGGCGGGCGGCGGAGCTCCTTTACCGCCTGGGGCTGCCCGAGCCGGAGAGGCTCATGCGCTCCTATCCTTTTCAACTCTCCGGCGGAATGCGCCAGCGGGTGAGCTTGGCCATGGCGCTTCTTTTGCGCCCGCGAGTGCTGGTGGCCGACGAGCCCACCACCGCTTTGGACGTCACCGTGCAGGCCCAGATTTTGGCCGAGCTCAAACGGTTGCAGCGGGAGCTGGGAATGGCCCTTCTGCTCATAACCCACGACCTAGGGGTGGTGGCGGCTATGGCCGACGAGGTGGCGGTGATGTACGCCGGATCGATCGTGGAGTGCGGCCCGGTGACGGAGGTATTCGAGCGACCCGCCCACCCTTACACCCGCGCCCTGCTTCGTTCCGTGCCCCGGCCAGGGGAGGAGCTGGTGCCCATCGAGGGGCAACCTCCTTCGCTTTTAGGCCTCCCCGACGACAGGTGCCCCTTTCTCCCCCGCTGCCCGGAAGCACGGGAGGAGTGCCGGAAAAGGAGGCCGGAACTTTTAAAGGTAGCCCCGGGACAACTGGTGGCCTGCCACTACCCCTACATGGCGAGGGATGAAGGTTGAAACTTCTGGAAGTGAAGGGTCTGGTCAAGCACTACGTGAGGAAAAGAGGCTTGGCCCGGCGGGAGACGATCCGGGCGGTAGATGGGGTTTCTTTCTCCCTAGCGCCGGGGGAAACTCTGGGCCTGGTGGGGGAAAGCGGCTGTGGCAAGAGCACCCTGGGGCGGCTGATATTGCGGCTGGAAGAGCCCACCGCAGGGGAGGTGATCTTTGAAGGCGTAAATATCGCCACCTGCGGAGAGAAGGAGCTCCGGGAGCGGCGCCGGCATCTGCAGATCGTCTTCCAGGACGCTTACTCCTCTTTAAACCCGAGGCGGACGGTGGGGGCCAGCGTCGAGGAGCCCCTGGCCAACTTCGGTGTACCGCGCTCCGAGCGGCGGGAGCAGGTAAGAGAGCTTTTGCAGCTCGTGGGGCTAAATCCGGAAGAAGCGGCCAAGTACCCGCACGAGCTCTCCGGCGGGCAACGCCAGCGCGTCAACCTCGCCCGGGCGCTGGCCCTGCAGCCGAAGCTCATCGTCTGCGACGAGCCCGTTTCCAGCCTGGACGTTTCCATCCGGGCGCAGATCCTGAAGCTCTTCCGGGAGTTGAAGGAGCGGTTCCGGCTCTCTTACCTCTTTATCTCGCACGACCTGGCGGCGGTGAGCTGCCTGGCCGACCGGGTGGCGGTGATGTACCTGGGAAAGATCATGGAAATCCTGCCGGCTGAGGCGCTTTCCCAGGCCCGTCACCCCTACACCCGCGCCCTGTGGCGCTCGGTGCTGCCGCCCGACCCGCGAAACAGGGCTACGCTGGAGCCGGCAGTGAAAGGAGAGCCGCCCGACCCGGCCAACCCTCCGTCGGGTTGCCGCTTTCACCCCCGGTGCCCTCAGGCCCAGGAGCTCTGCCGGTGGGAAGAGCCGGTTCTGAGAGAAATAAAAGGAGGGCATCTAGTGGCTTGCCACATGGTCGTTTGAGAGGGGGGTTGGCCGCTTGATAAAAAGAGAGTTCGTCGTCCGGCCCATAGGAGAAGTCGGGCAGAGTCGGGGCAAAGGGATCAAAGAGGTGATCGTTTACGACGAGTTTGCTCCCGGGCTGGCGGGGGTCGAGGATCACCTTTTCCTTACCATCGTCTGGTGGCTGCACCACAGCGAAATTGACCGGGACACTTTGCAGTTCAAACCCATTCTGGCGAAAACGATGCCCCGGGGAAGGGGCCGGTCGCTGAAACTGCACGGCGTCTTCAGCAGCCGGGCTCCTCTGCGCCCCAATCCCATAGCCATCACTGTAGTTCAGCTAATCGACCTGGAAGGGAGCACTCTTCTGGTTCGGGGCCTAGACGCTCTTCCCGGCTCGCCGGTGCTGGACATCAAGCCCCATTTTCTCTTCTGAAGGAGGCGCAAACTTGTGGCGCGCGGAAGAAAAATTTTGGTAAGCTTGACAATCCTGCTCCTGCTCCTCCTGGGCGGTTGCGGCCGGTCGAAGCCTGCTCCCTCAGGCGAGCAGAGCCTGGTCATCGGTGCCGGCCGGGACTTCTATGCGGGGGAGCAGAGCCCCGGTTTCGCCCACGGCAGCACCGGCATATGGGAGAGCTTGACCGTGCTCAACGAGGATCTTGAGCCCGTGCCTCACCTGGCGGAAAAGCTGGTGCCTGACGACACTGGAAAGGTTTGGACCGTTTATCTGCGCCCGGGCATCAAGTTTCACGATGGTACCCCGCTGGACGCGCGGGCAGTAGTGGAAAGCGTCCGGCGCATAGCCCGCCACCCCAAGCTGGACGAGTACGGTACCTTCACCCACCTTGAGAGGGTGGAGGCGGTGGGCGAGCGGGAAGTGAGGTTCGTCTTCCGGCGGCCCGAGCCCGCCTTTCCTGCTAAAGTGGCCTACCACGGCTGTCCCATTTTCAGCCCGCAGAGCTTCGATGCCGAGGGGAAGATTCTTCACCCTTACGGTACCGGTCCTTTCAAGTTCGCCGAGTACAAAAAGGGCGAGGCCCTGACCGTGGTGCGCAACGACGACTACTGGCGGGGCAGACCCAGGCTGGAAAAGGTGACCTTTAAAGTCATCCCCGATCCTTCCACCCGCCTGGCCGCCCTGCAGACCGGCGCCATCCAGGCTATAGCCGATGTGGGCGGTGTCCTGCCGGAGCAGGCTCCGATAATCCAGGGCGACCCCCGCCTGGTTCTACTCTCTCGCCCGGTTACCACTACCCACTACCTGCTCTTCAACAACCAGAAGCCCCCGTTTAACGATGTGCGTCTCCGCCAGGCGGTGAGCCTGACTGTAGACCGCCAGCAGCTGGTTAAAGAGGTGCTGGGCGGCCATGGCGAGCCAGCGGACACCCTCTTCACGCCGCTGGCCAAACGGTGGGTGGTGAAGGGGCTGTGGACAACGGACAAGCAAAAGGCCCGCGAACTGGCCGAGCGAGCTAAAGGCAAAGAGCCGCGCAAGGTGCTGCTGGTGGTCAATTCCTCCTTGGCCAACCGCTGGCCTTACAGATCCTTGGCCGAAGTTTTACAGGCAGAACTCAAAGAGCTTGGCTTCGAGGTCGAGCTTAAGATGCTGGAAATGGGCGCTTGGAAGGAGGCGCTCAAAAAGGGTGAATATGACCTTACTTTAACACCTTACACCTTGATGACCGGAGACCCCGATTTCTTCTTCGGCCGGTGGATTTATTCACGGGGGTCGATGAACCGAGAGCGGGGTTTGGGCTACCGGAACCCGGAGGCGGACCGGCTGGTGGAGCAGGCGGCGGCCGAGCTCGATCCGGCCAGGAGAAAGGAGTTATACGACCGGCTGCAGCGGCTGGTGGCCGAAGAGGTTCCCCTGTGCCCTCTCTACCACGACCTCTGCCTCTACGCCACCAGAAAAGAAGTACAGGGTCTAACGTTGGACCCCTTCTTCAAGCCGAGCCTAGAAAGGACGTGGATAGAATGAGGCGCTCTGAGGAGGGAGAGGGAATGAGTTGTTTGGATGCTTTCCTGCCCCCAGTAGGGGGAGAGGCTCTGGCCGATATGGCCAGGGGTTACCAGCGCTCCCTGGTGCTGGCCCAGGCGTTCGAGTTGGGGATTTTCGACAAGCTGGCCGCCGGCCCCAGGAGGCCGGAAGAGCTGGCGGCGGAGTTCGAGGTGCTGCCGGAGCGACTGAAGCTGTTGCTCGACGCCCTGGCAGCCTTGGGCCTGCTAGAGAAGGAAGGAGAGGCTTACGGCAACAGCCTCCTGTCCCAGACCTTTCTCTGCTCGCAGAGCTGCTTTTGTCAGAAAGATCTGCTGCGGCTGCAGCTAGCGCCGGAGCGGCGCCGGCAGTGGGAACGGATCGGGGATTGGCTAAAAGGGGATACCATACGGCGGCCGGGCAATCCCGGCGAAGTGTTTAACCCTTCCTTTATCCACGCCATGGCTCAAGCTACGCTGAGCCACAAGGGCTTCGCTACCACGGTGGAGTTGGTGGCTAAGCACCCTTGCTTCGCTGGGGCGCAAAAGCTTTTAGACCTGGGAGGGGGGCACGGGCTTTACGCCATCGCCCTTAAAAGGCTCAAGCCGGAGCTGGAGGTCACCGTCTTCGATCTGCCGCACGTGGAAGAGGTTACCCGGGAATACGCCAGGAGGTACGGCACAGAGGTTAACTTTCTCCCCGGCAACTTTTACGCCGACGAACTTCCTGGGGAGCAGGATATAGTTTTGACCTTTGACGTTTTCTACGGCCCGCCGGCCAAGACCAGGGAAGTGCTGGCCAAGGTCTACCGGGCGCTGAAGCCCGGCGGCTACCTTTTCACCAAGCACTGGTTTTTGGACGATACCCGCACCCGCCCGGAGCGGGCGGCCCTTTTCGCCCTGCTGCTGGCCTTAGGCAACCCGGCCTCGCACGTCTGCACCTGCCGGGAAATGGCGGAGATGCTAGCCGGGGCGGGCTTCGTCGTAGAAAAAGAAGTCTCCGTGGGCGACTCCGCTTCCACCACCATCATCGCATGCAAGGAGGGAGAGTAAATGGCTGGAAAGAAAGTCCACTGGATACTACCGGTACTTCTGGCAATCGGCCTGTTCCTTTCCGGCTGCGGGGCCAGACAAGAGCCGCCCAAGGCCGCCGGGGAAGTGATCAAGGTAGGCATCCGGAAAGACATCGCCTCGCTCGATCCCGGTGTTTTTGGCAAGGGAGGCCCCGATTCCCAGCGTTACCTGATCTATGAGCCCTTGCTCTATCTGGATCAGGACTTCAACCTCAAGGGGCGGCTGGCGGAGAGCTGGAGCTCGGATGATCAGGGAAAGACCTGGACCGTGAAGCTCAAAAAAGGAGTCCAGTTCTCCGACGGCACCCCCTTTAACGCGGCGGCGGTGAAGTTTTCCCTGGAGTACCTGGCCAAAAGCAAGCGCATCTTCTGGCCGCTGGAGCGGATAGAGACGCCGGACGACTACACGGTCAAGCTGGTCTTCAAGCGCCCCTACGCCATCCTCCCCTACGATCTGACCACGGCGGAGATCTTCTCCCCCACCTCCTTCGATGCGGAAGGCAAGTTCAAAGCGCCTATCGGAACCGGTCCCTTCGTTTTCAAAGAATGGCAGAAGGAGCAGGAGCTAATTTTCGAGAGCAACGAAAATTACTGGGAAACCAAACCCAAAATCAAAACTGTCGTCTTCAAGGTCATCCCCGACCACCAGACCCGGGCCATGGCCCTGCAAAGTGGTGAGATAGACGTTGCCGATTATCTTCTCGTAAATGCCATCCGGGAGATGGAGAAGACGGGCAAGTTCTCTATCTACCGCAAGGCCAGCCCCTGCATGAACTGGATAGCCTTCAACACCTACCGCGAGCCTTTCAGCGACCTGCGCGTGCGCCAGGCGGTCTGCTACGCGGTGGACGTCAAGCGCATCATCGAGTCGGTGGTGGGCCGGGAGATTGCCACCTCCGCTTTGAAAGGGCCCCTTTCTTCCCCAGCCCACGAGTACATCCGCAAGCCCGATTTGGAGTGGTACACCTACAACCCGGACAAAGCCCGGGAGCTCCTCTCCCAGGCCGGCTGGAAGCCCGGTGGCGACGGTGTGCTGGAAAAGAACGGTAAAAAATTCCGGGTGACCCTCATCGCCTCCACCCTCTACGAGGAGGGCAAGGCTATCGCCGAGGCGGTGCAGGCGGACTTAAAGAAGGTGGGGATTGACGTGGAGGTGCGGGTGCTGGAGTCGGCTGCTCGTTTCGATGCCTTAAAGCAGCGGAACTACGACCTCATCGAACTGGGCGGCATCTGCCCCCACAACGATCCCACCCCCTGGTTCGGCTACTACTTCGGCACCCAGCGCCCAGAGTACTGCGTGCTGGAAAACCGGCAGATCCAGGAGTTGGTGAACAAACTCTACAGCACGGTCGAGCCCGAGGCGCGTCGGCAGCTATTCTACCGGCTGCAGGAGCTCCTGAAGGAGCAGGCGCCGGGGATCTTCCTTTATAACCAGGAGGCGGTGACGGTGGCCAGAAAAGATCTCAGGGGCTTCGTGCTGGAGGGAGGCATGCCCGGGACCTACTCTTACCTGCGCACTATTTCCCTGGGGAGCTAGGGAGGTGGAGAAATGCTTAAAATCGCTGGTTTTCGGGTAATTTACGGCCCCAGCGCCGTTGGCCGCGTTTATCAGGAGGCGGTGGCCGAGTTGGCGGAGGCGGGGCTGCCGATAGAGTTTCGCTACTCTCAGCCACCGGCGGCAGGTATGCCCCTTCCCCCGCCGGAATGGCTTGAGTTTGCTCAAAAGGAGGCGGACGCCGTCTTCTTCAGCTTCCCGCCGGAGTTTAAGGCGTTAGGAGAGTTTTTCGGGAGGCTAAAAGAGGAACTGCAAAAACCGCTGGTGCCGGTGACCGTCGAGGTGGCCACCCTGGGCAATGTGGCGCCGGAGGCGGCCCAGCGAGCGATCACCTACCACCTCTATGGGGGTAAGGAGAACTTCAAGGCCTTCTTCAGGTGGCTGGGGGAGCTGGCGGGCAGGATGCCGGCCGGCTCCGCCCCTGCTCCCCAGGAGCTTCCCTGGGCGGGGATCTATCACCCTCGGGCCCAAGGCTGCTTCACCTCGCTGGAGGAGTACCTGGCCTGGTACGGAGAGAAAGGGCCGCTAGTGGGGCTTTTATTCCCCCGCGTCTTCTGGGTAGAGGAGAACCTGGCGGGGTACGACGCCATCATTCAGGAGATCGAAAGGCGCGGGGCCGGGGTAATACCCGTTTTCAGCGACGGCTGGTTCGGGCAGGTGAGAAACGACGAAGTGATCCGCCAGTTTTTCTTCCGCAATGGGAAGCCGATCATCGAGGCCCTTATAGCCTATAGCGCCTTTTTCTTAAAGACACGCCGGGAGGTAGTCGCCTTAAACCGGGAGCCGGCTGATGATGTGCTCTTAGAGCTCAACGTGCCCATCTTAAAGATGATCCACGCGGCCCGGCAAACGGAAGCCCAGTGGCAAGAGGACCCGCAGGGCTTAAATTTACCGCAGGTGATCATCAGCATCACCTTGCCGGAGTTCGACGGGCTCATCGAGCCCTGGCTGGTGAGCGTGGCCGAGGATGAAGGGGAGTTCCCCCGCGCCCGCCCCCTACCGGAGCAGGTGAGTTACCTGGTCGATAGGCTTTTCCACTGGCTAAAGCTCCGGCGCAAGCCCAACTGCGAGAAGAAGGTGGCTTTTATCCTCCTCAACTCTCCCTGCAAGAGCGTGGAGGCCACGGTGGGCACGGCCTTCGGGCTGGACTCCCTGGAAAGCTTGGCCCGTATTTTGAAGCGCTTGAAGGAGGAAGGCTACCGGGTGGACTGGGTGCCGGAGAGCGGGCGGGAGCTGGCGGAAGCCATCCTGGGGCGGAAAGCGCTCCCCGACTTCCGCTGGACCACGCTCGACGAAATAGTGGCCAAGGGCGGGGCAGCGGCTCTGGTTCCTTTGCAAAAGTACCTGCAGTGGTTTGAGGAGCTCCCGAGGGAGGCCCGCGAGAAGGTGGCGGCGGCTTGGGGAGACCCGCGGGAGGCGGAGAGGGCTTCCGGGGTGCAGAAGCTTGCCCTGGGCCTTTACCGGGGTCAGGTAGTCATCCCTGGGATCGTCAGCGGCAACGTGTTTATCGGGGTACAGCCCAAGCGGGGCTGCGCCGGCTCCAAGTGCGACGGGGAAGTCTGCAAGATCCTTCACGATCCGGATGTACCGCCGCCACACCAGTGGATCGCCTGGCACAAGTGGCTGGAAGAGGAGTTCGGCACCGACGTAGTGGTGCACGTGGGCACCCACGGGGTGCTGGAGCTCTTGCCCGGAAAGACCACAGCCCTGTCCGAAGCCTGCTTCCCTCGCATTTCTCTAGGCAAGGTACCCCACCTTTACCTGTACAATTTGACCAACCCCATGGAGGCGGTGGTGGCCAAGCGCCGCTCAGCTGCCGTCATCGTTGACCACCTGCCGCCGGTTCTGGCCAGTATGCGCCTTTCCGGCGAACTTGCCGACCTGGAGGAGTTATTGGAAGACTACCAGAAGGCGGTAAGCCTCAAGGAGAAGGGGCGTGCCGAGATAATCCGGGCGCAGATCGCGGAAAAAGCGCGGAGGACCGGCCTATGCGCCGAGGACGAGACTCCAGACCCCGAGGTTTTGCACGAAAAGCTCACTCTTCTTCGGGAGAGCCAGTTCCGAGACGGTCTGCACATCATAGGCGAGGCGCCGGAAGGCGAGGCCTTGGCCGAGCTACTAAACGCTGTTTTGCGGCTGGATCAGCCCGATTGCCCTTCTTGGCGACGGGTTCTGGCCCGGTACCTGGGGCTGGATTACGACCTTCTGCTCAAGGAGCCGCAGGCTTTCCTTCCCGCGGCTGGGGTGAGCCACGGGAAACTTTTGGAGGAAATTGATCAGCTGGGCAAGGAAATCCTGGGCAGGGTGGAGAACCTGCCGGAAGAGGCGGTGGACGAGGCTTTGGCCCAAGCCCGGGAGTGCCTTTCCCGCTTCGCCCGGAAGCGGGGCCTTTCCTTGGATGATGGTGCCAAAGATTCTTTGACCAAAGTGCTGGCCAAAGCCCTGCGCATTGTGCCTCTTGTGCGGCGCACGACCGATGAAGTGGAAAACTTGCTGCGGGGCCTGGCGGGTGAGTTTATACCTCCCGGTGCCTCCGGGGCACTGGCCCGGGGCAAGGTGGAGGTCCTGCCCACGGGGCGCAATATGTATTCCATCGACCCGTGGCGCATTCCCACCGCGGCCGCCTGGGAGGTGGGGAAGCGGCTGGCGGAGGAGCTCATCGCCCGCTCCCGGGGCGAGGACGGCTCCTACCCGGAGACCATAGGCTTCACCCTGCGGGCCATGGACCCCTTCCGGGCTGACGGGGAGCTCATCGCCCAGATCCTCTATACCCTCGGGGTGGAGCCGGTCTGGGTGGCCGGACGGATGGTGTCGCTCAAACCCATTCCCCTGGAGAAGCTGGGGCGTCCCCGCATCGACTGCCTGGTGAACCTTTCTTCCATCCTGCGCGACGGGATGCCCAGGGCTTTCGAGCTTATCGACCAGGCGGTGAAGATGGTGGCGGAGCTGGAGGAGCCGCCGGAGCAGAACTTCGTGCGCAAGCACGTGCTGGAGAGGGAGGCCGAGCTCCGGGTCAAGCACGGGGAGGAGGAAGCGCGGAAGCTGGCCACCTTGCGCGTGTTTTCTTCCGCTCCGGGGACTTACGGCACGGGTGTGGAGCTGGCGGTGGCCTCTTCCGCCTGGAAAGAAGAGCAGGACCTGGCGGAGGTCTATTTCCACTGGACGGGCTACGCCTACGGTGAGGGAGTTTACGCCCGCAAGGCGCCCGCCGAGCTGGTGGACCGGTGCCGCCGGGTAAGCGTCACCTTCGAAAAGTTCGACTCGGACGAAATCGACCTTCTGGACTGCTGCCACATCTACGGGGTGCACGGCGGCTTCACCGTAGCGGCCAAAGTGGCCTCCGGGCAGGAGCCCAAGACCTTTTTCGGCGCCACCCACGATCCCGACCGGCCGGTGATCCGCACCTTACGCGAGGAGCTTTCCCGCATCGCCCACACCCGGCTTTTAAACCCGGCCTGGATCGAGGGCAAGAAGCGCCACGGTTACAAAGGAGCGGGGGACATCTCCAGCCGCGTCAACCACATGTACGGCTGGCAGGCCACCACCCGCCAGGTGGAGAACTGGGTCTTCGACGGGATCGCCCAAAAGTTCGTCTTGGACGAGGAGAACCGAAAGTTCTTCCAGGAAAACAACCCCTGGGCGCTGGAGGAGATCGCACGGCGGCTGCTGGAGGCCGCCAGCCGGGAACTCTGGCAGGCCGATCCGGAGCTCCTGGCCCGGCTCAAGGAGGTCTATCTGGAAATCGAGGGCTGGCTGGAAGAGCGCATGGGGGAGGTGAAAGGAGAGTTCCAGGGCGGAGCGGTGGAGGTGCGCGCACTCGGGGAAATGGAGGGATGGGCGGAGAAGCTGGCGGAAGTGCGGCGGGAGTTGGAATCTGGGCGAGCCAACGAGGTTCCCGCGTTAGTCTTTCGAAGCGGCAGGCAAGCGAAGAAAGGCCCGACCATATAGGAGGTGGATATTATGCGGCTTCGTTTGGTGGCTGTGCTGATGGGGTTGGCGCTGCTGTCGGTGGGAGGAGTGTATGCCGCAGCGCAACAATTTTTCCCGGTCAAGGTGCTGGTTAACGGGCAGGAAGTGGCCTTCGACACCTCCCCGGTAATTTCTGGGGGAAGAACTCTGGTCCCCCTGCGCGCGCTGGTGGAAGTTTTGGGAGGTGCGGTCAATTGGCATCCGGATCGGCGCGTTGCGGAGGTGGTTTTCCCTGCTCCTCCGCCCGGAGCGGAGCCCAGCTATTTCTTTTGGCGGGAAGTAGGGGAGCAGGCGGCTAAAAAAGCTCTTTCTCACCTGGGCACCCCCGTCGACTTACTGGTGCTTACCAACGCCGGCTACGTTAACCCGGGGGGAAAATCTACCCTACCTTGCCTCGACGGCATCATGGCCTTAACCGCTTGCACCGAGGGCAAAGGTAACCTGCTGCGAGTGCACACGGCTGACACCCGCCCCTTGTGGTTTTTCTTCTGGGACAAGAAAAGCGGCCAAGGGGTCTTTTTGGAACTAGATCGATCCGTTGCGCTCCAGCTTTTGAACCGGCCCGCTGGCCAGCCGCTCGGGCAGGCGGCGCTTTGGTCCAAAGTGGCTTGTGAGAATATCGCGGCGGAACATCTTTTATCCCATCCACAGCAGTGGAACCAGAAGGTGCAGGCCAAGATCTTTGACGGTTTTGAGTTCGGTATTGTGACCATAGCCAATCTGGTGGCGCACGGCGCTCCGCCGGAGCTCATCCAATCGGCTCTTTTCCACGACCATCTCTGCCCCGGTGTTACCAGCGGCTACCTCATTGCCGAGTACCTTAAGCGACACTTCCCTCTTTCTCCGGGGGAGAGCTACTACGTGCTGGCCCTTCCTCCCTGGTGTAAGGAGGACGCTCTGCAAGTCGTGCTCAACACCACCCCGGGCAAGGGGGGCATGGCGGTGATTCCGATGAACGAGGCCGCTAAGGCCCGGCTCAAGCCGGAGGCCAAGAACTTGGCCGGCATTTACTTCCGTTACCACCCGGCGCAGCAACGGGGAGAAGGGCTGGTACTGGCTTTCGACTTCGGCAAAGCTTACGAGCAGAGCGGTGTCGATATGGCGAAGAGTTTTCCTTGGGAAAGCCGCTTGAAGCTGGACCTCTGGCTGCTCCAATACCTTGACCGCCCGGAGCTCTTCATCACCGAGATCAAGCGGTTCCAGCTGGCCCCGGGCGAGGCGCCCAGCGATTACGCTCAGCCGGGAACGAATCCTCTGGTCAAGCTGGGACTGTGGCAGCAACAGTTTTCTGGCCCCCACCGGGCGGTGGGGGCCAGAAGATGAAACATTTATGCCCGGGAAGGAATTTTTTCTCTCCGGGGAGAAAAGCTGCTAGGAGGAGTTCTTCTTGAACCAACGACGCCAAACCGGGAGGGGGAGCAATCCATGCTGCGAGTGGTTCAGGGACACGAGATCTGGGTGATACCAGAGGCCAGCCATTTTCACATGGGAACGGAAACTCGCTGCCGTGTTTTTTACGGGCACGCGGGGCGGCCGGACGGCCTGGCAGATTTAAACCGTCTTTCCGCCTGGGTGCTCAAACCGGAGGGCAAGCGCCTCAACCTGGCGGTCACCGCGGGAGACAACACCTTTCACCTGGTGAAGTTCGTTCCCGACGAGGACGGCTTCTGGGCGGTGACGGTGGAGAACGACGTAGGCGCTATCGCCTTGAAAGGCGGACTTTTCCGCCAGGGCACGCGCCGGGATTTCCCCGACGCCAAAGAAGTGAGCTACTATCACCAGTACGCCAAGACCTTCGTGCAGGTGGGGCATCTGCACGAGGAGGAAACGGCCGTAATCCCGGCGTCGCCCGTGCGGCTGGGGCACGAGCTGGAGCTGGTGGCCGTTCCCGGCCCCTACCGGTTGGGGAGCGAGTTGGTGCTGGAGGTCTACTACCGGGGTCAGCCTCTGCCGGGGGCGGAGGTCAAGGCCAACTGGAGCCTGCGGGAAGGAAAGGATTGGGCCTGGACCCGCCGCGCCGACTCCGCGGGAAAGCTGAAAATCACTTTGGACCAGCCGGGGCACTGGCTCTTTTACGTACGCCACACCGACGACACTCTTGGTAAAGAAGGAGAGTACGATAAGGTAATCTGTACTGCCACCTTGAGCTTTTACGGCGTTCGCTAAAAGGTTAAGCCGGGGCAATATGCCCCGGCTTTTTAAACGCACCTCAGTTCTTCTTCCATGTCCTTCACGTATTGGGCGATTAGGACTCCCAGGTAGATACAAACGCGCCCCTCCATACAAGCGTCGGCATCTTTTTTGGCCAGGAAGGCGTGGCGCTGAGCCGTCCCTTTTTTGAAAGTCACAACCCACGCGTCCCTTCCCTCATCGAACTCCAGATCTACCGCAATATCGCACTTTTTAAGCTCTGGATACATCTCCACAAGCTTGGCCCTGAGCTCTTCCGCCGTGTAGCTCATTTTCCCACTCCTTCGCGTAATTGTTCTTACTACTGCGATCAAGTTTGTTGGAGATAATAAAAATTCCTTCTTTGCTGATGGTAAAAAAAGCCGGATATTGTCTCGGCGGAGAAAATGGAATATCATTAAGGCCAGCGCTTCAAAATCAGAAACCGGCAGGGGGAGGGACTGGTATCGAAATGAGTTTCAGCGAGGGACTAAATGCTACTCCGGCGACGCAGACCAGACTCCGCACCGGGACACACCGCAGCTACTTGAGCGGTATGTGCGTCACCTGTCTCGATGGCTGCCCCGGACTTTGTGAAGTTGGACGTTCGGCCGTGCGGGGCAAAGAAGTTCTCTATCCTCAGCCCTTTGGGCACACCACCTCGGCAGCCCAAAAGAAATACCCGGTCGACTACTCTCACTTCACCATTCTGGGCACGGTGAAGGGGGCCTACGGGGGTTGTTAGCAGCTAACCAATTTGCTAGGCTTTCGTGGGCAAAGGTGTGAAATCCAGGGTCAAGTCCAATTTTGTGTGTAAAATCCCTCTGGTAGCCTTTGGAGCTTATTAGAGCCTTGTTAAGCTGCCCCTTTCTTAGTCTTGTTGGTTTTTGCTGCTTCTGTTCGTTCTTGCTCCTGCCTCCATGTCCAGTACTCCGTCATGTCCAGGTAGCGGTGGCCGGTTGCCCAAGCCTCGTCTATCTCCATGAGCACCGCACCAATCAGTCTCAACGCCGCTTCTTCATTGGGGAAAATCCCTACTACCCTCTCCCGCCGGCGAATTTCGCGGTTCAGGCGTTCCATGGCATTGGTCGTACGCAAGCGCCGCCTAACCGGTTCCGGCAGAGCCATAACCGCCATGGCATCCTCAAAACCAGCTTCAAGTCTCTCTATTGCCCTGGGCGCTACGGCCTCAAACTCTTGCACCACCTCCTCCAGGAGTAGTCTTGCCGTATCCATATCCGGCGCTTCAAAAATGTGTCTAAGGCGAGCATGAAGCTGCTTCTGCCAGGACTTGGGACACGCTTCCAGAATGTTGCGGACAAAATGCGTCTGGCACCGCTGCCAACTCGCCCCCTGAAAGTGGATCATAATGGCGTTTACCAGCCCCCTATGGTCATCCGAAACCACCAGGTCAACCC
>NZ_QSLN01000026.1 GCF_003368535.1 Ammonifex thiophilus
CTGCCGGAAGGAGGCAGAGCTAATCCTGGATCGTCTGATCTTAAACACTCGGGAGGCGAGCGACGTTGCGCTGGTTCAATGGGGGAGAACGCTTCGTAGCTGGAGGGAAGAGATTCTCGCTTATCACGACTGGCGGGTTACTAACGGTTACACCGAGGGTGTCCATACTAAGATCAAGCTCCTCAAGCGGATAAGTTACGGTTTTCGGAACCGCGGGGTCTATGTGCGAAAGATGCTCTTAGCTTTTCTCCCCTTGGCTTGGCTGGTCTCCTCTCCACACTTCTTGACCTAGAGCCTCCGGGTACTTGACTTTTCCGGTAAGTCGTGTTAACATCTTACCAACAGGTAAACTTCGGCTTTAAAAGTGCATATGTTTTAGCTGAGGGCGAGATGAGAAGAGACGAGAAGAGGCGAGAGGAGCTCGAGCCTGGCAGGAGAGCACAAAGGGCCAGTGCGTGAGCTGCTTCGCGCTGGCCCTTAATTTTTTCAAGCCCGGCCCTAAGCGAACGGAGGCGAAAGTAGAATGTTTTTTCCCCGGCCGGATGAGTACCGGGAGCTCAGCCGCCGCTACCGGGTGGTGCCCGTGTACCGGCGGATGGTAGCCGACCTGGAGACACCTATAGGTGCTTACAAGAAGCTTTCCCCCCATCCCGGTTACCTCTTGGAGAGCGTGACCGGAGGAGAGGTTCTGGGGCGCTACAGCTTCCTGGGCTTCCGCCCCTTCCTCACCTTCCGGGCCAAGGGAAGAGAAGTGGAGATAGTGCAGGGAGGAAAGACAAGGGTAGAGGGGAACCCCTTCGCGATCCTGGGCCGTCTCATGGAAGAGCTCCGGGGACCCTCCCTGCCCGACCTTCCCCGCTTCTACGGCGGGGCGGTGGGCTACTTCGGCTACGACCTGGTGCGCCACCTGGAGAAGCTTCCGGAAAAGGCTGTGGACGATCTTCTTCTTCCTGACCTCTTCCTGCTCTTCACCCGGCAAGTGCTCATTTTCGATCACGTGCGCCGGGAGCTTACCGTGGTGGTTAACACCCTGCCGGCCAACGACCCGGAAAAGGAATACCGGCGGGCGGCGGAAGAGATAGAAGAGACTTTGGAGCTTTTGCGGCGCCCGCTCCCCTGTGAGTACGGGGTGCTCGAATCTCCTGCCCTTCCCTCCCCGGCTTCCAACTTCAGCCGGGATGTGTTCTGCGCGGCGGTTCGCTACCTCAAAGAGCGCATAGCTGCCGGGGACGCCTTGCAGGTGGTACTTTCCCAGCGCTTCGAGCTTCTCGCCCCGACCGATCCCTTCGCCGCTTACCGGCGCTTAAGAGCCATAAACCCCTCCCCCTATCTTTTTTATCTGGATTTCGGCGAGCCGGTGGTGGCTGGCTCCTCCCCGGAGATGCTGGTGCGCGTGGAAGGGGGAGTGGTCACCACACGCCCCATAGCCGGCACCCGCCCCCGAGGGCGGAGTCCGGAAGAGGATGCCCGGCTGGAGAAGGAGCTCCTGGAAGACCCCAAAGAGAGGGCGGAACACCTCATGCTGGTGGACCTGGGGCGCAACGACGTGGGAAGAATAGCCGAGCCGGGAACGGTGAGGGTGACGGAGTTCATGCGGGTGGAGAAATACTCCCATGTTATGCACCTGGTGTCCGAAGTGCAGGGTTTGCTTCCTCCTTCGCTTTCGGCTCTGGAAGCCCTCACGGCTTCCTTCCCGGCGGGCACGGTGACGGGAGCACCTAAGGTGAAAGCCATGGAGCTAATCGAAGAACTCGAGCCCACCCGGCGCGGTATCTATGCCGGGGCCGTAGGGTACTTGAGTTTCACCGGCAACCTCGACACCTGCATCACCATCCGGACGATGGTCTTCTGCCGGGGGAAGGTCTTCGTGCAGGCCGGTGCCGGCATTGTGGCCGACTCCGAACCCGAAAGGGAATTTATGGAAACCTGGGCCAAGGCGCGAGCCTTGCTGGCCACCCTGGGAAAGGAGGGGGGGAGATGAAGCGGCCCCGCGTGCTGGTAATCGACAACTACGACTCTTTTACCTACAACCTGGTACAGTATTTCGCCGAGCTGGGAGCGGAAGTGGAGGTTTACCGCAACGATGCCCTGACTTTAGAAGGGATAGAATCCAGGCGTCCCACCCATCTGGTCATTTCCCCCGGCCCCTGCACCCCCAACGAGGCGGGAGTGAGCCTGGCCGCGGTGCGTCACTTCGCCGGGCGCCTCCCCATTCTGGGAGTCTGCCTGGGGCACCAGGCCATAGGGCAGGCCTTCGGGGGGAGAATAGTCCGGGCGCCCAGGCTCATGCACGGCAAGACTTCCCCCATACTGCACGATGGCAGAACCATCTTTCAGGGCCTGCCTTCTCCCTTCACCGCCACCCGCTATCACTCGCTGATAGTGGCGCCCGACAGCGTGCCGCCGGAGCTGGAGGTGAGCGCCTGGACAAAGGAGGGAGAGATCATGGGATTAAGGCATCGCCTTTACCCGGTGGAGGGGGTGCAGTTCCATCCGGAATCCATCCTCACCGAGTGCGGCAAGGAGCTTTTGGCCAACTTCCTGACTTTGAGGGGGTGATGGAGTTTTGGCTTTAAAAGAGGCTTTGGCCAAACTGGCCCGCAAGGAAGACCTCACGCTGGAGGAAGCGCGGGAGGTAATGGGCGTGGTTATGGAGGGAAAGGCCACCCCCGCTCAGATCGGGGCCCTGCTCATGGCGCTCAGGCTCAAAGGGGAGAAGGTGCCGGAGGTGGCCGGATTTGCCCAGGCCATGCGGGAGCGGGCCCTGCGCTATCGGCCCCGGCATCCCGTCACGGTGGACACCTGCGGCACCGGCGGGGATGGAACCGGCTCCTTTAACATCTCCACCACCGCCGCTTTTGTGGTGGCGGCCTGCGGCTGCCCGGTGGCCAAACACGGCAACCGCTCCGTTTCCAGCCGGGCGGGGAGTGCCGATCTCCTGGAAGCCCTGGGGGCCAAAGTGGACCTGCCTCCCGAGCTGGCGGGGAAGTGCCTGGATGAGGTGGGCTTCGGCTTCTTCTTCGCCCCCCGCTGTCACCCGGCCATGCGCCACGCCGCCGGACCCCGCCGGGAGTTGGGGGTGCGTACCGTTTTCAATATTCTGGGGCCGCTCTGCAATCCCGCTGGAGCTCAGGTTCAGGTGGTCGGGGTATACCACCCAGACCTGCTGGAGCTGGTAGCCGAGGTACTGCTCACCCTAGGAACGAAGCGGGCGCTGGTAGTACACGGGGCCGGGGGGATGGATGAAGCCTCGCCGGTGGGGGAAGTGCTCTACGCCGAGGTGAGGGGAGGGGAGATAAGGCGGGGAAGGTTCGATCCGGCCGACTACGGCTTCCCCCGTTGTCGCCTTTCCGATCTCCAGGGGGGAACGGCGCAAGAGAACGCCGCCATCACTCGGGCTGTTCTGCAGGGGGAGAAAGGGCCCCGGACCGACGCCGTGGTCCTCAACGCCGCTCTGGCCCTGGTGGCAGCCGAAAAGGCGGAGGACTTGCGGGAAGGGATAGAGAGGGCTCGCCGAGTCCTGGATAGGGGAGAGGCTCTGGCCAAACTGGAAGAGTACCTGGACTTTTGCCGGCAGGTGACCGAGTTTGCTGGGGAAAATCCTGGCGCATAAGCGGGCCGAGCTCAGCTTCAAGAAAAAGCGCTGCCCCCAGAGCCGGCTGGAGGCCTCCCTGCATTTGGCCCCAGCGCCGCGCCCTTTCGCCCAAGCTTTACGCCTCCCCGGTAAAGTGCGGATCATCGCGGAGATCAAGCGGGCCTCCCCCCGCGGCCCCATTCGGCCCGACGCCGACCCGGTCAAGGTGGCCCGGCTTTACCAGCGGGGAGGGGCGGCGGCGGTGTCGGTGCTGGTGGACGAACGCTTCTTCGGCGGGAAACCGGCCTTCCTGCGCTTCGTGCGCCGGGAGATCGATCTGCCCCTGCTCTATAAGGAGTTCGTCCTCGACCCTTACCAGGTCTACGAAGCCCGGCTTCTGGGAGCTGACGCGGTACTTTTGATTGCCCGTCTCCTACGAACCGAGGAACTGAAAGCGTTAAAAGATTTGGCTACCTCCCTGGGTATGGACAGCCTGGTGGAGGTCCACTCCCGCGACGACCTTCAGAAGGCGCTGGCGGTGGGGGCGGAGCTAATAGGAATAAACAACCGGGATCTGGCCACCTTCCGGGTAAGCCTGCAGACCACGCGCCTCCTGCGCCCCCTCATCCCGCCGGAAGTGATAGTGGTGAGCGCCAGCGGGATCTCCTCCCCTTTGGCTTTGACCTGTTTGCGGGAGTGGAAAGTGGACGCGGCGCTCATAGGAGAGGCCCTCATGACCGCTCCCGACCCGAAAAAGAAGCTTGTGGAGCTGGTGGCAGCGGCCGAGGGAGGGGAAGGAAGTTGTCCCGAGTAAGGGTGAAGATCTGCGGAATCAAAGACAGGGAAGCTGCTTTTGCGGCGGTGGAGGCAGGAGCCGACGCCTTAGGCTTCGTCTTCGCCCCCAGCTCCCGGCAGGTAACTCCCTCCCTGGCCCGGGAAGTGTTAGCCTCCCTCCCGCCTTTCGTGGCAGCGGTGGGGGTGTTCGTGGACGCGCCCCTGGAGATAGTAAGGGAACTGGCGGAAGAACTGAGGCTCTCGGCGGTACAGCTCCACGGTTGGGAAACCCCGGAATACTTGCAAAAGCTTAAAGCCCTCACCCGAGTGGCCGTCATCAAGGCTTTCCGGGTGGCTACCCCGGACGACCTTTTAGGGGTAGAAGAATACCCCGCCGACGCCTACCTTTTCGATACCAGGGTGGAGGGGCAGATGGGGGGAACAGGAAAAAGCTTCGACTGGGAGATGCTGCGGGGGAGAAGCTTCCGGGCGCCGGTCATCCTGGCGGGGGGGCTTAGCCCGGAGAACGTGGAGCTGGCCATAAGAACCGTCCGCCCCTACGCGGTAGATGTTTCCAGCGGCGTAGAGACCGAGGGGCGAAAGGACCCGGCCAAGATCCGGGCCTTCATTGCCCGGGTAAAGGAGGCTTGTCTTTAAGATGTTGCCCGATAAGCGCGGTTATTTCGGCCCTTACGGGGGCCGCTTCGTGCCGGAGACCCTGATGCCGGCCCTGGAGGAGCTGGAAAAGGCCTACTTTTTCTGGCGCGATGACCCTTCTTTCCGGCGGGAGCTGGCCTGGTATCTGTGCCACTACGTGGGACGCCCTACCCCGCTTTACTACGCCTCCCGCCTCACGGAGGCCTTGGGCGGGGCGCGGATCTACCTCAAGCGGGAGGATCTCAACCACACCGGGGCGCACAAGATCAACAACACTATAGGGCAGGCGCTGCTGGCCCGCCGGATGGGGAAGAAGCGCATCATTGCGGAGACGGGGGCGGGACAGCACGGCGTGGCCACTGCCACGGCGGCGGCCTTGCTGGGCTGCGAGTGCGTCATCTATATGGGGGCGGTGGACATAGAGCGCCAGCGGTTGAACGTGGTGCGCATGAAGCTTTTGGGTGCTGAAGTCGTACCCGTCGCCGCAGGCAGCGGTACCCTCAAAGACGCTATGAACGAGGCCATAAGGGACTGGGTGACCAACGTCCGCACCACCTACTACCTCATCGGCTCGGTGGCCGGCCCTCACCCCTACCCCATGATGGTGCGCGACTTCCAGTCCGTAATCGGCCAAGAAACGCGGCGCCAGATCCTGCAGGCGGCCGGCAAACTCCCCGACGTCATAATCGCCTGTGTAGGAGGGGGCTCCAACGCCATGGGGATCTTCTACCCCTTCCTCGCCGAACCGGGGGTGAAGCTCATCGGGGTAGAGGCCGGGGGAAGGGGGGAGGGGCCGGGGGAGCACGCGGCCACCCTGTGCCGGGGTCGACCCGGAGTGCTACACGGCTCCTATAGCTACCTTCTCCAGGATGAGGAGGGGCAGATAAGCCCGGTACACTCCATCGCCGCCGGGCTAGATTACCCCGGAGTAGGGCCGGAGCACGCTTACCTCAAGGAAACGGGAAGGGTCACTTACCTCACCGCCAGCGATGAGGAGGCTTTGGAGGCCTTTGAGCTCCTTTCCCGCACCGAGGGCATCCTCCCCGCTCTGGAGAGCGCTCACGCCTTGGCCGTGGCCAGGAAGGTAGCCCCCTCCCTCCCGCGCGAAGCGGTGGTGGTGGTAAACCTCTCGGGACGGGGCGACAAGGACGTGGAGACGGTGGCTCAAGCCAAGGGGGTGGAGAGATGAACCGCATCGCCCGGACTTTTAATTCTTTGCGCGATAAAGGGCAGAAGGCGCTCATCGTGTACGTGACAGCCGGCGACCCCAGCTTGGAGGCCACTGCCGCCACTATCCCCGCCCTAGTAGAGGCCGGTGCTGATCTTATCGAGATAGGAATACCTTTTTCCGACCCGCTGGCCGACGGTCCGGTGATTCAAGCTGCCTCCTCCCGGGCCCTGGCTAAAGGGGTGAGGCTTGACGGGATCTTGAAGATGACGGCAGCTGTGAGAGAGCGCTTGCCGGAGCTGCCTCTCGTCTTCATGACCTACTACAACCCCGTGCTCCAGCGGGGCCTAGAAAGGTTCTGCCGCCAGGCCAAAGAGGCCGGAGTAGATGGGTTGATCGTTCCCGATCTGCCCTACGAAGAGAGCGGGCCGCTTCTGAGAGAGGCCTCAGCCCAGGGCTTAGCCCTCATTCCTCTGCTAGCGCCTACCAGCACCGAAAAGCGCGTAGAAGCCATCTGCTCCTCGGCTCAGGGGTTCGTGTACTGCGTCTCGGTGACCGGCGTCACCGGGATGCGGGAAAAGCTTGACCAGGAGCTCGGCCGACTCGTCCAGACGGTGAAGGAGCACACCTCCTTGCCGGTAGCGGTGGGTTTCGGCATTGCCCGCCCCGAAACTGCCGCCGAAGTAGCCCGGCTGGCCGACGGGGTGGTGGTGGGAAGCGCGGTGGTAAAGCTCCTCGGCGAGGGAGCCAGGGAGGAAGCCCTGGCTCTGGTGAGGTCCCTGGCGCGGGTTCTGCACGCTCGTTGTTCAGCTTAAACAAACTGTGCTAAGATACTCTTATCTTAGTCAAGGTAAACACCTCATGGGAGGAGAAGCAAAAATGGCGGTCAAAGTGCGGCCTGAGCTCAGCCAGGTGGAGATCTACCGTCCCGGCAAACCCATCGAAGAGGTGAAGAGGGAGCTGGGGCTGGAAGAGGTAGTCAAACTGGCCTCCAACGAGAATCCCCTGGGACCCTCTCCTAAGGCGACGGCGGCCTTGAGGAAGCTTGACCAATGGCACCTATACCCGGAAGGCTCAAGCTATGAGCTGCGGCAGGCGCTGGGCAAGAAGCTGGGGGTAGATCCGGACAGCATCATAGTGGGCTGCGGTTCAAGCGAGGTCATACAGATGCTCTCTTTGGCCCTGCTGGGGACCGGCGATGAGGTGATCATCCCCGTGCCCACCTTTCCCCGCTATGAGCCCCTGGCGCGGCTCATGGGGGCCCATCCCGTAAAGGTTCCCCTAAAGGACTACCGCATCGATGTGGAGGCGGTAGCCCGGGCCCTTTCCCCCCGCACCAAGCTGGTTTACCTCTGCAACCCCAATAACCCCACCGGGACCATCGTCACCCGCGAGGAGGTGGAGTGGTTCTTGGAAAAGGCGGGGGAAGGGATTCTCACTGTGCTGGACGAGGCCTACTGTGAGTATGTCACCAGCCCTGCCTATCCCGACGGGCTTGACTTCCTACGCCGGGGTTACAACGTGGTGGTGCTGCGCACCTTCTCCAAGATCTACGGGTTGGCCGGGCTGCGCATAGGTTACGGCGTGGCGCCCAAGGAGTTGGTGGCGGAACTGCATAGGGTGCGGGAGCCCTTCAACGTCAGCTCCGCCGCCCAGGTGGCCGCTCTGGCCGCCCTGGAAGACGAAGAGTTCGTGGCGCTTTCGCGCCGGGTCAACGAGGAGGGGAAGCATTTTCTTTACCGTGAGCTGGAAAAGAGGGGAATTGCCTACGTGCCTACCGAGGCCAACTTCCTCCTCTTCGACGCTGGACGGGACGAGCGGGAAGTATTTCGCCGGATGCTGCGCCAGGGAGTGATCATCCGGGGGGGAATGGGTTACCCCACCCACCTGCGGGTAACCATCGGCACCTTGGAACAGAATCGGCGCTTCCTGGAAGCTTTAGATAAGGCTCTGGAACTTAAGGGGGTTTAGACCGTGATCATCGTAATGGCCCATGATGCCACCGAGAAAGATATTGCCGAAGTAATTAAGCGCTTAGAGGCGGCGGGCTTCAAAACCCATCTCTCACGGGGGGTGGAGCGCACGATCATAGGGGCCATAGGTGACAAGAGCCGCCTGGCGGAGATACCCCTGGAGGCCCTGCCGGGGGTAGAAGAGGTCATTCCCATCCTGCAGCCCTACAAAATGGCCAGCAGGGCCTTCCGGGCTGAACGCACCATAGTGCAGGTGAGCGAGGACATAGCCATCGGAGGGGAGCGCATTCACGTGATGGCCGGCCCCTGCGCCGTGGAAAGCCGGGAGCAGCTCCTGGAAGCTGCCGCTCAGGTGAAGGCGGCCGGTGCCACCATCCTGCGAGGAGGAGCCTTCAAGCCCCGCACCTCCCCCTACTCTTTCCAGGGATTGGGAGTAAAAGGGTTGGAAATCTTGGCGGAGGCCAGGGAAAAGTACGGTCTCAAAATCGTAACCGAAGTCATGGACGTGCGCTCCCTTCCCGTGGTGGCCGAGTACGCCGACATCATCCAGGTGGGGGCCCGTAACATGCAGAACTTCGACCTTCTGAGGGAGCTCGGCAAGATCGATAAGCCGGTTCTGTTGAAGCGGGGACTCTCAGCCACTATAGAGGAATGGCTCATGGCCGCCGAATACATCCTCTCCGGCGGCAACTTCAAGGTGATACTCTGCGAGCGGGGTATCAGGACCTTCGAAACTTACACCCGCAACACCTTGGACCTCTCGGCCGTGCCCATTGTAAAGCACTTGTCACATCTACCGGTGATCGTGGACCCTAGCCACGGGGTGGGTCGCTGGCAGTTTGTACCGGCCATGTGCCGGGCCGCCATAGCCGCCGGCGCTGACGGACTGCTGGTAGAGGTCCATCCCAACCCGCCGGAGGCCTTGTGCGACGGGGCCCAGTCGCTTACCCCCAAGACCTTCGCCGAGACCATGGAAGAGCTGAGGCGCATCGCCCAGGCCGTGGGGAGGAAGCTCTGATCTTGCTCAAAAAGGTAGGGTTCCTGGGACCGACCGGCACCTTCACCGAGCAGGCCATGCTGGCCTTCTTTGCCGGGGAGGAAATTATCCCTCTAGCCTATTCCGACCTTCCGGCCATTCTGGAGGCCCTGACCCGGGAGGAGATAGCAGCGGGAGTGGTCCCCTGGGAAAACTCTCTGGAGGGAAGCGTCGCCCTTTTCCTTGACCTGCTGGTTAAGACGGCGGGGATATATGTAGTAGGGGAAGTGGTGCTCCCCATCGTCCACCACCTGCTGGCCCGTCCCGGGGTAAGCTCTTTTACTCGCATCCTCTCCCACCCCCACGCCTTGGCCCAGTGCCGGGAGTTTTTACGCCTCCACTTTCCCGACGTTCCCCTCTTCCCCACCGGGAGCACGGCCGAGGCCGCCCGCCTGGTAGCCGAGAGTTCCGAACCCTGGGCGGCCGTGGGGCCGGAGACGGCGGCCAAGAACTGGGGACTGGTGGTGGTAAAGGAGGCCATCCAGGACAGCAAGGAGAACGAGACCCGCTTTGCGGTGCTGGGCAGGGAAAGGGCTCCGCGCACGGGCCGGGACAAAACCTCGGTGGCCTTCGCCTTACCCGAGGACCGGCCCGGCGTGCTCTACAAGGTTCTGGAGGAATTTGCCCGGCGAGAGATAAACTTAACCAAAATAGAGTCGCGCCCAGCCAAGCGCCAGCTGGGCCAGTACATCTTCTTCCTGGACTGCGAGGGACATATGGAGGATCCGGAGGTTAAAGCGGCGCTTTCTGCTCTCATGGCCCGATCCTCTTTTTTCAAGATCTTGGGTTCTTATCCGCGCTGGGACTACTCCCTGGAGGTGAGGCGGCCCTAGAAGGCCGGATGTGAAGTGCTGGGAAAAGTCGTCGTTGTGGGCGTGGGACTTATCGGCGGAAGTTTAGGCCTGGCCCTAAGGCGCCGGGGCAAGGCACGGGAAGTGGTGGGAGTAGGAAGAAGCGCAGAGCGGCTCCGGCAGGCACAGCTGCTGGGGGCGGTGGACTCTTTCACCACCGACCCGGCCGAAGGGGTAAAGGGAGCCGACCTGGTAGTGGTGGCTACCCCCATAGGGGCCATCGTGCCCACCCTGGAGAGCTTAGCTCCCCACCTGGAGCCGGGAACGGTAGTCACCGATGTGGGTAGCACCAAGCGAGAAATAGTGGAGGCGGCCGAGAAGCTGGCCGCGAAATATTCCTTTGCTTTCGTCGGTGGTCATCCCATGGCCGGATCAGAGAGGACGGGGGTGGAAAACGCCGATCCCTACCTCTTCGAAAACGCCTACTACATTCTCACCCCTACCCCCTCGACGCCAGCGGAGGCCATATCCCGCGTGGAAGAGCTGGTGGAAGCCGTAGGGGCGAGAAAGGTGGCGATCCCTCCCGACCTGCACGACTACTACGTGGCGGCGGTGAGCCACCTACCCCACTGCCTGGCTTCCGCCCTTTGCAACCTCATCGCCTCCCTTCCCGAAAAAGAAGCCATCCTGCCTCTGGCCGCGGGTGGTTTCCGGGACACCACCCGGGTGGCTGCTGGCGACCCTGCATTGTGGCGGGACATCCTTCTCACTAACACCGATCCCTTAAGGGAGCTCTTGGCCCTGCTCCTGCAGGTGCTACAGGAACTGGAAGGGCTGCTGGCGAAGAAGGATGCCCGGGAGCTGGAGGAATGGCTGCGCCGGGCCCAGACCCTGCGCAAAGAGGTGCCGACCAAGAGCAAAGGCTACCTGCCCGAGTTGCACGAGATCGTGGTGACCGTGCCCGACCGCCCCGGGGTTATAGCCCATCTGGCCTCCCTTCTGGCGGCAAAGGATATCAACATTGCCGACATCGAGATCCTGCGGGCCAGGGAAGGGGAAGGAGGAACCATAAGGCTAGCCTTTACCCGGTCGGAAGCCCAGGAAAAGGCTTACGAAACCCTAGCGGCTGCGGGGATCGAGGTGCGCAAGCGAGGAGGCTGAAACATGGAGCTGAAAGTGTGCCGCGCCACCCGATTGGAAGGAACTATCACCGTTCCCGGCGACAAGTCCATTTCCCACCGCGCTTTGCTCCTGGGTTCGCTGGCTTGCGGAGAAACGGTGATAGAAAACTTTTTGCGGGGCAAGGACTGTCTGGCTACCTTACGTTGCCTCAGGCAGATGGGGGTGAAGATCGAGGAGGAAGAAGACCGGGTGCGGGTAGAAGGCCGGGGCCTAGGCAACCTCCGGGAGCCGGAAGAAGTGCTGGATGCCGGTAACTCCGGGACCACCATGCGCCTGCTCTTGGGGGTGCTGGCCGGCAACCCTATCTTTGCCGTCTTGACGGGAGACGCTTCTTTGCGCCGCCGCCCCATGGACAGGGTCATCCTCCCCTTGAAACTCATGGGAGCGGAGATATGGGGGCGACAGGAAGGGAAGCTGGCCCCTCTAGCCATAAGAGGGCAAAGGGAGCTCCGTCCTATAGAGTACACTTCGCCGGTGGCCAGCGCTCAGGTAAAGTCGGCCATACTCCTGGCCGGCCTTTACGCCGAGGGGGAGACCAGCGTTACCGAACCGGCCCTCTCCCGCGACCACACCGAGCGGATGCTCTCCTACTTCGGAGTGCCGGTGAAAAGGGAAGGCTTGACCGTGCGCCTCAGAGGGAGGGCTCTCCTCCAGGGGCGACCGGTGCGCGTCCCCGGCGATTTTTCAGCCGCCGCCTTCTTCCTGGCCGCCGCTGCCATATCGCCCGAGGGGCGGGTCGTCGTGAAGGAGGTGGGGCTTAACCCCACCCGCACAGGGCTTTTAGAAGTGCTGGAGGCGATGGGGGCCCGCCTTGCGGTAGAAGTGACGGGGGAGTGGGCAGGAGAGCCGGTAGGAAATGTCACCGTGGAGTCCTCCGAGCTGCGAGGTGTGGAGATTGGGGGGGAAATTATCCCCCGGCTCATCGACGAGATCCCTGTTCTGACCGTGGTCGCCGCTTGTGCTGCCGGCAAGACGGTCATACGGGGGGCAGAAGAACTCCGCTACAAGGAGTCGGACCGCCTGGCCACCATGGCCCTGGAGCTCGGACGTTTGGGGGCCAAGGTGGAGGTTTTGCCCGACGGGCTGATTATACACGGGGGGCATCCTTTGCAGGGCAGCCGGGTTCAAAGTCACGGCGACCACCGGGTAGCCATGGCCATGGCGGTGGCGGGATTGGTGGCTGAGGGGGAGACCATAATAGAAGGAGCGGAGGCCATAGACGTGTCTTTCCCCAATTTCCCCCTTCTTCTCGCCACTTTAGCCGGGGAAGCGAGAGGGAAATGACGCCAAGGTATCGAATTTTTCAATGGGATGCGGAGGAGTGGTGCGGAAGGGTCTATGCGTATCGCTATCGACGGACCGGCAGGAGCAGGGAAAAGCACCGTAGCTAAGCTTCTGGCTTCACGTTTAGGCTACGCCTATCTAGACACGGGAGCGCTGTACCGTGCCCTAACCTTGGCCGCTCTGAAGAACGGTCTTCTTAACGACCGCAACAGCTTAGTGCAGCTGGCTTCCAGCCAAGAAATAACCGTCACCTCCACTTCCAACTGCCAGCGCGTTTTCCTCAACGGTGAAGACGTCACCGAAGCCATCCGCACTCCCGAAGTATCCTGCGCCACCTCTCTGGTGGCCCGCATACCGGAGGTAAGGGAGCTGGTTACGGCCAAAATAAGGGAACTGGCGCAGGGAGGGAGGATAGTAGTCGAGGGACGGGACATAGGCACGGTGGTCCTGCCCGACGCCGAAAGGAAATTTTACCTGACCGCCAGCCTGGAAGAAAGGGCGCGGCGGCACTTCCGCGAGGCCCAGAAAAGGGGCTTTACCCTTTCTTGGGAGGAGCAACTCCGGCAGATTGAGGTTCGGGATCGGCAGGACTCTTCACGTGAGGTGGCTCCCCTGAAACCGGCACCGGATGCCATAATCGTCGACACCACCGACAAGACACCGGACGAAGTGGTGGAAATCATGCTACGCCACCTGGAGGGTAGTCTTTAGTGTTTTACTGGTTTGCCTGGCTGGTTTGCCGTCTTTACCTCCACGTATTCCGAGGCTTCCGGGTGGAAGGACTGGAGCACTTTCCCCGGAAGGGGCCGGTTATCGTGGCAGCTAACCACCAAAGCTATCTCGATCCCGTGGCCTTGGGCTGCGCCCTCCCACGCCGTGTGTACTACATGGCCAAAGAAGAGCTCTTTCGTATCCCGGTGTTGCGGACGCTCATCAGATGGTTAGGCGCTTTTCCGGTGAAGCGGGAGGAGATGGATCGCCGGGCTCTGCGAACCGCGCTCAACCTTCTGGCGCGGGGGCAGGTAGTGGGCATCTTTCCCGAGGGAACTCGCAGCCGGGAAGGGGAGCTCTTGCCCCTGCAGCCGGGAGCAGCCTTGCTGGCTTTGAAGTCGGGAGCGCCGGTGGTTCCAGTTGCCCTGATCGGCACGCGCGGCTGGTGGGGAAGGGTCAGGGTTAAAATAGGCCGTCCCTTTTACCTTACGGCTGATGGCCCTTCCCGGTCGCAGCTTACCGAAGCTTCCAGAAAAATAGAGGTCGCCCTGAAAGAGCTTTTGGGAGTGGGGAGCTAAGATGGAGGTCAAGCGGGCAAGAAACGCCGGTTTCTGCTTCGGTGTCCGGCGAGCGCTGGAGATCACCCTCAAAGCTCGGGAAGAAAAGGAAGGGCCTCTGTACACCCTAGGGCCTCTCATCCACAACCCGCAAGTGGTGGAGTTTTTGGCTAGCAAAGGGGTGAAGCTTGCCGAAAGTTTGGAGGAAATAACGGAGGGAACCGTGATAATCCGCTCGCACGGGGTAGATCCCGCCGTTATCCGGGAGGCCGAAGCGCGAGGTCTGACGGTAATCGATGCCACCTGTCCCTACGTGCGACGAGCTCAGGAATTGGCCTGCGAGCTGGCCAAGCAGGGCTACCAGGTGGTCGTGGTCGGCGACCGGGACCATCCCGAGGTGAAGGGCATTCTGGGCTGGGCCGGGCCGCAGGCAGTGGTGGTGGGAAGCGCAGAGGAAGTGGCCGGCCTTCCAGAAGCTCCGGCTTACGGCGTAGTGGCTCAGACCACCCAACCGATAAACCGCCTGCAGGAAGTGGTGCATGCTCTACTTCCCCGGGCCAAGGAGGTGAGAGTTTATAACACCATTTGCTCGGCCGTGGCTTCCCGGATAGAGTCGGCCTTGGAACTCGCCCGGGAAGTGGAAGTCATGGTGGTGGTGGGGGGCCGATCCAGCGCCAACACCAGGCATCTGGTCGAGCGTCTGCAGCTTTCCGGAGTTCCTACTTATCACGTGGAGACGGCGGCAGAACTCCGGCCGGAATGGTTCATGGGGGTAAGCCGGGCCGGGCTTACAGCCGGAGCCTCCACTCCTGACTGGATCATCGAGGAGGTAGAAAAGCGCATGCGGGAAATCGGAGAAATGAGCGCCGCGGAGCAGATGGAAGCGGTAGGGGTCAAAACCTTTCGCGGCGGGGAGATCGTTAGGGGCACGGTGGTGGAGATAAACCAAGGGGAGGTCCTGGTAGACATCGGGGCCAAGACGGAAGGGGTCATACCCTTAAGGGAGCTCTGCTGCTGTGAGGTTTCCTCTCCCCATGAAGTGGTTAAGGTGGGAGACGAGATCGAAGTCTTCGTGGTTAAGGCGGAAGACGCCGAAGGCCGCATTATCCTGTCCAAAGCGCGCGCCGACGCCATAGCCGCTTGGAAAAAGTTAGCGGAAGCTTTTGCCAACGGAACCCCGGTGGAAGGGGTAGTGCGCGAAGTGGTCAAGGGCGGGCTCATCGTGGACGTGGGCGTGCGGGCCTTTCTGCCCGCCTCACTGGTGGACACCAACTACGTGGAGAACCTCAGCGCTTACCTGGGCCAAAAGGTGAGGGCCAAGGTCATCGAACTTGACCGGAGCCGCAAGAAAGTGGTCCTCTCGCGCAAGGCGGTCCTGGAGGAAGAGGCCGAGAGGCGCCGCCGGGAAACCTGGGAGAAGCTTCAGGAAGGAGCGGTGGTCAAGGGAGTGGTGCGGCGCATCGTCCCCTTCGGCGCCTTTATCGACCTGGGCGGGGTGGACGGGCTGCTGCACGTCTCCGAGATAGCTTGGCACCGGGTCAACTCTCCGGACGAGGTGTTGCAGGAAGGGCAGGAGATCGAGGTCAAGGTGATCAAGGTGGACCGGGAGAACGAAAAGGTGAGCCTGTCGCGCAAGGCGTTGTTGCCCGATCCCTGGGAGAAGGTGCCCGAGAAGTACCCGGTGGGAAGCTTGGTGGAGGTAAAGGTGGTCAGGCTTGCCCCCTTTGGGGCCTTTGTGGAGCTCGAGCCGGGAGTGGAAGGACTCATCCATATCTCTCATTTTGCCGACTGGCACGTGGAAAAGCCGGAGGACGTCTTGAAAGAAGGGGATGTGGTCACGGCGCGGGTCATAAGCTTCGATCCCCAGGAGAAGAGGCTACGCCTTTCTCTGCGGGAGGCTGTGCGCACGGAAGAGCCCCAGCCTAAGGAGAAAAAAGAAGATACCGTGACCCTGGGTGACGTCTTCGGCGATCTTTTGAAATCTTAGCCTGTGAAGAGAAGAGGGGTGCTGGCGGAGTAAAAGAACTTCCGCTAATAAACCTTATGTCAACTAAGGAAGTGGAAATAAAAGCCCCGGAAGCCGGAATACAAAGCCACCGGGGCTTAATTATTTTTAGCTTTTTTTAAGGCTTAAGTGGCGTAACTTCGAAGCCGCCGTCCTTGGGCGTAACCGATACGGACGGACCAGGTAAATAATAATGCGGCCCGCCCAAATGATGCACCGGATACTCATCCTGGTTGTCCTTCAGCCGCCAGAACCCATCGAAAGCCTCCGAAGCTTCCGCGCGAACAACTTCGCCCACGAAAATATAGTGATCGCCGCCATCGTAAGTGTTCCACACCCGGCACTCAAGCCCCGCCAGGCACTCTTTTATAAGCGGTACCGGTACCTTTTTGCCCGGAACCGGCGTCAATCCGGCTTCCTCTAATTTATCTTTCACCTTGCGCCCGGAAATGGTACCGCAAAAGTGGACCTTGGGCAGGAGGCCAAAACCGGGCACGTTCACGGTGAAGGCGCCGGTGGCCTGGATATACTCCGCCGTCAGGTGTTTTTTGGCCACGGCCACCGCCACCAAGGGCGGCTCTTTACTCACCGGCATCTGCCAGGAAGCGGTCATCACGTTGTTCCGCCCGTCGCGCTGACTGGCTATCAGCACCACCATCCCTGGCGTCAGCAAGCGGTAGGCCTCGGCCAACGCCACTTCTTTCTTTTCCACTTTTTCTCCCTCCTTTTATGTTAACTAAGTTCTGGCCCTGCGCCACAAAACCAGGTAAACGGCCAAATTGGCCAGCAACACGAGTACGGCCACCGCCAGGGTGCCCAGCACCCAGTACTGGGGGCAGTGCAGGTAAAGATAGAGCCCCACGCCTATTACCGCCCCTATGTCACTCCAGAGCAAAAGCACAAGCAAGATTATCGCCTTTTCCCTGGTCATGCTCTCCCCCTTCCTTCACGCCCGGGGGAGCTCCTGGGGAGAGGAGTCGTGCTGGGCCGCCAACTTCTGCATGCGCCTTAGGGCGTTGTGAAGCCAGTACGGCAGGTCTCTGAGAGTAATGGACCCGAAGGCCTCCTCCGCTTCCTCAAAGCGGCCCAGGCGTCGGCAGAGCTCCCCCACCAGATACCTTATCACCGCCGCATCGCGCCCCTCTTCCACCTCACCGAGGGCCAGCCGAAAGTGACGGAGGGCTTCCTCCTGATGGTACCTCTCGGCTTCGCGATTCCCCTCCTCCCGCGCGCACCAGGATCCCTTCAGGTGAAGATGGGCTACGGCCAAGGGTGAACTCCCCCGCCGCTTGGCGTCCTCCGCCGCTAGCCGGTACTTCTCACTTCCCGGGTAAAGATGGTGTCTTTCCTGCAAGAAGTTCTTCAAAGCCCGGCCCACGGGATGGTAAGGGGAATACTTGGGGAGCTCGGCAAGGTAATCGAACTCCTGGTGGTAGGAAGTGAAGCCGCAGCCCGGGCAGACCACCACGAGGTAAGGGTAAACAAAGGTTCCCTCGCCGCGGTAGCAGAGGTCGCTAGAAAGCCGCCCTTTAGTCCCCGTGCTTAAAGCGATCTCCGCCGGAAAGGAGGTAAAGCAACGGGGGCAGCGTAAACGGCAGAAAATGGTTTGCGCCATCCTCCTCTACTCCTTCAACCTGCCAGCGGCCCGCAGGCGTTCGCGCACGGTGGGGTAAAGCTCGAGATCGGTGTGCGGGAAAAACTGAGCGCCAACGAAGCGGTCCATGAACTTCTGGTCGGCGTTAAGCTCGATATAGGTGAGTTTTTGACCGATAGAGACCAGTTCCTCCCGCGCCTTCTCGTCCAGCAGGGCCCGCCGGGCTCCTTCCAAGGAAGCGTTTCCTAGCAAGATTATGCGCTCGCGGGAAAGGTCGGGATAAAGGCCCAAGGTGACGGCCGCTTCCACGTCCAGGTGCTCCCCAAAGGCTCCGGCCACAAAAAAGTATTCGATATCCTTGAAGCCTATTCCTACCGCTTCCTGCAGCCTTTCTATAGCAGCGGTCATCGCTCCCTTAGTCCGCAGGAAGTTCTTTACGTCCTTCTGGCTGAGTATTAGAGGCCGGCCCTGCTCCGTTTCTTCCGCCGACACCACCTCTATCTCCTTTCGACCGTTGGTAAACCTTCCCGCCCGGTCTATGATGCCGGCTAAGACTAGCCCGGCCAAGAGGTCGACCACTGCTGAGCCGCAGAGACCCTTAACCTTCCCTCCCCCTATCACCCGATAGCGTATTTCTCCAGTGGAGGGATCTACCCACACGCGGTCCACCGCCCCCGGCCCCGCTCGCGTGCCCGCCTCCACCACTCCCCCTTCTAGGGCAGGACCGGCAGCCCCGGCGGCGGCCACCAGCCACTCCCGGTTACCCAAGACGAGCTCGGCGTTGGTTCCTATGTCCACCAGCAGGCTCACTGCTTCCCTCCGGTGCATACCGCTCACCAGTATCCCCGCCAGTGCATCCCCTCCCACATAACTTCCCACATTAGGCAGACAATAAATCACCGCCTCCGGATGGATGACCAGGTTCAACTCCTCGCGGTTCCGGTAAAAACTGGGATTATTTACCACCGGCAGGTAAGGCTCGCGGCAGAGGTGTGAGGGGTCGAGCCCCAAGAAGAAGTGAGTCATGGCGGTATTGCCGCTGAAGGCCAGCGCAGTAATTTCCTCTGGAGAAATTCCGGCCCGAGAGGCAAGCTCCTGCACGAGCCGGTTCACACTTTCCCTTAAAAGGCGGGTGAGTTGCTCCCTAACTCCCGGTTCTTCGGACAACTGCAGGCGGGTAAGCAAATCCTCAGCTACCCTTACCTGCGCGTTGAGGCAGGAAGCCGTGGCCTTGGCCTCCCCTGTGTTGAAGTCTATTAGGGAGGCCACCAAGGTGGTGGTGCCGCCGTCCACGGCCACGCCCCAGTGGCGCGCGGTGGTGTCGCCCGGCTCCACCGCTAAAAGACGCCATCCTCCCCCCGTCCTCGCTCCTAAGGTGACCGTTACCTTCCAATTCCCTTCCCGCAGTACCCTTGGCAGGTGCCGGAGGACAGAAAGGGGCATCTCTACCTCCCGAAAAGGCAGAACGGCGAGGCAGCGCTCGGCATCGGCGCGGTTGTCTCCCAGATGGGGCGGCGGCAAAACCAGGCTCACTTTTCGGCTAAGCATAGTTCTATTGTACTACACGAGCCGGCGGCAGCCGAAATTCCCGGTTGACTGTGATCGTGTCAACCCACTGTAGGAGTCCTGAGCCCCCACCGTCCCCGAACCAGAGCGAACTACCAGAGAAGACTGACATTTCGGCTCAAAGCTTTGAGAGCCTTGGTTAGTGGAGTCACCGAACCCCG
>NZ_QSLN01000027.1 GCF_003368535.1 Ammonifex thiophilus
GCTGCTTGATGACCAGAATTGACTTTGTACCCAACTTGTCCTCAGTAGATCTCAATTTTTTGGTTTTGTGGGTGACATGTCTGTCCCGTTGTATGGTGGCGTAAGCCGCCGAAGGCTATAGGGGGGGTGGGTGGGAGAAAATAAATGGCTCCGGGGCTTTTTTGAGAAAGAGTGGCATGATGAGGAAGATGGTGCTGAAGTGTCTCCCCGAGCTCTGCTCGGGCTTTTTGGTTCTTTTGCAGGCAGGTTTTCTTTTCAGGCTGGGAGAAGGTTTTTGTGGGCTTTGGGCTTCCGGTTTTTAGGGAGGGGGAAGGTTTGGCGAAGAAGGCGAAGAGGCACCCACGAGCCTAGTTACTGGGACGCGGATGTTCTGAGAGAGGCAAAGTATTTTGAGGTGGTGCTGGAGAGCGGGGAGAGGTTTAAGGCCAAGCTTTTGGGGATAAACGACTACAATTTGCTGCTGGAGACGGAGGAGGCACGGATCTTCTTGCCCAAGCACAGCATCAGGTACATCGTGCTGGAGAGGTTCGTTGAGGAGGAGGGAGAGAGTGAGGCTTAGCCGGCCCGCTGGAAAAATCTCCGGCCCTGGGAGGCGGGTTTTCGAGGCAGAGGATAAAGATATATCCCCCCGTCAGGAAAAGTGCTTTCTGAGGCCTTAGAATGGATGTAGGGGGCCTTTCCCGACAGGGATTGAGGGCGAGGGCTTAGCAAAGAGCTAAGTCTGCGTGGGTCTGCGTGCCCTGCCCCTACTGAGTCAGATACTCGGTGAAGCGGATCTCTTTCACCTTATCCCCTCCTAAGCGAGCGTTAATCTCCTGCTTGAGTTCCTTCCCTAGTTTGGCTGGATAGCCAGGCTCCGTCACCTCGGCAAAAGTCTTGTGCCGCAAAAGCTGGATCATGAGGTCTCTAAGCTCTGTCTTCTTGGCCTCGACCTCAGCCAGCTTCTCGTCGGCAGGAACGGCTAACACCGCCGTCACCCGCAGGTAGTGGTTGGTGTCGCTGTCCGCCAGGTTGACCACGATGCTATCGAGCGACACAGTCTTGAGCGGGGACGGGGAAGGCGGCTGAGCGGGCTTTTTTCCTCCGGCCAGCTTCGCTGCCTGACCAGGTGCGGCTTGAGTTTCGGCTCCGCCCTTTTGCTTTGCTTCTTCTACCACCGGTACCTCCCGTATAGGCGCCTCGGCTCGCTCAGGTCGCACCTGGGGCGCTTCCGTTGCAGATGGTGTGGTCTCCCTGGTCGCCATCGCAGTCAAGTTCTGTCGCACCCACTCTATCATTTTCACGGCGGCAGCACTACGGGCGGTGCTGAGGGCAAAGATTCCGATGAGCAAGAGTGCCAGAAACACTCCTCGGCGCGAGTTCGCTTTCGGTTCTGCTTTCTCTTCGGCGACCGGCTTCGGCCCGGCTGGCTCCGGGATGTGCGTAGCACGGTTTTCCATCCTGCGGAAAACCGAGACCAGAAGCAAGCTGGCCAGCAAGAATGCACCACAAAGGTAGAGTGCCTCCGGCGTTTTCGACGTGAGCTTGAGCCACTGAACAATATGCTCCTTCGCTGCGTGCAGACAAGGCAAAACGAAGCCCACAACTGCCTTTCCAACCAAAAGAGCGCAGCCACAGAGCATCAGATAACCAGCAAGCTTGAGGATCCAGGGGGAAACGCGGCGGTTTTCCTCCGACTTTCTGAATCCAGAAACCAGGCTTGACTGTACTGGGCAATAGAACATAGACTACGGTTGAAGCGACTCGATAGAGGCAACCGAGGTGATTCTAGTGAACAGCCCGGCGTCCATAAAAACCTGCTGGATCGCGTGGGTCAAGAGGGAGATGGGGCTCACACGAGGCCGTGCTCCAAATAACCTTGGCGACCGAGTACCTCCCCCTCCTCCACCTGTACACCAGGCCATTAGAGAGTTCATCGAAGAGTTCAGAGCGAGGGAGGGGAGGATCCCTACCTACAGGGAGATCCAAAAAGGGGTCTTTCTCCGGCTGAAGCGTTCTTCTCCTGAAGCCGATCCTTTCTTCCGGGCAGACGAGTGGGCTTTGGAAACGGGAGTAGCAGATCTTGCCCAGGAGCATGACCGGTACGCCGAGCAGGGGCTATGAGGGAAGCGGTCTTCATCGACACGGCGGGGTGGCTCGCGCTCGGCAACAAAAGCGACCGTTGGCACTCCCAAGCGGTTGGGATATATCGGGAGATAACCAAAAAGGGATGTCTCCGGCTTACCACTGACGCGGTCATCGTCGAGCTGTGCAATGCTCTGCGGAAGCCCTCTCTGCGCCCTCTCGCCGTGCTGCTTGTGGACAACATCTACCGAGCCGAGCGCTCTGGGCACCTGGAGGTCGTCCACGTAACTCCTGAGCTACTCCAGCAAGGTCTTTTGCTGTTTCGCAGCAGGGGGGATAAGGAGTGGAGCCTCACCGACTGCATCAGCTTCGTCGTGATGAAGCAGCGGAAGGTTCGGCAGGCACTCACTACCGATCACCATTTCGAGCAGGCCGGGTTTGAGAGACTGTTGAGGGAAGCTTAATCGGCCTACTGGAAAAATCTCCGGCCCTAGAAGGTGGCTTTTTCGAGGGGGGATATAAGATATATCCCCCCTCGGGAAAGGGGCCTTGTAGGGCCTCAGGATGAGCGTGGAGGGCCTTCCGGGAGGAGGGATTGGTCCTTTCGGTTCTTCTCAAAAAGGGTTGGACGTGAACGGCTTCGCCCGGGCACTACTGGGCGCCTCCGGTTAGCCGTGACGCCAGAACTGTTCACAGAGACTGTTTAGCCTGGTGATTTTATAGGGCGCGCGCGAACTGTGTACACAGACAGACAGTTTGCCGGTAATAATCATTAGGGGGGTGCGGGGGGCGCGTCGCTGTGGCCGGAAATACGGGGGAGGGGTACGGGCACGGCGCTGTTTCATACCGGCGGTGGCGTTGCGGAATACTCCTGAGTGTTTCTGCCGCAAGGCTTTTCCCCGTGTGCAGGCACACTTATTAAAAAGCCCTTATAAGGGCTTAAGGGAAGGGTGTGACGCCTCGTGCGTCTGATGTCCCGCGTGGAGCGATACCCCCGGTGGGTATGAGTTTGCCATGTACGGCTTTGGAATGATTGCGCCTGGAATGACTGCTGAGATATACTGCTGTTGAGGCTTTGAGGTGCTTACCCTGTCGCCAGGCAGGGAAATAACAGAAGTTGCCCTACCTCCTGGGTAGGGAAGAAAAGAAGGGTCTGTCTGGAGTGAAGCAGGCTTCCGTCCGCCGGGACGGAGAGTAAAGGGTTTTTATGGCCGGCCGCCAGGACGGCAAGGAAGGATCCTGCCCTGGAGTTTCCCTAGGGAAAATCGCGCTGGTGAGGTCGAAAAGGCGTAGGGTGTAAGCGTGCTGCGGGTGATCGTGTGCCCGTAGTACGCGGGGCGTGAAGAAGTGTGTCCGACAGGCGGGGCAGTTGTCTCCTGTCTGTCGGAAGTGGGAAAGACCTGGCCGGGGGAGCTCCCCGGCGTAGGAAGGAGGAGGATTGTTATGCGGAGGGCGGCGTACCGGCCCGAACGGGTACGTGCTTTAGCTTTAACTGCGTGCTCTTTGAAAACGGAAACGGCGTGAGCGAAACAGGATATGCCGGGAGAACCAGATGAACCAAGGCTTCGAGGCTTTCCCGGACAGGGGATCTTTTTTTGTGCCTTCAGCCGACCAGTCCCGCTTTGGAGGAGGTGGTTGAGGTGGCGAAGAAGCCTAGTCTCTTTCATCTTTTCCGCCTGAGGGCAGAGAGCCTCTTGAGGGTGGGCGAGAAGAAGCACAGGATCAAGAAAGAAGCGGCGGAGGAGGCCTGCCGGTGGTGGCTTGAAAGCGGGGAAAAGGTGGAGCTTATAAGACGTGCGACCCTTTGCGGGGGGATCTTCAGCTTCCGCACCTTCAAGGCCTGCTTGCAAGTAGCGGGCGTCTTTTGCGGGTACCTGAAAGAGCACCGCTCGGACAAGGGGAAGGAGGCCCGCGAGAAGAGGGACATCGAAGTGGTGAAGCCCTACGTGGCTGAGTTTCTCGTCTACCGGCGCGATGTGATAGGCTGCTCTCCGTGGACGCTTAAGAAGGAGCGCAGCCTACTGAGGAAGCTTTACCTTAACCCGGAGCTGGCTTCGGAGGTGGAACTCCCCCCGAGAAGTCTCCAGAACCGCAGGCCGCTTAAGGAAGCAGAGGTACCTGAAAGGTACCGGGCTCTGGTGGACTTTGCTAGGGCCACCGGCTTGAGGCGTATGGAGCTCCGGCAGGTGCGGGTGGAAGACGTTCAGGAGAAGGACGGTTGCTTGCAGGTGCACGTGCGCCGGGGCAAGGGTGGAAAGTGGCGGTGGGTCCGCGTCCGGCGGGACGTGGAGGAGCGTGTCCGAGAAATAGTGGCCGAAGCCAAAGAGCAAAGAAAGGAGAAGCTCTTTCCCCGGATCCCGGGGTGGCTGGGGGTGAAGGTCTACCGGCGCGAGTACACCCGGGTTCGTCTGGAGGAAGAGATGGAGCGCCTTAAAGCTGAGAGCCCGGAGCTTAAGGCGAGGGAACTTAAAAAGCGAGCCAAGCTTGAGGTGAGCCGGGATCTGGGCCACAACCGCACCGACGTCATGAGCTGCTATCTATGCTAGTTTTCTTTCAGAGCCAGCAGAGATCGGAGCTCGGCCACGATAGAGCCCAGGTTCAGGATGAGGAGGCACTGTTCCTCCCACGCTAGGCAAAACCAGACGAGACTCCGGTTTTTAACCCAGGTGGTGCAGGTTCATTGCTCCCTTCTTTGCCGGGAAATGGCTCCAGGAGCTCCCCGGGAACGGAACGGTTAGCCCCCGCCGGCGACCATATAGGACACCGGCCTCTGGTGCAGAGTTTACAGGAATCAGTTTCGCCGGTCAACTACCAGAAGGAAACACCGGATTCCGTACTCTCATCCGAGAAAGCCCGGTAAATTGGTTAGCTGCTGACAACCCTTCTACCGGCGCGGAGCTAAAAACTCCGGGCTTAAAAAGTCCGGACTTCCGGGTTTTTGAACAGGCGTTTTGCCAGGAGACGCCGTGAGTTTTCGTTCCCGCCCTGGCGGGAACACTCCGGTGTTTAGGAAGGGCGGCGTGGAGTCCGGAATTCCGGAGTTGTAGACACCCGTTGTGTCGAAGAATCACGCAAGTTTTGAGAGAGTTCGTGTATCCGCCGGGCGGAAACACGGTCTTGCGTGACCCTTTATAAGTTCGGAGTGTGGAATCGGGAATTCCGTACTTTTAAAGTCCGGGACTTCCAGGGTCAAGGTACCCCGCCAGCGCCAGGCAGGACACGGGACCGCGGGCAAGAGCGGTTCCCGCCCTGGCGGAAACAGAGCGATGGATTAGTACGCGTTCACGCCAGGAGTGGTCAGGAGAGGGGGTGTCAGGGAGTTGGTGGCGCTGGAGTCGATCCGTAATGTTAACTTTCCTCCATGGCCAGCAGGGATCGGAGCTCGGCCACGATGGCGCCCAGGTTCAAGATGAGGAGGCAGCCTTCGTTGAAGAGTTTGGAGGTGTCGTCCGGGCCGACTTCGAACGCCGTCCGCCCGTTGGTGGCCAGGAGGGTGTCCGGAGGGACGGACTCTATTCCCTCCCGGGCCTGGATGTAGCGCACCAGGGTGCGGGCCAGGTCGGCAGAATGAAGGTCTATTCCCGAATGCCGGAGCTTCAGCAGCGCCCGGATGGCCACCAGGTCCCCGAAAGACCACAGGTGCTTCTTGTGGGTGCCGTATCTTCCGGCTATGCTGGGGGAAATGAAACCCTCCCGGATCCAGTAGTGCAGGGTCTTGCGGTTGACGCCAGTGAGCCGCAGCACATCCGCCGGCCGGAATACCTGCGGGCGGTGGGCTTCGGAAACTGGTGCCTTTCTAGTCTCTGCCCTGCCCAGGAAGGCCTCCAGGTCGTTGGCGTCCACCCGCCAGAGTGTCCCAATCTTCCTGCCGGGAAGCTTCCCGCTCCTGATCCACTTGACCACGGTCTTCCGCGACACTTTAAGCTTTTCTGCCACCTGCCTGGGCGTTAGGAGCTCTCCCAAGTTCTCATCCCTTCCCTATTTCAGTTCTTCTGGACAAGAAGGATCCTCACTCCCTCTACCTCTGTAGGCAATCTCGAGTCATTGGTCACGAATATTCTCGCGCCCTTTTCTGCCGCTGTTGCGAGGTGGATGGCATCTGGAGTCCGGATGGTGGGGTTCGTGGCCCGGATTTTGGCGCACCGGAGCGCTATCTCCACGGTGAGCGGCACTATCTCCAGGTTGGGGTAGGAGCAGAGCAGCGCGAGGTACTCGGCGCAAACGTTTTCTTTGCCGAGCGATTTGGGGCGGACGAGCAGCTCCGCAAGGGCAAGCGTAGACACAACGGCACGAAACTCTCCTTGCTCTAGAGGCTGAAAGATTTCGTTTCTGAGCTCATGCGCCAGGGGGCTTCCTTCCAGGTAGTAGATCAGGCAGCAAGTATCAAGAGCAATGATGCCAGCACGGGACGCGGCGTCCTTTAGCTTTCCCAAGAGCTCCGCTCCTGGTTCGTAAAACCTACCTGAATTTAACTTCAGGCAGGGACCCCTCCGAACCAGGCACGCACCTCCCTTCCTAAGCAAGTCTTTTAGGTGCCAAGGGGTCTGGGCCCGGGAGTCCCACCCGGAGCGCCCACGGAGAGGTTATCCTCTCCCGTATCCTAGTCTCGCCTGCCCGGACTCACGGGGTGCGTCTTACACCCGCAGGACGGAGTTCACCGGGATAGGGGTAGTGTCGGTTCGCCACCGCGGGCACCGCTCTGGAAGATTCGCCCTACCGGGTTTGTCCCGACACCCGGCTAAACGGGGTCACCGAAAGGCTAAAGCCAGTGTTTTAAGCTCGCGCCAGCAGGAGTTAAAACTTTCTTGAGCTTCGATGTGAAGCCCGTTGTGCAGGGAAAACTTCTCCTCCAGCCGGTGAAGTACGGCTTTAACCTCCCGGGTCATCCCTCTTCCTTCCCAGGCAGGGAAGCTCCGGAAGTAAGCCTTTGCTTGACCCGGAGCACGAATTCTTTAATCTCTCTGGTGATCTTCTCTTTGAAGCCCATGGCCCGCCTGCCTATCACCAGTGCCGCCGCGCAGTGGACGGGTACACCGTACTTCTTCGCGTACTTCAGCCTGCCTATGGTGGAAGTGTGTCGGGGCAGAACCTGTTTGTAGCCGACTTTCTCTTTGACCGCCCGCCGCACCAGGGCTATTCTTATAGCGGCATGAGGAAAGTTGGAGGCCATGCGGTTAAATCCCTTGCAGGTGTCGAGCCTCCCCTTGTTGAAGTCAAGCTCCTCCAGCACGACGGGCTTTCCCAAAGCTTTGGCTACGTCCACCACCACTTTGGCTAGAACCCCTATCAGGTACCTGCGCCGGAAGCCGGAAGCGTACTCAAGCTCGGGCACCTTAATGTACATGAACCCCGAAGGGTGGGTGATCACCTGAAACTCCTCCTCGAACTTGCCCAGGTTCTTCGGGCAGGGAACTTCAAAGCCTTCAGGCCACGGCTCGGGCAGGCCAAGTCTCGATACGCTGGCTATCCCTACCCCGTCGGGGTTGGTGTCCACCGCCAGACAGCCTTGAGAGAAGTCCGGTTCGGGCGGGCTTTCCAGCTCGAAGGTGATGTACACCAGATAGCGCCCCTCTTTCGTCCGGATGATCTCCACGGTGTAGGGCTGCTTTGTGGCTAAAAGCTCAAGTACCCTGGTCCTGTGCTTTTCGGGAAGCCAGAGCCTCCCCTCTACTTTAGGGGCGCGGCTCACCTTCGGGCGGCCAAGCTTATCCACTCCCACCTGCTCCGAAAGGTGGGAGATGGCGATGGATAGCCGGAATTCCTGACCGTCGTGAGAGAGTTTGGTGTTGGGGTTGCCGCCCTTTTCTCTGTCGCCCCGGGAGTAGAGCCGGTTCTTCCGCGCCGCCCGCCACTCCTCCCTGGAAGCTTTACCTTTGCAAACCCTCCGCCAGAGCTTCTTCCCACCAAAGATCACTTTGGGAATGGTACCGTTTTCTTTGTGTTCTCTCAGTTCCCTGAGTTTCTTTTCCAGGGAAGAGACGCGGTTTTCCCGCCCCTTGACCGCGAGCGCAAGCTTCCGCAGTTCGTCCTCCGGAAGTCCTTTCTCTTCCGCTCTTTTAAGCTTCTTCACGGCAAAGCCCAGCTTTTTCCTGGCCCTTTTGAGCTTCTTCTCGGTCTCCTCTATCTCCAGCTTTAAAAGCTCTCTTTGTGAATCAATGGTGCTCTGGGCCTTGAGCCTGGCGTCGTCCACGTAGCGGGAGTTAAGCCCGAAAAGCTCCTGCCCCAGCTTTTTCACCTCGTCGCGGGAGACGCCTTCCAGGAGCCGTTTAAAGGCCCAGCGGTGGCAGGCGCAGAAGAGCCGCATCTCGGTGGCGAGGGGGTCTTCCTCGCCCCGGCTCCACCGCAGAGACCTGAAGGCGGGGTAGACTTCCGGGAAGAACTCCCCGCAGACGGTGAAGCTAAATTTCTTTCCGTTCTTCTTCGGCACGTTTTATCAGCTCCCGGAGGCGTTAAAGGCGTGTACAACTAACCTTCTTGCCGCTTCAGCGATGGGTAATTAAAAGTTCCAACAAAACGGTGAAATTCAGTCAAACTCAGTGCTATTACTCGTAACTGCTCCGCTCCTCCTCAAGGTACTTTTCGAGGTTAATGCCTACCCAGACCTCGCGGTGCAGGCCCAGGAGACGGTCGGCATAGCTTTTGGGTTTGGGCACGAGCACTGCGGCGTTACCCAGGAACAACACCAGCAGTTCGTCCCCTTCGGTGACTCCCAGAGCCTTTCTTATCTTGAGGGGAAGCACCATCTGGCACTTGGATCCCAGTCGGACGGTTTCAACTATCGCCATATTTTCACCTCCGCTTGGTCTGAATTGTAAAAGCAGTGTTGGAGAAAATCAAGAGTTTTCTGACGAACAGAAGGTGCTGTCCAAATCAGAGTTTGCTTCTGTTTTGCACCTGAACGGTTCTGGAACTTTTTTGTCCCTGAAGGGGTCTAAAAAAATAACAGGGGCTTTTTCGGCTTGGGAAGGAGAAGCTTGAGTTGCGCTGCCGGAGAGTGCAGGAACTGATTTGGGATGGAGAACTCACAGAAGAGGCAAGGGCGCACGTTGAGGAGTGCCCCTCCTGCCGGCAGGTTTACCTCTGCTGGCAGAAGGTAAAAGAAGGCCTGTCCCTGCCTGCCCCTGCTGCACCACCCGGCTTCAAAGACAGGGTGATGGCCAGGCTTTCCGCTCCGGAGAAGGAGGCCGGGCGGAATCTTGGCTGGCTCAGGCTGGTGCTGGCGGTGGCGGCCGGGCTCTTGGTGATGGCCGGTAGCGCCTGGGCCTTCTTCAAGGCCAGCTTTTCTCCTCCACCTTCTGCTCTCCCGCCGGTGGTGGCGGACAGGGGGCATGACGGCTACTGCCCCGATAACAAGGGGACTGAAATGCCGGACAAAGAGAAGGTCTCCGGTGTCGGCCAGGGTGAGGAGAAGGTTGGCGGAGTTGAAGCTCCTGAGGAGCAACAGCCGTCTTCTCCGGGTTCTACCGTAGCCCCTATACCTGCAAAGGGCCAACGGGAAGTCGGCCCTTCCAAAGTGCAAAGGGAAGTCGGTTCTCCCCAGGAAGGAGCCCAGCCGCAGGCCGAGCTACCCAGGGCCTTCCTGAGCCACCCTCAACTCGTCAGGTCTAGCTTCGTAAAGCTTCAGGTGGCTGACGTGGCCCAGGCTGAGGAGCGGGTGCGGGACCTGGCCCGGCAGTTCGGCGCGCGGGAAAACCATGAGCTTCCGATTGGCGGCGGGGTAGAGCTCGTTTTTACTCTCTCCTCCTCCCAGGGGGAAGCCTTCGTCAAGGCCCTGTGTAGCTCCGGCATAGGGTCCGTTCAGGACAGGTGGGAGAGCAGCCAGGACGTGACCCAGCGGCTGGCCGAGCTTAAGGCGAAGTGTGAGTACGCCTCCCCGGAGGAGCGCAGGGCCTTGGAGGAAGAGATAGAAAAGCTGGAGGCGGCCGTGGGTAGCTGCACCGTCCTCGTGTGGCTGGTGGCTAGCAGGTAGGCCGGAGAAAAATTTTTTGCCGGGGAGCGGAACTTTTTCGAGCAACCGGCTGTCTAAAGTATATGGCAGCGGGAGTCAAGGAAGCCGGATCTTCCGGTCTCCCTCAAGAAGTTTCCGGGTCGAGGGGGTGAGTAGAGGAAGGACTGAAAGGTTGTTAGCTAACTGGCGGATTGACTGGCGTCCAAAAGCCAAACTCCAAAATTTTAAGGGGAGGGAAAGAGTTTGATAAAGGCGCGCAAAAGATGGCTTTCCGTACTGCTGACCGTAGCCATGCTGGCGGCGCTGCTGGTACCGCTGGCCACGCCGGCGCAGGCGGCCTGCACGTACAGCATGAACTACGTGCAGACGATTAACGCCGGGTACTCGGGTCCGATCGGCACTTTGACCATCACCATGGACCCGGTGAGTGCTAAGACTTCGTACGATTCCTCGTCGGGAATCGGCAAGTATGTGATCCTGAGCCTGCCCAGCTCCCCGAGCGGGTATGTGCTCTTCCCGGGCTTTGCGGGTGGTGCAGTCTCGGGATCTGGGACAGCTACGATCGACAGCAGTGGTAATTTCTCGCTGCCTGTTACCCTGATATCGGGGCAGTTAGTAATCACGCTCAGGGGTAGCAGCTTCACTGGGTGGAACAACTACACTGTCAGCGCTCAGATAAGCGGAGATACGTATTATGACAGCACCTCTCCTGGGAAGTATGCCGGTACCGTGACCGTGAGCGGCACTATTAAGGACACCTCCGGCAATCTCATGGCCACCTTCTCCGGCACCGTGGATCTTACCAGCACCACGGCACAGAGCCTGACGCTGACCGCTGCTTCGGGTGTGACGCTTCCCACTGGAGCTGCGGTCTCGGCTTCTGCCACAACTAACACCTCCATCACCGGCACCAACTATTTCGATACTAGGAATGGTGCCAGCTTCAAGCTCGAGCGGATCTCGAATACCGAGGTAAAGCTCACGGTAACCGGACTTGCGGGAAGTTACAGCGATAAGGATGACAGCCGCATTCTCATCCCGTTGAGCATCAAGGTGCCCACTGGTGTCACTGGTGACATCGTTTTGACTGCTTCCGCTCCTGGGGACTCCACCTTCTCCAGCGGTTCCGTGGTCATTGCCCGTGTGGGCGTGGGCAAGGCTACCCTGGCGGTGGAGAGCGTGCCCAGCATCAGCTCCTCCGGCGGGCCGATCGGCGTGATTGACATCAAGGAGGATGCGGCTGGGGCGCTGAAGGACTCCGGTAGCACCGCGGCGCTGAAGCTGCGGCTCCCGCCCGGCTTCAAGTGGGATAAGGACAGGGGCTTTTCTGTAAATGTGATGTGGGGCACCCTGCACATCCCCGCCAACCCGCGGGTGAACCCGGCAACAGCGCCGACTAACCAGGCGTACTTCGTAGTGACCAACGATGACCGCGACTTGGAGATCCATGTACCTGCGGGTGCAGCTTCTGACAGGGACACCTTCTTCAAGTTGAGCGCTTCTATTAAGGTTGATGAAAGCGTGGCCAAGACCGGCGAGGTCAAGGTGACCGTTTCCGGTGCCACCACGGCCAGCCCCTCCGAGCTCATCGTGGCCAACTACGGCGAGTACGGCGTAACGGTCAAGGCCTACTCCAAGACCGATATCATCGCTGGCAAGGTGGCTCAGGACATCGGCAAGCTGGAGATCAAGGAGGCCATCCCCGGCAGCCTGATCCCCGGCCGCACCATCACCCTGACCCTGCCGGAGAACGTGCGCTGGTCCCAGGCTCCCAACATTGACACCGAGCTTTCTCAGAACTACGGCGGCATAAGGATTAGCGATGCCGCGGTTGTCGGTAGCGATGGCCGGATGCTGAAGCTCACCTTCAGCGGCAGCACAGAGGGTCAGACTGATCCGGCCAAGATCGTGCTCAAGGACATGCAGGTGACGCCGGCGGCTGACTTCTCGGGCGACCTCAAGATCGAGGTTGGCGGCAGCCAGGGCGTGACCGGCACGGTGGTGCTGGCCACGGTGAAGGCTCCGGTAACCGTGAGTGCTTCCTCCACGCCGCAGGTGATCATCGGCCTGGGCGGCCAGCAGGTGGGTGACATCACCATCACCGAGAACATGGCCGACGCCATCCACGGCACGGTCACGGGTTGGGCCAAGAATAATGACTACATTACCAGCGCCACGCCTACCGGGGCTCCGCAGGCCAAGCTGATCATCGAGGCTCCGGCGGGCGTCACCTTCGACGGTACGCCCAAGGTGGAGGTTGTTGAGGGCGACCTGCAGATCGACGCTTCGGCCGTGAGCACCGATAAGACCCCTGCTCTGGAGGGCCAGATCATCATCCCCATCAAGAGCAGCAGCACCACTCCTTCCAAGATTAAGATCAGCGGCGTCAAGGTGACGCTCAACCGCACGGTGCCCGAGGGCGACCTGGTCTTCAAGGTGAAGGGCACGGCCGTCAACGAGACGCTGAAGAAGTGGGACGGCAGTAAGTTTGTTGATGATAACCTCTTCGAGGGGCACAACACGGTAGCCAAGGCGGCTGTGGCTAAGTGCGTGACGCCCGCGCCGCACGAGGTTATTAGCAAGGCGATCTTCAAGATCAACGAGGCCAAGTACACCATCGACGGCAAGGAGTACACCATGGACGCCGCTCCCTACATCGATCCCGTCACCAACCGGGCCATGGCGCCCATGCGCTACATCGCCTACGCCGCGGGCGTGACGCCGGAGAACATCCTGTGGAACCCTGAGACCCGGACCGCCACCTTCATGAAGGGCGACCGGGTGGTCCAGGTGACCGCCGACTCCAACATCCTGGTGGTCAACGGCACCCAGATCGCCATGGACGCCAAGGCGGTGATCAAGGACGGGCGCTTCTTCCTGCCGGTCCGGTGGCTGAGCGTGGCGCTTGGCTGCCAGGTCGAGTGGGACGCCCAGAACCAGCAGGTGATCGTGCTCCGCAACGTGGTCCAGACCCCCGGCCAGGCGCAGTAAGGGTCTAAGCCAGCAAGGCCCCGGGAAGGCTCCCGGGGCCTTGATTTTTTGCGGTGCCGGCTTCTGGGTTCGCGAAAAACTTCTTTCGCGAACCTACGCCCCGCAGGCAGGACGCAAAACTGCAAGCTTAAGGCCCTCGAATTGCAGGCTTTCAGTTCGCGAAAGGCGAGCACACTCTCCGAAAAGAGGGGGGGTCAGTTGTTAGCTAGTTTCGATAAGAGTTCCGCAGTAGTTATCACTTCTACGCCCGGAATACTCTGGAAGTCGCTGTCGTTTGTCCATACCGGATACCTGTATGTCAGGGCAAGCGCCAGTAGTGGAACATCGTCCGGGTCCCTTTGGCCTATCAACTCCTGTGCCTTCCCAATAAAAGCCGCGTATTCTCGGGTGGGAACTACCACCAGGGGCAATAGCGCCAGGGCCGTTTTCGTGAGAGACAGGCTCAGCCCCTTTTTCGCTGCCAGGATCGGCAGGTACTTTTCCACCTCATCGAGTACCGGCTCTACCGTCAGAAATTCCAACTCGCTGCCTGCCAAAAACACCTGGCCTGCCTTGCCGCCTATTGCTGCCGACAAGATGGGATTAGCATCTACGGCGAGCTTTCCTGAAAGCATCGAAATCGGCCATCACTTCCTCTTCGCTTATGCCCTTTACCTCGCGCTCTTTTGCCAGCGCTGCCATGAGAGTCTCCAGCGCTGCCTTCTTTAGAGGCTCCCCGGCGCAGGCTTCGTCCCAGGGCACGAAGTATCCCACCGGCCGGCCGCGCTTCAAAATCAGCACGACTTTTTTCTCCCTTATGAGCTTGGTCACCCGTGATTTGAAGTCCCTCACCGAGAGCAGCTCCATTGTGGCCACCTCCTGAACCACATTGTATTCCACTGGAGGCAGGAGCTCAAGACTTTTATGGAAGACGGGGGAAGTGCGGGAGTGGACTTGAGCCCCTTCTTCGAGTTATCATGAAGGTAAAACGTAATGCCAAGGTCAATTTTGAGGTGGGTGTTCGTGGAGAGGATCATAGGGGTGGACCAGTTGAGGCCGCGGCTGGGAGAGTACGTGGAGCGGGCCGAGGGCGGGGAAGTGTGGATCATCGCGTTGCGTTCGAAGCCCAGGGGCGTTTTGATTGGGTACTCCCGTTACGAGGAGCTAAAGCGGCTGGCCGAGAGAGCAAAACAGCTGGAACTCAAAATCGCGCTGGACGAGATGCGACAGCGGGGAGAAGAAGCCGGGCTTACTGAGGAAGACGTGCTGAGGGAAATAGAGGAAGTGCGGAAGTGCGGGCGGTAATTGACACCAGCGTGCTGGTCTCAGCCTTCTTGAGCAAAAGGAGCCATCCGGCGAAAGTGCTCGATGCCTGGATACTCGGCCAGTTCACACCTGCTGGAGGGGATTCTCGCTCTTCCCTGGGTAGTGATGGTGTATCCGAAAGAGAGGATTTCTGTAGTGCAGAAGGATCCGGAGGATGACAAGGTTCTGGAGTGTGCCGTAGAGGGCAAGGCCGG
>NZ_QSLN01000028.1 GCF_003368535.1 Ammonifex thiophilus
ACGCCCGGCAGCGTCCCGCTACCTCTCACGCCCGCATCCACGTCCCCCCACCAGGCCGACTCACCTACCACTCCCTCCAGGGCACCCCCACAGCCCTTCCCGGCCAGGCCAGCCCGCCAGCACCCTCCAGGAAACACCACCCTCCAAGGAAGAGAAAAAAGCCCCCCGCAAGCGCCACGATCAAGTGTATCCCTCCAGCCCAACCTGGCGCGCGGGTACAGGGTGGGCAGGAAAACGTGGTGAGGTCCGGAAGTTTCAGGAGTGGCAACGCTTTACGCGGTGCAGGCGGCAAGGAGCGAGGTACGTACCTTGCGATCGTGCGATCGCTAAAAAGGGTTTTCAGGTACACACTTTGCCTCAGTATTACCCCCCTGAGCTGGGTACTGTAACCGCCTGCTACCAGACATCTGCAAAAATGGCAGGTATGGTGGCGAGCCAGAGCGGGGGCGCGGTAACGTAGACCTCGGTGTGGGGGTAAGGCACAGGGCGGCCGTACCTCACCGTCACGGAGTCCAGGTATCGCACGGAGTCGTCGGGCAGGACGCCTGCGGCCACCAGCCCGTTGACTATGAGCCGGTAGGCCAGATTGTCCACGTCCCACTTCCCTTCCGGCACGCAGGCCACTATCAGCACGCTGGCCGGGACGAGGGGCAGGGGGAGGGAAGTTTGCTTCCTGAGCTCTTCGACGGCGTGGGCCACGGCGTGCTTCCAGCAGAGCTTGACTTCCACCCCGAGCCGGGGGATGACCTTGCGGTTGGGCACGGGCTCCGGGATGTAGATGCCCAGCACGCCGTCCTTGAAGGCCGCCCGCGTCTCCTCGAAGAAGCGGTTCACCAGTTTCTTCTTTTGCAGGATGGGGTTCGGGCCGAACCACTCCTCGGGAAATTCCGGCGGAAACTCTGGTCTACTCAGAAGCAATCACTCCTTTCCCCCATTCCCGGAGCAAAAAAATCCCAAGAAGAAGCAAAAGGCCCGGAGAGATTCCGGGCCTGGCGCCGTAGCAACACTTATTAGAGATTCGCGCTCGCAGGAAACTCGTAAACCGGAACGGTGACCGTCTTCTTAGCCAGCGCCTCCGATGCCAGTTTCTCCATAGCCTTCGCTACTTCGGCGGTGTAGTATTGCTCGCCGCACTGCCGGCACACTCCAGCAGGGACGTTCTCGATGATTACCAGACCGGTTTTCGTCCGGTAGTCCACGCTGACAAGCCGCTCTTCTACAGGGCCACCGCAAAAAGAGCAGTTTCCGTACTCGTGCCTCATTGCCGCTTCATTCCTCGCCAGCCAAGCGAAGCACTTCAGCCACCAGAGCCGGGCTCATCCGGAATCCTTTCTGCTGCATTGCTTCCAGCAATGGCTTAACAGACGAGAGCAAACCTTCTCTTTTTGCCCTTACCAGGATGCCCGCCGTGCCGATCACATGAACGCCCAGCCGCTTCGCCCACGAGCGGGCTTTGCGGTCGTCCGCAATAAGCCGCCACCCTCTCTCCATTGCCAGTGCGATGGCTTCTGCCTCTCCGCTATCGACGACTTGCTGCAGGACACTTACAAGCATTCTGTCCGATGGCGATTGCACAAGTAGCCAGTCTATTGTTACTCCGAACTCTTCCTGAACTTTTGGAGGGATAACCAGAGGCTCGAAAAGCATTCGCAGAAGTTCCAGGTGCCCGATGGATTCCAGTCCGATGAGACAGGCGCTATCGGCAACCGCCGGCTCTTTCAACTTTCAACTTCCTCCTTCAACTCCTCCGGCGGGTAGGCGACGACGGGGACACCGTGCTTGCCCAGCAGCTCCATAAAGGTGCGCTTGGAATAGCCTGCCAGACGGGCCGCCTGTCCTATGCTTAGCCGTCCAAGCTCATAAAGCTTGATCGCCAGAAACAGCCGGGCTTCCTCTTCCGATATTCCGGGCGGCAGCTCTACGCGAAGCGCTTCCATAAACATCGCCTCTCCTGTTGGGAACTACCTGACGCCATTATACCACCTTTTCGCCTGCTCAGATGTCCAGGAACGCTGCTGGATCGATCTCCACCCGGTTTTTCTTGTCCCGGTTGCTAAAGCCAGACTGCTTCTCCGGTGCTCCTTCCTCTTTTGCCTCAATTTTCTCAACGCGCTTTTCTAGTCTTTCCACTCTTTCCAGCAAATCCAGGAAAAGCTCCGACAAAGAAAGGAGCAGTCTGGCAATTTCGGCCCTCTTCTCCACCGGTACCCGGAAGATAGGGTGATCCTCTGGAAGCCACACCTCCAGTTGTCGTAAGGTTCTTCGCTCCACGCTCCATACCTCCTTTTCGAGTTACTCAAGAAAAAAGCCCGGCTTCTTTTTCGGAAGCCAGGAAGCTCAGAGGTCCAGGAACTTGCTCACGCCTTTTATGAGCCGAGGGTCGATCTTTGGGACGGGCTTCTCTTCTACCTCTCCTGGCCGGGCAGTTACATCCCCGCAGGCCAGCCTTTCCTCCATTTCCTCCAGCCTACGCAGTATGAGGTCCAGCCGGTCGCCCACCTTCCGGTAGAAGTCGAGGGCTTGTCTTACCACCGCGCTCCTGTCGGGCTCCCCCCATATCCAGTGGTCGTCGGGCAAGCGCACCTGGAGTATCCTGCTCAAGACCACCACCCCGTAGTACACCCCGCAAGCCAGACCGTGCAAGGCTTCCGGGCACTTTTTCTGCTCCAAGTGTAGTACAGCTTTCCGAACCTTGCAACCAGAACAGCTTCACCTGTACTACACCCCGCACCTTTTAGAAGGGCTCGGCCCGCTCCTCCCAAGGCTTTGGGAGTGTACTACACCCCTACCGGGCAGGTGTAGTACACTTCGGGCGTTTTTCTCCGTCCCAAGCCTTGGACCGCCTGGCTTGAAGGTGTACTACACCCCAACTGCCTGGGCCAACCGGTAAAAGCCTAGGGCGTTGGCCCACTGGGGATCGGGCACGAGCTCCGCCCCGGGGAAGAGCCTGGTGATTTCATTGTAGAAGTCCACCGCGCCGCCTCCGGCCAGCAGCACCCGGTCGATCCAGTCCGCCTTCTCGGACCAGGCGCTGTGGACCGCCTGGGCTATGGCCTGCCCCACTTCCCTCCGGGCGGCTTCCCTCATCTCCCCGATGCCGAGCGGCCTCCCCCGGAAGGTGACCTCCTCTCTCCTGCTCACCCACAGGTCCTGGGCGTCGGCCAGGTTCAGGGGCACGCCCGTCGCCTGGGCGAACCTGTTCGCGAAGACCTTGAGGGCCGTCGCCACCCCCATCTCCAGGGAGGAGGTGTAAGCCTGCAGGGGAGCCACCCCCTCCGGGGTGCACTCCACCAGGATGTAGTCCGTGGTGTGGAAGCCCACGTCCACGACCCCCAGGAGCCCTCTCTCGGGGAGCCTTTCGAGGGAGTAGATCACGCCCACCGCCTGGGGGTAGACCACCACCCTGTCGAAGCTCAGGTACTTCTCCGGCTCCCCGTCCACCGAGACGTGGGCGTTGAGTGTCCGCAGGAAAAGGGCCGCTTCCTCCCTCCGGCTGCGGTAGTAGGCGAGGGGCAGCCCCACGGCCAGGTCCACCCTGCCCTCCGCCCCGGCGAGATAAGCTGCCGCCAGCACCAGGCACGCGGCGGCCTCCTGCCGGAACCTCTCTCTGGAGAGGATCACCTGCGCCGCCCGCCCCTCCTTCAGGGCCAGCTCCCCGACGAAGAAGCGCCGGGCAGCCTTCTCTCCCGGCTTCCTGTACTCCAGGACGTGGCCGTAGATGCGGCTGCCGAAGTCTAAAGAGTCGAAGGCCGGGGCTACCACGGACGGGAAGATGACGCGGGTGTTCTCTTTTACCGCCTTCGTGTAGCCGTAACCCAGGTCAACGGAAACCAGCACTTCAGCTCGACACCTCCTCAAAGCTCCCTGCAAAGCCGCGCCTTCCTCAGCCACTCCCAGAACCGCTCCGGCTCGCCGGCTCTAAACGCCGCGAGCAGGTCTTTCTCCTTCACCAGCATCTCTCCCTCTTCCGGGTCCGGCGAGGCTATTTCGTACCAGCCGTTGCCCACGCAGGGCCTAACTCTGTAGCCTCTTTCCTTCAGGAAGTCGAGCGCTTCCTGCAAGCTCAAGCCCTTCTCCCTCCTTAAGCTCAATGCTTTTTAAGGCTTTCAGACGGGAAAGCCAGTCCCAGCCGGGGTTTCCGGTCTCCACGCCCGCGAAAGTGCTCAGCAGCTTTTCCGCCGTGGTGAAGAAAGCACCGGCGGGAGTCACGATCTCGTAAAGTCCTCCGGTGATGCGCCGGGCCTTGACCCCGTGCCTCGCCAGGAAGCTTATGACACGCGCCAACTCAGTCAGTTCGGACCACCCTCTCTTTGCACGGTTTCCAGAAAAAGAAGAAACCCCGGGCTTCCGGCCCGGAGTTTCTAGGGTTCACAAAAGGGGTTACGCGCGTGACCTCTTTTCTGAAGCCCTGCGCATCCGCTCCAGGGGGCAGCTTTCCGTACCGCAGGCTACGGAAGTGCCCAGCACTCCTTCCCCACCGCTACCCTGCGCCCGGGGACGACACTCCAGGACAGCACAGTTCTCTAAGAAGCCTCTGATAGCAGCGGCCAGAGCAGTAGCACCGTCCCCACCGCTCAGGACTTCTCTCCGCACGAAGCCCTCCCCGTCCCGCCAGACCCAGAACTCCTTCGTGACACCAGGAGGCACGGGGACTTCTCCAAGCGCCCGCAGGTCGCCGGGCCTGATGCCGTTCCCGTCCTTGCACCGCTTGACTTGAATGAGCCTTACTCCGTCTTTCCGGACGGCCACCAGGTCGAAGGGGCCCTTGCTCCCGGCGGTCCTGAGCACCAGGTAGCCCTGCCTCTCCAGCTCCTCCTTCGCCCTCAGCTCCGCCAGGTAGCCGCGGCGGTAGTTCCTGCCCAACGAAAACACTCCCCTTTCTTCCTTTTAACATCCCTCCAGGGCCGCCAGGATCTTCCTCCTCGCCCTCTGCCAGGCGTTGTCTAGCCTCTTGTCGGAGACGGGGACGCCTTCTATCCTCAGCCCCAGGGCCAGCCTTTCCTGGACCGTCAGCCCGGCCACGGCCTCGCTCAGGGCCTCCCGGAGCCCCACTTCCTCCTCCGGGTCTACTACTTGGTCGGGCATGGCTTCGTGCCTCTCCCGCCTGCCGTTCTCGTAAAGCAGGGCGTCCAGCGAGGTGCGAGCGGGGACCTTCCCCCGCTTGGTCAGGACCCGCAGGGCGTCCTGCATCCGCCGGGCCGCGCAGAGCCGGGCGAGGCGCCTCAGGCCCCCCTTCCCCGGGTCGTGGGCCCCTAGCGCCTGCCACAGCCCCACCAGCCCCTCCTGCACCAAATCTTCCGTGTCCAGGGCGGGGTCGGCCTGCCGGAGCAGGGCGCGGTAGGCCCGGGCCTTGGCGTAGAGCATTGGCATCATCTCCCGCACGAGGTCAGCGAAGTCAAGAACCAATTCTTCCCACTTCCAAAAAAGAAAAAGCCCGGCAGTCTACCGGGATAATAAAGGAAGAGTGCTCTGGGAACTCAAACCTGCTACTCCTGAAGCTTGCGAGAGTAGTCAGGTGCCTCAATATCCCCTCTCACGGCATTCAGCTAGGCTGCAGTGCCTTTTCCGCCTGGTAAGGAACGAAAAAGCCCCTTTCTCTGGGTACTGCCGCCTGCTCCCGTTTGGGTACAGAACTAGCGAAACAGCAAGAGAGGCAAGCAAGCACAAAAACAGCAGCCGGATTCGTTCAAGCAAGCCAGATTACCTCCAAGAAAAGAGAAAACCCGGCTTTTTACGCCGGGCAGCTTCTCCTTTCAAGATCGCTCTACACTTGTAAGAGCACTTTCTCTTGTAGCTTGCGCCAGTAGACTCAAGGTTCCTGTTACTGCAAATTTACCGACTTGAGCAGCCGTTCGCGTCTTCCTGTTACCGGTGATGATTATTTTGCATCAATTTCTCTCGCGAAACGATGTACCTCTCGCGCTCTTTCCTTAAAGCCCGATTTATGCAGAGTCTGAAAATTGTCCTGTTGCAGCAGCTTGGCTTTTGGCTGACTGTAGCCAGATATGAAGGTATTTATTACAAAAATAGCAAAAAGACCTATTCTTTTTCGCTGCAATCTCGACCGAGAAATTATCCAAAATTCTGTTCATTAGTTCAATATGTGAACACCTCTTGTCTTGTGCTAACTTTTCAAAGTCTTCCTTAGTAAGTTCCTCGGTAGTTTCGGGTAAATTTTCGTCACCATTTAAACCCGCAAGGTACCAACTCTCAATCTCCTTAACGACTACTAATATCCGCCTATCAAGCTCCCTCCTAGCTTCTTCTAAATTTCCTAGAACGCTAGAGAATTTTTGTAGAATATCTTGTTTCCTCCCGGTTATACACGGGCATTCATCAAGATCAACCACAAAAATATACTCTAAATCCTCCCCCTTTTCCTTCCTCCTCCTGATCGTCTTAATAAGGCCACCAATATTTTTGAACGGAGACTTTTTCTCCGCGTATTTAACTATGTGGACAGCGTAGCTTTCGGAGAGATAGGGACCCACTATTGCCCGCCTAAAAAAGTCTTCATCCCTTGGACCCTCAACAAATATATAAAGCGTACGCATGCCTATCCCTCCAGCAGGTTTTGAACATAAAGTTCGTCAATACCTACTTCCTCAAGGAAGTCCCTTATCGTTTCACTATCGACAGGCTTAGATACACGCGAGAAACCATCACGATCGCGCGACATGAACAGAATGTTATCTATACCGGCCCATTTTAATACCTCAGGGCTATGAGTTGTCACGACGACTTGCTTAACAAGCCCAGGATCTTTTAACATCTCGATCAACTTAGCGATAAGATAAGGGTGCACAGCCCGCTCCGGCTCCTCTATCATGACCACTCTTTTTTTGCTGAAATATAAAATAACAACTAAAGCTGTCAACAACACAGTACCATCGGAAAGCAAGACACTAGGTAGATATTTACCTCCGCTATATGACTCCCTCAACTCAAAAAGCTGAGTACCATCAGCAAGATCCTCTATGCGAAGCTCAGCAACAAAAGGCAGAAAGTTTCTCAACAAACCAAGAAATCGCTCTTTCTGCTTCCCGCCCTGATTAACAATGTTTCTGAGAACAACTGATAAGTTACTACCATCTTCCTTCAGCTCACGGCTACCAGTTATAGGAGCCGAACTTTTAGCTAAGTTTGGATCGAGCCGATACACAGAAAGGTCGTCTATAATCGCACTTACCGGAAAGAAAAGAGGGTAAAAGAACATAGATCTTAATAAGAAGCAGTCATCACGGGAAGATCTACCCTTCCAAGAATCCTGAAATTCACTCATGCGCTCCCTCGCAAAAGCATGCAACATGCCCTCTAATTCACTTTTTATTGGTACACTCTCAGGTATATCTATGCTGCGAACCTTCAGCTCTCGGTTCTCCCGAACAAGAGAAATCTCTCCGCACCCTTTACTCTCTTCACCACCATCCTTGTGTCTCTCAATGTATTCATTATTCTGCTTCAATTCTTCCTTAACATCTATAAAGTTTATCCCGCTTCTAGCAAATTGCACACTAAGCCTATACACAGTTTCTTTGCACAAGATATCAACTGACGGATTACCACGTTTTGTAACCCGAAACGGACCAAATGTTACTTCTACAGATAGCTCCCTAGAATCAGAAACAGTGCTGTTCAAATTTCGGAGGTAAGAGACCCCTCCCTGCATAGATATAGCCGTATCCAGGCCGTGCCTGCTGGCATCGCGTAAAAATCTGAAAATATTCATGAAATTAGATTTACCAGAAGCATTTGCACCAATTATAACAGTGAATTTGCCCAAATTAACTTCTGCGTCTTTAAAACTTTTAAAATTCCTCACACGCACTCTTTTTATGAAAGGCTCGCGCACCATACTTCCAGAACCCATAATCTAAACCTCCTCCCTGCGACCATACTAAGTATACACAGAAGCTCCTCGCCCCTTGTAGCTCCTTCTAGAGCTCCATCAAGCTACTTTCTAACTTAGCTCCGCATTAAAAAAATCAAGCCTCACCGAGTCTCGCAACTACCTCAGGATCGACCCCATGGTGGATTCCTCGAGCAAGTCATCTTGCACTACCGACAGCGCACAAACAAATCCCACTATCGGCATAACAACGCCAGCCATCTCTAAAACTCCTAAAAATCACAATTCACCATCGACCAGAAAAATCCTCCTTCAACCCCAAGAGTGCAAGAAGAAACCTGCCAACCAGACGACCCAGGCGGCAATGCCCAGGCACGTCCCGAAGGGAACTGCCGCCGGCGGAGGGGGTGTGTCGCGGTCCTCGGGCAACTTCTCAACCGAAAGGACTCCCTTCAGACCGCACACAAGCCGCAGGTAGACCCCCGCAGCGAAGTTTTTGGCCCACAGGCGGAGGCGGCCGAGCCTGTGGAGCTTCCACATCCCCCACAGGACGCCGACGAAGCTCCCCAGGAGCAGGACCGGCAGGACGCCCGGGAAGCCGAACCACAGGCCGAGGCCCGAGGCCAGCTTGAAGTCCCCGCCCCCGGCTCCGCCAAGGAGACAGCAGACCAGCACTGCCCCGCCCGCGACCAGACACCCCAGTGCGGCAGTGCCCACCCTGTCCGCGAGCACGGCCGCCACCGCACCCGCAAGAAGCAGCGGCAGCGTTATCCGGTCGGGTAAGAGCCACCTCCTCGCGTCAAAGTACGCTGCCACGGCACAGGGCAGGAGACACCCTATAAGGAAAGCAGCACCCCAACTAGTAAAGACTCCGGGCAGGCGCAAGACTCCTCAACATCCTTTCTCTTTTAAGGGTGGAAAGTCCTAGCTTTTACTGAAGAGTCTGGCGAAGAAAGATCTCTTTACCGGCCTGTACTCGTGCCTGGCTGCCGCGGCTATCCTCTCCGCCAGCCGGTGCCAGGGGGCCGAAGGGTCCTCCAGGCCCACCACTTTTCCTTTATGCCCGCACCTCACGTGCGCCTCCCAGTCGGAAGGCACCACCGCCACCACCATGGGGAACGCCTTCGCCCGGCCCTTCAGGGCTTCTTTAAACCAGTTTTCCACCTTCTTCGGCGAGGCCAGCCTGGGGCTGAACCTGTTGAGCACTATGCCCATCCGCTCCGGCTTCACCCCTGCTTCCAGGAGCTTCGCCGCGTAGCTCTTGACATTGTGCTCCGAAAACCTGGACTGGTCCACCACCGCCAGAACGTACTCCGCTATGCCGAAAAGCTCCTTAAGCCAGGGCTTGACCACGTAGGCCGCCGGGGTATCCCCCACCACTACCGGGTACATCTTTAAGAGCTCCCGCGTTATCTCCGTCACCTGGCCTGCCCGGAAGGGGGGAACCGCTCCGTCCGCCGGCCCGGGCAGCACGTCCACCCCCGGCCTCGCCCTCACCAGGACGCGCCTCAGCAACTCCCCGGTCACCGGCTTCCCGGCCAGGAGCTCCACCCCGGGAGTGCCCTTGAGCCCGAAGAAGGCGGTGGCGTCGGGGGAGGCGAAGTCGTAGTCCACCAGGGCCACCGGCACCCCTCCCCGCGCCAGGGCCACCGCCAGGGAGACCGCCACCGTGGTTTTGCCCACGCCGCCCTTGTTGGCGGCCACCAGCACCAGCATCCCGCGCTCTTTTTTCACAGGCGGGATTTCCACCGGAGTAAGCTCTTCCATTGTTCTTTCTTCTTCCAGCTCCTTCTCTACTTCCCTCAGCGCCTCGAAGATGGTGTAGGGCCTGTCGCCCGGGAGCCTGCCGGTGACTATGCCGGTAAAGCCCAGTTCCTTCGCCGCCCGCACGTAGGCCCTCTGCGCGTCGGACTCCGCCCCCGCCAGCAGGACCACGTGGGAGACCGGGAAGAACTCCCTGAGCTTTTTTAAGAGCCTCACCGGGTCTTCCCCCGGCAGGAAGCGGCTCAGCACCAGGACGTCCACATTTCTGCCCGCCCACCCCTTCAGCTCCCCGGCGGAGGTCGCGGTCTCGAACCGCCAGGAGGGGAACGCCCTCTCCAGGTTGGCCCTCACTACCTGGGCCACCTCTTCTTCGACGGCCAGAAGGCACAACACTTCCAAGCTCACCTCCCCGAAAAAAAAAGAAAAGCGGCCCGGACCTGCCGGGCCGCACCGGTCTCGGAAAAGTTCGGGCTTACCGGGAAGGAAGCTCCTCCAAAAGCCTTGAGATCATGGCCGCCGCCTCGGCCCTGGTGACGGGCTTCGCCGGCTTGAAGGTGCCGTCGGGGTAGCCCCTGACCAGGCCCGCCCCCACCGCCAGCGCCAGGTCGCCCTTTGCCCAGGCGGGTACTTCACCGGCGTCGGCGAAGGAGAGCTCCCCCGGCCCAAGCTCCACTTCCTTCTGCTTTAAGGCCCGCACCAGGAAGAGAGCCATCTCCAGCCGGGTGATCTTCCTCTCCGCCGCGAAGCAAAGCTTCCCGTCTATGAGGTCCCCCTTCACCAGCCCCTCCCGCACGGCCACCGCCGCCACTTCTCGGGCCCAGGAGGGTATGTCCTGAGCGTCGGTCATCTTTCGTGAGAGCGCCAGGAGGTCCTGCCCGGTGGCAGGCGCAGGCTTCAAAGTCCTCACCAGCAGGGCCGCCGCCTCGGCCCGCGTTATGGGGTTGTCGGGCTTGAAGGTGCCGTCCGGGTAGCCGGCGACCAGCCCCTTCGCGGCCAGCTCCAGGACCACCTTTTCGGCCCAGTGCCCGGCCATGTCTTTGAACTTGGGCTTGGGCTGCTCCGGCTTCCCGGGTTTTTCCGGCTCTTTAGCGGTGGTGAAGGTCAGGGTGAAGCCGGAGCTCAGGCCATAGCCGGTGGCACTTTTAACGGCATTGGCCGGAACGGTGAGGGTGTAGGTGGTGCCGTAGGCGAGTTCGGCCTCAGGCTTGACGACGAGGAAGCTTTCTTCTATCACGGAGGCGGTGATTTTGACTTCCCTGCCGGAGGCGTCCTTTAGAGTGATCCTGTCCCAGCCGTCTCCTTTCTGGATGGAGGTGTTGAAGCCGAGCTTGATCACTTTATCCACGGGCACGTCCCGAGTTCCATCGGCCGGGTCACTGGTGGTGACGGAAGGCCGGATGATAGCCGCCCCACCGCCGCCCCCGGAAGCGGGCACTACGGTGACCGTGGCACGGCCGGTCAGGCCGCTCCAGGTAACGGTTATCAGCGTCTTCCCCGGACCCACGGCCACCACCTTTCCGCCGGGCTCCACCCGCGCTACGCCTTCGTCTCCCGAGGAGTAGCCGGCAACACCCGTCACGTCTGCCTCCGTGCCGTCCGAGTAGACGGCCGTCACCGTGAGCCCGACCCCCTGCCCTACCGTCAGGCTCAGAGTTTCGGGATGCACTTTCAATCCTTCGAGCAGGACGGGTGTTCCCTCGAAGGTGACCCGCAGCAGGTTGCCGCCGGGGTCGTAGGAGTAGGTGACTTTCTGGCCCGTAGCGTAGTCCGCTGAGATGAGCCGGCCCAGAGGATCGTAAGAATAGTTAACGGCCCAGGCCCGTGAAACGAAATGAAGAAGGAACAGAAGCATCAGGAAACCTACTACTGATAGGCTCCACCATTTCTCAAAAGACTTGCCCCCGCGCTTCCGGTTCCAAAGTAACCGCCATTGCATCCTCACCACGCCTCCTCTATCACTTTCTTCACTTCTTCCAGCACTGCCGGGGCAACCTCTTTACCCTTCCGGAAGCAGACGATCACGCAGCCACGGAGGACCTGGAGAAAGACGGGGAGCTTCCTGTCCCACTCCGTGCGCTTCGGCACCACCAGCACCTTGCCGAACCGGGAAAAGAGAGGACCCAGCTCCGAGCCGTCCTCCAGCACCACCGCCCGGTCTCCGCAGGGGGGTGGAGAAGCGAGCAGGGTGTCGGTGATTTCTCTCATGAAGGAAAACTTCACCCTTGCACCGGGAATACCCAAAACGGTAAACTGTGGCGCTGCATAGATGTCGGGCAGGCGTATGTGGTCCTTCTCCCGGGGGTCGTAGTAAAACGCCAGTTCGACACCCAGCCGGGGAGCAAGCTCCCTGAACTTGCGCTTCAGGGAAGAGAGGACGGCAACACTGCCCGCAGCATAGTAGAGAAGCCAGGCCACCCCCAAGGAGAGCAGGCCAAACACCTGGCCGCTCACGCTGAAGAGGAAGTCCCGCCAGAACGGGTTAGGCTTCCCGGGTCTATCGGGGGCTGTCATCAGAAAAATGAGAATAAATAGCAAGAAGCTTCCAGCGAACGTAACAGGGAGGTACCTGTGGAAGCGCTTGATCCTTAAAGGGAGAGAGTAGAAAAGCAACGATAAAAGGGGGAAGATAATTCCCATGCTCCTGAGTACCCACGCTTCCTTAGGTGTCAGGTAACCGTAGGCGGTTATCCTCCACACCCATAAGCACCCCCAAAGGACGGGGCCGATTATCAGGATGAGCAGCAGGTCGCCGTACTTTTCCAACCGGTCCAGCCAGGGCACAAAGCCCTCATCCTTTCCACGATTGAAATTTCACCCGGCCGACGGCCTCAACCGCGCCCTGAACCGCCCGTCGCTCTTCCTCCGAGCCAGCCCTCCACCTCTCCTATCACCCTCTCGTCTATCTTCCCGCCCTCTCCCGCGACGCCGACCAGGATGAAGCCCTTCTGCGCCTCCGGGATCAGGCCCTCAAGGCTTCTCCCGGGAAAGCGCTCTACGGGGATGACGGCCACCTCCCGGAACAGCCGGAACAACTCGGACGACTCCCCGGTCGGCCTCAGCATGGCGGGCCGCGGGGGCAGGTCGGGCACGTCGAAGTGCCTCCACTTGAGCTCCCCGGCAAGCCTGCCTGCGGCCAGGAGCACGCAGTGGCCGCTCTTCTCCCCTTTCCGGTACCCCCTGTGGGGGACCAGGTAGCAGGCCGCGTCTGCGCCGTACTTCCCCGCCAGGGCTTCGAGCCTCCCCTGCAGGTTTATCCCCGCGGGGCTCCGCTCGAAGCGCCGCCTCGTCTCGAAGTCCCGCCGCATGCGCAGGGTCTCCCTCAAGCCCTGATCGTAGCCCATACTCCGCCTCTGCTCCCGCAGGTCGCAGACCATGTTGCCCAGGTAGCGAGAGTAAAAGTAGGTGAAGACGAGCATGCCGGCACAGGCCGCGAGCCATTGCCACAGGGAGTGCCGTAGCTCTTCGATCCTGAAGACGGTAAGCACCAGCAGCGCCAGGAACACAGCTGCAACCGCAGACACCGGCCCCCAAAACCGGTAGTCCCGCCCCAGGAGGGCATACCCCTTCAGGTCCACGACCCAGGCTACCAGAAATACGACTGCAAGGCCCAGGGCAAGCATGAGCAACCGCAGCGCGTCATCGCTCATGGCCTTCAGCTTCAACAGCACTGCCGCTTCAAACATCGGATTATTTCAGCACCTCCTCCACCCAGAAAGGAGCAGGTTTCGGTGCTTTCCCTGTGATCCATTCCGCCGCCAAGCGGGCCAACTCCGTTGCCGTCCTTGCCTTTTCGTAGCCAAACGTATACAGGTAACTCAAGCTCTCACCCGTTTCCAGGAAACGTCCAAAGCGGCCGACCCCCCGGCCGGCCAGCTTTACCATGCCCGGGAGTTCTAGCGCCGCCCCGACCCAGCTAAAAATTACCTCGTACACTTCAGGTTTGTTTTCTGTCTCCGGAGAGAAATATTTGCAAGTTTCCCAACTAGCACCAATAACTGCGACCACAAATCCAGCAAATATCAGCCCAGGTGCCTCGGTGACCGCTGCCCCGACTGCCAGACCTAATCCGGCCACAGATATGGCAATATCCAACCAATCCTCCCCGGCCGGATCGATAAATCGCACCGGATTCCCGCCGACGTAAACGTATGGGTTGAGTTTCCGCACATCCAGCCCCGTCCAGGTGGCGTCCCTGCTCACAAACCTCTTGATCTCCGGATTGTAGTACCTGGCCCGCATGTAGTAAAGCCCGTTGGGGTCGGTCATCACCCCGTCCCGGCCGTCGTAAAGGAAGGGCGTGTCGGCCTTCCCCTCGTGCCTTGCCAGCTCCCCGTAAGGCCCGTACCAGAACCGATCGGTGACCTCTCCCTTCTCGTCCGTTAAAGCCACGGTGCTTCCCCGCAGGTCGTAGTGGTAGAAGAGTGCCTTCCCGTCCCTTTCCTCCTCGACGAGCCCCAGACCCCAGACGTAGCAGGTCCACCTGTCCCCTTCC
>NZ_QSLN01000029.1 GCF_003368535.1 Ammonifex thiophilus
TTGCCGGACCTGACCCGGGGCACTTCCAGGACAAGCCGTCCGATCCGGGTTACAAGCGGCTTTTCCCGGTGGCCGTTGCGGTACGCTTGTCTTTCCTCTGTGCGTTCGTAGGGTTTAGCTTTGAGCTCTTGCTCCACCAACCGGGCCAGACCATCGTCCCGGGAAAGTTAGCGTAAAGTTACCGTAGGAGTTCTTGCAGGAGCCGAGGGATGAGGGAAAGAAGAAGAGACCTCACCGTCCTTTTGCCAGGGACGAGTAGTTGACAATCCAACCACTCAGGAGGGTGAGGTCTCTATGCAGATTATAAAGCAGATTTGGGAGAAGTTCCAGAGGGTAGCGGAGCTGACGTTAAAGGTTCTGGAGGAAGGGATCGACCTTTTAAGCTTCGAGGAGAAGCTCTGGCAGGAGCTTAACAACCTGGGACAGGAGGTTTTGAGGGAAGTTTTAGAGGCGAAGGACGCCTATCTTCGGGAGCACCGGGAGGAGCGGCCTGGCTGGCAGGTAGAGCGGCGGGACGATCCCAAGGAAGTGCTCTCCCTTTTCGGTCTGGTTAGCTACAAGCGGACCTACTACAGGCACAGAGAGACTGGGGAGCGGGCTCACTTAGTGGACCGGCTGGTAGGTTACGGGCCACATACGCGGGTTGACCCTCTGGTCAAGGCACAGGTCTTAGAAGAAGCAGTAGAGCTTTCCTACCGGAAGAGTGGGGAAAGAGTAGGGAAAGGTAACCAGGAAGTTGTACTGAGTGGCGAGGCCGTGAAGAAGGTAGTGCACGACTTTATTCCCGAAGAACTGCCCGAACCACCCAAAGAGAAGCGCCGGGTGAAAGTTCTTTACGTGGAAGCGGACGAAGACCACGTGGCCGGTCAGGACGGGAAGAAGTACTTACCCCGTCTGGTTTACATACACGAGGGGAAAGAAGAGGTGGGGAAAGGACGGTTCAAGCTCAAGTGTCCCTATTATCTAGGGGGGCTTTATCCGGATACGGATGAGCTGTGGCTGGACGTTCTGGCTTACATTGAGGAGCATTATGAGCTATCTGGGATTGAGCGGATTTACCTTTGTGGAGACGGGGGCGGGTGGATAAAGAAGGGGCTGGAGTTTTTGCCGAGGAGTCTATTTGTGCTGGACCTTTTCCACCTGGACAAGTATCTTGTAGCTGCCTTAGGGGACAACAAAGAGGCGTATGGAGAGATTTGGGCAGCGTTGAGGCGTGGTGACCGTGTGGGGGTAGAGAAGGTACTGAAGGAGGCGGCGAGGAAGGCGGAGACGCCTGGTCGGAGGAAGGCGGTGCATGATTGTCGGCGCTACATAGATCAGAACTGGGAGGGGATAATGGCATACCGGCTTTACCCGGAGGCACAGTTAGGGGTGAGTGCGGAGGCGCACGTGAGTCATATTTTGGCGGCGCGGTTATCGTCGCGGCCGATGGCTCAGGACTTTGCTCGTGGGGTAGACCGGATGGCACGGCTGCGGGTAGCGAAGGCAAACGGTGTCTCCTTGCGGGAGCAATATGTAGCCCGATGGAGGGAGGGCTTAAAGGCTTTAAAGATCGATAAGGCTGCCGTTGAGGAAGAAAGGCGGAGGCTGAGGAAAGTATCAGGTGAGGTATTCGATAATCTTCCTGCTTTACGGGGTTCGGTGACTCCACTAACCAAGGCTCTCAAAGCTTTGAGCCGAAATGTCAGTCTTCTCTGGTAGTTCGCTCTGGTTCGGGGACGGTGGGGGGCTCAGGACTCCTACAGTAGGTTGACACGATCCCCGGGAAAACAACTGTTGCAGAACTTCGCCATCTACGGTAACCTGGTAATGGGCCATCCTCAATCCCTCCTGGTAATGGTGGTTGTGTCACTTCTTCATCTACCAGAGGGAGGGTGGCCCTTCCTGCTTCTAACCACCCTTTTTACACACTATACCGGACACTACTCTTCCTTCCGGGACATGCTGGAAGAAAGGCCGCTTCCGGCGGGGCTGCTGGTCGTGGCCCTGGAGATTGCCGACCAGGAAACGGAGCGGCTTTTCGGGATCGGCCAGGAGGATCTTGCACCGGGGCAGGCGGCGGTGCTGGTGTAGTTTGGGTAAAAAGGGCAGGGAGCAAGAAGGGCTTCCGGCCCTTTTGCGCATCGTTTAGAACCGCTGTTCTATTCCGTCAGAACCGGGTTTCTAGTATATATAAAACCAAATTCCGGATCATGGTTCTGTGATAAGTTCCCTTGCCATCTATTTTTGGATCAGCAAAGAAGCTCATTATTGGGGCACTTCGTCGTTTACTTTTTTAAAGCTTTTTGCATCTTACGTAAAGCTCCTGCCGGGAGCTGCACCCCATCTTCCGGTAGATGTTCCGCACGTGATATTTGACCGTATTCGTGGAGATGTACAGCTGGGAAGCTATCTCCTGGTAGGAAAGGTCCTTTAGCAGAAGGTCGAGCACCTTTCTTTCTGCGCTGGTCAGCCAGGCGAGTCTATCGGATAAGGTATCCGGGGCGTTTGTGGTACTGAGGCGGGAAAAAACTGCCGGCGTAAAGGCGAAAAGGAGCGCGGCGCTGGCGAAGGCGGCGCTTGGTGCCCGAAAAATCTGGACAAAACCGGCTACGTCGGCGAGCATGCCCACAACCCCCAGCACCGCCACGTTGGCAAAGAGGCAGAGGCCCAGGGTGCGGTTACGGCCTGCGGACGCTTTCTCCAGCAGGGAAAGCCACAGGAAAAGGTCCGCGCAGCCCAGGCCAAAAAGGATACCGCCGCAGGCGGCAAAGAGGAAAGGGAGCCCCTCGCCGGGAAAAAATCCCAGGACCAGCAGAGAGATCCCGAGCACGCTTACGGACAGCCCGGCAAGGCCAGCAAGGGAAAGCCTCCGCAAAAGAGCGGCGCCCAGGGCGAGAGCGCACACGTAGGGCAAAAATCCGTAGGATTCAAAGAAAAACTGGCCGGCCAGAGGCATGAAAGAGCGGTAGAAGAAGCCGCCTGCCGGGTAAACGGCGGCAACGAACAGCAGGAGGGGCGCGTAGTCGCGCGCGGAAGGGGCGCGTGATTCTTTTCTGGCAGAGTTACTTGGACCTTGAAGAAGGCAGGAACCGGCAACGTAGCCTGCGGTGGACACGGCCAGCACGGCGAAGGGAGAAAGAAGGCGGGCAGCGGCAAGGTAGTAGAGCTGGCAGAGGATGTTGGCCCCCGCTACGGCCGAAACGAAAAGAAAAGCTCTTTTTTCTTTTTTATGACCGGCCAGGGCCAGGGTCCAGGAGAGCACGGGGAAAGCAGATAGCATGCCCGCGGCAGCTGAAAAGAAGAGGCCTAGCGGGAAGGCCACAAAGAAGGCTGCCGGGAAGAAAAGGGTTGCTGCTGCGGTAAAAAAGAGCGGACGGCGCCCTGAGAGGAACTCCCTTCCCTTTCCCAGGGCGAAGAAGAGAAAGCCCAGGGCGTGTGCCGCCACAAAGGAATGCGCAAGGTACGGCGCGCCTTCGAACGGCGGCAGTCCGGAAATGGGGCCGTAAAAAGGAAAGCTTAAGAGCCAACCCCAGATCCCTAAGCCGGAGGCTACAAGCTTGGGCTCCCCGGGAACTTTCAGGAAAGACATGCCATTCCAACCCCGGTTGGCGGACAGGGATTAGGTTACAGGTTTTTTTCGCCGCCGCCTGCCCTTTTCCTGCTCGTCTTACGGCAAAAACTACCCCAAAACTACCCTAAAAACCACCCTAAAACAACCCAGATAAGAGGAAGGAATGACAATGTCTGGTTTGAACTAAAGCTAAACAACAAAAGCAGTTCGTAGGCGAAGTGAGCTGAGGAGAGGATTAGCAGGATGATAATCTTTTGGGTTGCTTTCTCTCTCATGGTCGTCCTTTTCCTGGCGTGCGTAAGTTATGTCGCAGGGCTTTTGCGATGCGAGCCTCAATTTTTAAAGGAAGCACTTTCAGAATTGACTTATTGCCAAGAGGGAAGGCCGGTTCTTGTGCCCAGCTCCAGCCGCCTGATCGCGTTCATCGGCCTGATAGGCATCCTGTCCATGGATGCTGGCATCGCGACCGTGATCCTCTACCGGCTGGCCGCGGACCGCGCCCTGCCGGACCTGGCGGGCCTCAATTATTTCCTGCTCTGCCAGGCGGGAGTTTTCGCTCCTTATGCAGTTAATAAGTTCGCGGAAGCGGTGAGCGGAAAAGCGGTTGGTCTGCAGTATCCCTCCCGGGAAGCGAGGGCGCGGCAGGCACCGGGATCTCCAGAAGAGCGCGCAGGCAGTTTGAGGGGGTGAAGGAGGGACAAGGTGTGGTTTGCGGCAGTTGCGGCGAATTCTCATGACCCTGGCCTGTTTCTGTGGTCTGTGGGCAGGCTGGGGGCAAGCCAATCTAATCCAATCAAGCCAACCTAATCCAATTTAAGGTGGGGAGGAACTCTGTATATGAGGTCAGGGAAACCATATGCCGATTTTTTACTTACCCCAGGGTACTGGAACCCTTTTCAAACACATTTTCAACTGGCTGTCGTCTTAGTTGCGCTGTTTTTGATTTTGGGTGGTTTTCTGGGCTTTATGCCTTGCGCGTATGCGCAGGAACAGGGAGGCTCGTCCGCGCCAGATTTCGCCATCGAGCTAGATTCAGCCAGCCTGACCCTCCCTCTGGAGGGTAGTGATGGGATTCAGCTTACTGTCACTCCCATTAATGGCTTCACCGGTGAGGTGAGCCTCACCCTGGAGAGACAAGACGGCTCTGCGGCGCCTCAAGGCATTACCCTCTCCCCTAGTTCGGTCACGGTGAGCGGCTCCACCGCCGTAAAGGAAACCCTAACCGTGAGCTTAGGTCCTGCGGTGCAAGCAGGGGGTTACCCTCTGCGGATCAAAGCCGCGGCGGGGAACATGGTAAAAACCGCAAACCTTAACCTGACGGTGAGCCCCATCAGGTGGCTAGGTCCGGGGGCGGCTTACGATGTCACTGGCGACGGGCGCTATGTGGTAGGGACTCTCAATGGGAAACCCTTTGTTTGGAGCCAGGAAAGTGGCCTCCAGATAGTCGGGACGGAAGAAGGAGCCCTCTTGCGCGTCTGTACCGACGGAACCCGCGTGGCTGCCGTGGGGTACAGGGGGTCCTCCGGTGATGCTTCCTTGCTCTGGACGGCTGAGGGCGGGCTGCGAGGGCTCCCGGCCCCGTACAACCGCTGCAACGCTGCCTACGGCTGCACCTTTGCCGGAGGCGATCTCCACATTGTTGGGCGCACTTACCCCGAGTTTCCTTACGCGACATACTGGAAGAATGGGGAGCTACAATGGTACCAGCGGTTTGGCATCGCCACCATCTTACTGGATATCTCCCCCGATGCCTCGTTTGGTGTGGCCGTTGACTATAGAACCATGAAGCTTATAGACATCCCTAACAAGAGCGGGACTACCTTGGTGCCCGGGGGAGTATTCCCTTACTGGGCCCGGATCTCACGGGACGGTTCTACAATTTTGGGTAATTACGATGGTGCTAAGAGTGGTTTTCTCCTTAGGGGAAGTGGTTTTGGAAGCAAGCTAGATCTGGACTTCCGCCCCCTTGGTATCAGCTACGACGGCCGTATCGTGGTGGGAACCCGTAGTGGCAAAGCTCAGCTTTGGACTGAAACGGAGGGGCCGGTGGACCTGAACGATCTCTTTCCCGGACCATGGGCCCTTGACTCAGCGTACGGCATCACCGACAGCGGGGGGCGGATCGTCGGCGTCGGCTCATACAAGAATGTCGGGCAGGCTTTTATAGCCGATCTGGTGCCGACCGTACGGAGCACCGACCCGGCCAATGGCGCTACCGATGTTCCGGTGAACAAAACCATCACAGTTACCTTTAATAAGGAGGTACAGCAGGGTAGCGCCTTCGACGAAATCTCTCTCCGGGACGCTTCTGGCGACAGGATTGCCGTAACCAAGAGCATCGCTGGCAAAGTGCTGAGCATCATACCGCAAAAAGACCTTAAACCTAACACCACCTACACTGTAACCGTCCCCGCCGGTGGGGTAAAGGATCTCACCGGCAACCCGCTCGCTGCGGACTATACCTTCCGCTTCACCACCGCTTTCCCAGAAGCCTCTTCTCTCCTGCGGTTTGTTGAGGCGCCGCCTGCGGCGCTGGTGGTCGGCGAGCCGTTCAGCGTGCGGGTGGCGGTGTACGACCGGGAAGGGCGCCTGCAGGAAAACTACCAGGGCAACCTGGCCCTGCGCGTCGTGGGGGCAAGCCTGGAGGGCGAGCCGGTGACGGCTCCGGTTCAGGCGGGCGTGGCTGCCTTTGAAAACCTGTGTCTCAAGCCGGACTCCCCTGTTGGCTCGGGCTTCGCCCTCGTGGTATCCGACCCGGCCAACCCGCAGGTGCCCGAGCTGCGCAAAGAAGGGCTGAAGATCGCCCGGCTTCTCTTCACCAGCGATCCCGCCAAGGCCGGCTACGCGGCGTGGCCGCTGAAACTGCCCGCTCCGGGCGCCCAAGGCCGGGATAACTGGAACTTTGCCCGCGTAACCCTTTCCTCTTGGGGCCTGCAGGGCCAGGGGGTGGCTTCGGCCGTATACCTGGCCGGCTCCCCGGACGGGACCGCCGCCCCGGCGGTGGACGACACCGTGAGGATCGAGTGGTGGTCCGGGGGGAGGTTGCAGCGGGAAGATGTTCAGAACCCTGACAGGCCCGTCGTTGCCCTTTCCGCCGGGCGGTACGCAGCCGACGTGGTGCTGCGCAACGCCGCCGGCAGTTACGGCACCGGAGACGTATACGCCCTGGCCCTGGACGGCGCGTGTACGCTGAGCGCCCGCCCCGGGTACGAGCCGGACGCTCTGGAGCCGGTGAAGGTTGAGCTCCGTTCAAGTTCTACGAATCCGGTGGCCGGGGACGAGGTGACCTTGACGGCCGCGGCCAGCACCCAGGTTCCCCTCAAGTCTCTCTACCTGGAGCTTGTTTACAGCGCGGACCAGGTAGTCTTCCAGGAGCCGGTTCCGGAACCGGGTGTGCGGCTGACCAAAGGCGTGCAGTCAGCCGGCAGCCAGGGCGAGGTGCACGTTACCTACAACTTTTACCCGGCGGGATCCTCCTTCATCGAAAACGGCACCTCCCTCTTCACCTGGAAGGTGCGGCTGCGCGAGGGAAGCGTGACCTTGCGGACCAAAGTGATCTCCGGCACGGCCGCGCTCCTCTGGGTCAGCGGCGGCGAGTCGAGCCTTACCCTGACCGTCGCGCCCCGGCCCACGGCCCTGGTGGAGAAGGAAAGCTTTGCCTTTGATCCTAACCGGAACCTGGTTCTGACCTTAAGCGGCTTCGGCCTTGCCGATGTGGACAAAGTGGTGCTGGAGCGGGAAGGCGGCTCATATGCCTCAACGTCGGTTACAGTACAAGGCGGCACGCTTACCGCCCAGTTCGGCCAGGTTCCGCTGGGGTTATACAGCTTGCGCCTTTTTGCCGGTCAGACTGAGAAATCCGTTGACTCAAGCGGGAGAACCGCCGTGGCCGTCCCGCCTGCCCTGCCGTTCCTGACCCTGGAGATAGGCAGCGGCTCCGGCCCCATCAATGCGGCTTTCGACGGTTTCCACACCGACGTTCTCCTCACGAACTCCGGCACGGTGGACGCCGCAGCGCTCTTGGTTCTGGTTGCCGAGCCGTGGGTCACGAACTTCCGGCTGGACAGCCCCGCGTGGCTCAGGGGGCTTTACCCGGGGAGCGAACCCGTCCTGCCGCAGCTATTGGCCCAGGGAGAAAAGGACGGTAACAAGTGGTACCTGGTGAGAGTTGACGTTCCTGCCGGCAAGAAAGTGGCTTTTGTGGCCCGCCGGGGCATAGCCAGGGAGGCCATCATGCTGCCGGGGACCCAGGGCCAGGTGCCTTTGGGGGCGAGGGTGGTGCCTATCTGGCCGAAGCTGATAAGCTACGTCCCGAAGGGCTTGCTCGCTAATGCTGGGGGCGCAGCGGAAGGCATTATACGCGAGGCCCTCAAGTGGGGCTGGCTGAGCTACGCGGAAGCTCTCTGCCACCTGGACGAAATGCCCGTGGAGCAAGCCCAGGCCTACCTCAAGGAACTGGGGAACTTTGCGCCGGAGCTGGCCGAGGGCCTTCTGACGGCGCACCTCCACCACTTATCGGACCTGGGCGAAGAGAAGCTTTTGGGAGGCGCCGAGAAGGTCTACGACTCGGGCGAAAACCTGATCAATTCGCTGAGCCAGACTTTCATTAACTCGGTGGGCAACTTCCTCAGCGACAACGCCTACCTGGCCGACCCCGGTTTCTGGGCCGAGTGGGGCAAGCAGACCCTTGAGGGCTTTGCCGACGGGCGCAACGCCGACGCTCTGGTTGGTCTGGCGCAAGGGACGATAAAGGATCTCACGTTCGGGTATGTCGACCCCGACTGGGGCCCCGTCTTCGGCAACGAGTACGATTTCCGGGTGGGTCAGGCCATCGGCGTGGCCCACGGTGCGGTGCAGCGCGAAGTGGTGACCAGTTACTTCACTGGTAAAGTCCTCGGGAAAGTCCTCGAGGTTGGTGCGGTGGGTGCCAGCAAGCTCTGGTCGGCAGGGGTATCCAAGATTACCGGCGGGAGGACGGCGCTTTCCTTCAAGGTCGGCAAGAGCATGTGGTCGGTGGGTTACAACGGGGAGAAAGGCTGGTACCTCTACGGCCGGGACATAAACAACGAGGCGTGGCGTCTTTTCATCGGCGCCCTGGAAAGCGCTCCCCGTGCGGGCGGCAAGTTCCGCAATCTGGTAAAGGTGGAATTCAAGAAGCTTAAGGAAATATGCGACAACTTCCTAAAGTGGTACGCGCCGCTGGCGGGAACCATGAGCCTGGACCAGGCGCTGGAAGAATACCTGAACCTGGCACAGGACGAGCTTATAGACTGGCTTCAGGACCAGGCCAGCACGGCGCTCCTGAAAAAGTACCTCAAGCTCAGCGACGAGGAGATTGAAGCGCTTAACAAACACCTGAGCAAATTCGCAAAAAACATCAACCTAGCCCAGGCCGACTACCGCAGCACCGCGCGGGAAGTCCGCTCGTCCTTCTCCGCCACGGTCGGAGCGTCCTACGACCCCAACGACATCCAGGCCACCCCGGCGGGCGTGGGCGAGCAGGGGTGGATCCGCCCGGACGAGCGGCTGACCTACCTCATCCGCTTTGAGAACGAGGGCAACGCTCCGGCAAAGGACATCCGGGTGGAGTTGGAATTGGACCCCAATTTGGACGAGAGCACGCTTAAGGTGGAGGGCTCGTCCCACTTGGAGTACACGGTGGACCCGGACGTTCTGGAGGGGGTGCCCGAGGACCAGAGGCAGCAGGGCAACGAGTACACGGAGCGCATGCGCTTCAGCTACGATCCGGCAACCCGCAAGCTGACGTGGTTCTTCCCCAACATCCTTCTGCCGGACAAGGACAACGACGGGGCCAACGACGGGTTCGTGCTCTTCAGCGTGGCGCCCAGGGAAAGCGTAGCCCACGCGGCCTACATCCAGGCGCAGGCCAGCATCTACTTCGACTCCAACCCGCCGGTGGAAACCAACGTCGAGGCACGCACCGTTGACCGCGAAGGGCCGCGGCTCAGCCTGGGGGATCTGCCGGCCACGGCAAGCGGCCCGGTGACCGTTACCTGGACCGGCGTTGACGACGGTGCCGGCCTGGACAGGGTATATTTACTGGTGGCCCGGGACGGAGGAGAGTTCACCCTCTACCAGGTGCTGAGTCCCGACCAGAAGCAAGTGCAATTCCAGGGCGAGCCTGGCCACCGCTACGCTTTCAAAGTGTACGGGGTGGACCTTTTGGGCAACCGCGGGCCGGATGGCGCCGTGAAAGAAGTGCGCTTCTTGGCTACCAGTACGGGCGGCACCGCCGGCGGTGGCGGCGGGGGCGGCGGCTACGCGGCCCCGGCCGGGCGCGTGGAGAAGCGGATCATCCCCGCGGCCGTCACCGTGGCCGAGCTCTCCGGCCGGGCCAGGGTGGAGGTGTCCGCCGGCGCGGTGAAGGGAGCCAACGCGCGCCTGGTGCTGGAGGAGTCGGACGCCTCCCGGGCGGCCGGCGCCGGCATGGCCGTTGTCGGCCCCGTGGTGGACATCAGGCTCCTTGACGGCGAGCTCACCGGGAAGGTCACCGTCACCCTGCACTTCGACAGGAGCAGGCTCCCCGAGAACTGCGAGCCCGCCATCTTCTACTACGACGAAAAGGAGAAGGCGTGGCGCAAAGTCGACAGCGCCTACGACCTGGCCAGGGGCACCGTCACCGCGGAGCTCGACCACCTTACCATGTTCACTGTTTTTGCTGTGCCTAAGGAGGCGCCTAAGCTGCCGGTGATCAGCTTTAAGGACATGCAGGGCCACTGGGCGGAGGCCACCGTGGCCAGGCTGGCCGCCATGGGGGTCGTATCCGGCTATCCCGACGGCACGTTCAAGCCCGACAACGAGATCACCCGTGCCGAAGTCACCGCCATATTGGCCCGTGCCTTGAAGCTTTCGCCCGGCAAAGAGGAGGACTTAAAATTCGCCGACAAAGCCGCCATCCCCGCCTGGGCGAAAGGAGTTATTGCCGCCGCGGCCAAAGAGGGCCTGGTGAAAGGTTACCCGCAGCCGGACGGCACGGTTACCTTCGAGGCCGATCGCCCGCTCTCCCGAGTCGAGATGGCCGTCCTTGCGGTGAGGATCCTGGAAAAGAAGGCAGGCAAAGTAACTCCGGCGGAGCTTAAGTTCGCCGACGCCGAAGCCATCCCAGATTGGGCGAAGGCGAGCGTGGGCGTTGCCGTGGCTAAGGGGATCGTCGCCGGCTATCCCGACAACACCTTCCGGCCTGATCAGCCCGTGACGCGGGCGGAAGCCTCGGCGATGATCCTCCGGCTCCTGGACGCGCTGGGGAGCAAGTAGCGTGAGGCACGGTGCGGGGCAATCCAACGCCCTGCACCACATTTGGAGGCTGAGAGCAGGGCCTTGTTCACGATAGCTTAAGGCGCCCTCGCTCTGCGGGAGGCGCCTTAAGCTTTGCCCGCAGGTCAGGACGGATCCATGTATACAAAAGGAGTGTTGGTTTGATTGATGGAACCGGAGCAGGTGTGGATGGCATCAGGGCTTTTTAGGGCTGCAGTATATTTTCTATCCGCCTTGGGTATGGGGATTTGCTTCTCCAGGAGGCAGGGCCAGAGAAGCGGCAGGCCAGAAAAGTTGCCTCTTTTGGGGCTGTTGACCGCGGGTGCCGGAAACCTTTTGAGCGTTTACGGGGACAGAGTTGGTCTTTTGGAAAGCTGGGAAAGGAGCCTTGGCGATCTGGTTCTGGTGAACGCCGGTACGGCGGTAACTATACTGGCCGTGTACCTCTTGACCATAAAATTTCACCTGGTGACCCTGGCACTCAGGAAGGAAGCACAAACCGACCCTGGTCGTCAACCGCGTCCGCCCGCGCTCCGAGGTCCCGCCGTGGAAGGTGGGGGAGGAGCTGGGACTCCCCGTCGCCGCCGTGGTCCCCGAGACACCGGAAGTGGAGAAGGCACTGGGGAAGGGGACCCTGCCCGTGCTGGCCTACCGGAAGGGGGCCGTGGCCCGGGCGGTCTCCTCCCTGTGGGAGAAGCTGAACTCTTGAGAGGAGGGGCGAATTCCGATGGTAGTGGTACTTTGCAGTCACGTGCAGGCTAAGCTCCTGAAGCCGCGGCTTGAAAACGTTGAGGTCGTGGGCGACGCCTCCTCCATCCCGGAGGGGGCGTGCCTGGTGGTGCTGAGGGGCCCGGACGTACTCCCGCAGGCGGTGGTCGATGCCGTTCTCCAGACGGGCGGCCGGGTGCCCGTGGTGGTGGCGGCGGGCCCGGCGGACGCAACCGGCGAGGCGTTCCTCCGGGCCGCCAGGTCGGTGGGGATACCGGAGAAGTGCGTGCTGGCGGGCCCGGCGACCGTGTCCCAGCTCGTGCGCGTCCTGGAGGGGGTGGACGCGGGTTCCGACCTCCCGGACCCGCCCCTTTTCGAGTTCGGGGAGGGTCTGCTCGACCCGCCCCTCTTTGGAGAGTGCGTGTGGGAAGAGCAGGGTGGAGGGCCGGACACCGTTTCCCCCGCGGCGGGCGCGCCGCCGGAACCCGCTTCCTGGGAACCCCCGGCTTCGGGGGTCTTCGTCCCCGTCCTGGGGGCCACGGGCGGCGTGGGCAGGACGGTGGTGGCAGCCAGCCTGGCGGCGGTGCTGAAGCGCCAGGGGGCGAGTGTGGCCGTGCTGGACGCCGGCCACCCGCCCTGCCTGTCCTGTTACCTGCGCGGGGAGGAAGTGGTTGAAGTTGACGGCCTCGATGAGAGAGCGGTTGCCGCTGTCCTGGCCCGCGCTTCCGGCGACGTGGTGGTGCTGGACACCCCTCCGTCTCCCCCTTACCTTTCCGGCCTCCTGGGGGTCACGGAGAGGGCGGTGGTGGTGGTCACCCCCGACCCGCTGGTGGTGGAAGCGACGAAGGAGTTCTGGCCGCGGGTGGCCGACAGGGCGGCGCTGGTGGTGAACCGGGTCTCCCCCGGGGTGCGGAACCTCCGCGGCTCCTTCCGCAGCACCGTCCTGGAGGCGGAGCTGCCGGGGGCGCTGGGCGTGGTCGACATCCCGGAGACGGAGGACGTGGTGCTGGCCGCTTCGCGGGGAGTCTCCCCGGCTTCGTTTGATGCCTTCGGGGCGGCGGCCGCCCAGGTCTTGTCGCTCCTCGGCATCTAGGGGCTGTTGAAAAACAGATTATAACAAGCAAGAAAGTTGCTTAAACCATGAGATATTTATGTTGCAATTATGGTCATACTGTGGTATATTGGTGTTGCAGGTTGTTTTGAAGGGATGAGAGTAGATGATGGGTCAAAAAGTGCGTCAGTGTTCCATGTTCTTTGGTTGCTGGCATAGTCTCATTCCGGAAAATCACTTTCTACGTCAGGTAGAGAAGGTAGTTGATTTCTCCTTCATCCGGAAAAAGGTGGCTCATCTGTATTCCCACACTGGCCGGCCTTCCATCGACCCCGAAGTGCTTATCCGGATACTGCTTGTAGGTTACTTCTATGGTATCACCTCCGAACGCGAACTAATGGAGCAGATTCGGGTTAACCTGGCTTTCCGGGAATTTATAGGGTATGAGTTGGACGAGGAGATTCCCGACCATTCCACCCTGTCGAAGAACCGCCACGGCCGCTTCAAAGGTACCTCTGTTTTTCAAGAAGTCTTCGATGAGATTGTTCGCCAGTGTATAGCGGCGGGTCTGGTAGGAGGTCAACACCTCTCTTTTGACGGCACTACTATTCAGGCCAACGCTTCCTACGATTCCATGGTACCCAGGCGGGTAGTTGAGATGTCTCCTGCGGAGTACATCCAGAAGGTAGAGCAGGAAAATCCTGTAGCACCGGAGGTGGAAGGGGAGTCGCAGCTGTCCATTGAAGAGGGGACTACACTAGATGATTCCGGGATACATCCTGGCTCGAACGAAAATCTTTGTTCTACTGTGTCTGGGTCAGAGGGTATCTCCGTAACAGACGGCACTGCGGATACCCCAGAAGGGGACTTGAGTTTTGCTTCTAAGACCAATGGCGGCAAAGAGGTGCCAGGCAAGTCAAGAAGGTCCAAGAAGACCAATGCCACTCACGTAAGTCGTACTGACCCAGACGCCAGGATATTTGCCCGTCCCGGGCAACCGAAAAAGCTGGGTTATATCGAGTGTGTTACGGTAGACAGCTTGTACAACATTATCACTGGGGTTGAAGTGATTCCGGGGAATGCTGATGAGGCCCGGGTATTGGTTCCCATGATAACTTCCCAGATGTTCAAGTTTGGCTTTCGGGTGGACTCCGTATCAGGTGATAAGGCTCACGGTGAATCCCGCACCTACAGAGAACTTTTGGCGCTAGGCATCAAACCTTTCATTCCCCATCAAAACTTTCATGAAACCAACCGAAAGATCTGGCCTCAGGAGAAGTTCCGATATGAGGTCAAGTCCAATTTTGTGTGTAAAATCCCTCTGGTAGCCTTTGGAGCTTATTAGAGCCTTGTTAAGCTGCCCCTTTCTTAGTCTTGTTGGTTTTTGCTGCTTCTGTTCGTTCTTGCTCCTGCCTCC